>JAJXYO010000045.1 GCA_021780495.1 Deltaproteobacteria bacterium
CTTATCTCAGCCCCTTCCTGCTTGCCGTACAAAGGTTTTACCGTGTTGTCGGTATCAAGAACCCAGGGGGCAAGGCCAAGCACAGGGCGGCTACAGACAGCAAGATGGTGGTCAAGCCAGGTTACGGGACGTATTGTGGGGACGTTGCTTGCTAATTAGCTATTGTCATGTTTTCAAACTCATGCTAACTTCCATTCATGCCACGCCAGCCACGTCTCGACATACCTTATGTCCTGCATCACGTCATTGTTCGCGGAATCGAAAGACGTGATATTTTTGCTGATGACTCTGACAAGGAGCGTTTCATTGCTCGCCTTTCAGCTCTTCTGACGCAAGGTTCCATGAAATGCTTTGCCTGGTCGCTGATGTCGAATCATTTCCATCTTTTGCTCAAACCGTCCACTGTTTCGCTTTCAGAAACCATGCGTTGTCTGCTCACAGGTTATGCAGTCTATTTCAACCGCAAATATCAACGTTCCGGACATCTTTTCCAGAACCGCTACAAGTCCATTCTCTGCGAGGAAGAGCCATACTTTCTCGAACTTGTCCGCTATATTCACCTTAATCCGCTGCGAGCCGGTTTAGTGGCGGATATGGCTGGTCTTGATCACTATCCTTGGAGCGGTCATGCAGTTTTGCTTCGCAATCGTTATTATGGGGACGTTGCTTGCTAATTAGCTATTGTCATGTTTTCAAACTCATGCTAACTTCCATTCATGCCACGCCAGCCACGTCTCGACATACCTTATGTCCTGCATCACGTCATTGTTCGCGGAATCGAAAGACGTGATATTTTTGCTGATGACTCTGACAAGGAGCGTTTCATTGCTCGCCTTTCAGCTCTTCTGACGCAAGGTTCCATGAAATGCTTTGCCTGGTCGCTGATGTCGAATCATTTCCATCTTTTGCTCAAACCGTCCACTGTTTCGCTTTCAGAAACCATGCGTTGTCTGCTCACAGGTTATGCAGTCTATTTCAACCGCAAATATCAACGTTCCGGACATCTTTTCCAGAACCGCTACAAGTCCATTCTCTGCGAGGAAGAGCCATACTTTCTCGAACTTGTCCGCTATATTCACCTTAATCCGCTGCGAGCCGGTTTAGTGGCGGATATGGCTGGTCTTGATCACTATCCTTGGAGCGGTCATGCAGTTTTGCTTCGCAATCGGGTTATGGCGGGGCAGGAGAGAGACGAAGTGTTGGCGCATTTTGGCAAGAACAAAGCCCATGCCTTGAGTGGGTATAGGCAGTTCGTAGCCGACGGGATTGCTGCGGGCCGACGGGAAGATCTGATTGGCGGTGGACTTAAGCGAAGTCAAATTGGTTGTGAGGAGAGCAGGGAGATTGCTGCATACGATGAGCGGATTCTTGGAAGCGGCGGGTTTGTGGAAACATTGACCCATGGTGACAGCATGCGGAAGCAGAAGAGATCGCCACTTTCCCTTGCCGACCTTCTTCAAAATGTTTGCGAGATTACCGGAGTGGATGCTGATGCGATAACACGCCCCGGCAAGGAAAGAGCCTCAGCCAGGGCGAGAGCCATCTTCTGTCGTCTAGCAGTGCGCGAATACGGCTATACCGGGAAAGAAGCCGGTTCGGTAACAGGACTCGGATCAGCCGGTGTTTCCATTGCTTTACATCGGGGCGATAAGTTGATGAAAAGTGATACGTCAATAAGGGAAAAGATTGTGGAAATCGGAATGATAGCAAGATAGCAAGCAACGTCCCCTAAGCCCCGTCCGTTGGCGGACCGGCGCAAAAAATAGGCGGTACACACAGCTCGTACGACATGACCTCCCCTGGAAACTGGGGAGGTTTTTTTTATGCAATCAAAGCCATGCAAATCCATATTTTGTCTTGACACTGACCTTGACGGGCGCTATAAATTTCCCATAAAGTGGAAAAAAGTGGAAAAGAGTGGCAAATGATCGACGGAAGCGCCCTGTTCGGGGGAGAAAATCCAAGCACCATCGATGGCAAGGGGCGCACCTGCATCCCGGCTAAATTCCGGGATAGCCTTGTCAGTCTGCCGGGTGATGAGCGTTTCATCATCACCAAGGCGGCCCCGGTGGACCTGGGAGACGGCAGCTTCGGGCGTGGACTTTCCGTATACCCCTTGTCGGAGTGGCTTAACATAAAGAAAAAAATCCTGGCCAATGAAGGCGGTTTTACCTCGGTTCAGCTTAACAGCATCAAGCGGCAGATCATCAATCCGGCCGAAGAGTGTATCACCGACAAGCTCGGGCGGGTGTTGGTTCCCTCATCGCTGCGAGCCCATGCCGGTCTGGAGCGGGACATCTGGTTTGTCGGCATGGGACAGCGCTTCGATATCTGGAGCAAGGAAACCTATAGCCGTGTCAATGCCCAGGACGAGAAGAATTTCCCGGTTGAATCCGAAGCATTGGCCGCGCTGGGGATCTGAGTGGATACCTTCCGCCACCAGTCGGTCATGCCGGAAGAAGTCATACAATTCCTTGATCCGCGACCGGGTGGGGTCTATCTGGATGGCACCCTGGGTGGCGGCGGGCACGCCCGCTTGATATTGGAGCGCTGCACCCCCGGCGGCATGCTGGTTGGCATCGATCAGGACCGGGAGGCGCTGCGGGCCACGGGTCAGCGATTGGCAGAGTTCGGCAGCTCTGCCCGGTTGGTGCACGGTAACTTCGGCGAACTCGATCGCCACCTTGACAGCCTGGGGGTTGTTGCTCTGGATGGTTTCATACTGGATATCGGGGTTTCATCGCATCAGCTTGACAGTGGCAACCGCGGTTTCAGCTTTCAGCATGACGCGCCGTTGGATATGCGTATGGACACCAGTCAGGGCCGGACAGCCGCCGAATTGCTGAATGAACTTCCGGAACAGGAGCTGGAGCGGATCATCTGGGAGTATGGCGAAGATCGTTGGGCGAAACGGATAGCCTCCTTTATCGTTAAAGCCCGCCTGGAAGCGCCGATTGCAGGTACGTTTCAATTGGTGGACATTATCAAGGGTGCGGTTCCCAAGGCGAAGTGGGACGAACGCATACACCCGGCCACCCGTACCTTCCAGGCGATTCGAATTGCGGTCAACCGGGAACTGGAAAATCTGGAAAAAGGTCTGAGGGCAGCCATCAACAGGCTGAAACCGGGAGGACGTGGCGTTGTGATATCGTTTCACTCGCTGGAAGACCGGATTGTAAAACATATCTTCCGGGAATACACCACCGGTTGTACCTGTCCTCGTAATTTACCGGTCTGTGTCTGCACGAACAGGCCACAGGTAAAGGTGCTGACCAGCAGACCGGTCATGGCAGGTAATGCGGAGATCGGCGAGAATCCACGATCGCGCAGTGCCAAGTTGCGATCGGTTGAAAAACTGTGATGAGGATAGGCGTCATTAATGAAAATGTTGTTCGGGAGGTGACGTATGGCCCAGGCAAGGGTTGATTACGGAAAGGTCGTTGCGCCACGCCACGTTGGCAGTTCGGAATTGGCAGCCAACCGGCTTGATATATTCAAATTCATGATGATCTTTATGATTCTGCTGACGCTTGTTTCGGTCTTCCATGTCTGGTCCCGCTTCAAGCTGGTAGACCTGAACATGCGGATTTCTGAAGCGAGCCGCCAACTCAATGAGAGCGAGCAGGAACAGAAGCGTCTCAAAATTGAAGCGGCGACTTTCAAAACACCTGCCCGGATCGAGGCTATCGCCAAGGGCGAGCTTGCCATGGCGCTGCCCACCGAGCAGCAGATTATCCTCGTCAAGTGAAGGACGACCGGGAAAAATGGGCCCGAGTCCGGATCGTCATGGTCGGGACCTTCTTTGGCCTATTGTTCCTGAGCGTGACCGCGCGGGCGTTTTACCTGCAGATTCTTCAGCATGAAGAGATGGTAAAACTTGCGGACAAAGAGCACCAGCGCATAGTTCCGCTTACCCCGGCCCGTGGCGCGATTTTGGACTGCAACGGCACCGCTCTGGCGGTCTCGGTCGAGATGGATTCCTGCTACGCAGAACCCCGGCACATTCAGGATATCGATGGCACTGCGGCGGTTTTGGCGCCTTTATTCGGTCTTCCAAAAAGCGAGCTTGTCAAAAAGCTCACCACCAGCAAACATTTCGTCTGGCTGGAACGCAGGCTGACGCCGGAAATTGCCTTGCGCGTCAAGAATATGAAATTGCACGGCGTCGGCTTTGTCAAAGAGAATAAACGTTTTTATCCCAATATGGAGATAGCAGCGAACGTACTCGGTTTCACCGGACAGGATCCCAACGGTCTGGACGGGATCGAACTCAAATATGATTCGACCATCCTTGGCAACACCGGATATCTGGTGACGGAACGCGACAAC
Organism: Deltaproteobacteria bacterium; assembly: GCA_021780495.1. Lineage (GTDB taxonomy): Bacteria > Desulfobacterota > Desulfuromonadia > Geobacterales > Pseudopelobacteraceae > CAIPTY01. The sequence goes on from JAJXYO010000045.1 coordinate 4,330, forward strand.
CTGGGGCGCGATATCTCCGTAAAAAATACCGTTATCAAGAACACCGCGCCCGGCAAGACGGTCATCCTCACGCTGGATAAAAACATCCAGTACATCACGGAAAAAGAGCTGGCTAAAGCGGTTACCGAGAGCGGCGCCAAAAACGGCATGGCGCTGGTAATGGAGCCTGCTAGCGGCAGGATCCTGGCTCTGGCCAATTATCCAAGCTTCAATCCCAATGCATATTCCAAATATCCACAGGCACTGTTACGGGACCGCGTCGTTGCCGACAGCTTCGAGCCCGGCTCGACCTTCAAGATATTCCTGATCGCCGCAGCACTGGAAGAAAAAATCGTAAAACCTTCGGATAGCTTCAACTGTGAAAACGGCAGCTATAAAGTCGCCGATCGCACAATCCACGATACCCATAGCTACGGACGGCTTTCCGTATCTGATATACTTAAATACTCCAGTAATATCGGTGCGACAAAGATCGGTTTCAAGTTGGGTGATGAGCGACTGTTTCGCTATCTCAAAAATTTCGGTTTCGGCGAACGCACCGGCATTGACCTGCCGGGTGAATCGTCGGGTTATCTGCGGGATTGGCATCACTGTTACGGGGTTGATCTGGCCAATATCTCCTTCGGTCAGGGCGTCTCCGTGTCGGCTATCCAGCTGGTAACAGCGGTTTCAGCCGTTGCGAACGGCGGTAACCTGATGAAACCGTATATAGTCGAGCGCATCCAGGACGACAGTGGCCAGGAGGTGCAGCAATTCGAACCACAGATCGTGCAGCGGGTTATTTCACCGGACACGGCCCAACTGGTAACCAGAATGATGGAAACGGTCACAGCCAGCGGTGGCACCGGTACCAATGCTGTTGTGGAAGGGTTCAAGGTTGCCGGCAAGACCGGTACCGCCCAAAAAGCCGACCCGGTCACACACCGGTACGGCGCAAAACGAACGGCTTCTTTTATCGGTTTTATCCCGGCCGATAAGCCCAGGCTGACGATTCTGGTGGTGGTGGATGAACCCAAAACCAGCCAATATGGGGGCGTTGTGGCGGCGCCGGCCTTCCGTGCGATTGCCAACAACACCCTGGCCTATCTGAAAGTTGCTCCGGACGCGGCATTGATCAAGCAACATAAGCCCGCCGAAGCCAAATCAGGACCGGCGGCTGTCAGCCCACAAGCGCAGCAGGAATCCATACCGGAGGGCGATCCGCTGGCAGGGAGTGCACAGGGCGCGGTCGTCATGCCCGACTTTCGCGGTATGAGCATGCGCCGCGTACTGCAGGTGATGGAAAAACGAAACATCAACATCAGATTGTTGGGTAGCGGTCGAGCCGTTGAGCAAAGCCCGACTCCAGGACACGCGATCAGGTCGAGCGACGAGGTCTGGGTCAAGTTCGCACCGGCTGCTTAATCAATCGGAATGTTGCCAGGCTAGGAAACAGGGTGGCCCGTATTCCGGCAACAGCACAACAATGAAACTCTTTACTGCTCGTTCCCAGGTGTCGGGGACCGGAGATGCAATGAAACTCTCCCAGCTACTCACAGCGATAACAGGCTTCGATCTTCACGGCGATGATTCGGTGCAGATCTCTGCCGTCAGCTGCAACTCCCGCAACGTGACCCCCGGCACGCTGTTTTTTGCCTTGCGCGGCGCCACGGTTGATGGTCATACCTTCATCACATCGGCTGTCCAGTCAGGTGCAGCGGCGGTGCTGCTGGAAGATGAAGCCAGCGCCCCGGCGGCAGTGCCGTGGGTTAAGGTCGCTGATGGGCGGGCGGCTATGGCACACATTGCAGCCGGGTTTTACGGCAACCCGACACTCGGGCTGCCGCTGATCGGGATCACCGGCACCAATGGCAAGACCACAACGACCTACCTGATCGAGGCCATCCTGGCAGCCGCCGGCATCCCTGCTGCGGTCCTCGGCACCATCAGCTACCGCTTCGGGTCTCTGCAGATTGAGGCCTCGCACACCACGCCCGAATCAACCGAGCTGCAGGCGGCATTCCGGCAATTGGCCGATGGCGGTGCCAGATCGTTTGTCATGGAGGTGTCCTCTCACGCCCTGGAACAGAAACGGGTGGATGGGTGTCATTTCGACGTGGGCATTTTCAGCAACCTGACCCGTGACCACCTGGATTACCACAAAACCATGGATAGTTACCTGGAGTCCAAGCAGAGGCTGTTTTCCGAACTGCTGCGCCCGACAACAGCGAAACCGCTCCGTCGGGCCGTTATCAATATGGACGATCCGTACGGCGCCATCATTGCCGAACAGGCGTGCTGTCCGGTCATTAGCTATGGTATCACCTACCAGGGCGATGTGCGGGCCACGGACATATCATTCTCCGTTGATGGTATCAGCGGAATACTCATCACCCCCAAAGGCTCGTTCAGTTTCAGATCGCGTCTGGTGGGCAGGTTCAACCTCTCCAATATCCTGGCCGCCGTTTCGGCCGGGATTGCACTCGATCTCCCGCTGGAAGCGATCAAGACCGGAATAGAGACACATGCCACTGTTCCCGGTCGCATGGAACGGGTCGATAACGCTCGTGGTATCACACTGCTGGTGGACTATGCCCATACCGGCGATGCACTGGAAAACGTACTGACGACACTGAATGAACTGGCCGGCGCGCGCATCATCACGGTGTTCGGCTGTGGTGGCGACCGCGATCCGGGCAAGCGGCCGATCATGGGCAGGATCGCAGCCGAGCTGAGCGACCTGGCGATCGCGACCTCCGACAATCCACGCAGCGAGGAGCCCTTCGCCATCCTGGAGCAGGTCCGGTCCGGCATTGCCCCGCTCGGCATTCGCGAATATGCTCAGCATGAGCTCGTAACCGGTTTTTCCGGAAAGGGCTACGTCATGCAGGAAAACCGTGCAGAAGCAATCCGTCTGGCGATCAGGCTGGCACGTCCAGGCGACATAGTGCTGCTGGCCGGCAAGGGGCATGAGAATTACCAGATTATCGGGAAGATCAAGCATCACTTCGATGACCGTGAACAGGCGGCCCTGGCCTGTGCGGAATTGGACGGCTGAATGTTCACCATCAACGACATAGCTGACGCTACCGGCGGACGGGTCATCGGTTGCGACGAAGGCGAGGTTTGCGGCATATCAACCGACTCGCGCAAGGTGTGCCCCGGAGAACTGTTCGTGCCCTTGCACGGGGAACGCTTCGACGGCCACGACTACCTTGCTGTCGTGGCCGGCCAGGGCATTGATGCGGTTCTGGCCGAGGAGTCCTGGCTGGCTGCACACCAGCTGCCCGGTTCACTGACCTGTATCGCCGTGAACGACACGCTGCTGGCCCTGGGCGCGATGGCAGCGGCGTATCGTCGGCGCTATGACATCCCGGTGGTCGGCATCACCGGCAGCAACGGTAAAACCACCTGCAAGGAGATGCTGGCCACGGTTCTGGAGCAGATCGGCCCCGGCCTGAAAACCGCCGGTAACCTGAACAATCTGATCGGGCTGCCGCAGATGCTCTTCAGGCTGCGATCGGATCATGGCTGGGCGGTGCTGGAGATGGGTATGAGTGAGCCGGGCGAGATCAGGCGGCTGGCTCAGATCGCCGCCCCGCAGATCGGTGTCGTGCTAAACGCCTTTCCGGCCCATCTTGAGAGCATGGGAAGTGTTGAAAATGTGGCACAGGCCAAGGGCGAGCTGCTCCTGCAACTGCCTGCCGGCGGTTGTGCCATCGTCAATGCCGATGACCCTCTGATTGCGGGCCAACCATCACCGGCAGCGGTCAGGCGTATCACCTTCGGCCTGGGATCGGCCGATATCCGGGCCAGCGCTCTGCAGTCGCGCGGGCTGGCTGGGCAGAGCTTCATCCTGCATATCGGTGCGGAGAGCATTGCCGTGTCACTGGCAGCATTCGGCAAACATAACATCTACAATGCCCTGGCAGCCGCTGCAGCGGCTCATGCCCTGGGTATGACCCCCGAGATCATAGCCCATGGACTGGAGCTGTTTCGGCCGTACGACAAGCGATTCAATCTGGAACGAGTAGCCGGTATCGTCCTGATCGACGACAGCTACAACGCCAATCCGGCCTCTGTCGGGGCTGCCCTGGCCACCCTGATGGAGCTTAAAGGGAGTCAGTCCGCTTATGTGGCTCTGGGCGATATGTTGGAGCTGGGGGGCAACGAGGCAGAGCTGCACCGCATGATCGGCGTCCAGGCCGCCCAAGTGGCTGATCGGCTGTATCTGTACGGCAACTTGACCGCTTTTTGTGCTGAAGGGGCCATCAGCGCAGGGATGCCGTCAGAAGCTATCATCCGGGGTCTGAGCCATGCGGAGATCGCTGCTGATATCCTCGGATGCGCTACGGATGGAGATCTGGTCCTGTTGAAAGGCTCACGGGGCATGCAGATGGATAACATCGCCGCCAAAATCCGGGCGATGTCCCACTAGGGGAAAGGCACCTATGTTCTATCACATATTCTACCCACTGGCTGCCGACGTCAAACTGTTCAACATCTTCCGCTATCTGACGTTCCGCACCATCTATGCCATGATCACGGCCTTGCTGGTCTGCTTCGTCATCGGCCCCTGGATCATCCGCACGCTGGAGGGGCTGCAGGCCCGTCAGGTGATCCGAACCGACGGACCCGAATCGCACCTGCAGAAACAGGGCACGCCGACCATGGGCGGAGTTATGATCCTGGCGGCCATCATCATCCCGACCCTGCTGTGGGCCGACCTCACCAACGTCTATATCTGGGTGGCGCTTTTCATTACGGTCGGTTACGGTCTGATCGGATTCGTTGATGACTATAAAAAGGTGGTAAAAAAGGACACCAAAGGGCTTTCGGCGCGCCAGAAAATGTTCTGGCAGGTGCTGCTGGCAGGTGCAGCGGCGATGTTCCTGTACATCAAGCCGGAGTTCAGCGATCAGCTCTATGTTCCCTTCTTTAAAAATTTCCATCCCGATCTGGGGATCTGGTTTATCCCCTTTGCCGCCTTGGTAATCGTGGGGGCCAGCAATGCCGTCAATCTGACCGACGGCCTGGACGGTCTGGCAATCGGACCGGTCACCATCAATGCCGCAACCTACATGCTGTTCGCCTATGTGGCCGGCCATGCCACGCTGTCTGCCTACCTGCAGATCCCCCGCGTGGTCGGAGCCGGAGAACTGGCAGTGCTGTGCGGCGCCATGGTGGGGGCGGGGCTCGGTTTCCTGTGGTACAATTCTTATCCGGCCGATGTCTTCATGGGGGATGTGGGTTCACTCTCCTTGGGTGGCACCCTGGGGATTGTCGCCGTGCTGACCAAACAGGAACTGCTGCTGGTCATAGTCGGCGGTGTGTTCGTGGTCGAGGCGCTGTCGGTCATCTTCCAGGTAGGGTCATACAAGTACCGCGGAAAACGGATCTTCCGTATGGCGCCGATCCACCATCATTTTGAGCTGAAGGGTGTGGCGGAGCCAAAGATCATCGTACGTTTCTGGATCATTACGATCATACTGGCATTGATTGCGATTTCGACGCTGAAAATGCGCTAGTTTCGGCTTGAGGTTTTCATGGAACTGAAAGATAAGAACATTCTCGTTGTCGGACTGGCCCGCACCGGGGTCTCCGTTGCACGTTTTCTGGCTGCGCGAGCAGCACGCGTAACAGTGACCGATCTGCGTGACGAGATCGCCCTGGCAAACGTGATGGCCGAGCTCGGTGAGCTGGATATCCGTTGGGTGCTGGGCCGCCACGATGAATCCGATTTCCTGTCCAGCGAACTGATTGTCGTATCGCCCGGCGTACCCATGGATCATCCCTTGCTGGTAAAAGCAGCCGCCGCGGGTGTGGATATTGTCAGCGAGATCGAGCTGGCCAGCCGCTTCATCACCGTGCCGCTGGTGGCCATTACCGGTACTAATGGCAAAACGACGACAACGACCCTGGCTGGCGAGATATTCAAGGGGTGCGGATTTACGACCTATGTCGGCGGCAATATCGGCGAACCGTTAGTGGAGTTGATCGAGTCCGGCGAAGCGGTGGAGCGTGTCGTTGCCGAAATCAGCTCGTTCCAGCTGGAATGGATACATTCATTCAGGCCGCAGGTTGCCGCGCTGCTCAATATCAGCGAGGATCACCTTGACCGCTATGCCAGCTATCAGGAATACATCAATGCCAAGTTGCGGATCTTTCAGAACCAGACGGTTGAAGACTTTGCCGTCGTCAACCGGGACGACGAACTGGTCTGGAAGCACGCCCCTGATCTGAAGGCCCGTCTCTTTCCATTCAGTCGCAAGCTGGAACTGTCTGAAGGCATTTTCTACCGTGACAATCTGATTACGTTCAGGCACCATGGCCGCGAAGAGCAATTCCCGACTGCGGAGTTCCGGCTCAGCGGGGTTCATAATCTGGAAAATATCATGGCAGCCCTGGCCTGCACGCTGCTGCTGGGATGCTCCCCCGCCGCGGCCATAGAGACCGTTCGCAACTTTGAATCGTTGCACCACCGCATGGAATTTGTGCGCAAGTTCAAGGGCGTCAGTTACTACGAAGACAGCAAGGCTACCAACGTAGGCAGTGTGGAAAAGGCCCTGGAGAGCTTCGAGAACATCACGCTGATCGCGGGCGGCAAGGACAAGGGCGGCTCCTATGCCCCGCTGGTCGCACTGGTCCAGGAACGGGTGCGGCATCTGATCCTGATCGGTGAAGCCGCTGACCGGATGCAACTCGAACTGGGTTCCTTGACCGATACCCATCGGGCTGCAACCCTTGAAGAGGCGGTCTGGCTGGCCGCCCAGATCACGTCTGCGTCAGGTACCGTCCTGATGTCGCCGGCCTGTTCCAGTTTCGACATGTTTCGTGATTACGAGGAACGCGCCCAGCGTTTCATTGCCGCGGTAAAAAACTTGTAGGGACGGGTCTTGTGCCCGCCCTGTTCCGGGAAACCACAACGGTTGCCCTTATGGAAATGACCATGAAGATGATGCTCAAAAAACTGGAGGAATTTGATCTGGTCATCATGCTGATGGCTATCGCCCTGACCAGCTTCGGTGTGGTCATGGTGTATTCAGCCTCCAATATCATGGCAGCCAAGCGCTTCAATGACGGGTTTTATTTTCTGAAACGCCAGGGCCTGTTTGCGATTGTAGGTTTTGCCATCATGCTGACCGTGATGCAGATCGATTACCGTTTCTGGAAGAAAATGGCGGTACCGGCGCTGCTCGTGTGCCTGGTGCTGCTGGTCATGGTTCTGATCCCCGGCATCGGCGGCAGAGCGGGAGGTTCCTCCCGCTGGATCAAGTTGCCCGGTTTCAACCTGCAGCCGTCGGAGATGGCCAAGCTGGCCCTGATCATGTATATGGCCTATTCCCTGGATAAAAAACAGGACAAGGTGAAGTCTCTCGGATCAGGCTTTATCCCCTATATGATCGTACTGATGGTCCTGATTACCTGTCTGGTGCTGCAGCCGGATCTGGGCGGCGCCCTGACCCTGGCGGCGGTCGCCATGACCATGCTGTTCGCGGCCGGAACCCGGCTGACATACATCATCTCCATGATCCTGCTGGCGATGCCGTTGCTGGCCTATAAACTCAGCAGGGGGTACCACAAAAACAGGATTGACGCCTTCCTCAACCCCTGGAGTGACCCTGAAGGCAAAGGCTTCCAGATCATTCAGTCCTGGCTGGCCCTGGGGACCGGTGGCGTTTTTGGTCAGGGCCTGGGTGAAGGCAAGCAGAAACTGTTTTACCTGCCCGAGGCCCACACCGACTTCATCCTCGCGGTGATTGGTGAAGAGCTGGGCTTCCTGGGGGTAGCGATCATCATCGGCATGTTTTTTCTGCTGGTGCAACGCGCCATGCGGATCTCGGTCGCCGCTCCCGACACCTTCGGCCGTTTCCTGGCCCTGGGCATCGCCGTGTTGTTCGGCATCGAGGCCACGGTCAATATGGGTGTCGTCACCGGGCTGCTGCCCACCAAGGGGCTGGCGCTCCCCTTTATCAGCTATGGCGGCAGCTCTTTGCTGATCAGCTTGTTTGCCGTCGGGATCCTGCTCAATATCTCTTCCGGTCTGAAGATCGAGCCAATCAAGCTCAAGGAGGAGAAATGAAGCTGCTCATCGCCGGTGGCGGCACCGGTGGCCACCTGTTTCCCGGCATGGCCGTAGCCGAGGAGTTTCTGGCCCGCGACCCGTCCAACCAGGTGCTCTTCGTGGGGACCGAGCGCGGTATCGAGGCGCGAGCCGTACCGGCGGCTGGATACCCGTTGGAGCTGATTTCTGCCGCCGGTATGCGCGGCAAGGGAGGCTTCAGCCAGATTAAGGGCGCTGCCATGATGCTGTTGGGCTACAGCCAATCGCGGAAGGTGCTCAAGCACTACCGGCCGGATTTCGTGCTGGGGGTCGGTGGTTACGCCTCCCTGCCGATGGTGCTGGCGGCACGCGGCATGCAGGTGCCCTGCTTCATCCATGAACAGAACGCCATCCCCGGCATGACCAACAAACTGCTGGCCAGGTTTGCCCGTCAGGTATTCATAACCCTGGAGGAATCGGCAAAATTCTTTCCGGAAGACAGGATCCTGGTCACGGGAAATCCATTGCGCCGGCAGATCCTGGATATGGTTGCGAGACAAAATTCCCCTGCGGTCCCGCCTTTGACAGAGCGGGGAAGCGAACACGGTGAGCAGGGAGCGGGCAGGTGTTTTCGCCTCTTCGTTTTCGGCGGCAGCCAGGGCGCTCATGCCATCAACATGGCCATGATGAGCGCCCTGCCGCAGCTGGCCGACCTGGCCGGCCGGCTGGAGATCTGCCACCAGACCGGAGAAGCGGATTGTCCCGCAGTGCGGGGCGCATACTCCGGCAGCCAGATCGCGGCATCCGTGCAGCCCTTTATCAGTGACATGGCAACAGAATACCACAAGGCCGACCTGATCATCTGCCGGGCCGGCGCTACCACCATTGCCGAGGTAACGGCCTGCGGCAAAGCCTGTCTGTTCATCCCGTTCCCGCATGCGGTCGATGACCATCAACGCAGAAATGCCGAGGCATTGCTCAAGAAGCAGGCCTGTTTTATGTTGCTTGAACATGAACTGAACGGTGAGCGGTTGGCATCCTTGGTCAGGGATGTGATGGACGATCCGGCGCTGCTGCGGCAGACGGGCGAGGCGGCCTTCAGTCTGGCACGACTGGATGCGGCCCGGATTATTGTGGATGAGATGATGAAAGCACAGAAAGAAGGTTCCCATGTACGGTAAAATCGATAAGATTCACTTCGTCGGCATCGGCGGAATCGGTATGAGCGGCATCGCCGAGGTGCTGTTGAACCTGGGCTACAAGGTCTCCGGTTCGGATTTGCGCCAATCGGATACCACCGATCGACTGGTATCGATCGGCGGCGAGATCTATGTCGGCCACGCCCGTCAGAACCTGACCAACGTGGACGTCGTGGTTACCTCCACCGCCGTACAGGAGGATAATCCCGAGGTTCTTGAAGCCCGTGAACGTATGATCCCGGTCATCCCCCGGGCAGAGATGCTGGCCGAACTGATGCGCATGAAATACGGCATTGCCATCGCCGGCACGCACGGCAAGACCACCACCACCTCGATGGTGGCCACGGTCCTGACCCAGGGCGGCATCGATCCGACCATCGTTATCGGCGGGAAGCTCAATACGCTGGGAACCAATGCGGTATTGGGGCAGGGCAAGTTTCTGGTGGCTGAGGCCGACGAATCGGATGGCTCCTTCCTGAAGTTATCACCAACCATCGCCGTAGTGACCAATATCGATGCCGATCATCTGGATTTTTATACCGGCGGCATCAGCCAGATCAAGGAGATCTTCGTTGACTTCATCAACAAGATTCCCTTCTACGGTCTGGCGGTGCTCTGTCTCGATGACGGCAACATCGCTGATATCATTCCGCAGGTCAAGAAGCGGTTTGTCACCTACGGGCTCTCTTCGCAGGCCGATATCCGGGCCACGCATATCAAGATGGAGGGGGGGCGAAGTTCTTTCGTCGCCCACTACAAGGGCTATCGCATGGGTGAAGTCAGCTATGCCATGCCGGGTGCCCACAATGTCCTCAATGCCCTGGCCTGTATCGCGGTTGCCATGGAGTTGGACGTGCCCTTCAATCTGATTCAGGAGGGTTTTGCACACTTCGGTGGAGTGGGCCGGCGCTTTCAGGTCAAGGGTGAGGTCGATGGCATCATGGTCGTGGACGACTATGGTCACCATCCGGCAGAAATCAGGGCCACCCTGGCTGCTGCCAAGGGTGGCTGGCCCGATCGCAGGCTGGTAGTGGCCTTTCAGCCGCATCGTTACACGCGCACCAGGGAACTGTTCGACGATTTTGTTAAATGCTTCTACGATGCCGACGTGCTGATCCTGACGGACATCTATGCTGCCAGCGAACAGCCGATAGAAGGTGTTTCCGCCGAGACGCTGGTGGCTGCCATAAAAAAACATGGCCAGCGCGATGTCAACTATGTTGCCGACCGGGAAACCTTGCCCGAGTATCTGGCCGGAATCTATCAACCGGGTGATCTCGTGCTGACACTGGGCGCGGGGAACATCTGGCAGGCCGGTGAGGGTCTGCTCAAACTTTTGCAGGGGTGATGCATGACCACCAGCCACTTCGGAACTATTCGCAGGTCCTTTAGCGGCGAATTGCTCGAACAGGAACCGCTTGCGCGGCACACCTCGCTGCGGGTTGGAGGGCCGGCCGAACTGTTTGCCGTTCCCGATAACCGGGCTGACTTGCTGCAACTGTTGAAAACTGTCGAAGAACAGCGGGTTCCATGGTTTGTTATCGGAGGAGGCTATAACCTGCTGATACGGGACGGCGGCTTTCGGGGGGTTGTCATCTCGCTCAGTAAGCTGAACCACATGGAAGTCACGCGCAGTGGCGAAATCCGAGTGGAGTCAGGTGTGCGCAACATTGACCTGTCGCGCCTGGCCGAAGCGCACGGACTGACCGGACTGGAATTTCTGGTCGGCATCCCCGGCTCTGTAGGCGGCGCCGTCAGAATGAACGCCGGCGCACATGGCGTTGAAATCTGCGATCATGTCAGTTCGCTCGATATACTGGTTGACGGCGGCATTCGGAAGTACGCCAAAGATTCCTTGGATTACGGCTATCGCCGCTTGCAGCTGGATTATAAGGAAATTATAATTGGGGCCGTGTTCCAGCTGGCTTCCGGTACCCCAGAGCAGGTTTCTGCTGCCATGGATGCATGTCTGCAGCAACGGCAGGAGACACAAAAGGTCAGGTTCCCCAATGCCGGTTCCTTCTTCAAAAATCCGGCGGGTCAGGCTGCCTGGAGGCTGATCGACGATGCCGGGCTGCGGGGGCTGATTGTCGGCGGTGCTCAGGTATCAGAGGTGCACAGCAATTTTCTGATCAACCGGGGCGGTGCTACAGCGTCAAATTTCCTCCAGTTGGCAGCCATTATCAAGGAGCGGGTGTTCAAGGACTGTGCGGTACAATTGGAAGAGGAAGTTCAGATCATGGGTGAGGATTAACGTATGGCAACCATGAAAACAAAGCGTATCGGTGTTCTGATGGGTGGTCTTTCGGCAGAGCGTGAGGTCGCGCTGAAGAGTGGCGCTGCGGTTCATCAGGCCTTGCTGGCCCAGGGTTATGATGCTGTCGCCATCGATGCGGGCCGTGACCTGGCCGCCGTTCTTGTCTCTGAACGGATCGAGGCGGCCTTTATCGCTCTGCATGGCCGCTACGGTGAGGATGGCTGCGTGCAGGGATTGCTCGAACTGATGCAGATTCCCTACACCGGTTCCGGTGTTCTGGCCAGTGCCCTGGCCATGCACAAGCTTTACAGCAAGCAGACCTTTGCCTCTGCCGGCATCCTGACCGCTCCGTTCCATCATTTCCGGCGAGGCGATCACGTTTCGATCGATCAGTTATCCTTTGGCCTGCCGTTGGTGGTCAAGCCGGTGCAGGAAGGTTCCTCGGTCGGCGTGTCTATTGTCAGGCAGCCGAGCCAACTGGCAGCGGCGCTGGAGCTGGCCTTTCGACATGATACCGAGATACTGGTAGAGCAGTATGTCAAAGGGCAGGAGGTACAGGTCGGCATACTGGACAACCAGCCTGTCGGCGCCATAGAAATCGTACCGAAGAATGAATTCTACGATTTCGAGGCCAAGTACACCGATGGCATGGCCGAGCACATCTTCCCGGCCCGTCTCGAAGCGGCTCTCTATGATAAAGCCCAGCACATCGGTCTGGCCGCCCATCGCGCGCTGGGGTGCTCCGGTTACAGCCGGGTGGATCTGCTGGTGACGGAAGATGGTGAGTGCTATGTCCTGGAAGTCAATACCCTGCCCGGCATGACGGCCCTCAGCCTGCTGCCGGAAATTGCAGCCAGGGGCGCCGGGTTGCCCTTTGAGGTCTTGGTCGAAAGAATAATAGAGACAGCAACTCTTCATATAAAGGCAGACTGAATCCGTGCGCGATCTATCAACCTCAAAATATCAGCGCAACAAGGTGGCCGCCAATAAGGTCAAGATCAAGCGCAAGCCGATCGAGTGGCAGAAATACCTGCGCCCGCTCGCTAAAATATGCCTTGTTTTGGTCTGTGCATCGCTGCTGTTTGGTGTGCTGTATGCCGGGTATCGTGCTTTTGGGGCAACAACCTTCTTCCGTCTCAAAAATATCGAGGTGTCCAGAGCCAAACATCTGAGCCGGGAGGAAATCCTGGCCCTGACTGGCGCCGAAGCCGGGCAGGACCTGGCACGCATGGATCTGAAACGGATGGGGGAACAACTCTCCCAGAACCCCTGGGTCGAAACGGTCCATATCCATCGCTACTTGCCAGACCGTCTTTCCATAACATTTGCAGAACGTGAGCCCGTGGCTATCGTCAACATGGGCTACATCTACTATCTGGACAAAAACGGTACCGTCTTTAAGGCGCTCAACCAGGGAGACAAGCTGGATTACCCGGTTGTAACCGGTTTCAGCGAAGAGGATCTGAACAGTGATCCGGCCGGTACCGGGGAAGCATTGAAAACCACTTGTGAACTACTCAAAATATTGCAGGAAAAAGGTGCGTTTATCCTTGCGGATGTGTCGGAGATTCATTACGATAAGGGCTATGGTTTTACCCTGTTTACCGCTTCCGGCGGACTCCCGGTAAAGGTCGGTTCTGGTGATTTTACCGCCAAGATAGACCGCTTTGCTCGTATCTATCGTGACCTTATGGTTCAACGGGCGGCACTGCAATACATTGACCTGGACTACAACGACAAGATAGTCGTTAAAAAAAGCTAACGCCGAAATTTCAATACCAGGCAGGGGGGAATATGTCAGCAACCAAAAGGGATAATTTGATCGTCGGCCTCGACATCGGCACTACCAAAATCTGCGCTATTGTTGGCAATGTTACCGAGGATGGCATCGATATTGTCGGCATCGGCACCAGTCCGTCCAGCGGACTGCGCAAGGGGGTTGTCATAAACATCGAGAGCACGGTGGCCTCTATCCGGAAAGCTATAGATGAAGCTGAATTGATGGCCGGCTGCGAGATAAAGTCCGTCTATGCCGGCATTGCCGGGGGACACATCAAGGGCATCAACTCCCAGGGCGTGATCGCCATCAAAAACCGCGAAGTGGCTCAGGAAGACGTCCGCCGGGTCATCGATGCCGCCAAGGCCATCGCCATCCCCATGGATCGTGAAGTCATCCATATCCTGCCGCAGGAGTTCATCATCGATGAACAGGACGGTATCCGCGAGCCGCTTGGCATGAGTGGCGTCCGGCTGGAGGCCAAGGTGCACATCGTCACCGGCGCCGTGGCCAGCGCCCAGAATATTGTTAAATCCTGCAACCGCGCCGGCCTTGATGTCGCCGACATAGTACTGGAACAACTGGCTTCTTCCGAGGCGGTTTTGTCTGCCGATGAGAAGGAGTTGGGGGTCTGTCTGGTGGATATTGGCGGCGGCACCACAGATATCGCCATCTTTGCCGAAGGGGCCATCAAGTACACCTCGGTACTCTCCCTGGGTGGTAATCACCTGACCAATGACATTGCCGTCGGGCTGCGTACCCCCATGGCCGAAGCCGAGAAGATCAAGCAGAAATTCGGCTGCTGTCTGTCAGCACTGGTCGGCAAGGAAGACAAGATCGAGGTGCCCAGTGTTGGTGGCCGCAAACCGCGCGAGCTTTCACGCAATGTGCTGTGCGAGATCCTCGGACCCCGCGTTGAGGAGATCTTCACTCTGGTTAACCGGGAGATCGTAAAATCAGGACTGGAGGATGCCATCGCCTCGGGGGTGGTTATAACCGGTGGTTCCAGCATCCTGGAAGGTATGCCAGAACTGGCCGAACAGATCTTCAATCTACCGGTGCGCCGCGGACTGCCGCAGAAGATCGGCGGGCTGGTGGATGTGGTAAACTCCCCGGTCTATGCTACCGGAGTGGGACTGGTGGTGTACGGCAGCAGAAATTCGGGATCGCGGGAGCATTTTCCACCGGGCAAATCAGACGACAGCATCTTCAATTCGACCATGCGACGCATGAAGACCTGGTTTCAGGAATTTTTCTAATCAAAGGCAAGGATGGTGTGACCAAACAGCAAACGATCTGAATTTTAAGCCGTTTTTAAACTCCATATTTTTTTGCATTTTTCCTTTGATTCTTTGTCGGTTTGCGGTTACATTTTACCCTTATTGAACAGCATATTGCTCATTGCATAAAGGGGGAAAAGCATGTTTGAATTTGATGAAGCAATAGATTTAGGTGCGGTTATCAAGGTAATCGGAGTGGGTGGCGGTGGCGGAAATGCTGTCAATACCATGATCGCCAGCTCTATACATAAAGTAGATTTCATTGTTGCCAATACGGATGCACAGGCGCTTCGCAACTCAAAGGCCCCTGTTAAGATACAGCTCGGACGCCAGCTTACCAAGGGCCTCGGAGCCGGCACCAAGGCCGAGGTCGGCAGGGATGCTGCACTGGAGGATCGCGAATCGCTGGTTGAATCCATCAAGGGCGCCGATCTGGTGTTCATTGCCGCCGGCATGGGCGGTGGCACCGGTACAGGAGCTGCTCCGGTTATAGCCGAAGCTGCTCGCGAAACCGGTATCCTGACTGTAGGCGTTGTTACCAAGCCGTTCACCTACGAAGGCAGATCGAAAGCAGAGGCTGCGGAAGCCGGCATCAACGAATTGAAGAAACATGTTGATTCGCTGATTATCATCCCCAACGACCGCCTGATCAGTCAGGCCGGTAAAAATATGTCGCTATTCGATGCCTTCAAGCCTTCTGATGATGTCCTTCGTCAGGCCGTGCAAGGCATCTCTGAACTGATTACCTCGACCGGTTTCATGAACCTTGACTTTGCCGATGTTAAAACAGTCATGAGTGTACGCGGCATGGCCATGATGGGCATCGGCGTTGGAGCCGGCGACAACCGCGCTGCCGATGCGGTTAACAACGCCATTGCCAGCCCGCTTCTTGAAGATAACGATATCTCCGGAGCAAAGGGCGTGCTGGTCAACATCACCGGGTCAACAGCTATGACCATGGACGATTACAACACGGTCAACCGGATTGTCCACGAGAAGGTGCATGAAGAGGCCAACATCAAAATCGGTGTCGTTCGAGACGACGAGATGGGCGACACCATCAAGGTGACCGTCATCGCTACCGGGTTCGGTGACCGTTTTGATGTGGAGCGAGGTCACAAACGCGGCTTTGCGAGCATTCCCGCAGTCGAAAAGCACACAACTTCTTCGCGGCACTCGCTCGATAAGCCGACCTTTATCCGCGACCGTCAACAGACCGAAAATGTCACCAGGATACGTCCGGCCGTCTCCTTCATTGAGGATGACGATGATCAGTACGACATTCCGACTTTTCTGCGGAAGTCGGTCGATTAAACATTTCAATTGAAGGGGGCGGTGGCGCAGGTTGCCATCCCCCTTATTTGCCCGGCTCTCCGCTTTCCCCCTCCTGGAGACCCGGGCTTTTTTTATTCTCGTTCTTAAACCAACCCGATTGCAAATGTGTATATATTAATTATAATTATTGACAACCGTTGCAGCTGTGTTACTAATAGTCAAATTAGCTAAACATGGTCTTATGGAGGAAATATGAAAATCGGATCACGACTGATACTGGGATTCGGAGTCTGTCTGTTCTTTCTGCTGCTGCTGGGGGTGGTTGGAATTTATGAGGTGAAAGACGTCGCCGCCAAAAGTAATAAAGTCCTCGAAGGAGATGCAAAAATCGTCGAAAGCGCTCAACGTCTGCGGGCCGATATCAATATAATGCGGCGCTTCGAAAAAGACTCTTTCATTAATTACGCCAACCTGGCAAAGGTGGACGAGTACCGGAATAAATGGGCCGCGGCGCGTGAACATGCCAAAAAGCGTGTGGAAGTATTGACAACCTTGGAGCAGGATCCCAAAGCCAAAGAGACCCTGGCTGCCATCATCACGTCGATGGACGGTTATGAGGCAGGATATAATAAAGTTGTCGGTCTGGTAAAGAGCGGCTCGATTACCTCGACCCAGGACGCCAACAAGGCCATTGAAA
Source organism: Deltaproteobacteria bacterium (assembly GCA_021780495.1). Classification (GTDB taxonomy): domain Bacteria; phylum Desulfobacterota; class Desulfuromonadia; order Geobacterales; family Pseudopelobacteraceae; genus CAIPTY01. Next base: position 20,838 of record JAJXYO010000045.1, read on the forward strand.
TATACAAGGACGCCATTCATCAGTCTGAACAACAGATCGCCGAATACGCGACCGCCAAAGATGAGTCATTAGTGCTGGTTAAAAAGGAGCTGGATGAGCAAGATCATCATGTGGTTGTTTTAACGCTCACAATCCTTGCCGTTTCCTTTATCCTTGTGCTGATCATGGTGACGCTGCTGATACGCTCCATCAAGAGACCGCTGACCCAGATCGAAGAGCTGGTCAACGACATCGCTCAGGGCGAAGGGGATCTGACTAAACGCCTGTCCTACAACGGCAGGGATGAGCTGGGGGCCATTTGCGGCAGCTTCAACCTGTTCATCGACAAGCTGCACAACATTATCAGCCAGATTGCCGGTACCTCGACTCAGGTGGCCGCCGCCTCAAGCCAGCTGCACTCCACTGCCGAGCATATCGCCACCGGCGCCGAAGAGGTAGCGGCCCAGGCTGGAACCGTAGCCACGGCCGGTGAGGAGATGTCAGCCACCTCCGGTGATATTGCGCAGAACTGCCAGATGGCTGCTGAAGGGGCGCAACGCGCTTCGCAGACAGCCACTGACGGTGCAGCAGTGGTCGAGAGGACCGTGGTCGTCATGGGACAGATTGCCGAGAAGGTGCAGGAGTCGGCCAAGACGGTGGAGAGTCTGGGCGAGCGATCAGACCAGATCGGCGCCATCATCGGCACAATAGAGGATATTGCCGACCAGACCAACCTGCTGGCGCTGAATGCGGCCATCGAAGCCGCTCGTGCCGGCGAGCAGGGACGTGGCTTTGCTGTTGTTGCCGATGAAGTCCGTGCCCTGGCTGAACGTACTACCCGTGCCACCAAAGAGATCGGAGAGATGATCAAGGCCATCCAGAGAGAGACCAAGGGAGCTGTGACTGCCATGGAACAGGGTGTTCATCAGGTCGAAACCGGTACGGAGGAGGCGGCAAAATCAGGGCAGGCGCTACAGGATATCCTGCAACAGATCAACGATGTCGCCATGCAGGTCAATCAGATTGCCACCGCAGCCGAAGAACAAACCGCTACGACCAGCGAGATATCCAGCAACATGCAGCAGATCACCGAGGTTGTTCATCAGACATCGCAGGGGGCACAAGAATCAGCTACGGCCGCTGCTCAGCTGAATGGCAACGCCGAAGAATTGCAGCGTTTGGTCCGACAGTTCAGATTGTAATACTCCGGGAGACAACACCATGTCAAATCTGCCAGCCACACAAACGCAAAACAGCAGTACATCCAGTGAACTGATCCAGTTGGTCAGTTTTAAGTTGGACAGTGAGGAATACGGCATTGAAGTCCTTAAGGTGCGCGAGATCATCCGCATGATACCGATCACCCATATGCCTAACACCCCTCTGTATGTTGAAGGCATCATCAACCTGCGCGGCAAGATCATTCCGGTAGTATCCATGCGTAAGAAGTTTGGTTTGATGGAGCATGACAACAGCAGCCAGACCCGCATTGTTGTGATGGATATCAGCGGCGAACTGATGGGTTTCGTCGTGGACTCGGTCTCCGAGGTTATCCGTATCTCGGGCAGCGAGATTCAACCGCCTCCCAATGTAGTTTCTGGCGGCATCGACCAGGAGTGCATCACCGGTGTCATCAACCAGTCAGATCGATTGCTGGTATTGCTCGATCTGGAACGGTTGTTTTCGCATGAGGAAAAGGCTCTGCTGATCGGGGGGTAAAGACTACAGCAGAATTACGGCATAGGAGACCTCCGCGGCTTGTATAAGAGCGGAGGTCTCTTGTATTCAGAAGCTATGAGTATCTGACCCCTGCACTCGTTAAAAAATGAAAATGAAAGCTGATGGCAAGCCGGGAATGGTAAAGCAGTGCCGTTGTGTAGTGTATGTGAGGTGGCAATATGAATACACAATGTCCTGACGGCGTGCTGTTTATGTCCTCTGGCAAGATTTCGCAGTAGCTTAAGATTGCTTGCGAACCAAGCAGGTTGTGCTACATTTTTATCAGGCACGTCATACTGTTGTGGAAGGAGGATGTTATGTCTGAAAAACTGTTGGTGCCATCGATTGAGATGAGACTAAGTTCGCTGCTGGAGATCAACCGCAGGAAGGGAGAAGGCGCAGTAGCGCGTAACCAGGCAAATAAAGCCTTCCCAACCATCACCATCTCCCGCGAATTCGGCTGCGAAGCCTATCCCATGACCGAGTGTCTGAAAGGACTGTTGGAGAAAAAGACGGGGCAGGATTGGATAGTGATGGATAAGGGGTTGCTGGGAGAGGTGGCCAAACATCACCGGCTATCGGAGGATATCCTGCGTGGGCTGGGGGAAAAGAGCCGCATTCTGGACGAAATGCTGGCTACATTTACGCCGCGCTGGAAAAGCGAGAAAGATCATTATCGCCTGCTGTGCAAGCACATGTTCTCTCTGGCGGAAAAAGGGAACGTGATTATCGTAGGACGAGGTAGCGCCATTGTCACCCAGTCCTTGAAGAACTGCTATCACTTTCGAATGTTCGCCTCACCAGCGTTCAAGATTCGTTCCATAGCCAGACGTCTGAACATGCCCGAGGAAGAGGCAGAGAGCTATGTCGAAAAAAAGCAGAAACAGCGCGATGCCTTCATCCGGGACTTTCTTGACCAGGATGCTCACGATATGCGTTTCTACAACCTGATCTTCAATAACAACAAAAATTCGCCGGAACGTATTGCTCAGACAATTCTGGAGTATGTGACGACAGGATGATTGTTATGCGACCGGCTTCGGCAGAGGCCGCAGGAAGACAATAAAGGCACCGGTGCCCCCCATCTCGCGTGGAGCCGGCGCATACTCAAGCACCAGTTCGCGCCCAGCATCCCTGAGCCAGGCAGCTATAGCCCGCTGAAGAACCGGCTCTCCGGGAGAGTTGAGTCCTTTTCCAGTGATGACCAGGGCAGCAGTCTGTTCCCTCATTCGGGCGGAGCGAAGGAAGCGCGGCAGCGCTGCCAGAGCCTCGTCGCGGGTCAGGCCGTGCAGGTCAAGCTGGTGATCAACCGTTATGACGCCCCGTTTCAGTTGTTTGAGCCGGTTTCCGGACAACGGCCTCAGTTCATCCTCCTCTGCCGAAGACTCGCTGAAACGAACCTCCAGTTTCAATCGCCCGATCTCCTGTATGAATAATTCAGCCGCAGCAGTATCTTCAGGTGAAATGGCCACACCGGATTTTGGTTGTGATTTTGCTGCTGCGCTGCCGGTTGCTGGCTGTACGCCTTCAATCGGAGTTGCGCCACGCAAAGGTCTGGTCCCAGCCATGGCCTGTAAAAACAGGTCATAGCCCTTTTCATCGGACTGGGCAGGCGGTGCAATTTTCGCCGGTGTCTCCACCGTTGCAGCTGGTTTGCCGGACACCGACACCCCCTTCAGAGAGCTAAAAGGGGTGCTGGCAAACTGCGGTGGTTTTGACTGCGTATGCTGGTGTTTTTTCTTGACCATCAGTCCTTGGCCACCAGAGTGATTTCAATACGGCGGTTTCTGGTACGGCCATCGTTGTCGCCATTATCGGCCACCGGTTTGTATTCTGCAAAGGCGGCGGCTGAGAGTATGGCGGGGTCGAGTCCTTGCTGCTGCAGGTATTTGGTTATATTTATGGCGCGAGCGGCGGAGAGTTCCCAGTTGGCGAGCAGCTGGCGTGTGAGAGTACCGGTGATTTGGACGTTGTCGGTATGTCCTTCAATGCGGATGGCTCTGTCTTTGACTCCTTTGAGTGTCTCGACCATTTTGGTCAGAATGGCCAGGCCGTCCGGTTTAAAATCAGCCTTGCCGGAATCGAAGAGAATGTCAGCCGCCATGCTGACGGTCAGCTTGCCTCTCAGTTCGGTAATTGTCACCTGTCCCTTGGCAATTTCGCTCTTCATATTCTGCAAAAGTTGTTCGTAGTTACCGCTGACCTCCTTGACCCTCTCTTCCTTTGCTTTTTGCAGGTTGGCGATGTCGTCCTTCATCTTCCTGTTTGCGTCTTCAAGGTTGCTGTTAGCTGTTTCAAGAATCGCAATCTTCTGCCTAAGATCGCTGATGTTCTGTGAAAACGTATCGGATTTGGCCTTCAAGACCTTTTCGAGCTCAGCCCTGTCTTTTAAAAGCGCTGCTTGATCCTGCTGAAGTGCTAGCTTATCCCGCGACAATCCGGCGGCTTCTTCCTTGAGTTTATCATGCTTGGCCATGAGAGCGGCATTGCTGGCTATTAACGCGTCATGTTGCTGTTTCAGATTCCCAAGCTCCTTTGACAACGAATCAGCCTCTTCAACCTTATTGAGATACCTGCTTTCAGCAACCAGGCACCCGCTTAGGGAAAGCGACAGTAATCCAGCAAGTATCAGGTACGCAAATCGTTTCATTGTATGTTCCTCCTTGAAAATGCGGGTATTATGAAAGGGTGGCTCTCAAGGAGTGCCGCAGAAATTAGCCGCCGCCGGCTTTTTTGTGGAGTGAACTGAAGATCATGTCGAGGACAGCTTTTTGACGGGCCTCGAATTTGTTGAGCACAGCCAGACAAGTACCCATCGGGCAGAGTTCGTGGAGGAAATTGGCATCGCGGCCGGAGAGGATCACAATCCGATTTTTATCCATGCCGACCTGGGTGGCAAAACTCAAAAGCTTCATGCCGTCCAAAGACGGCATTTCCAGGTCGATCAGCAACAAATCATAGCCTCCAGCCTTGATGCGTTGCAGGGCGGCTACGGGGTTGTTGCAAATCTCCACGTGCAGCAGTGGAAAGGAATTGCGGATATAATTGGCAAGAAACCCGGAAAAGGCCTTGTCGTCATCGATTAGCAGTATTCTGCCCATAAGGTAGATACTATAACCGATTTTTTGCTTGCCATGAAGCAAAAAAACTGGAAGTCGGGCGGGGCGGGGATTGAGTTTTAAAAACTGGATGTATTTGAGGGTCGATGTGGTATTGCTTGGAACCGATAAAGGCAGCCAGATCCGTTTGCCCGAGCGGTGTGCGTATTGACGAGGAACCCTATCCGCCGTGATAACAAGATTGAAAGACGATGATCTATTTAACCTTTTCAGGTAGGTGGAAACTATGGCTCTGCGCAGTTACAATATAATGTATTGTCATATACCAAAGCAGCAACCATGTCGTCGCCATTAGAAAAGATAGTTTGATCGGTTGCTGAAATATATCCGGTGCCGATAGATGAATATCGTAAGAAGGATAACGGCGACCACTACTGAGATGTTGTTGATCAGTAAGCTCCTTGATTCAACCGGTTGGCCGGCAATTTTTTCCACTTCAGCTGCGCTAATGAACGTGAGGTTGATGACTGTATTAAGGATCTCAAGGCAATTGTAGGCGATCAAGAGATACCACGTAAGCTTCTGGCGCTTCATCACTCCCAAAAAGAGATAAAGGCAGATCAGGCTGTCAACAAAAACTACTGACTCGGCGGTTCTGCCATGGAGGATGCTGCCCATGAAAGGGTAGGGGTAGCCGAAGGTGGATACGGTCAGCATGAAGAAAAACAGATACAACCCTCCCAGAAGCACCATCGCCATCGGTCGGCGCTGATCGTCATCGTTTTCTACATCCTTCATTCGATCGCCATTCATGAATCCTGGCCCTTTTTCTTGTGCATGTCACTGATGGCGACACATGCAAAGATAATTATCAGGATAACGCCTATAAAAATCCAATCCGCCGCGCTGAAGCCAAACATGGTTAACTCCTTTTAAAGGCCTCTGCTGCCTCATGTGCCATACCCATCTCCTGATAGCAGGTTCCCAGAAGATAGTAGATTTCGCTCATTGGAAACTGTTCGGCAAAGACCGGGTCCGCCAGCACATCCTCGATAATTGCGGCCGCTTCATCAGTGCGACCGGTGTGGCGGCTTTCAACGGCGACTGCGATTGCCGACAGATAGTCTAAGGGTGGAACCAGTGGCAACTTACCAGTCTGTATGGATGCAATGCGGGACTCAACCTTTTTTTGATCAGAAAAACCCAGGCCGCCTAGTACCTGATGCCACGTCTCGGCGGCCTGCTCATAGCGCCCCAGCACATAGAGCGCTTCACCGTATTCATAGGCCGCATGCTGGTTGGCCGGGTCGAGTGCCAGAGATCTTTTTAAGAATTTTTCGGCTCCGTACCAGCTGTCAACCGCCTGGTGCAAGGTGCCAAGGCGCGATCCTTTTTCGCTGAAGGTGCGGGCAATTTCCAGATGCACGCCGGCATTGAGCGGGTCTAGCAGGGCCATGATCTTAAGGAAATTGATCTTTCGGTCAAGATAGGGGGTGTCAACCTCCTTTGCGTCCAGCATAATGATCTGGCCGCCAAGTTCGGAAATGATATGAGGATAGGCCTCTTTCAGAATCGCAGCATACTCTTCGGCATATGCACAATCCGGGTTGAGGCGCAGGGCTTGGTAGATGCCGCGTCCGACCATATCATAGTCCGGTGTGACTTGGCCGGCGCTGGCGGGAAAATCATCAGCCAAGAGTGGTATGGGCGGTCTACCATCCCACGGTATGTTGACCATGCCATCGCGGCCGGTCAGCAGGAAGTCGGGCGGTGGTGTGAAATAACGGATTCCGTCGAGTACTGTTGGTGCATTTGGGCTGGGGGCATTCATTGCAAGTACGGTTTCCTTTCAATAACAGCGAAAAATATAAAGGCCTTGAGGGCATAGATGTGCACTGTTACCTCGTGCTGATACGCTGATACGATTAAAAGAATAATGCACCATTTTGGCGAAGTCGTCTACGGTGAATGCGGGAAATATCCGACTGGTTTAATGGTGTTATGAAAACCAGACGTGAGCAATTCGGTGCAGTGAATAGGGTTAGGCCTTGAATGAGGCAACAATTACTGGCTCTGGTCAAAAAAAGATTGCTTTCATAATGAAATACATCTATGTTTATAGATAGACTGTCTCACAGACAACGGCATGGTGTCCGTTGTTTTCTTTTTGATCATCGCTTACCGACCCCTGATTCAATCCCCATTATTGAACATGGCATTACGTTTGGCAGGCGAAGATTACTACCGCAAAGCTCGTTTATGGCGGTAGTGTACAGCCTTGCTCACGCGATACTGCCGTCCTGTCCTGAGGATCATGTTGTATGATCCCGCGGCCCGTGTGCGCTCCAACCCTGACACCGCTCAGAAAAGGAATACACGCATGACTTTTGAAGAATTCAAGCTTAACCCGGCCATTATCAAGGCGATAACCGCTTGTGGCTACACAACCCCGACACCAATCCAGGAGCAGTCCATCCCGGTCGTGATGCAGGGCAATGATCTGATAGCTACAGCCCAGACCGGAACCGGCAAAACTGCTGCCTTTGTGCTACCTGCCCTGGAGCGGCTGACGGTGCCATCTACGATTCCCGGTAAAGGCCCCCGTGTACTTGTCCTGACCCCCACTCGTGAGCTGGCCGGACAGGTTATGGATGCTGCTTGCAAATACGGCCGCGGCATGAGACTGCGCACCGGTTCCATCCTGGGCGGTATGCCATATCGCGATCAGTTGCGCCTGCTGTCGGCACCGGTCGATATCATCGTTGCCACACCCGGCCGTCTGCTTGACCACTTGGAACGTGGCAGTATCCGTCTCGATCGCCTGGAGATGCTGATTCTGGACGAGGCTGACCGCATGCTGGATATGGGCTTCAGTGAGGATATGGAAAAAATCGTATCGCGTGCCCCCAGTACTCGTCAGACCTTGATGTTCACCGCCACCATGGAAAAATCCGTACTGGTTCTGGCCGAGAAGATGCTCAACAATCCTTTGCGGATTGAATTGGCTGTTCGGACCACTTCCCATGCTCTGATCGAGCAGCGGCTGCATGTGGCCGACAATCTGAACCACAAGAAGGATATGCTGCGTCATCTCGTCAGCGACACCGGTTTGACCCGTGCCATCATCTTTTCCGCCACCAAGCGCGATGCCGATGAACTGGCCCGTGAACTCAGCCGTGCCGGCCATCCGGCCGCCGCTCTGCATGGCGACATGAACCAGATTGCCCGCAATAAAACCATTGAGCGTATGCGCCGGGGTGCCATCCGACTGCTGGTGGCCACTGATGTAGCTGCGCGTGGCCTGGACGTTAACGGCATCAGTCACGTCATCAACTTCGACCTGCCGCGTTTTGCCGAGGACTACGTACATCGCATCGGCCGTACCGGTCGAGCCGGTGCAACCGGTATAGCGATTTCATTTGTGTCTTCTTCGGAGTTGAACTACCTGGAGCGCATCGAGCGCTTTATCGGTAAGAAACTGCCCGAGCAGAACATCGAAGGTCTGGCACCGCTATCGGTACTGAGGCGGGTATCAGGCGGTAACGGGGCGAAACGTCCTGGGTCATCCGCCGGTAACCGCTTTGGTAAGCCTAAGACTTCAGCGGGTGCGGGTAAAAGCTGGGGAAGTTCGGCCAAGCCGGGAGCAGCAAAACCGTCAGCCGGACGTTCCAGTCGTGGACCGGTAAACCAGCCGGTGGTGGAATACCGCAGTCGGCGCAATCCTTCGCCCACTGCAGCATAAACCATTTAAAGGCGGAAGTTATTAATTCAGTATCATGAAAATAATCCTGCCGGACTTTTACTGTCCGGCGGGATTATTTATTTTTGCAACCTGCCCTTGAGTTGCCCACAGGCAGCCGAGATGTCGCTACCGCGGCTGTCACGGGTGATGACCGTCACATGGCGGTCGATCAGGTAGCTATGGAAGGTGTCGATAGCCGCCTGGGTCGGTGCCTTGAAATCACAGCCCTCGTGTTCGTTAAAGGGGATCAGGTTGACCTTGTTGGGGATGTCGCTGATCAACCGCAGCAAGCGCTTGGCATCCTCCAGCGAGTCGTTTATCCCCCCCAGCATCACGTATTCGAACGTAACCTTGCGCCGACCGGGTAGCGGAAACTCCCTGCAGGCCCGTAAAAGTTCCTTCAGCGGGTACTTCCGGTTGACCGGCATGATCCGGTTCCGCAGCTCGTCGGTGGTAGCATTCAGGGACACCGCCAGATTGACGTTGGGAATCTCGCGTCCCAACCGCTCCATCTCGGGCACCAGTCCGCAGGTTGAGACCGTCACGCGGCGGTTGGAGAGTTGCAGGCCGTTGCCGTCAATCATGATCTGGATGGCTGGAATAACATTGTCCAGATTGTGCATGGGTTCCCCCATACCCATCATCACGATGTTCCGGATCTCTTCCCCGCCTTCACGCACGTCCTGCCTGACGGCCATGATCTGGTTGACAATCTCGGCTGTCGTCAGGTTGCGGGTCAGTTTGAAGGTCCCCGTCAGGCAGAACCCGCACGCCATGGCACACCCGACCTGTGAGGATATGCACAGTGTGTTGCGCCCCTCAATCGGGATCAGCACTGATTCAACCGCGTGGCCGTCACCCAGGTTGAAAAGGTATTTGCAGGTCCCATCGCTGCCTTTTTCCACAGCCTCAGGTACCAGGGCGCTGATAAAAGCGGTTGCGGCCAGTTCGGCGCGCAAATCCTTGGAAATATTGGTCATCTCCTCGAAGGTGCGGGCATCATGTTGGTAGATCCATTTAAAGATCTGGGTGGCGCGAAAGCGCTCCTTACCCTGTCCTTGGAGGAAGTGTTCAAGGGCTGGCAGGGTCAGGTTTTTCAAGTCGGTCTTACTCATAATGTTATTGCTTCTCCGGAAGGGGATCCGATACTGGCGGTTCAGTTACGGGTGTTGGTTCGAGCGGTTTGTCTCCAGGTATTTCCTTGGCCGGTTCTGCACCTGGTTCCAACGATTGTTCCGTCGTAGCATTGTCTGGTTGTATTTGTGCAGATGACGGTGCGGTAAACACTGGCGGAATGCTGATGCTTTGCTCCACTTTGCGTTGCAATCCGGCGATATTGGGCGACTCGGCCAGAGCCGTCTGGTATTCGGCTTCATCCAGTACGCCCCGCTTGCGCAGAAGCCTGAGTATCATGTCAGAGCGCTTCATCACCTTTCTCAGATTTTTGTAGGGGTTGTATGCCAGTCGCGGTCCGGGCAACATGGCTGCCAGAAAGGCACATTCCCGTGGTGTCAAGGCCGCAGCCGGTTTGCCGAAGTAGTAGTGTGCGGCATGACCGATGCCGTAGACCATCGGACCCAGTTCGGCAACGTTCAGGTAGAGTTCGATGATGCGACCCTTGGTCAGTTCCTGTTCCATGCGCCAGGCCAGATAGATTTCCTTGACCTTGCGCGTGATGGTTTTTTCACGGGAAAGGAACAGGTTCTTGGCGGTCTGCTGGGTAATGGTGGAGGCGCCCCGTTTGAGGCTCTTCTTCTCCAGATCATATTTGATGGCGTTCTTGATGGCCTTGACATCAAAACCCTCGTGCTGGTAGAAGTTGGCGTCCTCGGCTAAGATTACGGCCCACTTCATCTCGGAAGGTATTCGGTTGGAGGGGGTCCAATAGCGGTTCTTCGGACCGACCACAAACGGGTGATAGTCACCATGCCAGTCCTTTACCTGGATAGTCGTGTTGAACTTCTTGTCAGCCAGTTCAGAGACCGGAGGCATTAAAGAAAGGGAAATGCCGATATAGATGATATAGGCAATCATTGCCAGTGCTATAGAGAGGAGGAGTTTATTCACACAGATATACCTTAACAGTCGTATTACATCAATGCTGACAACCTTAGCACATGATACCAAACCTGGCAAACTCACAAAAACGGGACCCTGACCTGGGTCCCGTTTTTGTGAGTCACAACTTAACGCACTATTCGTACGCTCTCATTTCCTCTGCCGGTTCAATTTCAATACGTAATCGCAGTATGAATAACAGGACACATGAAATAGAAGGTGTCACACTTTCCTTTGCTTACCTTTACCGATGGAAGATGCGAAACGGCCGGCACTTTATCATATAATCAAGTGCCGCTTCTTTTTTAGTAAGTCTCAATTTGTGCGTTTTTCTTCAGGTCGGCAACATACGTATTGTAGGTCTCGATAATCTTCAAGTCCCTGAGTCGGTTCATTACGCTCGTCCCCATGGTGTTGAAATCAGTTTTCCCGGGGTTTGGGCGACTGCCATACATCTTGACGATCTGGAATCCTCCCTGCGGCGAGCCAAGTACAGCGCTCACCTCGCCTGGCTTCATGCGGTATAGGGTGTCAACAAAATCGATAGGGATGGCATTCCAGTTCAGATAGCCCAAGTCCCAAGAAGGTTTTACCGCTTTTGCACCCGGCTTATCCATTTCTTTCCCAGTTCCCGCTTTGTCCCCTATTTCTGCGGCACGTGCCACCGCTTCGAATGATTCGCCGTTGTGGATTCTTTTCAGGGCAGCATCCGCCTCCGCCTTGGTAGCATATTTCAGTAATCCAAGATGCAGGTCGGTTGAAATCGTCGTCTTGTTTTTCTCGTAATACTGCTTTGCATCCGCAATCCGAACATCAACCTTCGCCGCAATCTGGGTATTCAATATCCGTCGCGCCATCTCTTCGCGCATGGCGTTCGCCACGTACCGTTTGAATCCGGGACTCTTCGCGGCACTGCCGTGTCCCTTGTTCTCCAGATCCTTCAACTGTTTTTGGTAGCTCGGGTCCTTGTCTAGTCCAAGCTTGATCCCCTGTTGATAAAAAAGTTCTTCAATGATGAGGTGGTCGAGCCCGGTCTTCCGCTCCTCCAGACCGTGGCCGGTAGGCTGGCTGGCAAGCATCAGGTCTTGTTCGGTGAGGGGTGTTCCGTTGACCTTTGCCAGCACCTTGCCTTGTTGGTCGGACTTTCCGCTACAGGCGGCGAGAAACAAGATTGTCGCCAGAACGGCTCCCATGCGTTTCAGATTGAACATGTGCTTCCTTTCCTGGTGGATCAGATTTTTAAACATAATTCCAATCTACCAGAGTGACTCGTAATGATCCATAGCTTGAAAAAAAAACCGGCGGACCCGAAGGTCCGCCGGTGGGCAACAGAAATAAACGTCAATTACAGAGCATTCACCTTCGCCTGTGTGGCGGTGAGTACGTCGAAGGAGAAGGCCGGGTTATGCACCCCTTGACTGGAATCGTTATTCAACAGATTGTAGTTCCAGAGGGACTTGGCCAGAAGGTCAAGCTTAACAGCATTAGCCGGGGTGTACGCTGTGCCGCTCACCGTCACGGTCGGACTGCCGTGGGAGGTGCCGATGACAACATTAGCCGCAGTCGTGGGGGTTGCAGGGTTATCTACATTATACAACCTGACAACGGCATTGATGATAGAGGTGTTCAGGCTTGCCAAGGAGGAGTTGAACGCATTCTGAATCCCGTCGGCGGTGGGAATCGCAGCACCATGGCATTTTGCACAGATGGTCGGATCGGCGCCAAACGCATGGTTTGTGCCGAAGCCGGCTCCGTCGTAGGCTGCGGGCGCCGGTGACAGCTCCATGTGGCAGGTGACGCAGGCATCGGCGATCAAGGAGTGCTTGGAGCGGACACCCGAGACGAAGTAGGCGTTGCGGCCCATGAGGACGTCACCCTGAGCTGCGGAGTGCGGAGCCTTATAGGCGGTCAGGGTGCCGAAGTTGATATCGCCATCCTCGTGCAGGGTTGGGTTACCAGCGCCGCTAACCGGTTCGCCGTTACGGGAGTTGTGGCAGACGATGCAGAGTGCCCCCTTGCCGACGCCGTTAGCCTGGAAGCCGCCTGGCAGCAGCGGAGTAGTACCGATGAAAGCCGCATTTCTGGCATAGGTGGCGTCATAGCCGGCCAGGGCGACGATGCTGCCGGTCAGGCCGGACTTGGTGCCGGGGTTGTGGGTGGAGTGACAGGTGATACAGTTCTGCGGCTGTGCGCCGTTTGCTGCAATGTCGGCTGCTACTGAGGTCATATCGGTGGCGTTAAGCGTACGGCTGGCGGTACCGGCCTGCAGCTGGCTGTTCAGGTAGCCGAAGCCATTGTAGGAGTGACAACCGGTACAACCTGAGCTGCCACCCTCGTTTTGTGCCAGCGTGTAATCGCCGTGGCCGCTGCCGGCCCATTGCTGATAGCGGCCGTGCCGGGTAGGTTCACCGTGGCAGGTGCCGCATACGGCGCTCGATTCGTTGACACGTGCGGTAAAGTCGTAATTGGGTTGTCCTATTTGTGAACTGTGATGGGCATTGGAGTTGTTCGGTCCGTGACAGTTCTCGCACTGGATGTTCATGAGTTGGGCCGATTTGGGGTAATTGGCCAGGGTTTTGGTCCAGGCACTTGTGCCATTGGTGAATTTGAAGCCTTCGGCACGGTTTACTTCGCTGAAACCGTTCGCCTTGATCTGACTGGAGTACTGGGCAAAACCGACGGTATGGCATGCGCCGCAACCGGCAGCGGTCCAGTGGCCTTTCGGGTCGGTCATGTTCTGGAGTGTGGGACCGCCAGGCAGGGTGGAGGGCAGACCGGTTACGATGTGGGCATGACCGGATTTGTTCCAGGCTCTGGTGAATTTACCATTTTCCGCATCGGTTGCTGAACTGTGACACACGCAACCGGAAGCGATTGTAGGCCCGAACGAATCCTGGCCACCAATCGCACCAACCCAGGTACCGGCAGAGATGGTGAGGCTACCGGCAGTGGCCTCCGTAACGGTATACGTCCCCGCCACGTCAGGGATGAAGTCGGGGTTGCGGGTGGTTGCATCGTTGAGGACAGCCGTTGATCCGGCCGGGCCGGTAATCGTCCAGCTGTAGGTGCCTTGTGTCGGTGCGTTGAGGATGACCGGTTGGCCGATCGGCACGTTTCGGATACCGCCGTTTGGCACGGCCGGGAGCTTGACATTGACGGTGAAGGAGTCGGTAGCGGTGTAGGTTCCGGCCGTCATCTTCACCTGAAAGGTAGCTGCTACGCCATTGGAGATATCGTGGTTCGTGAGTGACTGCACCATGAGTTTATCGAACGGCATGAAAACAGCACCGGTAGTGCCTGCCGGAGCGCTGGTGTTGAAGTACTTGTTATCCGTCGACGGATCAACGACCACGTAGGGTCTTCCCGTAGCCGCGGCGACTGCTGCACTTCCGGCAGTGGTGTATGCGCTGAAGCGCATACCGGCCGTCATTGCCAGCTGGAGTTTGGCGTTGGCAGCGGTAGGCAGCGTAATGGTCGGCGCTGCGGGATTGGTCTGGTTAATGGTCATTGCCGGACCACTCACCTGGGTCCAGGTATAGGTCGGGGTACCGGCGATGCCGTCGGCAAGGGAGGGGTTGGGGGCAATGGTGGTCGTTGCGCCGGGGGCTGCGGATACGTTGGCAACACTCACTGCCGCTGCGGCAGTCGGCACCAGCTTGACATTGTTCGTGGAAGTTTGACCGGCAACCAGCGATGCAGACACGGTCTGGCTCGTATAGTTTGCCTTGGTAAACGTAAACTGATAGGAGCCGATGGGCAGAGTTGCCGAGAAATTACCGTTTGTATCGGTGGTAATAGGGCTGCCGGCTTGCAGCGCCGGGTTGGTGGTAATGGTAGCCCCTGCCACGGGCACGCCTGTCAGGCTGCTGGTGACGGTCCCATTAATGGTCCCGGAGCTGTTTCCCGCTGCTCCGTTTGCTCCGTTATCGCCGGAACAACCGAAGAGAAGCAAGAAGATTGAGACGAGTGCAAAGGCAGAACTGCACAATTTTACAATTGAACGTTTTTTCATTCTTTTTCTCCTTTTTGTAAAGTTAAAATCCCCTGAATCCGCCAACACAGTTCATCTTCACTCATTTCTGTGTACCGGGTAACATAAACACACTAAGTCATTGTAACGTTACTTGGCACATCTCAGCTAAATATCAGCTTCCTTAATGACACCTCCTTTCGTCACTAAATCGTGATCCTCAATACGTACTTTTTATGCATCCGCACAAAAGACTGATTCGTTTGAGACGCGTAAATAGTCGATTCAATAATTGCCGGAACATTCTCAAGATTTTCCTCTATAATTATTTCATAATGGTAGCATGACAAAAAACCGAAGATTTAAAGCCAGTTGCCTGTGCCGTTTAAGGCGGACGTCGCGATAGTGAAAAGCTGATAATCAATTCTACTTAGTAATTATCAATATGCAAGTGCCATAGAAAAAAAACGCCCATCGATGATTTATCTGATGGGCGTTTCATTATTCTAAATGACGCCCTCTTTTTGGCAGCCCGGCCATCCTTTCAGGATCCGTGGTTTTGCGTCCCCATGTCACCATGGGTTTGCTATTGTCAGAGAGGTTAGGTGTGTACGGGATACGCCTTCTAACTAATTATGTCAACATTAAATGTTGCAGTGGTGTTACGTTGAAGCGGTACTCAATGCAGATGAAACCGCAGGTCGTGATAGCGTACGTTTTTTGTCCGGTTGTTCTTTATCCGATTCGGGTCATTTTATGCACAACCTTCTCTTCGATCAAGCTGCCGACGGTAGTGGCGTAGCTCTTGAAATGCTCGGAGTTCAGATGCTTTTCAAGACAAGGAAGGTTCTCCCATGTTTCGTAGAAAACAAATACTGCCGTATCATCGTTGTCCTGATGGAGATTGTAAGCGATGCATCCGTCCTCTTCTCTGGTCGGTTCAATCAGCTTCAGCAATTCCGCTTTGACAGTTTCAACGAAAGCTGTCTTTGCTACAACCTTGGCCACTACCGTTACATTTGACATGTATAGCCTTTCATGTTGTGCATCCCTGTGATAATTCTTATATGAAGTTTATACACATAACGCGTTGTTCAGTGAAGAAGATTCATGTGTATCGTGGTTTTTCCCGCAGGGTCCATGCAAGCTATGTGTTGCCGTCTCTCGGGCCGTGTGTAAGTGCAAGCGCGGAATTACAAGGAGGTTATCCATAATGATATGTCCCTACTGTAAAGAAACCATTCTTGACGGAGCGATTAAATGTCGTTATTGCGGTTCTATGCTTAACAACACCAACCCTGTCTTTGGTATGAGCACCGGTAGCATCACCGCGGACGAAATCCGGGAATTTGTGGGAACCAATTCTGAGTACTACATTCAGCAGTTCTCAAAGTTCACCCGGTCAGGTACAGAAAAATTCTGCCCCACGTGGAACTGGTCGTGTTTTGGCCTCACCTTCCTCTGGATGCTCTACAGGAAGATGTATCTTCAGTCATTGATAACCTTTGTTGTCTTCTGCATTCCCGGAATAAACTTACTGATGCACATCGTGGTTGGAATTGCAGGCAACTATCTTTATTACAGTCAAGCGAGAGAAAAAATCCTTGAGATACGTGCAGTACCATCTCCACTGGACAAAAATCCTGTTTTTCAAGAGGCGGGTGGTGTAAACAAGTGGATGATCACGGTTGGGATTATCATAGCTATAATCATGACAATACTCTTCGCGGTCTTCTTCTCCACAATGATAGCTTTCATGGGCCAGCATGTTACAAGAATAACAATTTGATCAGTAATGTTGCTCAGTCTGGAGCTTTCGGTCATATCGAAATTACTACTGAAGAGCGAGCTCACGAGGAGAATTATGGAAATAGACTTGAAACCATCACACCCTGTTCCAGCTGCCAAAGTGCCGGATAATTACTTTCGTTTTCATATTCCCCATCTACATCACTTTACTCCCTTTGGAACTGATTGGTTTGCACTGAAGGCAGAGGCCTTTGCCCGTTTTTTCGGGACACCCGTTTTTCTGATTTCACAGACAGTAATAGTTGCCTGCTGGATTATGGTAAACGTCCTCGGCCTTACCACGTTTGACATCTATCCGTTTATACTGCTCAATCTAGCATTCAGTCTCCAAGCCGCATATGCTGCCCCACTGATCTTGCTTGCACAAACACGACAGGCAGACCGTGATAAAGCACACGCAGAAGCGGATGCCCAGCATCGTGAGGCCCTTGCCATGGCTATGGAACAACGTCAAGCGCTGGCTTCACAACAAGCGGTTCAAATGATGGACCTGCTTCAGCAGAACACGCAACTGACTGAACTAGTCAAAGAACTGAGCCAGCGCATTGAGATGCTTACCATTGAGATGCACAGCAAGGTTTTCCAAGCTGCTACAAAGTAATAGGTTCATAAATTGGAGGCCTAACCAGCATAAGCTCGTTTTGTGATAATTGTTTTTGTGCCGGCAGCATCAGGTTGGAAATCATACCGGGAATCCGTGGGAGGATTTAATCATGGTGGTGTCAGTATAATTGGCATATGATGTTTCACCAGCCAGATTGACCTTGGTGTGGGAGATTGATATAAATAGTGCAACGTGTGGTGCTCAAAAACTGTCCCAGTAGATGGATGAAAATAGTATGTTTGAGCAGGCAACTATCTGATTCAGACGTAAAATAAATCATAAGGAGATGTACTATGAAAAGAATATTCTTCGCATTGTTGTTAACCGCCATCTTTGCTGCACCAGCATTTTCACAGATGAGAGATAAGCCGATGAACCCCTGCAAGGATTGTAATCTTAAGTCCCCCGAGATGGCACCTATGGATATGATGGGTGACATGATGGGCATGTGCATCAAAAATGCAGATAAGATAGGGCTGACTGATGCGCAAAAGAAAAAGATAACCCCTCTTCATCTCGAAATGCAAAAAAAGCGAATACGCTTTCAAGCAGACTTGAAGATAGCCCAGTTGGAAATGAAAGAGATTATGGAACCCAAAGACTTCGATCTCGATAAGGCCATTGCGGCGATAAATAAAACAGAAAAGATTAAAACTGCATATCATCTCGAAATGTTAAAGACCATGAAAGCGGTCAGGTCGGTTTTTACTGATGAGCAGTACAAAAAATTAAGGGCTTTAATGCCAATGCGCATGGGGGCAGGAATGCCCGCTAGAATGAAACACAAACCCTGAGTAAACAGCAGTACCTGAAGTGCTGAGCCGGGCATAGTCTGAATTGGCCGATATGGAGCGCAAAGCCCGCCACGTTCAAGTGGCGGGCTTTGCATTGTCAATTATATTACATCGTCGCGGACAGCCGTTAAGACTACTTGCACATCATCAATTTCCTCACCAGGACTGATCAGAAATGATCAGTCCTGGTGTTCTTCGCCGCATTTTTACCCTTGACGGGCCTCTCCCAGAAGCTTCCCTTCCAGTTGTCCACCCAGTTTACCTCGGCGATCCAGGGTGGCAGGCTAACCTGAAAGTGGCGGGACAGCGCATAGACGTATGGTTCGTACAGGTGGCGTAATTCATTCAGTTTAAGGACGAAAGCATCTTCGTCCCGAACTTTCTGCCCGTTACCGGTCAGGAGGAGGCGCAGTTCCGTTAACTTTTCCGGCGGGAGGCGGTCAGGGTTCGGCTTCCGCGGACTGGTTCTGAAGACCAGCGAAAGATCGACAACCGCATGGCGGGCCATGGCAAAGGTAAGTTCCGCCTGGCGTTCACAGGCACCCTCCAGTCCGGACATAATCAACGCGCTGGTGTCGAGGATCGCGGTCAGGGCAGCGAGCCACGACTGGTTGTCATGCTGGGAACGGAAATAGGCCAGAACCGGATAGGAAAGGTGCCCTTCGAGAAATTCTGCCGACCAGCGCTCCCATTCATGCAGGAGTTGACGAAGGTCCTCTTTCCCGCGGTCGTGACCATGCCGGCGAAGCATTTCCGAGGCGGTGGGAGGTGAGCCGGCACGGGCGTCGAGGAGCGAGATACTCACTTCGCGCCGGGCAAAGGATTGGTTAAGGGCGGGCAGGTAGCCGATTACCAGAGCAAGAAAAGCAAATCCCATCCCCGATTCAACGACCACCAGCAGACGTGCCAACGATGTATGAGGAAGCACGTCTCCCATTCCAAGGGTGAAAAACGTTGTCCCACTCAGGTAGAAGTCGGTGAGGAAGTTTGCTTCACCGTTCGTGGTCAGCACGGCCGAACCAAGCGCCCAGTGAATAAGGGCAAAACCGCTGATCAAGCCGAACGCCCAGACGCTCAGAAGTAACAGCAGCGACAACGGACCGAAATAGCTCAGCCAGCTTTCCCGCCGCCGAGCGGGGATCAGCAGCTTGACAATCCTCAACCACGGGCCCCAGCTGCTCCTGTAGAAAAACCGGGTGAGTCGGAAACGTCTCGTCACCCGGCGCGGCAGGATGATGGTCTCAAATCCCTCCCACAGGACCAGCACAACCAGTGCAATGCCGGATATTAAAGCTACCAGTGCCATGAGGGCTACCTACTTTCAGGTTTCAACCGCACTATCAAAAGGCAAAACATGTACAGCCGGTTCCCCAGCGGCCGCTTTCGCCGAATACGGTACCGGTATGCTGATGGAGCGGACTGTCGCACGAAAGTGCCGCTGTAATCGCACCAGATCCAGGTTCGCTCTGTGTCTTTACGAACGCTCCGCCATAGGCCCCGGCCGGTGACCAGTCGGGAGAGGCCGGCGGTAGCGGCGGAGCCAGACCGCTGAAATCGCCGGCAGCATGCACGATGCGTCCGCCCATGATCGTCAGCTGCGATTCTATCCCTTTAATCTCATCTTCAGCTACGGAAAAGTAATCGGCCGACAGCACCGCCAGGTCTGCCAACTGTCCCACGGCAATACTGCCTTTCTTGCCCTCATCTCCCGAAAACCATGAGCTTCCTTCCGTGTAAAGCCTCAGGGCCGTGCTCCGGTCAAGACGGTTGTTTTCGTCATACAATGGCAGTCCCCCAACGGTTTTACCTGTCACCAGCCAGTAGAGCGATACCCACGGGTTATAGCTGGACACCCTGGTAGCGTCCGTTCCAGCGCCTACAGGAATTCCCATGTTCAGCATTTTCGAGATGGGCGGGGTCAGCTTGGCGGCTTCCGGTCCATAGCGATCCACAAAGTACTCACCCTGAAAGGCCATGCGGTCCTGAATGGCGATTCCTCCTTTGAGCTGTCGCACCCGCTCCAGGTTCCGATCCGAGATGGTTTCAGCGTGGTCGAAAAACCAGCGCAGTCCGTGAAAGGGAATTTCGCGGTTGACCTCTTCGAATACGTCCAGAAAACGCGAGATGGATTCATCGTAGGTGGCGTGCAGCCGAAACGGCCAGCGATTTTCGACCAGCAGGCTGACGACCTTTTTCAGTTCGGCCTCCAGAACCGGTTGAAGGCCGGGACGGGGTTCCAGGAAGTCCTCGAAGTCAGCGGCTGAAAAGACCAGCATCTCGCCGGCCCCGTTCATCTTGAAGACATCACTTCCTTTCCCCGGTTCGGTCATGCCGATCCAGCGGGCAAAATCGTCGTATTCCTCCTTGGGGCGCTGGGTGAACAGGTTGTAGGCGATTCGCACGGTCAGCTCACCCTGTGCGGCCAGTTTCTCGACCACCCGGTAATCTTCGGGGTAGTTCTGGAATCCGCCACCGGCGTCGATACAGCTGGTGATTCCGAGCCGGTTCAGCTCGCGCATAAAGTGGCGACTGGAATTGACCTGATCCTCAAATCCAAGCTTCGGCCCCATGGCCAGGCTGGCATACAGGATCAGGGCATTCGGCTTCGCGATCAGAAGCCCGGTTGGATTGCCGGACTTGTCGCGCTGGATCTCACCACCCGGTGGATTGGGCGTTTCTTTCGCGTAGCCCAGTGCCCGCAACCCCGCCCGGTTGACAAATGCCCGGTCATAGAGATGCAGGACAAACACCGGGGTGTCGGGAGAAACGGCATTGATCTCGTCCAGGGTCGGCATGCGCCGCTCGGCAAACTGGAATTCCGTCCAGCCTCCGATCACCCGTACCCACTGGGGTGGTGGCGTGCGCCGGGCCTGCTCTTTGAGCAGGTGAAGCGCAAGGGCCAGCGATGGTACCCCGTCCCAGCGTAATTCCATGTTGAAGTTGAGTCCAGCGCGGATGACATGGATGTGGGAATCGTTGAGCCCCGGAATAACTCGTCTCCCGTTAAGGTCAACCAGCTTTGTATTTTCTTGGGCGCTGCCGGTAAGTTCTTCTCCGCCAATGGCGGTGATGCGTCCCTCGGCCATGGCAATGGCCGTAATCTGCGGACGGGTATCATTACGTTGAGTAAATGCTCCATTATAAAGGATCAGCTCAGGCGTATTCATAACTCTACCCCCTTACAGGCGATTATTCAGCCAGGGTCTGAGAACATTCATCGAAGTCGCTACGACCAGCCATGTTCGCGGTGCCTCCACGGCTTAATGACCGACTGCTGCAACTCTACTCGCCGGTGCTCCATGAACCATGGTGTAGGCGTACTCCACTCCCTGGCCATACGCACCGCAGTGTTCCTTCACTGCATCCAGGACTTCGTTGTAGGTTTCTTTTCGAGCCCAATCCCGTTGGTACTCAAGCAGGACCTGAAGTGCGGTCATCGGCACCGCGCCGGCTTGTTCGATGCGGCGCATGGCAGCATTGTGGGCGGCTAAACTTGTTCCTCCCGAGGCATCCTCGACGGCATAGACCTCGAAACCTGCTTTCATCGCCTCCAAAGCCGGGAATGCCAGGCAGACCTCTGTCCAGAGCGCAGCCATGATCAATTTATTTTTGCCCGTAGCCTTTACGGCCGCGACAAATTGCCCACTTTCCCATGAGTTCATCGAGCTGCGCTCGATGGGCTCCTGGCCGGGAAAGATGTCGAGGAGCTGAGGCCACATATTGCCAGAGAAACTCTTAGTCTCAACGGTGGTCAGTATGGTCGGCACATTGAATATTTTGGCAGCTTTGGCGAGCAGGAGGACATTGTTGAAGAGTGTCTGGCGGTCGATATTGGCAACCCCGAAGGTCATTTGCGGCTGAAAATCGATAAAAATGACGGCGCTGTTCGCCGGATTGAGCAATTCTGTTTTCATCGTGCCTCTCCTTTAGGATTAATTTGGTCTTTTAGTTAACATTAAGCCAATTCGATATAAATTTAACATAGTATTTTTCTTTACCAGGTATGCGTTTTTGTTATACCATCGGCTGCCATGGAACTGAGGCATCTCAAATATTTTGTTGCAGCAGCAGAAGAGCAAAACATCAGCCGTGCAGCGCTACGGTTGCACATCTCTCAGCCGGCGGTCAGTCGATTGGTTCGGGAATTGGAATGTGAACTGGGCGTCCGTCTGTTTAAACGTGAACGTTTCGGTCTGAGCCTGACAGCTGAAGGAGAGCTGTTTCTCTTGCATACGCGGAAAATACTGGCTGACTGTGAGGAAGCGGTAAACGCGCTGAAAAAAACGCACGATCTGCCGCAAACACTGGATGTTGGTTTTATAACTTCGGCTCTGGGGTCGTTCCTTGGTGCTGCGCTCAAGAAGCTTTGCGTACATTACCCTCATCTTGACGTAAGGTTACACGAGATGCCGCCGGGAGACCAGATCGCCGCTCTTCGCACCGGGCAGATAGATCTGGCTTTTGCCGGGAATCCTATGCAGGAACTGGAAAATGGTTTTGCAATGCAGGCGGTAAAGGATATCAAATTGCAAGCTGCATTGCCGATAAGCCACCGGCTATCTGCAAGGGCCAGAATTGGACTGAAAGAGCTTAAAGATGATATATTTATCGGGTTGGAAACGGGGAAATTTCCTGGGCGTAACCAGACGATAATACGTGCCTGCGAACCGGCTGGCTTCAAGCCCTTATTGCGGCATCATGCGGACAGCCTGGTCGAGGTGCTGGGGATGGTAGGCGCAGGCATGGGGGTGTGTCTCATGCCAAGTGATGTGGCTAATTTGCCGCACCCCAATGTTGTTTTTATCCCGTTAAGCGACAAAGGTATCGCGCCGATCCGTCTCATGGCTTCATGGCTTCCGGACAACAAAAATGCCGCTATACGTTATCTCCTGGCATGTTTAGATGTGTGATTATTCTGTTTGCTCAGCTTCCTTGTGGTATGGAGAGCCACGGAAGGAAAGCATCGTCACAACAGCTCAGGCCGTTGCCCGAATTCCATCTGAATAAATCACCATGTCTGGGTAGCGGAGTCAATGGTGACAGCCAAGGTTGCCCGTAGCCATTCGAATTTTGATTTTAAAAGGTCGAAATCAGGTCCGGAGGTTACAAAGGCTGCTGTTCCCTTGATCAGAAAACCGGCACCAGGGCCATGGTTGCCAGTCACCTTGCTACTGCCCAGGGTAATCAAAACATTGTTGTTGGAGGCGATGTTGGCCTCGGTGTGATGCATATAACCAGCTGGGATCAATAAGCGACTATCTGCGGATATAGTTATGTACCTGTTCCAGGTGTTAACCATGTGTGGGCCATCTATTCCTAATGTTGCAATGGCAACCACGCCATCTTGTTTCAAAACCTCCAGCAATTTTTCCGTAATCATCATACAAATCTCCTGATTTTCTGTTTTATCCAGATTGACAATTGGTTACGTGTCACCATGCCCTTTACAAGGGCTCAGCGGTCGATAAAAAAAGGGTTCCCGACAGTTGCCGGGAACCCTTGATTTTTGTGGTGCCGAAGACTGGACTCGAACCAGCACACCCTTGCGAGCACAAGAACCTGAATCTTGCGTGTCTACCAATTCCACCACTTCGGCAGTGAAAAAAATATATATCACTACAGGAAAACGGATGCAAGAAAAAAATAGGTATTTCCCTTGCCATTATAACGTCCGATTTGATACAGTTTCAAACTACCCAAATTCTTAGAGGATTACCTGTCCAGATATGAATCTCCTAGCTGTTGAAAAACCTGCCCGTTACATGGGTGGCGAAATGGGCTCTATCCGCAAGGATGTTGCCGAGTTGCGCATCGCTTTGGCCTTTCCTGACGTATACGAAGTCGGTATGAGCCACCTTGGGTTGCGCATTCTGTATCACGTCCTCAACACGGCAGAGGACATCGCCGCTGAACGGGTGTTTGCCCCTTGGCCGGATATGGAACAACAGATGAGGTCTGACGGTGAGCGTTTGGCAACACTGGAAACCGCAACTCCATTGGCTGACTGTGACATTATCGGCTTTACCCTGCAGTACGAGCTTTCCTACACCAACATTCTCAATATGCTGAATCTGGCGGGTGTCCCTCAATATTCTTCCGACAGGGAAGCCTCCTTTCCTTTGGTGATTGCGGGTGGTCCCTGTGCCTACAACCCTGAGCCGCTGGCACCTTTTTTCGATGCCATTTTGCTGGGTGATGGCGAGGAGGCGATCCTTGAGATCGCTGAATCCGTTCGCCAGTCAAAACAGCAGGGCGAATCCAGGTCTCAGCTGTTGAAACGGCTGGCGCGGATTGAGGGGGTCTATGTGCCCGCTTTTTTTGAGCCGAGCTACCACATGGATGGCACGATAGCCAAGATCGATGCCTGCGCCGGTGGTAAGACCAGTGTTCGCCGCCGTTTTCTCAGTAATCTGGACGCTGCCCCGTTCCCGACTGAAACGGTAGTTCCCTTCATGAAGACGGTGCATGACCGTGTGGCTGTTGAAATTGCCCGGGGCTGTACCCGTGGTTGCCGATTTTGTCAGGCCGGTTACGTGTACCGTCCGTTGCGGGAACGTTCCCCGGCAACAATTTTGAAAGTGGCCGAAGATGCCCTGCATGCCACCGGCTATGATGAAATCTCCCTGCTTTCCCTGTCAACCGGTGACTATTCCTGCGTTGAACCGTTGTTGACGGAGCTGATGTCACGCTATGCCCACGACCGTATTGCGGTATCACTGCCGTCTCTGCGGGTCGGCACGCTGACGGAAGGTCTGATCGGTGAGATTAGAAAGGTGCGTAAGACCGGATTTACACTGGCTCCTGAGGCGGGTAGCGAACGGATGCGCCGGGTGATCAATAAGGGTATTACCGAGGCCGACCTGCTGGAAACTGCCTTCAATGTCTATCGCGCTGGTTGGCGCACGATCAAGCTCTATTTCATGATCGGGCTACCCGGCGAGACGACCGAGGATGTACAGCAGATTGCCACTCTGGCCCGTCAGGTCAAGGATCAGGCCAAGCGCTCGGGTAACCCGGGCGAGGTCAACGTTGCCGTGAGTAACTTTGTCCCCAAGGCGCATACCCCTTTTCAGTGGGAAGCGCAGATATCTACAGATGAAGTATTGGAAAAACAATATCTGCTGCATACTGAACTCAAAAAACGCAAGCTGCGCTTGAAGTGGCATGATGCCCCTCTTTCTTTCATGGAAGGTGTCTTTGCACGCGGTGACCGGCGGCTGGCTCCGGTAATTGCGCGCGCCGTGGAGCTGGGCTGCCGCTTTGACGGCTGGGGAGACCACTTTTTATTGGATCGCTGGCAGCAGGCCTTCGCCGATTGCGGTATCCAGCAGGAATGGTATCTGCGCCAGCGTGCATTGGATGAGGTTCTGCCATGGGACCACCTTGATTGTGGCGTGTCGCGGGATTTTCTGCTCAAAGAGCGGGCATCGGCCTTGGCTGAAGCTGCGACGGCTGACTGCCGTCATGGCGTTTGCAGCGCCTGCGGCGTATGTGATTTTAATGTTGTGACTAACAGGCTTTCGGACCCGGCTGATGTTCCGAAGCGCGAAGAACATATCTCTCGGGATGTGCTGCCGGCCCGCATGCGCCTTCGGTTCGGCAAATCCGGGGCAATGCGCTACCTCAGTCACCTTGAATTACTGACCGTATTTACCCGGGCCGTCAGTAAGGCCGGGGTTCCCATCCTGTTCTCCCAGGGGTTCCACCCCCATCCCCGTTTTTCCTTTGCTACAGCAACCTCTGTCGGGGTTGAATCAGTGGCAGAATACATGGATATGTTTGTGGAAGACGGGATCCCGGCCGAAGAGGTTCAGCGCAGACTCAACGCCGTACTTCCAGAGGGGCTCAGAATTCTTGAGGCAGCTCAGGTTGATGTTAAATCTCCGTCCCTCTCGACCTTGATTGACAAGACCCGCTACCGCATAACCTTTCATGAAGTCAGTGCTGAGCGGCTGTCGGATCTGTGTGTGCAATTTATGGCGCATACTGAATTCGTCATTCAACGCAAAAAAAAGGGTGAGGTTCAGTCAATCGATCTGCGTCGCGAGGTGGAAAACCTCTTCGCGCTGGGGGAAGGCGTCGAGTTGATAGCCGGGCGGGGCAAACCGCTTGAGTTTGCCCGTGCAATCTTTGGAACAGACAGCTTGCAGGCCGATGACATCCGCATAGAAAAGCTGGACGTCATTTTCCATCCTGGAGCTGCATAAACTGAATAATATTAAGATATATCAGATACAGGAGTTTTATTATGGCAGCAGAACTGGTTATCAATGCCGCTTCTCACGAAACGCGCATCGCGCTGATTGAGAACGGCACCATCGCGGAGTTGTATATCGAGCGTAGTCGCGAAAAGGGTATCGTTGGAAATATCTATAAAGGCCGCGTTATCAGGGTGTTGCCCGGTATGCAGGCCGCCTTCGTGGATATTGGCATGGAAAAGGCAGCTTTTTTGTATGTGGCCGATGTCTTTGACGCGATCGAGGAGTATGAATCGCTGCTGGATGATGGCAAGAAAGATCATGAGGTGAACGGCGATCAGCCGCCGCCGACCCATCCTGATTTCAAGCCGCTGCACCCGATTGAAGAGCTGCTTCAGGAAGGGCAGGAACTGCTGGTGCAGGTTTCCAAGGAGCCGCTCGGTACCAAGGGAGCCCGCATTACCTCGCATATCTCGCTGCCCGGCCGTCACCTGGTCTATATGCCCACTGTTGATCACATCGGCATCTCGCGTCGCATCGAAGACGAGGAGGAGCGGGAAAGACTTCGGGAGATCGTCGATCGCCTCAAACAGTGTGGTTCGGGATATATAGTCAGAACTGTTTCTGAAGGCAAGAGTGAGGAAGACCTGGTCTCGGACATGCAGTACCTCTCCACTCTGTGGGCTGAAATTGCCCGGCGCAAGGATAATGCTTCGGCGCCCTCATTGGTCCATTCCGATCTGGATGTGGTTCAAAAGGTTGTTCGGGACATAGTTACCGAACATGTTGATAAAATTGTAGTCGATTCCAAGCCCGATTATGACCGCATTGTCCAGTTTATATCGACCTTCGTGCCCAAGATGAAATATGTTATCGAGCTGTATGACGAGGAAGAGCCGATCTTTGACCACTATGGCCTGGAGGTTGAGATCAGCCGCGCGCTGGGCAGGAAGGTGTGGCTTAAATCGGGCGGCTACATCATCATTGAGCAGACCGAGGCATTGACGGCCATCGATGTCAATACCGGTCGGTTTGTGGGCAAGCACAATCTGGAGGATACTATTCTCAAGACCAACCTGGAAGCGGTCAAGGAGATTGCCTACCAGCTGCGCTTGAGGAATATTGGTGGGATTATAATTATCGATTTTATCGATATGGAGAAAGAGGTCAATCGGGACAAGGTCTTTGGGGCTTTGGAAGAGGCGCTCAAGCCCGATAAATCCAAGACCAATATCCTTAAGATATCGGAGCTGGGGCTGGTGGAAATGACCCGCAAGCGGGTACGGGAAAGCATTGGCAGGATGATGTGCGAGCCGTGCACGTACTGCGAAGGGCGTGGTTACATCAAATCCAAAATTACCGTTTGCCACGAGATATTCCGTGAATTACGGCGTGAGATGCTGGATATTCGTGGTACCAAGGCGATGGTGACAGTGCATCCCCAGGTTGCCGATCTGCTCTACGACGAGGAACGTCGCGGGTTGGAGGAGTTGGAGAAAAAATTCAAGAAACGCGTAACGGTACGGGCCAAGCCCGGCTTTCATCAGGAGCAGTTTGAGATTTTGATCAACTGACCTGGTTTTGGATGTCGTCGATAATTTTGCCCGTTGAATGCGAAAAAGGCGAGGAAATTACCTCGCCTTTTTCGCGTGACCTGTGCCGTCGCAATGTCTTATTGCTTATGCTGCCTTGCGCTGTTGCTCGATTTGTCCATAGTTGGCGGCAAAGTATTCCATGGCCTCGCGCATGATATCTGAAATGCTCAGGTTGGTCTGGCCCATGATATTCTCCAGATGCTCTCGTTCCTCGTCACTGATCCGCATTGAAATAACATTGTAGCGTGGATTTTCTCTCATTCTGCCCATTGGTGATTCCTCCCTGTCCGATATGTATGGTTGTCGTGCTGTAAGAATGCACATGTATGCCTGATCTGTAGCTAATTCCATGCCAATGTTAAAATAATAATTTAATGCGTTATAGTTCGGTATGTTGCGATTGCAGACCGATATCATCTTGTTTCGTAAACAGAATAAGTGTGCAGTAAATGGCACAGTAGTGGCCAAAAGTATACACTATTTTAGAACCTGCAAAGAATCGCGATTGACTTCAATGCCATGTTTCTCGAGCAGGCGGTAGAAGGTACGCCGGGGGATGTTGGCCTGGCGGGCCGCTTTGGCGACGTTCCCGCCGGTCTCTTCAAGGTAGCGTCGGATCAGATTCTTTTCGGTTCGGGCGACATGTATTTCCCGTTCGGCCTTGAAAGAGGTTCTCCGCCGGTTGACTTTGCCGTCGGCACAGCATTCGTAGGTATCGGCGAAAACGGTGGGCAGGTTTTCCAGTCTGATAATGCCGTCCTGGGCCAGTACCGACGAACGTTCGATGATGTTCTGCATCTCGCGGATGTTCCCCGGCCAGGGGTACTGCTGCATTGCCTTGACGGCGCGCTCCTCGATGCCGATAATATTCTTGTTCAACTTCTTGCGGGCTTTCTCCAGAAAATGCTGGGCCAGGGCTGGGACGGAACCAATCCGGTTTCGTAGCGGCGGGAGCAGGATGGTGAAGACGTTGAGCCGGTAATACAGGTCTTCGCGAAACCAGCCCTCTCGCATGCCCAGTTCCAAATCCTTGTTGGTGGCGGCAATAAGTCGCACGTCAACCTTTTTGGACGAAGTGCCGCCCACCGGCCGAACCTCTCCAAGGTCCAGAAGCCTCAACAATTCTGCTTGCAGCTTAGGGGTGATGTCTCCGATCTCGTCCAGAAAGATCGTACCGCCGCTGGCCGCTTCGAACAGCCCTTTTTTGTCGGAAATAGCCCCGGTAAATGATCCCTTCTTGTGCCCGAACAACTCACTTTCCAGAAGTGAATCGGTGATAGTGGTGCAGTTGACCGTTACCAGGGGCTTGTCGTTGCGCTGACTCAGGCGATGGATGGCGCGTGCCGTCAATTCTTTTCCCGTGCCGGTTTCCCCGCGAATCAGGACCGTGGTGGGGGTCGGACCGACCTGGCTGATCAGATTTAACACCTCTTGAATGCCTGGATCTTCGCCGACAATCAGGTCGTCGCCGGCCTGGCGGTCGAGTTCAAGGCGCACCAGCTCGTATTTTTGTATCAAACGGCCACGGTCTTCATCGATCTGCTGTATATTGTGGGGCAGGCACATCTCGATATCTGCCAGTCCCTGGAAGACCGCAACCGCATGTTCTCGACAGGTATTGTAGCCGCATGCCCGGCAGTTGAGTTCATCGCCCTGTGCGAATTTGTTGGTGGAGTGCAGGATATGTTTGATGTCATCCTTGCCGGGGCTGGGTAATCTGCGGGATTTATCCGAAAAGGTACGTTGCAGGCTGGGCAGTGCTCCTGCCGAGCGGTAATGGGGTGCTGTCAGGTACTGCAAAGCGTTGTTTGAGTAGTTTACGATCAGTTTGCGCTTGAAGAAATGGTTCAGTTCTCTGTCGCGGGCCGGTCCGTCCACGCAGCCGCCGTCGCAAAAACGCAGATCGATAAAGGCTGGGGAAATTCGCTCGGCAGCCAGATCGCGAATGATATCGATGGTGTGTGTTTCGCCTTCGCTGGCGACGGTTGTGGTGTCCAGAATGTCCTGTTCAATGCCGAACACCTTAAGTGGTCCGCCGGTGAGGGTAAACAGCCGGCCTTCTCCTGGATCAATGCCATCAAAGGGTACTTCGGCCAAGGAGGCCGGGTTGATGCCACGGCTCCTGAAGAGTTTATCGATTTCCTGGTAGGTCAGGACGACATCGATTGCTCCTGCTGATTCTGCGGATTGTACCTCAAACTTTGCTGCGATGCAGGTGCTTATATAGACTACTTTGGTGTCTTCGCCCAGCACGCCTTTAATAAAGCGTCCCATGGCGATCATCGGTGAGACAATGCCCATCAGATTGGGTAACAACTTGGGGTAGTGGCGCTCTATCAAAGCAACTACCGCCGGGCAGTGCGACGAAATCAGCGGAAGTTCGGCCTTGTTCAGTGCATTACGGTAGCTGCTGGCTATCATGCTGGCGCCATAGGCGCCTTCGTGTACTTCGAGAAAACCAAGGCTTTTCAGGCCTGCTACCAATTGGCCGGGTGTGATGGCATGGAAGAAAGCGGGGAATGAGCAGCCCAGTACGGCTACGACCGGTGCGCCTGATGTCAGCAATTCCTGAGTCCTGACCATGCGGTCCACAATCACCTTGGCATTCTGCGGGCAGCTCAGGCAGTTGCCGCAACCGATACAGCGGTCATATATTATCTGTGCAAAGCCCTGATCCACTTTGATCGCCTTGGCCGGACAGGTTCGCACGCAGGAATAGCATCTCCGGCAACGCTCTTTGTAGGTGATGATCGGCTCCATGTTTACTCCAATTGGCGTGATAAGATGGAGGGTTGTCAGCCCCCATCGATATGCAGGCTTATTGTGCCACATGTGGCACATTATGGTAAACAGAATAATCAAATAGCCGAAACCCAGTTTCATTCGACACATGACGACGGGGTGCCAAATTTATCCTTGACATGCAACGCACTCTTTACTATAGTCCAAAACTCTTTTAAAAATGATTTGTATGGAGATGGCTATGTACGCAGTAATTAAAACCGGTGGAAAACAATACAAAGTGGCTGAAGGCGAGTTTCTCAAGGTTGAAAAGCTTGAGGGTGAAATCGGCGACAAAATTGAATTTGCCGACGTGCTGATGATTGGTGGCGAGAAGCTTGCGATTGGGGCTCCTCTTGTAGCTGGCGCAATGGTAACGGCCAAAATTGCGGCTCAGGGCAAGGATAAGAAGATCTTGGTGTTCAAGTCCAAACGTCGTAAGGGAACCCGTAAGCTGCGCGGTCACCGTCAGCATAGAACGGTTCTCAAGATTGAAAAGATCAGCGCATAAATACATACGTAATTTTCCCGAGGAGATACGGAAATGGCACATAAGAAAGCAGGCGGAAGTTCACGTAACGGCAGGGATTCGGATGGTCAGCGACTCGGCTGTAAAAAATTTGGCGGCGAGATCGTCAAGGCCGGTAATATTATCTATCGTCAGCGTGGCACACAGATCCATCCTGGCAATAATGTCGGCTGTGGCAGGGATTACACCTTGTTTGCCCTGATCGAGGGCATTGTCAAGTTTGAGCGTATGGGAAGAGATCGTAAAAAGGTTTCCGTATACCCCAACTAACGTAGCTTGTGTATGTTTGGAGTACTCAAAGCCCGGAAGGCATGCCTTCCGGGCTTTTTATGTGTCGGATATTATTGCAAAACGCTGTTTATAAAGTAATTGCGGCATTACATTGTTTAGGCTATAGTTTACGAATTTCAGCCTGCCAAACCGTACCTCGTGCCATTGTGAAAGGATTTCCCCCATGTTTAAATCGAAATTGACCCGCAAAGTGCTCTTGATTATCGGAGCCACCCTCTTTGTCGGTTTTGCCGGACTGGGAGTCCTGTCCATTTACCTTGAATACAGTTCAACGATTGATCTGCAGAAGAAAAATGCCCGTCAGTTGGTATCAACCGTGACCCACGATATCCTCAGCCAGATGATGAGAGGGGATATGAAAGAGTTCGGGAAGACGGTGGAGGAAATCAAGACCAAGGGCGGTATCGAAGGCATCCGGTTGTTTAATGCTGACGGGAAAGAATTCGGCAGCGGCGCCGGGAGCGAGGAGATGCGGAGTGCTCTGGCAAACGGTAAAACGGTGGAAGTTGCCGAGAATAAGGATGGGCGTCGCGTACTCAGTCTGGCGGTGCCGCTGGTCAAGGAGGAACGCTGCCGAGGCTGCCACCAAGGTGATGGCAAGTTTGTAGGTGGGGTGATCCTGACGACGTCGATGGAGGAGGGCTTCAAAAGCGCTCTCAAGCTCACGCTCATCATGTCGGCGGTAGGTGTTTTCTTTTTCTTGGCGATGCTGAGTATGCTGTACTTGTTCTTTTCTCGCACAATCGTGTTTCAAATCTCCGAACTCTATAAGCAGCTGGGTGATCTGGCAGGCAGTGAGGGTGATCTTACCAAGGTGTTGCATATCCGTTCCGACGACGAGATCGGGCGTCTGGGGACCGAGGTCAACCTGTTGACCGCCAAGATTCGCACTACCATTTCCCTGTTGTATCAGCAGACCTGTTTGATCGGATCGAGTGTCTGCGAGCTTGCGGCTGGCACTGACCAGACATTGCAAATGACACAGGATCAGAAGGACCAGGTCATGGCGGTTGCCGCTGCTTCGGAAGAGATGAGCATGACACTTAACGAGGTGGCCGCAAATACCCATCGGGCAGCGACGCTCTCCTCGGACGTTGACGATGCTACTCGCAGCGGCATGGCGGTTGTCCAGGATACCCGTGACTGTATGCATCAGATCAGCGAAAGCGTAAGCAGTACATTGGAGACCATCCGGCATCTGGAACAGTCCTCATCAAAAATCGGGGAGATGGTTATACTCATCGAGGATATTGCCGACCAGACCAACCTGCTGGCCTTGAACGCTTCGATTGAAGCGGCTCGGGCGGGTGATGCAGGCAAGGGGTTTGCCGTGGTGGCCAGCGAAGTAAAGGGCCTGGCAGAAAAGACAACTCATTCCACCCGCGAGATCAAGCGCGTTGTGGCATCCATCCAACAGGAAAGCAGCAAGGCTGCCGATATGATAAACAAGGAAAGCGCACTTGTGCAAACCGGTTTGCTTAAGGCCGAGCAGGCTAGCCAGCAACTGGAGAATATTCAAAACCATGCCGCCGAGTCACGCTCGATGATCGTGCAGATAGCAACGGCATCCGAAGAGCAGAGTGCTACAACACAGGAAATCACTGAAAAAATTCACCATATTTCCTCTGCGGCAACGGCGACCTTCTCGACAATGCAGACCACCGCTGAGGCGTTTGGACAATTCTCGGATGTTGTTGAACAGATCTACAGTACGGTGGGCAAGTTCTCGGTAGGAAACTACCACGATACGGTCAAGGCCGCTATCCGCGAAATGGAGCGTGAAGTGCTGACCGTCATTGAAGCCGCTCTGAAAGACAGGACTCTGACCATGGAAGCACTGTTTGATAGAAATTATGTTCCCGTTGCCAAGACAGACCCGCAAAAATTCACAACCAAATTTGATGTGTTCTTTGACCGCATGATTTCTCCCATTCAGGAGAAGATCGTGAGCAGGGACAGCAAGGTGCTCTATACGATTTGTATCGATAACAACGGCTACGTCCCCACTCATAATCTGCGTTACAGCAAGCCGCTGACCGGTAATCCGGAGCAGGACAAGAATAATAACCGCACCAAACGGATCTTTAACGACCGTACCGGAATTCGCTGCGCCCGAAACACGGATGGCTTCCTGCTACAGACCTATCGCAGGGATACGGGTGAGATCCTCAACGACATGTCTCATCCACTGGTTATCAATGGCAGGCATTGGGGCGGGATACGGGTCGGCTATCTGGCGCCCAAAGAGTAATCCGTCACATGAATGTCTCTGATAGAGAGCGTTCTGAAAGCAGGAAATCTTACAAGACATAATCCATCAATGGTGTGTAACGTTAGCCGGTTGTGTGCTGCATCAATATCAGACTACATACGACAAAGTAGAGGCACAGCGCGATGAAGCATCTCGGGGATATACTGGTTGAGGCCGAAATCATCAGCAAGAAGACGCTCGAGCGGGCTCTTGAACGCCAGAAGCAGAGCAATGTGCGTCTGGGAATTGTACTGGAAGAGATGGGCGTTATCACTGAGGATGAGCTGGCTGAAGCGCTCGGGACACAATTCAACTTCAAAACGATCAAAAACTTTATCAATCACAGTTTTTCACAGGAATTGCTGGACCTGCTTCCGTCTGACTTTGCCATGAAGAAACTGGTCTTTCCGCTCAAGCAGAAAGACAGCATGCTGGCTGTTGCTATCACTGACCCTTTTGATATGGAAACAATGGAGATGCTGACGCGTATCACCGGTTTCCAGATCATACCGGTTATCTCCACTCGCCGGGAAATCCTCGACGCCATTTCCAAGTATTATCTGAAGAGCGCCATCAGTTCCGAAAACAACGATTCGATCCTGATCGTGGAAGACACCGCCACAGTGGCTGCCGTAATCCAGTCGGCCTTAACCAGAGAAGGCTTTTCAGTGATCTTGGCGGTTGATGGGCTGGATGGTCTCAAGATGGCGATTTCCGAGCGTCCCCGCCTGATCGTAACCGACTCGGTCATGCCGCGTATGGATGGCTTCGGTCTGTTGCGAGCTCTCAAGGCCAATCCCATGACGTCGGAGATCCCGGTCATCATGCTGACCTCCAAGGCCACATCGGAAGACGAACAAAAAGCTCTCGAATTCGGATTTATAGATTTTATCTCCAAACCGGTCCAGCCGTTGCGCGTCGTATCACGCGTCAAACGTGTTCTGGAACTCACCAGAAAGTTCAAACGCTGACCCATACGCCTTAGCCACCGTACGTTCTGCCTGCCAAGCGCAGAACGTACGGTAAGCTTGCTAGAGTGCAATCTCCCCTTTAAAGACCTCGACTGCCGGACCCGTCATATAGATATTGTTGTCCTCGGCCCACTCCATTTCCAGATCGCCTCCGGAGAGATGGTTGAGGATCTTCCTGTCGGTCAGGCCGTTCAGCACACAGGCGGCGGTCACGGCACTGGAACCGGTTCCGCAGGCCAGCGTTTCACCGGCACCCCGTTCCCAGGTGCGCTGACGTACTTCCGTCCGGGAGATGATCTGGACAAATTCAACATTGGTGCGGCGGGGGAACAGCTCGTGATTCTCGATCAACGGGCCGTAGGTCAGGACCGGGAAGGAATCCACATCATCCACGAAGATCACGCAGTGCGGATTGCCCATGGAGGCGCAGGTGATCTTGAAGATGCGATCAAGAATCTTCAGGGGTTCGGCAGTGACGGTGGCAGATGCGTCGCCGGTCATGGGGATCTCGCCGCGAGTCAAACGGGGTGGTCCCATGTTGACACGGACCTTCTCGATTTTGCCATCGCTGCCGGGTACCAGCAGCAGGGTCAGGATACCGGCGCCGGTTTCGGCGGTGATCTCCGTCTTTGACACGATGCCATGATCATAGGCGTATTTCGCCACGCAGCGGACACCGTTGCCGCACATCTCTGATTCGGAGCCGTCCGAGTTGAACATCCGCATGCGAACGTCTGCTATTTCAGACGGCATGATCAGGATCAGACCATCCGAGCCGATGCCGAAGTTGCGGTTTGAAACCTGTATCGCCACCTGTCGTGGATCAGCAATAGTTTCCTCGAAGCAGTTGACATACACGTAATCATTGCCGGCACCCTGCATTTTCGTAAATCTCATCGTACCTTATCCCCTTCCAGCTATAAAATATTGAACCGTAACCATAGCAAAGATGTAGCCTGATAACAAGTGAAATTAGCAGGTTACACAGTATTATGGTGGTGTAAAGGCTGTCTGCAAAAGAGGTGAGTTGCTTCAGTATCGGCGAAGAGCTGGGGAGGAACTTCTGACTTTTAGGCAGATATGCTCTTCGGTGTGTCGCGAACCAGATCTTGCTGTTATTGGCCTTGATGATTCTCAGAACCTTCAGTTTTATGGCGTAATACCAATAGATACGTCTTGACGTTCAAATGAATCTCCCTTTCGAACTGTTCGATAAACGTAACATTCTGCGACGGTGCTGACGGAGTCTCAATACCAAAGACTATTTTATATATTTGTCCATGACCGGCGACCAGGCATCGACCGCCTTGGCGGCTGAGGCCGCGGTAAAGACCGCATGAGGGGCATGGGCCGGGATGGCGATTACTTCGCCGGCCTTGACTGCTGCCACCTTCTCCCCCTGCTCGAAATAGAGTACCCCTTCCAGAACCATCGTGATCTGTTCGCTTTCATGGCTATGACTCTCAAACCGGCAGTCGGGATCGACCTCGAAGTAGGTCAGCATAGTCTGGTCAAGAGAAACGGCCCATTGCCGCGCTCCGGGGATGTCATGAGTGAGGCAAAGGCTTTCCTTGGGGTAGTAGCGCATCTCATGATCAACTGTGTTGTTCATTACGGGCTCCATATATATTTATAGTGTTCGTTCATCAATACTGATAACCCCCAAATCAACAATGCCGTTTTAAGGCACCGCCTTCCATCGGCAAGAGCATTCTTTGTACCAGTTTCATGTCACATCACTATTTCTTTCGGGAGGTATCGGTACATGTCAATTAATGGGTTTGCCGATCCTCTGCCATCTGGGCAGCCATCTGCTCTGGTCCCACGACCAGTATTTGATGAACGCCAGCCCGATCACATCGGCATGCGGTACAAAACCCCAAAAACGGCTGTCATAGGAGTTGTCCCGGTTGTCACCCATCACGAAATAGGAGTTGGCCGGGACCCGGACCGGTCCGAAATTATCACGCACGGTTGCTTCCCGCGGCAAGATCTGCGGGTCTTTGTGCACCTCATGGGGATTGTGATAGAGGACCCCGTTGACATACACCCGCTTATCCCGAACCTGGATCACATCGCCCGGTACGCCGATCAAGCGCTTGATAAAATCCTTCGAACGATCCCGCGGGTATTGGAAGACAATCACATCACCCCGCTGCGGATCGCGCAGCGCCGGCAGGCGCAGGTCGGTGAACGGTACTCTGATGCCGTAGATGAACTTGTTTACCAGCAGACAGTCACCGATCACCAGGGTGTCCTCCATGGAACCGGAGGGGATCTTGAACGACTGTACGATGCACGTTCTGATAATGAGGGCCAGTACAACGGCCCAGAGGATCGATGCGACAAACTCCCTGGTTTTGGACTTTCTTCGGACTTCGCTGCGCTTGATCACGCCGGCAATGGAATGTTTCATATGTTATCAATCCCTTCATCTCGATTTAAAATACCGCTACCGACTTGAATATCCCGAACAAGGTTCCACCGCCGGCCAGGGCATAGCGCATGAACGGATGGCCGATGAACCACTCCGCGAATGAGATTCGCGAGGCCTCATATGCACGCACCTGCACCATTACCTTTGCGACAAAATCAGGAGACGGCGTATATTCTTCACTCATGGCAGACACCTCCAACGTATTCTTTCATAAGCAGTTTCAACCGCTCTCTGGCCCGAAACAGACGGCTCTTGACCGTGGCCATCGAAATCCCGCCCTGGCTGGCAATCTCATTCAAGGAAGCACCTTGCAGGCTCCTGAACATTGTTGTCCGGAACGGTTCCGGGAGTTGTTCGAGCGAATCGGCCAATACCTGCCGGCCTTCATGATTGATCAGCGCCTCTTCGGCACTGTCCGCGGCATCGGTGATCATGTGGTAATCCTCAAGCGGCACGCTCTCGGACCTGCCCCGTTTCCGCAGTTCGCTGACGCAGCGATTGCGGGCGCTGATATAGAGCCAGGCAGAAAACGGGGCCCCCATTTCCGGATCGAAGCGCGGCAACGATTTATAGACCTCCAGAAACACCTCCTGACCGATATCTTCACTCAGATGCGGATCGCGCATGAGGCGGTAAATAAAGGCGAGCAGGTTTTTGTGGTACTTCCGGACGAGCTGGGCAAAGGCATCAACGTCACCGTTGCGGATACGTTCGATTACGATAATATCGTTCATTCAGACTCCAAGCGTTCTTCTCTACACAATAATACGCGGGAGATTCGAAAAGGTTCCCGAAAATGTTAAATTATCAGGTGCAACCTGCTTGTTCCTGATACCTTGTTCACATACGTTTCGTAACGTGCCAGCGACCTTTCCATTTTTTCAATCCCGCCCCGTGATTTAACGAAAAACATCTTTCGCCTGCACCTCGGGGTGATGGTATCGTTCGTAGCTCTTCGTCTTCTTTCCATACTGGATGCATGCTTCGGGGCACCACTGGATACAGGCGAGGCACTGTTCACAGCCGCCGTGCCAGACGGGCCTTCCCGCTTCCAACGAGATGTTCTTCACGGGACAGACCCTTTCGCAGATGCCGCAGGAGGAGCACGTACCGTCGATCTGAAAGTTCTTGTCCAACGTCTTCACAAGGTTGTAGGTCATCTTGTACAATCCGGTAAAAAGCACTCGCTGCCACAGGGGCCCCATCTCCAAGAGTCCGGAATTCCGGTTTGAGATATACGAAGCCGCGGCGTTGATCTTTTCCGTTGCCGCGTCGAATCGTTTCCTCTGTACCGCCACCGGTCCCGGCCCTCCCCACGGGATATAGTTGCTCGGGAATATTATATCGAATCCGGCGGAAAGGGTGAGGCCGCCCCTGGCCATGAGCTCCTTGAGCTGAACCAGGGTACGCGATACCTGACCGGCATTCACCGCGATGGCGAAATAATAGACACCCGGTCGCTTTTCCATCGATTGAAGAAAGGTACGCACGAGACTCGGGACGCCCCAGATGTGAACCGGAAAGACGAGACCGACGGTATCAACGTTGCTGCCGTGCGAGCCCTGGTTCGGCCGGTGCATCGGTACGAGCTCCGTGTCGCCGAGCTTCCCGGCGAGCTGGCGCGCTGTCCAGAGGGAATTGCCGGTGCCGCTGTAATAGTAGATGACTGCCTTCATTGTCGTGTCCCGTATGAATTGATGTGGCGGAAATTGGATATATCACGTTTTACAATCTTCATGACAGAGGCTGCCTGATAATGATTTTCCACTTTTCCGGTGCGGTGCGCCGTAAATCGCTCAAATAGATCTCGTGGTGCTTGCCGACCCGATGACTGCCAGTGCCTTCTATGAACGAATGTACCTTCTCAATGGTCGGCCCCTCCTCCGAGAAGTGACCAATATGCATTGTTTGCGCAGCCTTTCCCTCTTTGAAGGACTCAAATCTTACCAGCGGCAGGGAGACAGGATTCTTTTTACGTGTTACTTCTACGATGGCCTTTTTAACCATTTCCTGCGTAATGAACTCCGGTTGCATAACCATTACCGTCCATTTCCAGGCATCCTTGTTTCCCGTGGTGAACGCGGACATGTCGTCAGACCACCAGAGCGCTTCCAGCGGCATCACGCCGTAATCAATGGCCAAAGCACCTCTCTTGACCATGAACTTCAACGTGTAGGAAACCGGATAGAGTGCTTCGATCGCATCAGCAAATGATTGCGAGGTGTTCGGATCCCCCTCTCCATCAACCATGAGGAAGTTCATTTCCGGAACATCGACACGAGCAATTTCCCTGGTCGAAGGCTGATACAGGTGTTTCAACGTTTTCTTCAAGTCGATCTTCTCCATGAAATCCTCCTGGTGGTGTGCCATTCCTACACTATCTAGCACCATTTGATCAGCGCCGCTGTCCCGTGCTTGCGATTGTTGCAATAATTTCAACAATTCAGCCCTGTGCCTAAACGGTATGGCGCTGAACAGCCACAGCCTGGTTAAGCAGATCGACGTACGCACCTAAGATAAGCTGGTTTGATGAAATGCCCAGCTTTGCAATCAGATCTTGCGCGATCGCTTCGCCGGTTTCCACGTTTTCGCCATCCGACAAGACCACCTCCAATTCGAGGAAGTGCCCCAGATCTTCGACTCGATCAAGATGAATGCGTGTTCTGCCGGCAAGGAACAGGGTTCGGTGCTTGCGAACACGCCCGGCTTCACCATAAGCCAGCGTCAAGGACTCTCTGAGAATGTCCGGCGCGGATGTGGGGGAGATGAGATAGAACGATTCTTTAGGCCCCGCCTGATCCGGGCGGCGATAGAAGATAAGCTCGCCCTCCGTGGGTGAAAAGGCACGGAGCTTCAGCCTGCCGTTCGGGCAAGCAAAGAACGTATCGTCCTGAAGGATCTCGATTGGCC
This sequence comes from Deltaproteobacteria bacterium, assembly GCA_021780495.1. Lineage (GTDB taxonomy): Bacteria > Desulfobacterota > Desulfuromonadia > Geobacterales > Pseudopelobacteraceae > CAIPTY01. The sequence goes on from JAJXYO010000045.1 coordinate 60,535, forward strand.
CTTTGTCCGCGATAGAGGCTGCCATCGGGATTATGGCTTCAACGCTCTCGATGCGTGCCTTTATTTCAATATTTCTGGCCATATGATAGCTAATCCCTCTTTACAAAAACTAATCCGCGTTTTGATCCTTCACCGCTAGTTTTGTCTTCTCTTGAGGAGATACCCCGAATACTGGAGCATCTCCTCCCCGCCAACGATTTCCACCCGAATCGTCTCGCCCATATTGCGCCCCAATCCGTACATAATCGCTTCCGTGTCGGAGAGCGGTGTAATGGCGACGCTCATCCTGCCGCCGATAAAGAGCGGCATGGCATAATCCAAGATGAGTAGACCGCTATCCTGCCGGAGGCGTACATTTTCGATCAGCACGGCATCGTCGCCGCGGTTGATGATTTCATACTCGCCGGTTCGCTTCAACCACCTCTCGGGTAGTGGAACCAGTTTAATCCTTTCGCCGAGCAGTAACTCCCGCCCTTGCGAGCGAACCTTCACTATGTCGCGCCCCGCCACCCGTGCGACGGAAAAACCATCATAGTCCACCTGCCCAAGACTGATCGGGAAGAGCCCCAGCAATTTGTACCGCAGGCCGAGCAGGCCATCGGCACGGGGCACCAGACGAAATGCGGTGCTCATGACCTCGGCCCGCAGATAATCCGGTTCTTTGGTAACGTTGACGACCCCTGCTATCGTAGCGTAACGCCCTTCATAGGCCTGCAGGGCCTCCTGCGACAGCAAACCTTCACCCACGGCAGACTGCTGTTTCTGCTCCGGCTGCCGAATGCCGGACTTGACTTCGAAGGCCAGCTTCAACGCTTCCGTGGCTACCTTGCTGACCACATCACCGGCGGAGGCTGAATTAGCCAGAACAACTACCCCCAGTTTCTGCTCCGGGAGAACGATCAACTGACTGCGATGATACAGCGTCGCCCCGTCGTGTTGGGCAACCGGTCCGGTTTCCTTCGTGTCAATGCCGTCCAAATTACCCAGAAACCAGCCGAGTCCGATGCGGAGGTCCAGATCCAGCGGAACATCGGCGTTCTGGGGGCGCAACATCTCGGCCAGGGTTTCGGGCTTGATGATCTGTTTTTCACCGGCGCGGCCTCCGGCAAAGACCATCTCCATGAAGCGGGAGAGGTCGAGCACCGTGGAATTCAAGCCTCCGGCAGGAACAATTCCCAAAGGGAGTTCATCGGTTTCTTCTCCCTTCCGGTAGGCCTTAGCCGCCAAAGGTGAGTGGTCTGGCGCCGGATCGAACTTCGAACGGGACATCTCCAGCGGCTGCAGCAGCGAAGCGGTCAATTGGCTGGAAAAGTCGTGGCCGCTGACCTTTTCCAGCGCATGCCCCAGGATGGTCACAGCGGCGTTGGAATAGGAAAAAACATAGTTGGGTGGATAGGCAACGTACTCATCCCTGAGCAGTTTGACATCGTTCTCAAACGGTTCCGGACTTTTGGTCCACATCCCCTTCAGCAACTCGGAAGGAAGTCCGGAATGATGGGTCATGATGGAGCGTGGCGTAATGGGACCGGCATCCGTGAAACGGCTCTTGATGGAAAACTCAGGAAGGTAGGTCTGCAAAGGCTTGTCGATGTCCATCTTGCCTTGTTCGGCCAACTGCATGACCGCTGTGGCGGTGAAAAGCTTGGAGATGGAACCGACACGATAGATCGTATCCGGCGTGGCAGGAATCTTGTTTGCCTCGTCGGCATAGCCGAAACCCTGCGCCCATACCACCTTCTGATCGTCCACCAGGGCGATGCTGAGCCCGGTCACATCATTCTTTCGCATCTCTTTCCGGATCAGCCAGGAGACGTACTCTTTGGTGTAGCCGTAATCCCCCCGCACGAAAGCGTCCGGCTGTTTCGGCATGGTTGAACAGCCGGCCAACATTAACACCAGTACGGTGATGCCAGCTCCTAACTTTGCCATGGTTCTCATAATTCACTCCATTTTAGAGAGTCTCAATTTATGCAGAGTTGCATTAAGTTCGCTCTCCAGAGACCTGTACCTGCCGCGACAGTGCATAGAAATCGCCATCGCTAATCGGCCAGCTGTCCAGTTCGGCCAAGATGGCCTCAAACGCCTCCTCGCTGACAGCGCCCGTTTTCAGCAAAGTGGACTCCGAATCCAGCAAGCCGTGCTTGAACATCCGGATTGCGTGGTTCATGGGGATGATGGGCTGGCACGCATGGGCCACCCGAATCCTCAAACCCAAGCGCAACAGCATCGGATACAGGCTGTCTCCGATACGGAAATTCTTTCCGGTGCAGTCGGCGAAGTCCAGAAAGGCCCGGTTCGCTCGCTCACAGGGATGGCATGGCGGCACGGAATAATCGGCCTCCTGGTTCGGTTCGTCCAGGGCGATGATGCCGCCGGCCGAAGGCACGACACGAGCCGCTCCAACACCTCGAAAGGGTTCGACAGCTGCATGAGAATGAAGCGTCCATAGACCAGGTCGAAATCCCGCCCGACCGTGAGAACATCCTCGGCGGAAGCAGCGATGAAATCGACATTATCCCGCCCTGATTCCGCCACCTTCTGCCCGGCACGTTCCAATTCCTGCGGATTGATGTCCAGGGCGACCACACGCCCGGACAGACCGACCGTGCGGGACAACCACGGCGTCATTGCCCCGGCGCCGCAGCCGACCTCAAGGACATGCATTCCTTCACACAAGCCGCTCTGTACGAGGAAGAATTGCGAGTATGGCTCCAATACCTCGTAAGCGAGGTCTCTCAGTCGGTAGTCTACGGGTTGTCGAGGTTGCGTTGCCATTCCCTTTGTAGTACGCATGTCTTTTTAGTGGGGATTGCCAAATGGGTGGGGGCGGCCGTCATCGTTTTTTTCCGTATTATACTGCGCCGCACTGATTGCAACCCCTTCCAGAAGCCGCCAGTACCTCGAACGTTCCGAGACTTTCGTGCCAGGTTGCTCTTCGAGTGGCCTCGGGGGTGGGGCGGTTATGTTCGCCGGTACGAGCGCAGGCGATACCATCGCCGGCGGCGGGTTGATATCGGACAGACTTCCGGTGTCATGGGCGTGGCATAGCGGAGTTGTGGCGGAGATGAACATTCCAGACACCAGCAGCCATAGCATGGTTCTTTTCTCAGTCATGGTTTGATCCTTTTTAAGCTGTCACATGCACAACCGCTGCGGGTAACTAAAGATATTTCTGCAACTAACTCTCTCAGATAGCTCAGCGTTGGGCTGTTGCGCTCAACCCGGCAATGAGCTGGCGTAGCTCAGCATCTGACAAACGCGCTTCCGGGTGCACGAGCCGAAACGCAAAAGGCGGCATTTCACCCGTGGTGATTTCCTTGAGAAGCTTGTTGATCCGCTCCCCATCGCGCGCACCATTTTGCCAGTCAGAGAAGTTCAGTTCTTTGCGACCTTCGTCCACATCGTGTCGAACCAGCCAGGACACCGGGGCAATCCGGGAGTACCATGGCCAGATCGTCTCGTTGCTGTGACAGTCGAAGCAGGCACGCTTTACAATGGCACGGGTAGCTGTGCTATCCCAGGATGGTTCGCGAATAAGTGGCGGGTTGGTCCAGTTCCGGCCATAGGGAACTATCTGAATGGTCAAAAGGACAAAAAAGCCCGCTGCCACCGTTAATAATAATCTTGTTTTTGTTGCCATTCGCCCAATCCTCCTTGAACAAAAATACGTTTATTGTAAATTTGCCAGACTTGTGGATCCGCATTCTGAGCAAACACCATGATACATCGTTGTTCGACTCGAAAGTTACCGGTTCACATATGCGCATGAAGCGGTAAACCGAAAAAACGTATCCGTGTCGTTGAAGACATTGACTGTTTCCTTCTTATGCCATAACGGCCCGTTACGCAATCCTAATCTTGCCTCGATCCGCTGTCTGTCCCACACCCCATGCCGCCGGCCGGAGAACCTTGCGCACAGTTATCGCTGCCGCGCATACCGCCGTGGCGATACCCCCAGCTCCTTGCGGAACATCTCGATAAAGGCGCTCAGGCTCTGGTAACCCAGGTCAAAGGCGATGCCGGTCACCTGCTGACCCCGGTCCAGCCGCTCAAGCGCCTCATGCAGCACCAGGCGTTTGCGCCACCCTCCGTAGGTCAGGCCGGTTTCGTTGACGAAAAGCCTCGCCAGGGTACGGCTGCTGGCCCCGGCCATCTTTCCCCAGTCGCTCAGATCGCGGTTGTCGCCGGGGCATTTCAGAAGGGCGTCGATCACCCGCATCACCCGCTCGTCCTTTGCCATCGGCAGGCGCAACGGCGTCGCCTCGGCAATGCGCAGCTCGTCCAGCAGCACCTGCATGACTCGCCAGCCAGCCCCCTCCGGCGCGTAGCTGTTGCCGATCAGCACCGCTTTCAGGATCAGCTCGCGCAGCAGCGGGGTAACCTTCAACACCGTGCAGTCCGTGGGCAGTCCGGTGACTGCCGAGGGATCGACAAACACGCTGCGCAGGGCGGCGTCGCCGGGGAAATAGACCTCGTGCCCCTGATCGGGCGGGACCCAGACCGCCTGCGACGGGGGGACTACCCAGACGTCCCGGCCGCAGATGACCCGCATCATGCCGCTGCTGGCGTAGATCAGCTGTCCCCGCGGATGGCAGTGGACCGCGGCGCAGCCGACCTCGCGAGCCTGCATCTTCTGGGGGCTTACCTCGATTGCCAGCGAGGTGACCGGCAGTTTCGGATCCAGTAGGTAACCCAGCTCCACTGGTGGCAATCTTGTCATTTTTGCGATATTCATTGTCACACCATAGCAAGACAGACAGAGAAAGGTCAACTATACTCTTCCCATCACAACCAAAAGGAGTCCGCACATGCCCCGTACCCATCAGGAAGAGATCGTTGACCAGTTTTCGCGCCAGGCCATCCCCTTTGCCCGGGTGCCGGGCCATCTGGATGCCATCGAGCTGCTGCTGGAAATGACACAGGCCGCCAGCGGCGACACCGTGTTGGATGTGGCCTGTGGCCCCGGCCTGGTGGCCTGCGAATTCGCCCGGCACTGCAGCCGGGTGACCGGCATCGATATCACCCCGGCCATGATCGAACAGGCTGCACAGCGGCAGCGGGAACATGGTCTGGCCAACCTGGCCTGGCAGGTCGGCGACGTCCTGCCGCTGCCGTATGACGACAACTGTTTTTCCCTGGTGATTACCCGCTACAGCTTTCACCACTTCGTGGAGCCGCGCCGGGTCCTGGATGAGATGATCCGCGTCTGCCGTCCCGGCGGCCGGGTGATGGTGGCCGATGTGGCCATGGCGCCGGAAAAGGCGGCGGCCTATGACCGTTTGGAGATCATGCGCGATCCGTCCCACACCCATGCCCTGACCACCGAAGAATTCAGCACCCTGATGCTCGGCTCCGGTCTGGGTGACTGCCGTCAGGCCAGCTACCATGTGGAGATCGAACTGGAGGCCCAGCTCCGGGCGTCATTTCCCCGGCCGGGTGACACGGAGCGGCTGCGTGAGATGATCACCGCCGACATCGGCGCCAACAGCCTGGGGATAGCGCCCCGCCGGTCAGGCGCTGTGGTGGTCTACAGCGTGCCGGTCGGGGTGTTTGTGGGGCGGAAAGGATGCCGGATGAGCAGGACAGTCCATTGGCCATTGTGAAGGGGATAATATAGCTTGAAACGTCCTGGCCGATTCAGTACATTCAACCCAGGAGGAAGCTATGCGTATAGGACATGGATATGACGTCCACCGGCTGGTGGCGGACAGGAAGCTGATCATGGGCGGGGTGGATATCCCCTGGGAGAAAGGGCTGCTGGGACATTCGGATGCCGACGTGCTGCTGCATGCCATCGCCGATGCCATCCTGGGCGCCATCGGTGAAGGTGACATCGGCAAGCATTTCCCCGATACCGACCCGGCCTACAAGGGGGCTGACAGTCTCAAACTGCTGGCGCATGTCAATACGCTGGCAGCGGCGCGTGGTTACCGGCTCGGTAACCTGGATGCCACTATTATTGCCCAGCAACCCAAGATGGCGCCGCATATCGCCACCATGCGTGAAAATATTGCCGCGGTGCTGAACGCCACGGTGGAACAGGTCAATGTCAAGGCCACCACCGAAGAGGGCTTGGGCTTTTCCGGTCGCTGTGAGGGGATATCCGCTCATGCCGTGGTGCTGATGCTGGCCTGAACGTAAAAAGACCTCCGAGGTTTCTAAAACCTGGGAGGTCTGTCGGCTATTTCTACCAGCGCTTCCGGATTACATACCCTTGTCCGCCAATTCCTCCACCAGCTTCTTCTGTTCCGCATTCAAGGCTTCGGGCACATGCAGCGCGATCTTGACGTAGAGATCCCCTTTGGCGTTTGATCCCAGGGTCTTCACTCCGAAACCCTTCAAACGGATCTTTGTACCGGGCTGGATGCCGGCCGGAACCTTGATGCGCTTGTCACCCTCCAGGGTTGGCACGTCCAGGGAGGTTCCCAGGCAGGCGGCACTGAACGGAATCGGCCGTTCCACCAGCAGGTCGCCGTTGTCACGAGAGAAGACCGGGTCCGGCAGGACCCGAATGATCAGGTACAGATCGCCATCCGGTCCGCCACTCTCGCCCTGGCCGCCCTTGCCGGTGATGCGGATCTTGCTGCCATTGTCCACGCCGGCCGGGATCTTGACTTTCAGCTCCTCGCGTTTACCGTTGCGGCGGAAGGCGACTCCCTTTTCGGCCCCCAGGACGGCATCGCGGAAACTGACATCGATCTCCATCTCCAGGTCGCCACCCTTCTGGGGGCCGGCCCGAAAGCCGCCCCGGCCGCCTTGTCCCCGGCCGCCGCCAAATGAGCCGCCAAACAGCCGCGAAAAGATATCCTCGCCACCACCCGCCCCCATATCCTTGTAGGCGTTGCCAAAATCGAATCCGCGGAAGATGTCTTCCTGGCTGTACTGCTTGTGGAATCCGCTGGAACCGTAGGTGTCGTACTCTTCCTTTTTCTTGGGGTCGGAGAGCACGGCATAGGCCTCGTTGAGTTCCTTGAACTTGTCCTCCGCGGCCTTGTCGCCGGGGTTGCGATCGGGATGGTACTTGACCGCCAGTTTGCGGAAGGCCTTTTTGATATCATCGGGAGTAGCCTTTTTATCCACCCCGAGGGTTTTGTAGTAATCTGTGCTGGCCATGGGCTTCACCGTCCTTTCTCAGTTCTGCTGACAATGTAAGCTGCCTTTGGCGGCATGTCAACAGAACCGGTGGTGTATCCCTTGACAGGCACGGGTCACGGACGTAGTATCGCTCGAACAATTACCTATCAGTAGTGTGTATCCTGTTAATCTGCGCCAGGGAGCATTCCATGAAAAAAGTGATCATTATCGGCGGAGGCATCTCCGGCCTTTCAACCGCCTGGCTGCTGCGGGACAAGGCCCGCAAGGCCGGCATCGAGCTGGACCTGACCCTGCTGGAAAAGGAAGCGTGGGTCGGCGGCAAGATCCGGAGTATCCATGAAGAAGGCTACACCTGTGAATGGGGCCCGAATGGTTTTCTGGACAGCAAGCCGCAGACGTTGGAGCTTTGCTCGGCCATCGGGGTAGAGGGGCATCTGCATCGCAGCAACGACAACGCCCGCAAACGCTTTATCTTTTCCGGCGGCGAGTTGCACAGCCTGCCGGAAGGGGCGCCGTCGTTTCTCAAAAGCCGCCTGATCTCCTGGCCGGGCAAGCTGCGTCTGGCGCTGGAACCGACACCGTTTATCGCCGCTGCCCCGGTTGGTGTGGACGAAACCCTGGCTGCGTTCGGCCGGCGCCGGTTGGGCAGCGAGGCGCTGGATAAGCTGATCGCACCGATGGTTTCCGGCATCTTCGCCGGTGATCCCGAGACTATGTCGCTGGAATCGTGCTTTCCCCGGATCGCCGAGCTTGAACGGGAATACGGCGGCCTGATAAAGGCCATGATCATGCTGGCCAAAAAGAAGAAAAAGGATGTTGCCGAAGGGAAGGTCGTTTCCAGCGCTGCCGGACCCGGTGGCGTGTTGACCTCGTTTCGCGAGGGCATTCAGTACCTCTCTGATGCGCTGCTGGCGTTGCTGGATGGTTGTGTCAGACCGGGCAGTTCCGTGACCCGGGTGGAGAAGGGGTCGGGCGCAGCCTACCGTGTGACCTGCGCCGATGGCAGCGATCATGAGGCCGATCTGGTTATTGCCGCCTCGCCGGCGTATGCGGTGGCCGATATGCTGGATGGCGTCGATGCCGAGATGTCACAGGTGTTACGCCGGATCCCCTACGCCAGCATGACGGTGATCTGTTTCGGCTACGAGCGCGACCGAATCGCCCATTCGCTGGATGGTTTCGGCTACCTGATCCCCAAAAAGGAAGGGTGCAGCACCCTGGGCACCTTGTGGGATTCCAGCATGTTTGAAAACCGGGCGCCGCAGGGTAAGGTGCTGCTGCGCAGCATGATGGGGGGAGCCTGTTTTCCGGAGTACGTGAAACTGGGTGACGACGAGGTGATAGCGCGGGTCAGGCGTGATCTGAAGGCAATCATGGGGATCGAGGCCGAGCCGTCATTTGTGCGTATATTCCGGCATCCGCAGGCCATTCCCCAGTATACTGTCGGCCACGGCCAGCGGCTTGCCGCACTGGAAGGCAAATTGAAAGCTCATCCCGGTCTGATCCTGACCGGCAACTCGTATCGCGGCATCGGGCTGAATGATTGTGTGGCCGCGGCCCAACGGGCCTCGGACGAGGCGCTGGAACTTCTGAGGGAGGCCTGACATGGATATGGCCGGGTTGCAGTTCTGGAGCGATAAGATGCATGTTGTGCTGGGAATTATTTTTGCCCTGTTCATCATCTGCTTTGTCGCGATTGTCATCGAGGAGACCTTCCTGGGTGGCCGGCGACGCCGCAATGCAGAAAAAAACGCCCGGGCCTGCAACAACGAAGTGCAGTAATACCCCGGTCCGCTGTTACTCCTTTTGTTTGCCCCGGCAGAGTGAGAGGATCTCTGTCTGCTGCTGCTCCGACATCCGATCGAAGCGGATGCCCACCCCAGGAATCTCGTTGGTCATCCCCCATTCCCGCTTCCAGCAGACCGTAGACTGAATAGGCGCAGGATCGTTGAGGATCACCAGTCGTATCCAGACGGTCGATTGCAGGGAGATCTCGTCGTTGACACAGAACAGGAAACAGCCGCCCGGTGAGATGTCGATGCAGACGGTGCGCTCGCCGGCCGCCGTATCCGGCGCGTGTGTTAGCACGGCATTAAGGTGGATCGGGATCCTGTTGCGCGGGAGAACAATCCTGACCGGCTGCTCGCAGCAGTATCTGAGGTATTCTTCGGGGGTCTGAGAACTCTCAGGGCTTTCACCGGAGATCAGGATGCTGATCTCGCGGGTTGCGGGGGTAATATTAAGACGGGCGTGGGGCAGGGCGCGCAGCGCATCTTCCACCAGGCTCTTCTCGTATTGGGAAGCCCGGACGATCAACGGCATGTCCAGGAAAATTGCATTATACGGTTGTCTGGCGGTCTGCGTCGCCACATCGCGCAACGAGGATACCGCCTGGCAGATCACCCTTTCTTTCTTGAGGAAGGCTTCATATCTCCTCCGCCGCTCATCATCAGCCACGGCCAGCAGTATTTGGGGCTGCATCCGTCCCTCCTTTGATCCCGGAGCCAGTGGTCGTTAGAGCAGTCCCCGCTCTACGAAGCTCATGAACTCACCATCCCCGACAATGATGTGATCCAGTACCTTGATGCCCATGATGTCTCCCGCCTCCCGCAAGCGGCGGGTAATGGCGATATCTTCCGAACTGGGAGCAGGGTCACCGCTGGGGTGATTGTGGACCAGGATTACAGCGGCGGCGGATTCCTTGACCGCCGGACTGAAGACCTCGCGCGGATGGACAATGCTCTGGTTGAGGCTACCTTCTGAGATCTGAACACGCCGGATGATGCGATTTTTGCCGTCCAGCAGCAGGATCAGGAAATATTCTTTGCGGCTGTCACGGAATTCGTGGTGGAAATAATCGAAGACCTGCCGGGGTGAGGTGAATCGGTCGAGATGCTCCAGCTTGCGCGCCTGAAAGCGCGCTGCCAGGGTAAAGGCCGCTTTGATGCCGGTGGCCTTGGCCGGTCCCATGCCTTTGATGGCGCAGATTTCGGCCAGGCCGGCACCGCCCAGCTCACGCAGGTTATCGCCAAAGTGGCTGATGATTTCGCGGCCCAGGTCGATGGCGCTTTTCTTGGTGGCAGTATCGCCGGTACGGAGGATCAGTGCCAGCAGTTCGGCGTTTGTCAGGCTGTTGGCCCCCTGCTTGAGCATCTTTTCCCGAGGCCGCTCGTCCTCCGGCCATTGTTTGATTCCGCCGTCCATGCCTTAGCCTTTGAAACCTGGCATGATGGCAGCAATCACCACCCCGCCCGTTATTACCCGGTACCAGACAAAAGCTGACATGCCGCGTTGCCGGACAAACTGGAGCAGGAAGGCACCGCCGAGATAGCCGGTTACCGCCGAGACGGGGATCCCGGCCAGCATGGGCAGCACCTTGGAAAAACCCTGCAAAGCGCCGAGGAGGGCGGCGTGGACAATGTTCACGGATTGGTACTCCTTTCAGAATGCATAAAGAATACTGCAATACCATTGCAATGGCAATACATGCATGTGCTGTGCAGCACTGTTTGCATGGGGTAGAGTGCGACTCCTTGACTTTTCCGCATGCTGGCTGTAATTTATTAAAATTTATGCCTAAGCCTCGGATCCTCGATACGGATGGAGCCGTCGGTTGGCATCTGACCTGACTACTAATTACGCGGAGGCCTTACATAATGGAGTATAAAGATACCCTCAATCTGCCTGCCACCGACTTTCCGATGAAGGCCAACCTCAACCAGCGCGAGCCGATCATGCTGGCAAAATGGGAGGAAACCGGCCTGTATGAACAGATGGAGGCCGCCGGAACAGCTAAGCCGCTCTACGTCCTGCACGATGGCCCACCCTACGCCAACGGCCATATCCACATCGGTCATGCCCTCAACAAGATCCTCAAGGACTTCGTGCTCAAGGTCAAGCGCATGCAGGGTTTCCATGCCCCCTATGTGCCGGGCTGGGACTGCCACGGCCTGCCGATCGAGCTGCAGGTGGAAAAAAACCTGGGGTCGAAGAAGAGCCAGGTTTCCAAGCTGGAGATGCGCAAGCTGTGCCGCGAGTATGCCGCCAAGTTCGTCGAGATCCAGAAGGAGGAGTTCAAGCGCCTGGGAATCCAGGGTGACTGGGAGAATCCCTACCTGACCATGAAGTACGAATACGAGGGCTTGACCGCCGGGGAGCTGGCCAAGTTTGCCCACAACGGCGGGCTGTACCGCGGCCGCAAACCGGTGCACTGGTGCTCGTCCTGCGTGACCGCCCTGGCAGAGGCCGAGGTGGAATACGCCGATCACACCTCCCCCTCGATCTATGTCCGCTTTGCGGTGCAAGACGACCTCTCCGCCGCCATCCCGGCCCTGGCCGGCAAGCAGGCCTACGTGGTCATCTGGACCACCACCCCTTGGACGATCCCGGCCAACCTGGCGGTCGCCCTGCACCCCGAGTACGACTACGTGGCCCTGGAGACGGAAAAAGGGGTGCTGATCGTCGCCGAGGGGCTCAAGGACAGCTTCCTGGCCGCCGTCGGTCTGACCGGCACGGTTATCGCTACCTTCTCCGCCACCCTGCTGGAGCGGAAACTGTGCAAACATCCCTTTTATGATCAAACCTCGATCATCCTGCTGGGCGAGCATGTCACCCTGGAGGCCGGTACCGGCTGCGTCCATACGGCGCCCGGCCATGGTCAGGAAGACTACGAACTGGCCCTGAAGGAGGGACTGGAGGTCTACAATCCGGTCGATAACCATGGCAAGTACCTCTCCACCGTGGAGTTCTTCGCCGGACAACAGGTCTTTGCCGCCAATCAGAGCGTGATCGACAAGCTGACCGAGACCGGCGCATTGTTGCAGACCTCCCTGATCAGCCACTCCTATCCGCACTGCTGGCGCTGCAAGAAGCCGATCATCTTCCGCGCCACCGAGCAGTGGTTTATCAGCATGCGGACCAACGACCTGCGCGGCAAGGCCCTGGCGGCCATCGATCAGGTGCAGTGGATCCCGCGATGGGGCCGCGAGCGGATCCATGGCATGATCGAGAACCGGCCGGACTGGTGCGTGTCGCGCCAACGCTCGTGGGGCGTGCCGATCACCGCCTTCTCCTGCACCGCCTGCGGCGAGTACGTGGCCGACGGCACATTGATGGACCATGTGGCCGCCATCTTCAAGGAGCACAGCTCCGATGTCTGGTTCGACTGGAGCGCCGAGCAGCTGCTGCCCGCCGGTACGGTCTGCCCGAAATGCGGGGCCGCGGCCTTCGAGAAGGAGAACGACATCCTGGACGTCTGGTTCGACTCGGGTGTCTCCCATGCCGCCGTACTGGAGGCCAATCCCAAGCTGGCGTCACCGGCCGATCTGTACCTGGAGGGGAGCGATCAGCACCGCGGCTGGTTCCACTCCTCGTTGCTGGAGAGCGTCGGCTCGCGCGGCGTGGCGCCCTACAAGAGTGTCCTGACCCACGGCTTCGTGCTGGACGGCAAGGGGCACAAGATGAGCAAGTCCATGGGCAACGTGGTGGCGCCCGAGGACGTCATCAAGAAGTTCGGCGCCGATGTGCTGCGACTGTGGTGTTCGGCCCAGGATTACCGCGACGATACCCGCATCTCCGATGAGATCCTGACCCGCGTGTCCGAGGCCTATCGCCGCATCCGCAATACCTGCCGCTATATCCTGGGGAGCATTAGTGATTTTGATCCGACCACCCAGGCGGTGGAGCATGCCGCAATGCCCGAGATCGACCGCTGGGCCCTGCACCAGCTGGAGATGCTCAAGGAACGGGTGCTGACCGCCTATCAGGACTTTGCCTTCCACGTCATCTACCAGGATGTCAACGGCTTCTGCACGGTGGAGATGAGCTCCTTCTACCTGGATATCCTCAAGGACCGCATGTACACCAGCAAGGCCGATTCTCTGGACCGCCGCAGCGCCCAGACCGTGCTGCACGAGATCCTGGATACCCTGCTGCGCCTGTTGGCGCCGGTGCTCTCCTTTACCGCCGATGAGGCCTGGCAGCATATGCCGGGCAGCAAAGAGCAGAGCGTCCATCTGGCCGCCTTCCCGCTGCTGCATCCCGAATGGAAGAACGACGCACTGGTGGAGCGCTGGGACCGGATCATGAAGGTCCGGGCCGATGTCTCCAAGGCCCTGGAGCTGGCCAGGGTCGCCAAGACTGTCGGCCATCCGCTGGATGCGCGCGTGACCATCGCCGCTCCGTCCGAACTGCTGGGCTTCCTGCGCGAGTATGAATCGGAGCTGCCGAGCATCTTCATCGTCTCGAAGGTTGAGCTGGCCGACGGCATCAGCGGCGATGGCTGGGAATCGGAAAACATTGCCGGGCTCAAGGTGCAGGTAACCGCTGCCCCCGGCGACAAGTGCGAGCGCTGCTGGTGTTACAGCGAAGAGCTGGGAAGCGAGGCGGCGCATCCGACCATCTGTCCCAAATGTACGGCCGCGGTACTGTAGGCGCACATCACTTTGACCACAGGTACAAAACACATGAGACCACGCTACACACTGTTTGCCATTCTGGCCGTTGCCGGGCTGTTGCTCGATCAAGCTTCCAAGCTGTATATCAATCGCAGTATGCAGCTGTTCGACTCGATCCCGGTGGTTGCAAATTTCTTCAATATAACCTATGTACGTAACCCGGGTGCCGCCTTCAGTTTTTTGTCGAATGCCTCCTGGCGGCTGCCTTTTTTTATCGGGATCTCCCTGGTGGCTTCCATCGCCATCCTCGTTGCTTTCCATAAGCTGCGCAACGACCAGAGATTGGCCCAGATTTCCCTGGCGATGATCTTTTCCGGCGCTATCGGCAATCTGATCGACCGGGTGCGAATGGGCGAGGTGATCGATTTTCTTGACGTGCATTGGTATCGGCACCACTGGCCCGCCTTCAATGTCGCTGACTCGCTGATCTGCGTGGGGGTCTTTCTGCTGGCATTGGATATGCTGTTGGAGGACAGGCCTTCAAAGGGATGATGTGTTCAGGACAAATACGACTATTTTAGTTGACAATCAGATCGCGATTCTTTAGTAGTTAGAATCATGTCGAGGATGGGATCGTTCTCGGCACAATACAAAAGGAGTTTTACACGTGACAACCAAACAACGCGGTGTACTGCATTCCCTCTGGGACTTTTTCTGTTCCTTGAGGCTGACCATGTTCCTGCTGATTTCCCTGGCAATTCTCTCAATCATCGGAACGATTATCCCGCAAGGCGCGATCCCACCGGAATATCTGGCGACGATCAGCTCCAGCAAACAGCAGATCTACAGGGTGTTGGGCTTCTTCGACATGTACCACTCCTGGTGGTTTATCCTGCTGCTGTACTCGCTGACAGTCAATTTGATAGCCTGTTCCATCAAAAGACTTCCCCATATCTGGAAGATCGTGTCCCAGCCAACACTGGTTATGAGCAGTGGATTGGAGCAATCCCTGCCCAACATTGCTTCGATCAAAACCAATGACAAGCCTGAACAGCTGAAAGAAAAACTTACAGCGTTCCTGAGTTCTGAATTCGCCCGGCCGGTCGTAACGGAAGCCGATGGTTCCTGGCATCTGTTTGCCCAGAAGACACCCTGGTGCCGGCTTTCGGTGTATGTCGTTCACTTGAGCATCATCGTCATCTTCATCGGCGCCATGATCGGCTCGTATTTCGGTTACAAGGGGTACGTGAGTATCCTTGAGGGCGAGAGTATTTCAAAGGTTATCTCCCGCACAGAGAAGGAGATCGATCTCGGATTCTCGGTGCGTTGTGAACAGTTCAAGGTGGCGTTCTATGACACCGGCGCGCCAAAAGAGTTCAAGAGCATTCTGACGATACTGGAAAACGGTAAGCCGGTACCCGGCTACACCAATGTCCGCGTCATAGTGAATGAGCCGCTGACCTACAAAGGAATCACCTTCTACCAGTCCAGCTACGGGAATGCCGGCAACTATTATTTCACCGTCAGCGGTCTGGACGGAAAGAACGCTGTCCCCGTAACGCTGGACAGCAATACAACGGCCACCTTGCCAGACGGCAGTACCATGCGCGTTGTAGAAGCGACCGATGATATTTCTGAATTTATCCCGTCCCTGTCCGGCCCGGCCGTTCAGGTGGAAATCAATAGTCCCCAGGGAGGCAGTGAAAAGGTTATCGTCTATGCTAACTACCCGGACATGAATGTTCAATACGCCAAAGAGCATAATGTAAGCCACGTTCTTCAGTACAAGGGCGCTCAGAAACGAATGTATACCGGCCTGCAGGTGGCCAAGGATCCGGGGGTATGGATCGTATGGCTGGGCTGTGCGATGATGGTGTTGGGTATCTATGGCGCCTTTCTCATGTCCCACCGCCGTATCTGGGTACGGATTCAGGGCGGTGCAGTTACCATGGGCGGCAATGCCAGCAAAAACCAGGCTGCCTTTGAACGATACTTCGAGGTGCTGGCTAACAAACTCAAGAAACAACTATCAGGGGAGGAAATCTAATGACCAGCTCGCTTTTGTTTAATGTCGCGACGTTAACCTATCTTGTCTCCATGCTTCTTTTTTTCGCCTTTATGGCCAGCCGAGCCAAGGTTCTCGGAACCGCCGGGATCGTCGCTGCTTACTTCGGGTTGCTGACCCAGACCGGCGCCATCGCCATGCGCTGGAAGGAATCCTACGACATGGGTGTCGGTCATGCCCCGCTGTCAAACCTTTACGAGTCGGTGGTCTTCTTCTCGTGGACAATCGTGCTGATATTTGCCCTGCTCGATTATAAATATAAATACCGGGTGATCGGCGCCTTTGTTATGCCCTTTGCCCTGCTCGGCATGACCTGGGCGCAACTCGGGATGAACAGCGGCATCGAACCGCTGGTTCCGGCGCTGCAGAGCAACTGGCTGCTCTATCACGTCATCACCTGCTTCCTGGGTTACGCTGCCTTTGCCGTAGCCTGCGGTATCTCCATCATGTACCTGATCAAGGCCAATCACGATGAGAGCGGTCAAAAGGCCGGCGAGTCGAGCATCATGGGTATGTTTCCGCCCATCAGGGTGCTGGATGACCTCAATTACCGGGCCATCATGATCGGTTTTCCTCTTTTGACCCTCGGTATCATCACGGGGGCCGCTTGGGCCAACTATGCCTGGGGTACGTATTGGAGCTGGGATCCCAAAGAAACCTGGTCCCTGATCGTCTGGTTTGTATATGCCGCTTTCCTGCACGCCCGCTTCACCAGGGGCTGGGTCGGCAAACGCGCTGCCTGGCTTTCGGTTATCGGCTTTGCCGCCACCATCTTCTGTTACCTGGGCGTCAACCTATTCCTTTCAGGTCTGCATAGCTACGGTGGTGGGGGTAAGATGTAGAAATAGCGTGACAGTGCAACGTGCCGCTCCCTGTTATGCATGAGGCGGCACGCCGCAAGAATGGTTGCCCAATGACCATCGCTCGCAAGACCTTTATCCAATGTGTGGTTTGCATTGGATAAAGGTCTTATTTTTGCCCTTGAAATTCTCAGGGTCAGTGCCTATGTTGAACTAGGTGTGAGTAATAACCGGCGTATCACCACTGATTCTGAAACATGGAGAGATCTTTAATGAAGGCAACCCCAAGGAGCAATAAACGATGAAAAAACTGATTTTAAAGCTGTGCAGTGTGCTGGTGGTCATGACGCTCCTGAGCGTCACCGTACTGGAGTTCAATGCCCACGCCAGGGCCGGAGGAAGCCGTTCATTTGGCAGTCGCGGCTCACGCAGCTATTCCCAGCCGGCCAGTCCCTCGTATCAGCCGAGCCAGTCGGCAACGCCTGCCCCGGGTAGCATGCCGCAACAGCAGCAGAGCGGCGGATTCATGAGGAATATGGCTGGTGGTCTGCTGGGCGGGGTCGCGGGAGGTATGCTGGGTGGCATGCTTTTCAGGGGCCTTGGCATGGGTGGTGGAGGCGGCGGCATATTTGGCATTATCCTCCTGGCCGGGATAGCTTTTCTTCTGTACCGGTTTATCAAAAACAGGAGTACATCCGATTCCGCTACCCCTTATGCTCAGGATGGATATCATGGCGGAACCGTTGCTTCTGTTTCCAATGATTCGAACGGTTATGGACAGCCTGCAGGTGATGTCACGACAGGCCTGGGGTATATTCGCCAGATGGATTCTTCGTTTGATGAACAGCGCTTTAACGATACGGCCATGGATATCTTTTTCAAAATCCAGGGAAGCTGGATGAATCGTGATCTGGCACCGGTATCCGGGCTCCTGACCGATGAGATGAAACGTATCTTTCAGGAGGACCTGGATCGCCTGCTACGGGATCGACAGGTCAACCGACTGGAGAACATCGCTGTCAGAAACGTAGAGATCGTTGAGGCGTGGCAGGAGTCGGGACAGGATTTCGTCACCGCCTTGATCTATGCCAACCTGCTGGATTACACTACCGATGACAGCAGCGGCGCGGTCGTATCCGGCAGCAAGACAGAGCCGGTTAAATTCGAGGAGTACTGGACATTTACCCGGCCGGTCGGCAACAATCCCTGGCGTCTGACGGCGATTAACCAGAAATAAAAAAACAAACCTCCGAAGTTTACGAAACCTCGGAGGTTTGTCCAATAAACCAGCGCAACAGGTCCCCCTCTTCCCGCGATTCTCCCGCAGCAGGCTGCCACCGATCTTTCAAGAGTTTTTATTCGGATGGTTATGCCCCGCCGGAAAGCCCATTCAAGCACACATCTACAATTTTCCCTTGGCCGATGACCCTCTCCAATAGGCCCTTTTCATCTGTGCCGCAATGTGAGACGACCTGGAAATCCGCGCGTTTACCGACCTCCAGTGAGCCAACGCTGGTGGAGAGACCGAGGGCCGCCGCCCCCCCGCTAGTGGCCATTCGGAATACGTCAGCCGGTGAAAGCACGTCTGAAAACTGGTTCAGGGCGAAGCGCATCTCGTCCCACAAGGAGAGGGAGTCGTTGCTGGCCAGGGAGTCTGTGCCGAGCGCCAGCGGGATGGCGAGTTTCCTGAACAGGGCCAGTGGCGCCCGGCCTACATCCAGGCGGTCATTGCTGCGGGGGCAGAGGCAGACCGTTACGCCGCGCTGTTTCAGGATTTGTGCATCCGCCAGGTTTATGTGGACACAGTGCACGGCCAGTGTTGCGGGCGTCAGCAGGCCGTGGCGGTCCAGCAACCCGGTGGAGGAACAGTGGCGGGGCGGCATGAGATACCTTTCCCAGCCGACGAAGGGATACAACTCTGTAGCCAGCGGGCCGCTGGTGTCGAAGATGAATGCGCTCTCGGCCTGGGATTCGGAGAGGTGGATTGCCAGAGGCAGGTTGCGGGACAGCGCTGCATCACGGATAACGGGCAGGTTGGCCTCGCCGACCGTGTAGGGGGCGTGGGGGGACAAGCCGGACATCAGATGTTCGCCGCTCATGCCTTTGATGGCGCTCAGGGCCTGTTCCAGGCGTTCCTGAAAGCGGGACGGTTCATGCCCCAGCGCCTCAAAAAACAGGCGTCCACGAACAGGTGGCACTTCATAGGACGCCAGCAGGTCGTAGCGGCTTATGATGTCGCCGACAACGGTCGTGCCCGACTCGATACATTTGCGCACCCCTTCGCCCAGCGAGGCCCGGAAATCATCCTCATGCAGGCCTCGTGTGATCTTGATCAGCTGGATGACCCAGTCGCTGAAACGGCGTGGATTGTAGTCCACGTGGGTGCGCAGCCGCCAGGAGGGGAAATGGGTCAATTCGAGATGGGTGTGGGCATTGACGAAACCGGGCAGGATGGCGCAGTCATGATGTTCAATCACTGCTGCCGAATACCGGCTCTTCAGTTCCGCCAGCGTTCCGGTCGCAGCGATCAGGCCGTTGCGCACAAGGATCGCACCATCGGCAACGGGCGGTGTATCGGGATTGACCAGCCAGGCGGCTGTATGGATGGTGGAATCGGGCACGGCTGCAACCTCGGGGGCCTCACATGCGCTGTTGATTAGTATCATACCGCACTTTGGACAAAATCAAAATCCATTCCTGAGAGTACCAACAGAACAGGCGGAAAACCGGGCTGTTCCACCTGTAGTGCCTCCATCAATCACCAAGCGCTCCCCGTATCGATGTAGTAATCAAACCGGGGAGGTGCCGTGTTGCTCAATCTGCTGCAGCAACGCCCGGATCTCGGGTTGCTGCACGATCTCGCACTGTTCGGTCAGGACCGATTGCAGAATTGCGTCGGTTGTCAGCGGGTTGGCTAAAACGGCGCGCAACACGGTGATCTCTTCGCCATAAGCGGCCATGTGCAGCCGGGTCCGGGAGACAAAGGTCTTGCCGGCTTCCCGTTGATTCTTTTGCAGCAACTGGCAGACCTGATCCAGCACGGCATTGATGGCGGCGCTTTGTTCTGCCGTTGCTCCAGCCAGGGTCTGCTGGACAACGTGGGGGCAGTAGCGGTAGGTGAGGATATTCAGCTCCGGTTCGCTGGCCAGCTCGAAATCGGGATGTTGCCGGATCATGGCCGCAAAGGTCTGCGCCCGCTCGATTCCCATATCGATCAGGAGTTCGTACCCTTTGCGGCCGATGATCGAGAGACCGGCATGGACCAGCAGCGCCATCCCCGGACGCGACCCTTCCAAGGTATGGCTGCCAAGATCCTTGGAACCATGGCGCAGGATATAAGCGGCGTGATGTTCGATCGCCGACACGGCGGTGGGATCCTTGAAGACGACCATTCCCGCCCCCATCGGTACGTACAGTTGCTTGTGCGCGTCGATGGTGACCGAGTCGGCCCGTTCGATGCCGTTGAGCAGGTGGCGATGACGGTCGGAGAAGAGGGTTGGGCCGCCCCAGGCGGCATCCACGTGGAAGTGGCAGCCGAGCTCCAGTGCGAGATCGGCCATTGCCTCCAGAGGATCGACGTTGCCGGTCTCGGTGGTACCGGCGATGCCGACCAGCGCCAACGGCCGGATGTTCTCATCTTGCAGGCGCCGGCATTCTTGCCGCAGCAGCATCAGGTCGATACGGTTGTTCGCGTCGGTCTTCACCCGGATCAGATGATCCCGGCCGAGGCCAAGCAGGTCGGCTGCCTTGCCGAAGGAGTAGTGGCCGCGCTCCGAGACGAGGACGGCAACCCCTTCACAGCCGAGATGCTTCAGGGCCCTGGCCAACCCTTCCTGGGCAATGCCGCGGAAGGCCCCGTCCGGCGCAAAGAGCCGGTTGCGTGCCACCCACAGCGCCGTGACATTGGCAATGGTACCGCCGGAGCAGAAGGCTCCCAGGGCATGTTGGCTGTTGTGGATCCATGACGGGTAGAATGCGTCGTCGCGGCGGTAGACCAGGTGATGGATCATGGCCAGGACCTGCCGCTCCATCGGCGTAAAGGCCTTTGAGGTCTCTACCTTGACCAGATTCTGGTTGAGGGCGGTCATGAGCCGCGCCAGGGGGAGCATGAAGTAGGGGAGCGCCGAGGTCATGTGGCCGACAAAGCCCGGGGCGGCGGTGTGGACCGACTGCGCCACCAGATGCTCTTTGACGAACTCGGTGTATTCGGAGACATAGGTCGGTTCTTCCGGGATGGCGCAGGAGGCGAAATTCGCTTCGATCTCTTCCAGATTGCGTTCGATGGCGACGATATGAGTCTGCAAAAAGCCGGTTACATCGTCGCTAATGGCCTGATCGATGGCCCCAAGGGTAGAATCGGGCGCTTCCGGTACGGTGAAGATCCGGTAAAGGTTTTCCAGGTTGGCGCGGGCAGTGTCTCGATTTTTCGGCATGATGGTTTCACTTTCGGCACAGCACTGCATGAACTGCTGCATCAGTACAACTGGGGAGGATAGTACTTACAGCGTACTCATGTATCGCTGCTGCATAAACGTCATGATCCCCGGCATGGTTTACCGTTCATCTCCCAGCAGGGTGTTATCGATCAGCCGGGTCGTCCCGATTATGACCGCCAGGGCCATCAGTGTTGTGTCTGAAACGTCTGAGACCGTCGCGAGTGTGGCGGCATCGCGCAGTTCCAGGTAATCGATCGTTGCGGCAGGCTTCGCCAGGATCAGATTCCGAGCGGCTTCGATCAGCCGTGCGGCGTTCCGCTCACCGGCCGCATAACGTTCACGCACCAGCCGGATCGCTTTTGACAGGCTCAGGGCGCTTTGGCGCTGGTCTGGTGACAGGTAGGCGTTGCGCGAGCTCATGGCCAGACCGTCCGCCTCGCGCACAATCGGCATACCGACGATCTCCACCGGCAGGGACAGGTCGGCCACCATGCGGCGGATGATGGCCAGTTGCTGGAAATCCTTCTTTCCGAACAGGGCCAGATCCGGTTGAACGATATTGAACAGTTTGGTCACCACCGTGGCAACACCATCGAAGTGGCCGGGGCGGCTGGCCCCGCACAACGGCAGTGCAAGCTCTTTGACCCTGATGGCGGTCTGGAAACCGGGCGGGTACATCTCTGCAGCAGTGGGCGTGAACACAATATCCACGCCGCATTCCCGTGCGATGGCGCAGTCGCCCTCCAGATTGCGCGGGTAGCGCTCCAGATCCTCGCTGGGGCCGAACTGGATCGGATTGACGAAGATCGACAGTACCAGGCTGTCACCGCGGGAGCGGCCCTCACGCAACAGCGAGGCATGTCCCTCGTGCAGGTAGCCCATGGTCGGGACGAAGGCGATGCCTTTGCCCGCGCGCTTGAGTAAAAGCGCGGCCTGTTGCATTTCCGCGATTGAGGTGATGATATTCATGAGAAGGAATGCGCCTCGGTCGGGAACTCACCATTTTGTACCTCGGTCACGTACTGTTTGACCGCATCGCTGATGAGTGGTCCCAGATCGGCGTAGCGCTTGACGAATTTGGGAGAATACTTCTCGCATAGACCGAGGATGTCGTGGATCACCAGCACCTGGCCGTCGCAGGCGGGACCGGCGCCGATTCCTATTGTCGGGATGCTCAGTTCTGCCGTGATGTCTGCCGCCAGTTTGGCCGGAATTCCCTCCAGCACCACTGCAAAGGCCCCGGCGCTCTGGACGGCATAGGCATCCTCCAGGATGCGCTCGGCCTGTTCCTTGCGACCCTGTACCTTGTAGCCCCCCATGCGATGGACCGACTGGGGGGTCAGTCCGATGTGGGCCATGACCGGGATGTCGATCTGGCTGACGGCCCGGATGACATGGGCCATGTTCATGCCTCCCTCGACCTTGACCGCTTCGGCACCCCCTTCCTTGATCATGCGGCCGCAGTTGCGGCAGGCATCCTCAGTGCCGGTCTGATACGACATGAAGGGCATGTCGGCCACCACCAGCGCCTTTGGCTCAGCCCGGCGCACAGCTTTTACATGGTACAGCATCTCATCCATGGTTACCGGCAGTGTGGTGTCATGACCGGCAACAACAACACCGGCCGAGTCACCCACCAGGATCATGTCAACGCCGCCCGCATCAACCAGGCGGGCAAAGGGGAAGTCGTAGGCGGTCAGTACCGTGATGCGGCGACCATCGTGCTTCATCTGGAGAATTTCCGGTATGGTAATCTTTTTTCGCATAAGCCTGTTCCCACCTTTTAACAAAAATGGCTTCTAACATGCACTGCCTGCCAAGCTAAGTTACGTGCGCTAATGGATCAATTTTACGGACTGATTTCTAATCAGCACCGCTTGCTACGCAGGTAAGTGAAATAGAGATCATTTTCTATTGCAACGCCTGCTACGCAGTTAAGTGCGCTCACGAAGTATTTTCTGTCAAAACCACAGAAAATACTTCTACCGCACTAAAAAACACGCCGGTTGAGAGGCGTGTTGACGGACAGTCAGACATGACTGGTGGGATATTCCCTTCCGTCCCGGTTCGCCTGCGAATCCGCGCGGTATGACTGTTACTATGCTCCGATATGTTGCATGATCGGCCCCGAAAGGGTGGCCGTCGAGACCGGGAAAACCTTATAGCAAAATGTGTACACTGAAGCTACCAAAAAATCAGATCTGACAGGTGCGGTTCTTCATGGTCTCCAGTTCCATGATCACCTCGGCACTTTGCAGGCGGCGCTGTTCCATGTTGTCGAACATCTCCTTGACCATCTCGCTGACCGATTCCACCGTGTAGCGAATTTTTCTGCCATCCTCAACCTGCCGACCGGTGGAGTTGACCATCTCGTGGGCCATGTCCTTGATGGTCTCGATGGAACGGGCGATACTTCGAGTGGCCTTGGCCTGGTCGGTTGAGGCGGTGAATATTTGCGAGGTCATGGAGCTGATGTCCTCCATGGACCTGGACACCATCTGGACGCTGATCACCTGTTCCTGTGTCGCCTGCTTGATCTGCTGGGTCATGTCCATGGAACAGACCGAACTGTCGTAGATAGCCTTGAGGGTCTCACCGGTGCTGTGTCCCAGTTCAACCCCGCGGTGAACGAGGTTTTTTGTGACGGTGATGTTGCTGGCAGCGGTCTTTGACTCACTCATGATCTCTTCGATGATGCCGGTGATCTCCCCGGTCGAATGGCCTGTCTGGAGTGACAGGTTCCGGATTTCATCCGCGACCACGCCGAAGCTTTTTCCGTATTCACCCGCCTGGGCGGCGATGATCGAAGCGTTGAGCGCCAGCAGGTTGGTACGCTTTGTTATGTCGTTGATGACGCTGATGATATTCTCGATCCGGCTGCTGTTTTCCGAGAGGCGTGTGATGGCATCGTAGGAAAGCCCTACCGATGTCTGGATCTCGGCCAGGGAGTTGATGGTTTCGGTTACCACGGCCATGCTCTCGTCGGCCTGTGATTTTACCTGACTGGAAACTTCGTGGGAAACGGCCGCATTCTGTTCGACGCTACCGATGGTACAGTTGATCTCTTCCATGGCGGCGGCCGACTGGTGGACTATGCCTGCCAGGTGGTCCAGGTTGCGGGTGACCTGCTCGATGGCGACCGAAATCTCGTTCACGGCGGTGCTGGTCTCATCCACGGATGCCATGACGCCTTCCGAGGCCGAGGCGATGATGGCGGTACCGTCGGCCACGGAATCAACATTCTCTTTGAGGTCCATGACATTGTGTGAGTATTCGTCGCGGCTTCCCAGCAGAAAGGCAAACGAACTTTCCATTTCGCTGGTCAATGTATCGATGGAGTTCAGCAGATTGATGCGGATGATGGCCGAAGAAACCTGATCGGCAAACAGCATGATCGTATCAACATCTGAATCGTTGAGGGCGCGCATGCTGGATTTATTGTCAATTCCGAATGCGCCGATTGTCCGCCCCTTGACAACGATTGGACAGAGGATGAAGCTTTTTGAGCGAAGCGGTTCCAGATTGTTATGGGGTGGCTGCAGATGATAGTCGGCCGGATATTTTGAGATATCGTCAATCAGATAGACCTTTTTATCCACAAAGCATTTATAGATTACACCAATGGATGCATCAAGCGGCAACCTGACATCGGTTACGTCGAAACCATATGTACCTGAGGTTACGACAAAACGGAGCTGGTTGCTGTCGTCGGCCATCAGTATATTGACCCGCTCATAGCCCAGAACCTCATGCAGTCCCTCGGCACATAACTGCAGAATCTCATCCAGATTAAGGGACATCTGTATCTTGCTGCTGATGTGATGGAAGTTTTTGATGTTGCTGTCCAGAACCTTGTAGCGGTTTTCGAAGATCTCCTTCTGGACTTCAACTTCGCGGTGCAGGATATCCAGTTCCACGGCCCGTTCATGCAACTCGTCACCGTTTTTGCCGATCAGGTATCCCAGCGTGGAGAGCACAAAAGCCGTTCCGATTCCCATGTAGGTGTACAGAGATACCTGTTTGCTGTTCATGAATACGTCGTTGAAGATCTGTTCCGTAAACGACAGTTTTACATCATAGAAAAACACTATCCTGATGAAGGTCCAGCCAATAGGCGCGCCGATGCCGAGCATGAAACCCGATAGGGAGTATGCCGTCGATTTTTTTGTCATAGTGTCGTCCTTATCCAGATCACGTCTCTGTGGCAAGTCTCTCGTCAATGGAGTGGTGAATCTCCTCAACCACCTTTTCGGCGTCGTCGCTGTTGTAGGCCACGATATTTTTCAGGTGAGTGTATGAATCAAGATCCATCTTCTTGAAGGTGAATCCTATGCCGTTTTCAGTAATTCTGCTGACCTCGCCGCTGAAATTGACGAATATCTCGGGAACGGTGCCGGTGAGGATGATGGTTATCTCGACCGGATCGCCCTGCTGTAGCCGTTCGCCCGTCAGCATGAACAAGCCGCTCATGCTGAGGTCTTTAACGTCGCCATGAAACTGGCGTTCCGCTGTCTTGATGGTTGCATCAACCTTGAAGTTGACGCGGGAAAATTTTCTGGTGCTCATGTCAGAGCCTCCTGAAGCTGGTACCTTGAACGGAACTGTGAGTGGCCTATGCCTTGCCGGCAGAACCCAGCACCGCTTCATTCTTGTGTTTGATGAGCTTGACCAGTTCCTTGCGAGCCTCGCCCAGGTATTTGCGCGGATCGAATTCCTTGGGATCCTTGGCAAAGTACTCGCGCACCTTGGCGGTTACCGCCAGGCGCCCGTCCGAGTCGATGTTTATCTTGCAGACGGCGCTGGCCGCTGCCTGGCGCAACTGCTCCTCGGGTACCCCAACGGCACCTTCCATCTTTCCCCCGTAGGTGTTGATCAGTTCCACGTATTCCTGGACGACCGACGAGGCGCCATGCAGGACGATCGGGAAGCCGGGGATGCGTTTTTCACATTCTTCCAGGATATCGAAGCGCAAGGGTGGGACCGGTTGTCCGGCCTTGAACTTGTATGCACCGTGGCTGGTGCCGATGGATATGGCCAGCGAGTCAACGCCGGTCTTTTTAACGAAGTCCTCAACCTCCTCCGGTTTGGTGTAGGTTGAATGCTCAGCGGAAACCTCGTCTTCAATGCCCGCCAGTACTCCCAGTTCTCCCTCTACCGAGACACCGAACTGGTGGGCGTATTCGACCACCTTGCGGGTCAGGGCCACATTTTCTTCGTAGGGCAGGTGTGAGCCGTCGATCATGACCGATGAGAACCCGCTGTCGATACAGGATTTGCAGAGCTCGAAGGAATCGCCATGATCCAGATGCAGACAGATCGGGATGTTGGAGCCGTTTTCCCGGGCCATTTGCACGGCCCCCATGGCCATGAAGCGCAGCATGGTTTCATTGGCATAGCTTCGGGCACCTTTGGATACTTGGATGATTACGGGGGAATTGGTTTCTGCGCAAGCGGTGATGATAGCCTGCAGCTGCTCGAGATTGTTGAAGTTGTAGGCCGGGATGGCGTATTTGCCGGCCATTGCCTTGGTGAACATCTCTTTTGTGTTGGCCAGACCCAGTTCAGCGTAGTGTACCCTCTGCTTTTCCATCGTGCCCCCCCATCTGATATTGGTAGTGGAACGCCTGTGGCGTCGAATCTCACAGCCTGACAACATTATTCGTGTTTACAACCGAATAGTAAATACCATGTTAATGTTGTTGAATCAAGCGAGTAAACTTGCCGCAATGAGGTGGCGCCGAATTCAGGATTGCAGTTAGCTCGTTTGAGATTAAATGGTTGCGCACACTCTGCCCGATATGCTATTTTTTTAAAGTTTATAACTACTTTAAGGACAGAAAAAGGAGATTTACGTGAAAGCCATCACCACTGTAAAAATAATTATTGCTGCGCTGGGCGTGGCGGCACTCTTCGGTTGCCAGGGCGGTACGCCATCCACCGCTTCCAAATCGGACACACAAAAAGAGGGGAAGGTTCTGGCCGAGGTTAACGGCAGCAATATCACCACCACTGATTTCAACCGCGAACTGAAAAATCTGCCCGATTACCTGAAGGCAATGGCCAACACCCCCGAGGGGCGCAAGGAGATGCTGGATACGATGGTTGTCCGCGAACTGATCCTCCAACAGGCCACCAAGGACGGTTTGGACAAAGGTCCCGAGATCGAAGAAAAACTGCAGGATCTGAAAAAACGCCTGATTGTTGAATCCTATCTGAAAAAGAAGGTTGAGTCGGAATCGCAGATATCGGATGCCGATGTGCAGAAATTTTATGAGCAGAACAAGGACAAGTTCAAGACCGGCGAGCAGATCAGAGCAAGCCACATCCTGGTAAAAACCGAAAAGGAAGCCAAGGATATTCTGGCCAAGATCAAGGCGGGTGGAAACTTTGAGGAACTGGCCAAAAAATACTCGACCGATTCTTCAGCTGCAAAAGGCGGCGATCTGGGGTGGTTCGGCAAAGGATCCATGGTGCCGGTTTTTGAAAAGGCCGTCCTGGCACTCAAGGAAGGACAGATTTCGGGGATCGTCAAATCCGATTTTGGATATCATATCATTAAGCTGACCGGCAAGCGTCCCGCCGGTATTCGCCCGCTGGAAGAAGTCAAGGATCAGATCAAGGGCGCCATCATGCCCCAGAAACAGCAGGAAATTTTCCAGAAGATCAAGGAACAGCTTAAAAAGAGTGCCAAAATTACGATCAAGGAAGATGTTTTGAATGAAATGGGAGCAAAGAAGGAAGATGGGAAGAATCCGGCTGAACCCGCGGCCCCGGCGGCAGGCGAAAAGAAATAGTTCTCAGTGTGCTCCGCCTCATTCGAGCCATCTATTATGGTGACTAATCGGAAGGGTGGGTTCTGCCCACCCTTCCGTGTTTAACCTACCCTGGATAAACAGGATTACGTACGTTAACGAAGTTATGTTCTGACATCCCGCGTGACTGGATAAAGAACGTTTGCAGGCACGGATAGATGACATCACTACGTACTTACAAGGAACGAGCATGCTAATGAATCGAACCATCTCTGCTCTGCTGTTTTCCGGTCTTTGCCTGCTCGCAACAGGTGGCTGTGCAAAAAAAAATGTCGTTGTGAGCGATGCAGCGGTGACGGCAACGGTCAAGGCTGACCAGCCGCGTGCGATACCGGTGCCGGTCGTGCCCGCCAAACCTGGCAAGGTAATTGACGCCATCGTTGCAATCGTCAACGATGACATTATCACCCTCTATGAGCTCAATCAGGAGGAGGAGCCCCTCATCCGCGAAGCCGAAAAAAAATCAGCCCTGGATGAAGATACCCGCAAGAAGATTCGCCGCGCTGCCCTGGATCATCTGGTTGAAAAAAAACTGCTTGAGCAGAAGATCAAGGAACTGAACATCACGGTGACCGATGAGGAGATTCGCCAGGCCATCGATGATGTCAAGAAGCAGAACAACATGGCTTCGCAGGAGGTTCTGGTGTCGGCCCTGGCCAGCCAGGGACTCACATTTGAACAGTATCGCAGTCAATTGAAGCAACAACTCGAAAAGCTTAAATTGGTAAGCATGGAGGTCCGTTCCAAGATTCAGGTCGGTGAATCAGAGATGCGGGCGTATTACGAGGCCAACCGGGCCAAATATAGTGAAGATGTTACCTACCGGGCCCGTCATATATTCTTCCGCACCAATGAAAAAGCCCCGGCGGCTGATATCAAACGTACCATGAGCAAGGCTCTGATGGTACTGGCCGAAGCCAAAAGCGGCAAGGATTTTGCCGAACTGGCCAAGACCTATTCCGAGGATCCGGCCGCCCGCAAAGATGGTGGCGATCTGGGGACTTTCAAGAAGGGCGACATGATGCCTGAATTGGAAAAGGCCATCTTGGCCTTGAAACCGGGCGAAGTCAGCGATCTGGTCTCTACCCCGTCAGGATTTCACATCATCAAGCTGGAAGAGCGGATTCCCGGTAAGGTAAAACCGTTTGAAAGCGTCAAGGCTGAGATTGAAGAGACGCTCTACCGCAAGAAATCAGAGGAACGTTTCAATCAATGGGCCAAGGAACTGCGAAGTAAAGCCAGCATAGAGATCAAGGATCTGAACGGTATCCTCTGACCAGCGTACATACCACCTGCAAAAAAAGCCGCTCTCCCGGCAGGAGAACGGCTTTTTTTAAATTATCGTGTTGGATTAAGGGCGCCGGCGCAAATACCCGAGAAACTCCTCGCAGCTGAGCTGCTTCTTGCTGACAAGATGAGCAATCTCACGGCTTATGGCCGTTTTTTCGCCCGCTTTCATCTCGTCCTTGAGCAGCACAAATACCGGTGTATTGCTGCAATAAGGGTTGAGGCGAAGTTTTTCAAGCAGTTCGAAGGCAGACATGTCCGGCAGCATCAGGCTGACAAAGGCCATGTAGACGGGGTGGATGGAGGACAGTGCCCTGGCCTCCTTGGCGGTATAGGCCTTGATAACCTCGAAGCCCACCGATTCAATCGTCTTGGATAATCGTTCTTCTCCCAGACGTGACACCATCATGGCCTGGAGATCCCATGTTTCGGCTTCCTCGGTCAGTCCGTAAACCGCCAGACGCTCCAGCAGGTAGTTTTCATCTACCGGTTGGGTAAAGAAGCCTGCCACGGGAAATACGCCGCCAACCTTGCCGGCTTCGCTCAAAAAAACCGGCAGGATCGGGATATTGCGAGTAGTCGGGCTGTTCTTTATCTGCAACAGCAGGCCCCAGCCATCATCCGAGAAGGGTGATATATCCAGGATTATGCCCAGTGGTCGACCGGCTGCCAGATTTTCAAACTGTTCCAGGCGGCAGCGATAACCGCCGGCTGTCAGGTACGAGCAGAGCTGCTCTTCCCGTTCCGAACCGGGTTTAATGCCCAGTATCCACAGTTCTCGCCCAGCGGCAATATTTTCTGGCATGTCCACCCCCTGTTATTCATCAGTAATCTTTCCATAAGAGAAACATGCTCAATCGAGCCATGCGCTTTCTGATAGCAGAATTTTCGCCAAAAAACCACCCAAATCAGCCGGATAAATTCTAGGAGTAGCGTTCCAGCACCCGTTCTATGATGTTGGTGGTGGATTTGCCATCTACGAACGAGACCAATTCCACCCGGCCGCCGTAGGCCTCGACTACATCCTTGCCGACAACCCCTTCAGCGGTATAATCGCCCCCCTTGGCCAGGATGTGCGGTTTGAGGGCTGTGATCAACTCCAGGGGAGTATCCTGGTCGAAGAGCACCACATAATCGATACAGTTCAGGGCCGCCAGGATATGAGCCCGTTCGTCCTCGCTGATCAGGGGCCGTTTTTCACCCTTGAGCCGCCGCACCGAGGCATCGCTGTTGAGTCCCAGCACGAGCAGATCGCCCAGACCCCGGGCCTTCTGCAGGTATTTGACATGGCCGGCATGCAGCAGATCAAAGCAGCCGTTGGTAAAAACGATCTTTTTTCCGCGGGCCTTTTCGGCCGCGATGATGGCGGCCAGTACGTCCAGGTTCTTGATCTTGGAATCGCTGTCGTTATGGGTCAGTGCCGCGGCATTGATGATTTCGTCCGGCGATACGGTAGAGGTACCCAGCTTGCCGACGGCAATGCCGGCGGCGATGTTGGCCAGGCGGGCCGCCTCGGCCATACCCAGTCCGGATGCCACACCCACGGCCAGTGAGGCCAGTACGGTGTCGCCGGCACCGGAGACATCGAAAACCTCCCGCGCGACGGTGGGGATATGCACGGCCGCCTCCCCGCGGGAGAACAGGGACATGCCGGCTTCACTGCGGGTGATCAGCAGGTGTTCCAACCCGGCCTTTTCCATGATCAGGCCTGCCGCCTGCTCCAGGGAGCGGTCATCCCGTATGGCTATACCCGAGGCTGCCTCGGCCTCCTTGCGATTGGGCGTCAGGAGGGTTGCGCCGCGGTAGCGCCCGAAATCGGTGCCTTTGGGATCCACCAGTACGGGAATGCCCTTGCGGACGGCCACGGTGACGATTGATTCGATCACGCGGGGGGTCAGCACCCCCTTGAGGTAATCAGACAGCAGTATCACGCCGAACTGCCCGGCATGCGCCGTGATCCAGCTGCAAACCGGTGTCTCCATCTCTTCCGAAAGCGGCTCGCGCGACTCACGGTCGATGCGTACGATCTGCTGATTGGAGGCTACAACCCGCGTCTTGCGGCTGGTGTGGCGGGCCGGATCGCGAAAAATGGCATCGACCGCCACGTTCCGCTTATTGAAATCCTCCAGCAACGCCAGGCCGTTGCTGTCCTCGCCGATCACCGAGCAGACCGTTACCCGCGCCCCCAGGGCCACCAGGTTGTTGACGACATTGCCAGCCCCGCCCAGGCGCAGTTCCTCGCGCACGACGTCCACCACCTGCACCGGCGCCTCGGGCGAGATGCGTTCGGTCTTGCCCCACAGATACTCGTCCAGCATCAGATCGCCGACCACCAGACAGTTAATGCTGCCGATATGACTGAATAGGGATTCTATCGTTTTACGGTCCATGTGAAATTCCACCTTTAGCGCACTGATCCTGTCTTTCAAGTCTGTATGGTCGTGCCTGTTTGTAATAGCATAAGATGGGGCTACGGTCAAAACCGGAAGTGAACTATCTGAATCTATCCGGATTGTTTGTTCAGCTCAGTTTGCCTGGGCTCGTGAATTTGCCTTTTGGGGCACGAAGTTATGCAGCGAGTCTTCTACACGCTGAAAACCGGCCGGGGCGTATCAGGAACCATTTCTGGTGGAATACCGAAGGAGACGGATTACGGGATAATAAACTCCGTCAGATGCTTGCGATAGCGCAGCGGTACGTGCTGCTGCTGCAGTTTGGGATTATGCCGCTCCGCTATGGCATGGCGCTGGAAATAGCGCTGCCACAGGGCGGCATAGTCATGTTCGGTGGCGCTAAGAGCCGGTTCAGCGCTCAGCTCAACATCCCTGATCAACCGCCACGATGTCAAATCGTAGAGCGCCGCCTGGTTGCGGCGCAGGTCATGGATCATCCAGGGACGGTCGCCGACCCGCCCGACGAAGTGGGGAGCGATGAAGGGAAGGATGTCGGCCTCAGGTTCTATTTGGGCGTACAGAAACCCGGCCTCCACCTCCCGGAAACGTACAAACCCTTTGTACTTGTGGGCTTCATGCGATACCTGCCGCGCAATCCGGTTGACCGAATGCACCGGTTCCTCCGCCAGCATCAGGCATAGGCGCCTCCCCACCTGAAGTCCCAGCGTCAAGTAACGCCACAGCAGCAGCTCAATCCCCGTTTTATGGCTATGGAAGGCATAGCGGGCCGTGGCAAAGGCCTCCTGCGACGCTGCTTCGACAAACCGTTTCCGCAGTGTCAGGGCACACTCCCGCAGCGTTGCCACCTCGCGAACCTCACCGGCAAAGAGCCCAACAGCCTGAACGTCGCCATCCCGGATAAATTCAGGCTGTGTATCACCAATATCAAGACAGTAATCCACGGCGCAGAGAAACCCTTCAAAACTGCCGTCGAAGCGGTAGACCGTCATCACAGCTCCCCGGTCAACGCCGAGGCATCCGGCATGGTTGCAAACAGTTCCAGCTGATCCAGGTGCGCCGGGCGGCGGGCCGGCGCCAGCATGCGTTCCATCAGGCGCGGCCCGTCCAGCCTGATGCCTCCCAGATACCGGCCGCCGGCGGTCAGGAAATATTTGGCCCGCTTCAGCACCACCCCCAGCTTCTTCAACTCCGCCTCACCCAGCCGGGTGCCGCGCCGGGCCTGCACGATGCGCTGGGCCGAGCGGACGCCGATCCCCGGCACCCGCAGCAGCACCTCATAATCCACCCGATTGACCTCCACCGGAAACAGTTCCAGATGGCGCAGCGCCCAATCGCTCTTGGGGTCAAAACGCATGTCCAGGTTGGGATGCGCCGCATCCAGCAGTTCGCTGGCGGCAAAGCCGTAGAAGCGCAGCAGCCAGTCGGCCTGATAGAGGCGGTGTTCCCGCAAGAGCGGCGGCGTAGGGAGGGCGGGCAGGCGGCTGTCCACGGAGCCGGGGATATAGGCGGAATAATAGACCCGCTTCAGCTCCAGCTTGTGGTACAACCCCTCCGTCAGCGTGATGATATCCCGGTCGCTTTCCGGCGTGGCACCGACGATCAGCTGGGTGCTCTGCCCGGCCGGGGCGAAGCGGGGCGCCCGGCGCGACTGCGTGCGGGCCTCCCTGGCTTCGGCCAGCAGGTCGCTGACCTGCCGCATCGGGTTGATCACCGATTCGCGCGGCTTGTCCGGCGCCAGCAGCGCCAGGCTCTGCCGGCTGGGAAGTTCGATATTGATGCTGACCCGGTCGGCATAGCGCCCGGCCTGGGCGATCAGCAGCGGATCGGCACCCGGCACCAGTTTCAGGTGGATATAGCCGTTGAAACGCTCAACCTCGCGCAGCCGCTGCGCCACGGCGATCAGCTGCTCCATGGTGTAGTCGGCAGTGCGGATCACGCCGGTGCTGAGGAACAGCCCTTCGATGTAGTTGCGGCGGTAGAAGTTCATGGTCAGGTCAACGACCTCGTCCGGGGTCATGGCAGCGCGGGTGATATCGTTGGAGCGGCGGTTGAGACAGTAGGCACAGTCAAAGATGCAGGCGTTGGTCAGGAGGATTTTTAAAAGCGAGATGCAGCGGCCGTCGGCGGTCCAGGTATGGCAGATGCCGCTGGAGGTGGTATTTCCCAGCGCGCCCGCTTTGCCGGCACGGCTGCTGCCGCTGGAGGAGCAGGAGACATCGTACTTGGCGCTGTCGGCCAGGATTTCCAGGCGCTGTTCAAGGGGAAGGGTGATCATGGTGGAGAGGGTAACACAGGTATGTGACAGAATATGTCAGGGCATCCAATCGAGGTCATAAAAGATGGGTCATTATTCGTACCGCTACTAAATCCAGAGGATCTTTACCAGCGCTTCCACCTGTCGAAACTCCGGATCTCCCGTTACCACGGTTGCATTATGTTCCATGGCGGAGGCAACAACAAAGGTGTCGGCATACGACATGGCAAACTGCGCCTTTAGTTCCGCGGCCCGAAATACACAATCATTGGTAGCTGGAAGAACCTCGATGCCGATTCGACTGATGTTCATCACCACATCCAGTTTATAACACCTGCCAAATCTACGCTGGACGGTGTAGATGACTTCCCCCATAGTGATAACATTCAGCATGGCGCAGGCCGTGCCACGCTGGACATCATCAAGAATCGCCTTTACCGGCTCATGGCCCGGCTCTTTCTGAAAGAAGCGCAGCAGGGCAAAACTATCCAGCAGATAATTATTCACCGGCTTTGTCCCGCCTGCGTTCCTCAAGCAGTTCGTCGGCCAGTGATGGTTCGGGAGGGAGCATGCCCCACGCTGCTGCAACGGGATCGGCTACCACAGGCGCGATGCAGACAACAGTGCCATACTCCACAAAGCGCACCTCGCTACCCGGCTCGATATGGTGCCGTTTCCTGATGTCACCGGGGATGAGGACCTGCCCCTTGACCGTAACTTTCGATGCTTTTTCCATGACATATCCTTCAAAAAACAGGTATTACTATTTTGATAAATAGTAATACCTGTAGTCAGATTCTTCAAGCAATAATTTTTATGAGGAAGTGAGAACGGGCATGAAGTTGACCCGCCGGATTTGGGCGGGCCGCACTTTCCCCCTGTGTCAGGATAGTTGTCGCTTCCCTTCCGAAATTTTGTGTTAATCTCGGGGCGTCAGAAAGGGGAAGATTATGACTCATTATTCCGAAGAATTCAGAGCAAGTATTGCCGCTAGGTTGTT
>JAJXYO010000054.1:0-31103 GCA_021780495.1 Deltaproteobacteria bacterium
GGCGTTGCAACCAGACGGACAACATACTCAAATCAATCTCGGATGTCAATAACTTTTTTTGCTGCCCCGAAATTTTCTTTGCCCCGCAAAACAAGATGTGTTTCAAAAGGGACTAGCTTTCTAACACGATCAGCATTTTGATGTCAATGATAAATCGGCATGTTTTTGAAATATTTTATTCGATCTTAACGGTCAGAATATCTCGTAATAACCGTGTGTACCCAACATATGAATTTTCATGAGGTTTGTAGAACCACGCGTCTCAATGGGCGTACCCATGATAATCACCACCAGCTCTCCTTTATGGAACCCCGAAACCAGCAACCTCTTCTCCACCTCAAAAATCTGCTGATCGGTATTCTCCATAATCCCGACCTCAGTACAGCGCACCCCCCAGAAAAGAGCAAGCCGCTGTCGTATTTCATGAGAATTTGTGAACGCAATAATGGGCGTAACAGGACGAAAGCAGGAGATCAGTGCTGCAGTGCTGCCCGACTGGGTAAACACAACGATTGCCTTGGCCTTGAGAGCAGCTGCCGCGCTACAGGCCGATTCTGCAACCGCTTGCGGCACCCCCCGAGAGAACTCGGGCCCATGCGTTTGATGTCTCATAAATCCGGTATGTTCGATCTCAAGGGCAATTCTGACCATCGTTTCCACCGACTCCACTGGATGATCCCCACTGGCTGTTTCAGCAGAAAGCATTACCGCATCAGTTCCGTCGATGATTGCATTGGCCACATCGGAGGTTTCAGCCCTGGTGGGTCGCGGGTTTTTTATCATTGAATCCAGCATCTGCGTCGCTGTTATGACCGGTTTCCCCGCACGATTACAGGCTTCAATAATCTTCTTTTGATAGACGGGAACCTTTTCCGGCTGTACTTCGACTCCCAGATCCCCCCTGGCAACCATGACAGCGTCCGTCACCTTGAGAATCCTGTTGAAGTTGCGCAACGCCTCCGGTTTTTCAATCTTGGCAACGATCGGTATCTGCTTGCCACTGGCTGAAATAATCCTCTTCAACTCTTCCACATCTTCTGCCGTACGGACAAACGAAAGCGCAATATAATCTATATATTCATTAAGGCAGAACTGGAGATCGATCAAATCCTTCTCGGTAAGCGAAGGCGCTGACACCTTCACACCGGGCAGATTGATCCCCTTATTGTTTTTCAGAATACCACCGGTGACAACATTGCACAGAACATCGTCACCCCGAACGGAGAGAACCTTGAGTTCCAGCAAACCATCATCAAGCAGAATACGGCTGCCCGACCGTACGTCCCCGGGCAGATCCCGGTAGATTGTTGGAATAAGCCCATTTTCTCCAAGGACATCCGCAGTTGTGATGGTAACTTCTTCCCCCCTGGTTAAGAGCATGGCATTATCCCGCATCTTCCCCGTACGTATCTTAGGGCCCTGAAGGTCCGCCAAGATACCAACATCTCTTCCGAGTCGCCCGGATACCTCACGAATTCGCTCGATCAGTTCGTGCTTTTCACTGTTTTCGCCGTGGGAGAAGTTCAGTCTGAAAATATCAGCTCCGGCTTGAATCAAGCGCTGCAACATCTTGGGGGATGAGCTAGCCGGTCCGACAGTAGCCACTATTTTCGTTTTTCGGATTGCCTGCGACATGAGACTCCTCTCTTATGTTACATTTCTTACGTAATTAAGCGTTCCTCCAGCCAACAGTTCTTTACGCTGCCGCGGTGAAACTTCAAGGGACGTAACTATTTCCCGGCCATTTACCAGCAGGGGGATATCTGAACTCCCTGATTCAACCAAACGACGCACATCGGGGAATGATACCTTGACACCCTGACTGAACAAATCGTAATCAGCAGGGTTCTTGAAGACAAGTGGCAGGATACCGAAATTAATAAGGTTCGCCTTGTGGATGCGCGCAAAACTTTTAACTATTTTAGCCCGAATGCCCAGATAGCGTGGTGCAATGGCTGCATGTTCGCGAGAAGACCCTTGGCCGTAATTTTCGCCTGCCACGACAATGCCGTTTCCGGTTGCTCGTGCACGAGCCGGGAAATCAGCATCCACCTGCTCAAAGACATGTTCGCTGATGGCGGGGATATTACTTCGTAATGGCAAGACCTTGTTTCCGGCCGGCATAATGTGGTCGGTCGTAATATTGTCACCCAGCTTGATAATGACATCGGCCCGCAGCGTATCAGGCAGAGGCTCGAAATCAGGAAACGGCAGGATGTTAGGCCCGGTTTTTATCTCTACGCCAGAGGCATTTTCAGGAGACAGCGGAAAGATGATTCCGGAATCGTCCAGCAGATACTGGTCCGGATTGCGCACATCGGGCCAGTTCATCCGTTTTCCAAGATCTCGCGGATCGGTTATCACGCCGGCAAGCCCGGATGCAGCCGCTGTTTCCGGAGAGCAGAGATACACTTTATCGCCCTTGGTACCGCTGCGTCCCGGAAAGTTTCGCGGGAATGTGCGCAGACTTATCTGATCCGTCCCCGGAGCCTGTCCCATACCGATACACCCCAGACAGCCGGACTGGTGGATACTGACACCTGCCATCAGCAGCATCAACACGCCTCCATCCTGGGCAACGTTTTCCAGCACCTGACGACTGC
Organism: Deltaproteobacteria bacterium; assembly: GCA_021780495.1. Lineage (GTDB taxonomy): Bacteria > Desulfobacterota > Desulfuromonadia > Geobacterales > Pseudopelobacteraceae > CAIPTY01. The sequence goes on from JAJXYO010000054.1 coordinate 2,604, forward strand.
CCGGATTGACGTGAAAATGCACCCCAGGTGCGACACGGCCCCCTTCAACAATGCGGCAGACAGTCATCAAGTCGCGATACGAAGAATTCACAGAACTGCCGACAATAACCTGATCAACCTTGATCCCGGCCACCTCACGCACCGTCACCACGTTATCAGGCGATGAAGGGCAAGCGATCAAAGGTTCCAAGGCGGAAAGGTCAATTTCATCGTATTCGTCGTAGAGGGCGTCTACATCAGCGGACAACGGTTGCCAGCATTCTCCCCTTCCCTGCGACACAAGAAACTCACGGGTCCGCTCATCTGACGGAAAAATAGATGACGTAGCTCCCAGCTCAGCCCCCATATTGCCAATGGTTGCCCGGTCAGTGGCAGACAGGGTCGCAACACCGGGACCAAAATATTCGATAACCTTGCCAACACCTCCTTTGACTGTGTGGCGTCGCAACATCTCCAGAATGACATCCTTACCCGAGACCCACTCGGGAAGTCTGCCGACCAGCTTGACGCCAAACACCTTCGGACAAGGCAGATTAAGGGGATGTCCTGCCATGGCCAGGGCTACATCCAGCCCACCGGCACCTATAGCCAACACCGAAATGCCGGCAGCAGTAGGGGAATGGGAATCAGCCCCAAGCAGCGTTATGCCGGGGACTCCGAAACGTTCCAAATGCACCTGATGAGACACGCCGTTGCCGGGCCTGGATAAATTGACACCGAACTTCATGGCCGCCGACGTCAGAAAAGCATGATCATCGGCATTCTTGTAATCGGTCTGCAGCAGATTATGATCGATGTACTGGGCGGCCAAACCGACCTTGACACGCGGCAACCCCATGGCCATAAATTCCAGCATGGCCATGGTGCCGGTGGCATCTTGCAGCAGGGTATGATCAATAGATATGGAAATTTCAGTACCTGGTTTGAGCTCACCATCGACAAGATGTGCTTCGAGAATTTTTGTGGTCAGATTCTGTGCCATGTTATCCTCCGTTATTCCTGTGTGTTCAGACATGGATAGCCTCTTTATGCACATCCATTGCCGCCTCCTTAATCGCCTCCGCCAGGGTCGGATGGGCATGGCAGATCATGGCTATATCCCGTGCTGTCCCGCCAAAACTCATGACCGTGACCGCCTCGGCAATCAGGTCCGAGGCACGCGGGCCGACGATATGAACGCCCAGAACCCGGTCACTTTCAGTATGGGCCAGTATCTTGACAAAACCTTCCGTCTCGTCCATGCAACGCGCCCGCCCAAGTGCCGCAAAATGAAACTTACCCGCCATGTAGGGGATACCGGCTTCCTTGAGCTGCTCCTCCGACTGCCCGACGCTGGCTGCCTCCGGCCAGGTGTAACAGATTCCGGGAATGTATTCGTACTCGACAACAGATCGCTGACCAGCCATACGCTCCACACAGACGACACCCTCTTCGGATGCTTTGTGCGCCAGCATTGGGCCGGCCACAAGGTCGCCGACAGCAAAGATGCCCTGAACTGAGGTCTGATACTCCGCATCCACAACCACCCGGCCCTTTTCATCACACATCACACTCAGCGTTTCCAACCCCAGTCCAGTGGTCAACGGCTTGCGTCCGACAGCAACCAGCACACGATCACAGTCGATCTCCTCACTGCCGCTGCCGTCATTGAATTGAACTATCGCTTTGGCGCCGATGCGACGCACACCGGTGATGCGGGTCCCCAGCTTGAACTGGATACCCTGCTTACGTAACGAACGATAGAGCGTATCGGAGACTTGACGGTCCATGGTTGGCAGGAGGCCGGGCAGCATCTCAATTACCGTCACCTGCGCTCCAAGTCGCCGCCAGACCGAGCCCATCTCCAGACCAATGTAACCACCACCGGCCACGATCAGGTGTTCCGGTAGCCTGTCAAATGAAAGAGCATCCCTGGCTGAGACGATCACCTGACCGTCAAAAGGAACAGTCGGGAGTGCAACCGGCTCGCTACCGGTTGCCAACAGGACCCGTTTTCCGTATAGACGTTGGATTCCTGCACCTTCATCATGTAGCGGCTGCTGGCCGCCGTCGGGAAGGCTCAGTTGCCAAACCGTCTTGACAACTACCTCCTGCATCCCGTCAGCACCAGGTCCCTTCAGCAGAGCTGTTCCTGAAAACAGCGCAATCCCGTTTTTTTTAATCAGGTAGGCGACACCCTCGGTCAGCTTCTTGACGACATCATCCTTGCGGCCCATCATGGCTGTCAAATCAAGCCGGGGTGGATCGATGGCAATACCATGCAACGCAAACCTGTCCCGGGCCAAGACAAACAATTCACTGGAATCAAGCAGTGCCTTGCTGGGTATGCAACCTTCATTAAGACAGACACCACCTAAAGTTTCTCGTCTTTCAACCATAGCCACCTTCATACCCAACTGTGCAGCACGAATGGCGGCAACATAACCGCCAGGCCCGGCACCGACAACAATCAGATCATAGTGTTCACTTGCGGGCATTGCTAACCTCCGGTTTAAACCTGATTTTCACTGTTCACGAAATTCAGAACAACACGCGGACTACCAGTATCAAGAATCCCACCTATAAAGCTCTCAGTGCCGTGGGATAACCACCTGTGTGCTAGGCCAGACGACTCTCATGATACGATCAGCGCAGGCAGCAGTATCAACGTGATAAAATTATTATTCTTGGCAGAGGTACCATGCTGCCTACCTATCCTTCCAGCAGAAGTTCTTCAGGTTCTTCAATGAACTCCTTGACCCTTTTCAAGAATCCAACCGCCTCGCGTCCGTCAATGATACGGTGATCGTATGACAGCGCCAGATACATCATAGGTCGAACAACGATTGTGCCCTCGCGCACAACCGGTCGCTCCTGAATAGCGTGCATCCCGAGCACTGCGCTCTGCGGCGGGTTCATTATCGGAGTTGAAAGCATCGATCCATAGACACCGCCATTGCTGATGGTGAATGTACCGCCAGTCAGGTCACTGATTGCGAGACGATTGGATGCAATTTTTTCCTTAAAACCGGCAATAGCCTGGTCAATCTCGTAAAACTTAAGCTTGTCGGCGTTACGAATAATCGGTACGACCAGACCTTTTTCAGCACCTATGGCAACTCCGATATCATAATAGTTGTGGAAGATAAAATCATCGCCATCAATACTTGCATTAACGGAAGGAAACTCTCGCAGAGCCTCGACACAGGCCTTGACAAAAAAGGGCATCAGCCCCAGTGGGATTCCATGCAACAACTGAAAATGGTCGCGATATTTCTTGCGCAAGGCGGTGACATGGGACAAATCAGCCTCATTGAAGGTCGTCAGCATGGCCGTCTGTTGGCGAACAGCCACCAAACGCTCAGCTATTCTCTTACGGATCGGAGACATGCTCTTGCGTTCTTCACGTCGAGCGTCATAGGGAGGTGCTTCCTCACTATGCACAGCTGGCAGTGGAGCTGCCAGATTATCGTCCAATTCAGCTGAAAGTGATACAGGAGCTGGAGATGGTGAAACGGGTGCGTCAGAGACAGTCGGATGCTCCACTGAATGGGTCACAACAGCAGCCGGTACGGGTGTTCTGCGGGCATTCCCTTCAATGCGTAAAAACAGGTCATCCAGCGTAATCCTGCCCCCCTTGCCCGTGCCGGTGATGGAATCAGGATCAACGCCCTGCTCTCGCATTTCGCGCCGGACAGAAGGCGATGAAATCGTCGTTTTGATCTCGTCTTCGCGAGAGACAGGTGCTGCAGCAGGCCCAGCTTGAGCAGGCGAGGATTGAGCAACGGCCGCCTGCTCGGCAATTGTAGCGATAACCGTTCCGATTGCAGCCGTGGTCCCTTCTTCAACCAGAATGGAGAGGATACCGGTCACATCAGCGTTTACATCCAGCGTAATCTTGTCCGTTTCGATCTCACACAGCGGATCATCTTTGTTTACCAGCTCACCAGTTTTTTTAAACCACTTGGCCAGCAGGGCCTCCCGTACTGATTCGCCTACCTCTGGAATCCGTATGTCCATGCCTCAACTCCCTTGCCTAAAGATGGTACTTTCGCACATTTGCCTCACAGAACCACATGACCGTATTATTTTAACGTATTCTGGTCAATTCTCCAGTAAAAAGGGCGACCATCCCTATGGTCGCCCCTATATATCCCTGGCATGTGATGTATATCTTACGACTGCTCTTTTAAAAACTCGCGTCCGAAAGGCGACATCTGCCGGAGCCGGGTGATGATCGGAGGCATTTCCCGGATCACCGTTTCAATCTCGGCTTCGGTCGTATAGCGCGAGAGCGAGAATCGGATCGACCCATGGGCGCAGGTAAAAGGGACCCCCATGGCACGCAGTACATGAGACGGTTCCAGTGAACCGGAAGTACAGGCGCTACCTGACGAAGCGCAGATACCGAGTTCTGACAGCAACATCAAGATGGCCTCACCTTCAACAAACTCGAACGCGATCGAGGTGGTATTGGGCAGACGCTCTGCACCGCCGCCGTTGATACGGGCATGGGGAATGATCCTCATCAGGGCGTCCTGCAAGCGGTCCCGCAGAGCCTTGACAGTAGTATTTTCGGCATCCATATGTTGTCCGGCCAACTCACAGGCCTTTCCCAGGGCGATGATGGCAGCGGCATTCTCAGTGCCGGCGCGGCGGCTACGCTCCTGGTGTCCCCCTACCAGAAAAGGGCGAAATGGCGTGCCCTTACGCAGATAGAGCACACCAATCCCCTTGGGGGCATGCAGCTTGTGGCCGGAAAGGGAAAGCATGTCGATCCGCGAGTCGGCCATGTTGATGGGAAGCTTACCCACCGCCTGAACAGCGTCACTGTGGAACAGGGCCCCCTTGGACTTGGCAAGGGCAGCGGCCTCCTCTACCGGAAAGATCACACCGGTTTCGTTATTGGCCCACATCAGAGAGACAATTGCGGTGTCATCATCCACCGCAGCCTGCAACTCCTCCATATCCAAACGGCCGGTGCCGTCGACACCGATTTCCGTCACACGGTAGCCCCGCTGGGTCAGATTGCGACATTGGGTCAACACGGCCGGGTGCTCGACTCGGCTGGTGATGACGTGACGTCGTTCAGGAAACACCTCCAGGGCCGAACGGATAGCGGCATTGTCACTCTCGGTGCCGCAGGCCGTAAACACGATCTCCTCCGGCGAAGCCCCCAAAAGTGTCGCCACACGGCCTCTGGCCTCGGTCACCTTTCCCTGCACCTGGCCACCGAAAAAGTGCATTGAACTGGGGTTGCCGTAGAGTTCGCAGAAATAGGGCCGCATCTCTTCGAAGACCGCCTCATCCACTTTGGTGGTAGCGTTATTATCGAGATAGATCTCTTTCATGCAGGAACCTCCTCTACCACGATATCCTCGGCCACCAGATCACGCAGCTTGATTTCGACCATACGGGCAGTGTTGCCGGATGAGGCGCAACCGGCACACGCTTTGCGGAAGGCTACCTGCACCTTTGAACCGTCGATATCTATCAACTCCAGATCACCGCCATCAGCCCATAAAAGCGGCCGGACATCACGCTCCAGCACCTCCTGGATCAGCTGCATCTTTTTCATGTTGGAGAGTTTCTCGGGGCGCTTGCGCGGTTCCTCGGGACGAGCCCCCATTACTTCATCAATCAGTTCCTTGATCTTCGGGATACAGCCACCGCAGCCACCTCCTGCTTTGGTGAAGTGGGTTACCTGTTCTGGCGTAGTCAGGCGGTTGGTCTCTATTACCTTCTTTAAAAAAACATCGGTGATACCGAAACACTTGCAGACAACCGTACCCTCCTGATCGGGATAGGCCGGACCATGATCGTGGTCATGACTGTGTACGGGCGCTTCGTGTCCACGGTACTTGGCAATTGCCACCTCCAGCGCCTCTTGCCCCATCACTGAGCAATGCATCTTCTCTTCCGGAAGACCGCCCAGGAAATCGGCAATATCTTGATTACTGATAGCCAGGGCCTCGTCCAGATTTTTCCCCTTGACCATCTCGGTCAGGGCCGAGGAGGAGGCGATTGCGCTGGCGCAGCCAAAGGTCTGGAATTTGGCGTCGACGATCTTGTCCTTGCTCTCATCCAGCTTAAGGTAAAGCTTGAGCGCATCTCCGCAGGCCAGGCTTCCAACTTCTCCAACAGCATCGGCATCAGGAATATCACCCACGTTGCGGGGATTCAGAAAATGGTCTTTAACGATTGGTGTATAGTCCCACATAAGTAACTCCTTCAGTCATTGTACCCTCGGCACGTCCCAAGGTTATCCGTTAGTTGAGAATAAATTTCCGCCCTGCATCCATAACCTCTGCCAAACGGGCATCAGTCGCCGCCTCACCGTAGAGCCGCACTACCGGTTCGGTACCGGACTTTCGAAACAGCATCCAGCTGCCGTCAGACAGGAGCAGCTTGGTTCCATCAATTCGGATTATCTCTTTGACTCTGGCCCCGGCAATTTCAGCAGGAACCGCATTGACTTTGTCAGCGTACACCTCTTCCAGTTCCGGAGAAAGTTTGAGATTGTCCCGGCGTGTCACAAGCCTGCCAACCTCACCGTATAATCGTTCCAGCAATTCCCGTACCGTCTTACCTTCACGGGCGACCATCTCGGCCACCAGAAAGCAAGCCAGGATACCGTCTTTTTCGGGCACATGGCCGCGGATAGTGAGCCCGGCGCTTTCTTCACCGCCTATGACAAGTTTATCCTGACTGATCAATTCGCCGATGTATTTGAACCCAACAGGTGTCTCATAAACAGGCACTCCATGCTTTTTCGCCACAGCATCGATCAGATGAGATGTCGCCACGCTGCGCGCCGCCCCCCCTGTCATCTTGCGCACGCGGATCAGATAATCGAGGAGCAGGGCGATAATATAATTGGGCTCGATGTATGTGCCATCAGCATCGAGTATGCCGAAACGGTCGGCGTCGCCGTCAGTGGCAATCCCGAGCCTGATGGCAGGGTCACCTTTTACCAGAGCGATGAAATCCGGAATATGTTTCTCGGCCGGCTCTGGTGGATGCCCCCCGAAGTAAGGATCGGGCGTATCGTTGATAATCGAATAAGCGATACCGTGGCTGCCCAAAGGCGCATCCAGATAACCGCGGCCGGTGCCATAGAGAGTATCGACACCCAGCTTTCCGATGCCCTTTATGGCATCGAAATCAATTTTTGTTTCAAGGTCCGCCAGATAGGCCGGGCGGGGATTAATGCGTTCCACCAGACCGCTTCGTAACGCAACATCAAGCTGGACTTCTTTGTAACAGACCTCGCCCAGCATCTCGTTGGCGCGTCGTTCGATGTCTTTCGTGGTTTCCGGCAGAGCCGGCCCGCCCCATGATGGAGAGAATTTTACGCCATTGTATTCGGGCGGGTTATGGCTGGCCGTAAAATTGATTGCCCCGGCTGTGCCACGACGCAGAATTTCAGATGAAATGACCGGTGTAGGTGTATCCCGGTCGCACAGATACGACTTGATCCCCGCCCCTGCAAAGACGCGTGCGGCCTCTTGAGCAAATCGTTGTCCCATGAAGCGGGTATCATATCCGATCACAACCCCCTTGTGCTGTTCACCTGCAGCCGTGAGGTTATCTGCGATCGCCTGAATCACCGCCTTGACATTGTCAAACGTGAAATCCTCACACATAATCCCACGCCAACCGGACGTTCCGAATGCAATACGCGTCATGTAAATCCTCCCGGCCATAATAAGACAGCATTTGTCGTATTACAATAGTACACCAACGCCCGCCCGTCAAGTCAAAGAGCCGTTTATATAAAGGATTTTTCCTGTTGACTTTTTTCATCCATACTTGCTAGAGTTGTATTTCAATTAAGAACACTTTCAGGAGGAAGAAGAATGCAGTGTCAGACAGTACTTCCAGGTACCGAATGTACCTTTTGGGGTAAGCAAGGTTGTATTTTTACAGATGGCTCCTGCCAGACGGTAGTAGAAAACTGTGAAGGCTGTGAGCGGATCGTTGCCGGCACTATCGGGCAGGTATGCAGCGCTTATCCGGCACCCGCAAAAAAGTGGAGTAACGGAATCTGCAATTTCGCCAGCCACGTTAAAATCGAGATCAAGGTTGATGACACAAAGGTCAACCCACTGAAGGCATCCAAGAAGGCTTCGGGCGGCAGCAAGAAAAAATAGTTATTGCATCAGTTGCAAAGACCTCAGGGGGGGATGTTCATTCATCCCCCTCTTTTTTTATAATCGAAACCCAGGGAGCAGGCTATGCCATTCAACACACTCAATTGTCCCACCTGCGGCACAGAGGTCAAACGCTATCGCAACCCTGTCCCCACGGTAGATATCATTATTGAAATTCTGGGCGGCATCGTATTGATCGAACGCAAGAATCCGCCCTATGGCTGGGCACTTCCCGGTGGTTTTGTGGATTACGGAGAGAGTCTGGAATCTGCGGCGGTGCGTGAGGCGAGAGAAGAGACTTCACTGGAAGTTAGAAATCTGCGTTTGCTGGGATGTTATTCCGACCCAGGCCGCGACGAACGGATGCATACCATCTCGACTGTCTACGTGGCAGAGGGTCATGGAACCCCGCGGGCGGCCGATGATGCGGCCCATTTACATATTTTTGCGCTTACAAACCTGCCTGTAGCACTCTGCTTTGATCACGCAACGATCCTGGCCGACTACGCGGCCACAAAAAAACCAATCACCCCGCCTTAAGTTCTGATCTTGTCACGATGGTTTATTTTAAGCATTTCCACGAGCTCGTGGGGTGGCAATGGTCGGCAGAAAAGAAACCCCTGCACCTGATCACAGTTATTCTCTTTAAGAAAATCGTACTGGGCCTGGGTTTCAACCCCTTCCGCAATAACATTCAACTTAAGGCTGTTTCCCATTGCGATAATGGCTGTTGCGATAGCGGCATCGGTGGAACTGAAATCCACGTCGCGCACAAACGACTTGTCAATTTTTAGAGTATTAACTGAAAAACGCTTGAGATGCGCCAGGGAAGAATAGCCGGTTCCAAAATCATCAATAGAGATATGGATGCCGAGGTCACTGATAAGGGATAAAACAGAAACCGCAAAATCGGGGTTCTGCATGATGACACTTTCAGTAATCTCCAGTTCAAGATGATCAGGAGACATCCCCGTCTCTTTCAACACCCTTCGGATTGTGGCAAGCAGGGCTGTATGCTGTAGCTGGTATCCTGAAAGATTCACCGCCATCCGCATATCCATGATCCCTTCGGACTGCCACTTTACGTTCTGGAGACAAGACTCCCGCAGCACCCACTCACCCAACTGCATGATCAGACCGGTCTCTTCGGCCAACTGGATAAACTCCACCGGCGACAAGAGTCCCAACTCGGGATGTTCCCAACGGGCCAAGGCCTCCATGGCGACAATCCTGCCAGAGATGACATCTACTTTCGGTTGATAATATACGCGGAATTCGTTCTGTTCGAGTCCACGACGAAGACTGTTGGATATAACAAATCGTCGTGATGCGTTCTGATCCATATCATCATTGTAAAACTGGATGTTGTTGCGTCCCAATGATTTGGCATGATACATGGCGATATCAGCCTTCTTCATCATGTCTTCGGTGTCCTGACCATCATCCGGATACATGCAAATACCCAGGCTGGTGGTAATAAACAGTTCATGATCGCGAAGATTAAAAGGTAATATCAGCGATTTCATGATCTTATCGGCTAAATTGGCAACATCGTTACAACCAATAACACTCGAAAGCAGGACAATAAACTCATCCCCACCGATACGGGCGACCGTATCGGTTTCGCGCAACGTCCGCTTCAGTCGTGCAGCTACCATGCGCAACAACTCATCGCCCACGGAATGTCCCAAGGTGTCATTGATTATCTTGAATCGATCAAGGTCGAGAAACAGTAAGGCAAACTGGCTGTTCATCCGGTGGGAAAGCGCCTTGGCCTGTTGCAGCCGGTCCTCCAACAGCACCCGGTTGGGCAAACCGGTCAGAATATCATGATGAGCAAGCTTATACAGTTCGTGCTGGGCGATTTTCCGCTCGGTGACATCGCGGCATACCCCCCACACCTTCGTGGCGCACCCGCCATGAGAGCTTGTAGAAAGGCTCATCTCAACAAAGACGGAGTCAACTCCTCCTGAATAAAGCTGCAGCTCGACATGACCTGCCTGACCATCATCCACAGCACGGTAAAACTGTTTTCTGAGTTCCTCACGGGCACCAGGGACAGCGAAATCAAACAGGGTGTGGCTACCAAGCTCATCGTGGCCTAGGCCAAGTATGTCCCGACAGATTGTATTGGAATACAGTATGGCGCCATCAGGACCACAACAGAAAATAAGATCATTCGCCGAATTGATAAAACCAAGCAACGCCTCTTCACCTTCTTTAGCCCGCATATGATCACGACGCAGCACATCCATCAGGAACGCACCAATCAGAGCCACGGCAGCATTCATGCCGGCCACCCAGAGCCATTGAAGTATCTGAAACATAACATCGTGATGCAGCGAAGCGTCAATAAACGGCATCGCAATCGGGTTCAGAACATGAAAGCCTTCTCCCATCAGCAAAACACCGTATAAGGCTGCCCCAAATGTTCCAATCAGCCAGACATCCCGCCGGTCGTCAAACAGAAATGCCGATTCCAGTGTCACCAGCAGGTAGACCGGCCAGAACCAACTGACGATACCGCCAGTGAAATGGATCAGCACGGTTACACACAACAGATCAAGCCCGACCTGAACATGGAGGAGACAGGTAAAACGCCGAAGCGCAGAGCAGGCCCTGCTCAGAACCACATTGTAAAGGACAACGGCACCAACCGACAGCAGGAGACAGGAGGTCTGTTCCAGGCTGAAGCAGAATCCGAGACTACTCATGGAGTAACTCGCTGCTGCAAGGACACCATACAGTGCCAGGACAGCCAGCATGATCCATCGGGTTCTCGCTACCAGCAAAACACGGGTACAGCGATCGTCAAGCCGCTCCATCGCAAGCCGTTGCAGCGGATCGACAATCCCCTCGATAGTTTTGGTAAGGGAACGCATCCACGTTGAATTATTCTCTGGTGTACTAATATCCACGTTATTATTCCTTCTGCGGAAAATCTTGAAGAAAATGGAGTTCCGGCTCAGATGGCAGCAACCCGGACTCGGCACAATATCGGTAAAAAAGGATCAGCCCTTCCAGGTGCCTGGAATCAAGATCGTATGAAATGTTTTCCCGCCAATAGGACTCAAGCCGGTCTGCCCCCATCCAGGATGCTTCCAGAGAATTCTCTGCAATGAATGTAAGGTTCTTTTGGGCGATGCCCTTTGACTCAACCAGATTATTGGCCAGACCAACCAATTCATCATAACGATCTTCGGCAACCTGCCGCCTACAGAGCCACAGTGCAAACACAAAGGGCAAACCGGTCCACTCGTGCCACAACTGCCCCAGATCATATACCTGTAGATCAGATTTCAGCAGAGAGGCACGTAGTGCTGCGTCACCAATCAATAAAAGGGCGGGAGTTTCTCGCAGAGCCATGTCATTTGAAACAGTTTGCACCGAATAACGGCAGTTACAGCCAAATCGTTTTTCAAGAAGAATTTTAAGCAGGTTTACCGAGGTTGCCGATTCGGAACTGAGCAGAATATCACGGTTATCCAGATCTTCAAGAGGGACATGCGAAAAAAGCAGAACACTTCCAACAGCAGCGTCACTACTGATCGACAAGTGCGGTAAAATCAGGTACCGATCAGGATGACGGGCGTATTCGATTGAAGATGACGGACACACGTCAATCGATCCTGCCGCAAGCATGGCGTTCAGCTGAGCAGGAACCCCCCCGACAAACTGATAATCATCACAGGGTTTATTATCCCGTAGCGACGTAAAGATAGGGGTACAGTTGGCGTACTCTATGCGGCCGATTCGCAGCATTAACGTGTATTCGTGTAAAGTTTATCCACATCGGCCTCTACTACGTGGATCCCCTCACGTTCCAGGAGTTCACCCGTAACCTGCCAGAGACGGGTGATAGCGTTGTTATAGCCGACGACGGCACTAATCTGGTTGCTCTTGGCAGTGGCCAGATCATTCTCTACATCAAGCACGTCCTTGGTAGTAGCCAGACCGACCTCATTTTTGCGGATGAACGCACGCAGACGTTCTTCTGCAAATGCCCGGCCGCGGTCGGCAACGTCAATCTGTTTATAACCGGTTGTTACCGCACGGATGGCGGCGTGGACATCATTGGCAGCCCCCTCTTCCAGACTTTTGATCTGCAGAGCAATTTGTTCCGTCTTAAGCCTGCTCTTGCGATAGTCGTTCTCAGCTGCGCCATTTCCCAAGGGATAGGAAAAGTTGAGACCGACACTCCAGGCGGGATAGTCGACCGTTGTAAACCTTTCCAGATCACGCGAATAAGTATTGCCAAGGCCGACTACCGAGGTTGATGCAACCAAGGACAGGTCCGGTCTTGTCTTATTTCTAAAAACACGGGTCTGGAGTTCAGCAATCTCCAGGTTCCGTTTCTGCTCTCGAATGTCTTGACGATTCATAGCCCGCTTGAGGGAATCAACCTCCGACACCTCGATGAGATCCCGCCTGGGCATATCAACAACAGTGATATCGCCGCGCCCCTCAATCTGAAGCAGAAGGTGCAGCACATCGACCTGATCGCTGACAGCCTTTTCCGCATCGATAAGATCTTTTTCACGCGAAACGGCACCGTACTCTGCATTAAGAATCTCCATGGCCGGCAATACACCGGCAGCGACCCGGGCCTTGGTCTCACTGAGAATCTTACGCGCTAACTCGAGTGAGACCTTTTTAACCTTGACCTGCTCACGTAAATCATAGAGCTTGTAATACTCATTTTTAACCTGTGCCACAGTATTCAGCAAAGTCGTGTTGTATTTTTCAATGGAAGCAAATTTTGACAATCGGGAGACTGTGATGTTGACCTCGGTAGCTTCCCGCCCCATATTTTTCAGAAGCGGCTGAGTCAGGGATGCGCCCAGGCTCGACTGCCAGTAGTCGTTAAAAGAATTGTTGCTACTATTGTAGGCGTTGTTGAAACCGACCGTGACAGTGGCACCGGACCAAAACAACTGACTCAGACCGGCATCCAACTGAAAGCCCGTTCCCGAACTCGAAATCTGCGTAACCGTATTGACCGTCGGCGTCGTAGAGTCAAAATAACTGGTCTGAGCGGTAAACAGCGGGTTATAGATCGCGCGGTTGCGATTGAAGTCCGCCTCGAACTGGGCCGGATTATAGAGTTCGGCCCGCACGTCCAGATTCTTCTCGGCCGCCATTCGGATGGCCTCGCTCAGAGTCAGCTTCAAAGGAGAGGCTGCTGAGGAAACTGACGGCAGCCATATCAGTACAATTGATATCAGGGCAACACGTTTCACAACATATTCCTTTCAAAAAAACAGGGCGAGATTAAAAATCTCGCCCTTTATAGCACACATTTAATAAAAATTCTAATCCCTGTTTTCTACGTACTCGGCATAGTCATCAGACGTCATGAGACCCTTCAATTCGTCACAATCACTCAGGGATATCTCCAACAACCAACCTCCGTCATAGGGATCGTCATTAATCAAAGTAGGAGTGTCGAGCACCTCCTGGTTGACGCTGAGCACCACGCCACTGAAGGGTGCATAGATATCAGCCACCGTCTTGCGCGCTTCGATGGAACCGACAGAATCGTCCTGTTCAACCTCATCACCATCTTCGGGCAACTCTATCCCGGAGATCGCCCCCAATTCCTCCTGTGCAAAATCGGTGACCCCGATTACGGCACTCTCGCCCTCGACTCGAACCCAGACATGCTCTTTGGAATATTTCAACTCTTCAGGAAAGTCCATTGCTATTACTCCAGTACAATCCTTTCAAGGAAGGATGTGTCAATGTTGCCTTCGATGAAATCCTTGTGGGCCATGATCCGTTTATGAAAGAACACAGTGGTTTTGATACCTTCGATGATGTACTCATCCAAGGCCCTGGACATACGTTTAATGGCATCCTCGCGTGTATCGGCATGCACAATCAGCTTGCCGATCAATGAATCGTAGTGCGGAACGACTGAATACTGATCATAGACAAAGGAATCCACTCGCACCCCCGGACCTCCCGGAGGATGATAGGCCGTAATCTTGCCCGGACAAGGGGTGAATTTGAAAGAATCTTCGGCATTGATCCGGCACTCGATTGAATGCCCCCTGATTTGAATATCCTCCTGCTTGTAGCGCAGTGGAAGGCCGGCGGCAGAACGTATCTGTTCGCGAACGATATCGACGCCGGTGACCATTTCCGTGACCGGATGTTCGACCTGGACGCGGGTATTCATCTCCATAAAGTAGAAGTTGTTGCTCTTGTCTACCAGAAATTCGATCGTACCAACACTATTGTATCCAACGGCGGAAGCCGCCCTGACAGCAGCCTCACCCATGGCCTTGCGGATTTCAGGTGTGACAACCGTTGAGGGGGCTTCTTCGATCAGCTTCTGATGACGACGCTGAATGGAGCAATCACGCTCGCCAAGATGAATCACATTACCATGTTTGTCTGCCAGAATCTGAATTTCAACGTGTCGCGGCTGTTCGCAATACTTTTCGATATAAACTTCCGGGTTACCAAATCCGGCCTGGGCTTCGGCGCGTGCCGTAGCAAAGGCATTTGGCAGGGCTGCCTGGGAGTGGACGATCTTCATACCGCGGCCACCGCCACCGGCAGTAGCTTTGATGATAACCGGGAAACCAATCTCCTTGGCAACCTTGACGGCATCCTCGACCGAATGCACGCCTTCCTTGGTACCCGGCAGGATTGGAACACCCTGCTTTATGACGGCCTGACGGGCGCTGATCTTGTCGCCCATGATCCGCATGCTGTCTGCGGAAGGCCCAATAAAGGTAATGCCGCATTTTTCACATATCTCAGCAAAATTGGCGTTTTCAGACAGGAAGCCATAGCCGGGATGAATCGCCTCGGCATCGGTCAGCTCGGCGGCACTGATAATGGCGTTGATGTTGAGATAGCTCAATGCACTGGGAGCCGGACCGATACATACGCTTTCATCGGCCAGCTTAACGTGCAAGGATTGGCTGTCGGCCTGAGAGTAAACTGCAACCGTCTTAATGCCCATCTCTTTGCAGGCGCGAATAATACGGATGGCGATCTCACCACGGTTTGCGATAAGAATTTTATGGAACATATTACACCCTTTCAACAACAAATAACGGGTCGCCGAACTCAACTGCTTGGGCGTTTTCCTTGCAAATCTTAACGATTTTGAAGCGATAATCGGCCTCAATCTCATTCATGAGTTTCATAGCTTCTACGATGCAGAGTACCTGCCCCTTCTCTACAACCTGTCCGACTTCCACGTACGGAGCAGCATCCGGAGCAGGCGCACGGTAGAATGTTCCGACGATCGGAGAATTAACCGTTTCTCCAACCTCAACAGCAGCCCCCCCGGTAACAGGCGCAGTTGCGGCGGTTGCAGCCGGTACGGCAACCTGTTGCGGAGCAGAAAACATCTGGGCGGCCGGGGTAGAAACATTGATGTATTCCGTCTTCGGACCACGACGGATAACAATTTTCTCTTCCGAATTATCCAGTTCAAATTCGGTAATATCGGTTTCCGTAATCATTTTTACCAATAACTTCAGATCCTTGATGTCCATCGGTGTGTCTCCTTTAAACGCAATGGTGTCGATGATGCAATGGCCAACTCATCAGAGCCGTTCGCACGGCCTACAACTCAATCAGTTCTTTGGGCGCCTGTGTGAGTACCACACAGCCATCAGCTGTAACTGCTACCGTATCCTCAATCCTGACGCCACCGAAACCGGGAATATAGATGCCCGGTTCAACGCTGAAAACCATGCCTTCTTCTACAACAGTTTCACTGCGCGGTGAGATAACAGGTTTTTCATGAATATCAAGCCCTACCCCATGACCCAGGCCATGTCCAAAATTGTCGCCGTACCCCTTTTGCCGGATGTAACCCCGTGCGATTTCATCAAGCTCCCGGCACCGTATTCCTGGCTTTATTGCAACAATTGCCCTGTCATGGGCTTCCTTGACAATCGCGTGAATCTCGCGGCCGCGATCAGACGTACGACCAAGTGATACGGTCACGGTTTCGTCAGAATAGTAGCCATCTTTGACGGCACCGAAGTCGATTGTCACCATTTCACCCAGGCTCAATAACTTGCCTGAGGCGCGACCATGGGGCATTGCACCACGCACCCCCGAAGCCACGATAAAATCAAAGGCCCTGGCATCGGCCCCTCGTCGGCGCATTTCAAGCTCGAGCGTCAAGCTGAACTCGGACTCACTGACTCCAGGCCTGAGGTACGAAAGAACAGACTGTAAAGAAGCTGATGCCAGGGCGGCGACCCCTTCAAGAAGTTCGATTTCACGCGGGTCCTTGCATGAGCGGATGGCATCCAGGGAGGCACCGATTCCTACCAGTTCGCATCCTTCCAGCCGTTCTGACAACTGCCTGAAATCCGATACCACGGTGTGGTTGGACTCAAAGCCAATCCGCCGGAATTTATTGTCGCAAATCAGTGAGCAAACCGTTTCATACTTTGCGGTAAATTCCCTGATCTCAGCACCCCGTACCTCTTCAGCAGCCTGTGTGGAATATCGTGAATCACACAGAAACCAGGCTTTTTCACGCGTCAGCAGCAATGCCCCCTCAGATCCGGTGAATCCGCACAGATAGCGCACATTCGAGAGGTTTGTGACCAGGAGCGCATCCAGTGCGTTATCTTCAAAGAACGATGTGAGACGTGAGCGCCTGTTTTTTAGCATAAATGAAACCAACTCTACAAACGATTTTTATTGGGGTCCGCAAAACCGATAAAACATGGCATTGATGAAAAGGCCGGAAATTATCTATTTTTAAGATGGCTAAAAAGGGCGCGCAGTCCGAGCAGATAACTTTCGCAGCCGAATCCGCAGATCTGTCCAACCGCCAGAGGCGCTGTCAGACTGACATGCCGGAAGCTTTCTCGTTTATAGACATTGGAAAGATGCACCTCAACAAACGGGATCCCAACTGAAGCAAGCGCATCTCGAATGGCAATACTGGTATGGGTGTATGCGGCCGGATTGATAAGAATGCCATCATATTCATCCAAGGCGGACTGAATGGCATCGATCAAGTCACCCTCGGCATTGGATTGAAAGAACTCTACGGCACAACCGAGCTCCGCAGCCAGTTGAGCGATGGACAGATTGATCTCTGCCAACGTCAGAATACCGTATACCCCCGGTTCGCGCCTGCCGAGCAGATTGAGATTGGGACCATGCAAAACAAGAAACTTCATGGCTAGGCCAACTCTTCAGCCAATTCGTACGACCTGAGCCGCAGAAGGTAGCGTCCTTTGCCAAAATTGCAGTCGCGTTTCATGATCAACACAATAAAGAGTTCCTCATTCAGCACCCGGATCGCAACGCAGGTCTGGTCGGTGGTAATGGAGACCTCTTCCATGTCGCCCGCCTTGATGACCTCGACCGATCGCCTGATTTCCTTGAGTACCGTGGCATACTCTACCGACAAGAGCTGCATGTCGAATTCGGTTTGCTCGATGCAGATTTCATCAACCGGGATACCATCGTAGGCCATGATCATTACAGCCAGGGCACCATCAACATTTTCAACGATGTTT
Source organism: Deltaproteobacteria bacterium (assembly GCA_021780495.1). GTDB lineage: Bacteria > Desulfobacterota > Desulfuromonadia > Geobacterales > Pseudopelobacteraceae > CAIPTY01. The sequence goes on from JAJXYO010000054.1 coordinate 20,251, forward strand.
CTGAGCGTATCTCTTAGCGACATGCCTTGATCCTCCTGATATTTTCTAACCAGACGTCCAGGGTCTCCACGACATTATCAGCCGCTTTATGTGAAAGCGGAGCAAAGGCCTTGGATTCTAATGTTGTTGACGCCACTTCATACGTCTCAGCAGCCGGTAAGTCCGGTTCAACAGCATCGAAACTGTTCTCAAAAACAGGCAGGACGAGGTCTGACTCCAGCGGGGCCGGCACGACCTCCGTTAACGGCGAAACAGATGGCTCCGGTTCGAAGTCTCCAGCAATATTTTCCGTGACAGGCTCAAGAAGCTGTGATTTCAGTGCTGCTGGCACCTCCTCACAGGATACCGGTTCAGACATATCGGGTTCTTCGTAAACATCCTCTGAGGCAGCTTCCAGCGGGAGTTTTTCCGGAACAGACTCAGGCTCTTCGAGTCGGGATATCTTGGCAAGGAGTTGTGTGTTGGCAGGATCGTCGGCCAGAATGGTTCGGTAAATTTCCAGGGCCTTGGACAAAAATCCCTGCTGTTCATATAGTTCCGCAAGGGTCAGGGTAGACAAAGGATCGTGGTGGTCAGATCCGGCTCCGGCGACAACAGCTGGTGTTACCACCTTCAGCTTTTCTTCAGGAGACTCCTCGAGAATATCACTTTCCTTCAGTTCAATAATTTCATCTTCATTGCTTTCCTGATAAAAAGCATCAGACTCCGCTTCAACCTGTCCGGTTGCCGAAGATACGCTCGAACTGGATGTCCCGCTATGTTGGAGCGCTTCCAACTCCATCGCGCACACCTTATCATCCGGCCTGAAATCCAGAACCGTACGGTATGTCCGGATGGCAGAGACATGATCACCGGCTGCTACATACAGGCTGGCCAACAGCTTCTGGGCGTCCACATCCTCCGGCATAGCCGCGGCAACCTGCTCCAGTACAACGCGACATTCATCATGCAGGCCACTGGCGTTGCAGGCCATACCCAGCGCTCTCTGTCCGGCCAGATACCCCGGATGTTTCGCAACACCGGCACGCGCCGTGTGGAGGGCATCCGCCACCAGCCCAACCTTGAGATAGATTTCGGACAGGCGTGCAAAACAGAAGGAATCAGGCTCCCTCTTCAAGCGGTCATCTAGAATCTTGATATCTGACCAGAACGAAGCTTCTTTCTTTTTCACGGATACACCTCCAGCCTACTTAGGGTAAGCAATTCTTCAGGTAACAGGTGCTCAACTGCAAAATTTCCAATACCAAGATTACAGATATAACTGATGGTACCGCCCTTGCTTTTTTTATCTGCAAGGAGCGCGCTCAACAACCCTTGTCGATCGACGACCGGCGGTTGCGTACGCAGCTTGAAACGAGCAATCAAGGACGCGATCCTCTCCGTGTCAGCCACAGAGCAATGTCCCAATTCAACAGAAATCCGGGCCGCGAGGACCATCCCGAGCGCCACAGCCTCACCGTGTACAAACTCGCTATACCCTGACAACATCTCAAATGCATGTCCAAGTGTGTGGCCATAATTCAGAACTGCGCGCAGACCTGATTCCTTCTCGTCCTGTTCAACCACCTGGGCCTTGATCTGACAGCAACGACGGATCATGGTGGATAGACAGTCCTTATCCATCGACATGATCGTATCGACATGCTGTTCGAGAAATTCAAAAAACGGCAGATCGATAGCCACGCCGTATTTGATAACCTCGGCCAACCCGGCCCGGAATTCACGTTCAGGCAGTGTTGCCAAGGTATCCACATCGATCAACACAAGCCTCGGCTGGTAAAAGGCGCCGATCAAATTCTTGCCACGGGGATGGTCAATGGCAGTTTTACCACCGACGCTGCTGTCGACCTGAGCCAGAAGCGTTGTAGGCACCTGGACAAACGGTATTCCGCGCAGATAGGTTGCCGCGGCAAAACCGGCCAAATCCCCCACTACCCCGCCACCCAGGGCTACAATGAACGATTTTCGGTCGAGACCGGACTCGATCAAGGCATCGTAGACATGGGACAGGGTTTCGGCATTTTTGTACACCTCGCCGTCGGGAATCTCGATCACCGTAACCGCACAACCGGCCTCTGCCAGTGAGCGCCTCACAACTTCGCCATACAGTGCATTGACCGTCGGATTGGTAATGACGGCCGCACGCGAGGCAAGCCCCATAGCAGCACAGCGGCTGCCAATGGACGGCAGCTCGCCGCACCCGATCAGTATATCGTAGCTGTTATCAGCAAGCTTGACTGTCAGCACGCTCACGCGCGTAATCCCTTCACAAACCTCAGAATTTCTGCCGCCACATCTTCCACGGATTTTCCATCCGTGTCAATTCTAATATCAGCGTCCGCATAAAATTGTTTACGATCTTCCATCAGCGATTTCACACGGTTTGCGGCATCGCGACCACCGAAAAGCGGGCGATCGGTAGCTCCATCAAGTCTCTGAAGAACCTGAGACAATGACACCTCCAGATTAACAACAATGCCGCGGGAGCGCATCAGAGAACGATTCTCGGCAGCAATCACACCCCCCCCTCCGGTAGCGATTACAGCCCGGCCGTTGTGCAGGACCTGTTCCAGACAGAGGGTTTCCATGCGGCGAAAAGCCTGTTCCCCATCCTGGGCAAAGATGTCATTGATCGAGCGACCGGACGCGACCACAATCTGACTATCCAGATCGATGAAAGGGCAGGACAGACTCATCGCCAGCACACGTCCGACACTACTCTTGCCGCTGCCCATAAAACCGGTCAGGATCAAGGGACGCTCAGGCATTACGCACCTGCTCACAATACCCGCTATAATTACGTCTGATTTCCGTCAGGGAGTCACCGCCGAACTTTTCCAGGAACGCGCTGGCAACCTCCATGGCCACAACCGCTTCTGCGACAACCAGTGCCGCTGGCACCGCACAGGTGTCGGAGCGTTCCACCGCGGCCTCGAACGGTTCATGAGACCGCATATCCACTGAGCGCAACGGCTTATAGAGGGTCGGAATCGGCTTCATGGCCGCCCGCAACACGATCGGTTCGCCATTGGACATGCCGCCCTCAATGCCTCCGGCGTTGTTGGTCGCCCGGTAAACTGGGCTCAAGGCCCCACCTTCAAGTTTGGCAACATCATAGAATATCTCGTCATGGACCTCGGATCCCGGCCGTTCGGCAACCCCGAAACCCAATCCGACTTCAACCCCCTTGATGGCCTGGATACTCATCAGCGCCATGGCCAAACGGGCATCCAGCTTGCGATCCCACTGGACATGACTGCCCAGCCCGGCCGGGCACCCCAGGACCTGGACTTCAATCACGCCGCCCAGCGTATCTCCGGCGGTCTTGGCCGCATCGATAGCCTTTTTCAATGGTTCCTCGTACATTCTATCGCAACAGAACAGTTCGGATTCTGCTGCAATCCGCCACAGTTGCTCGAAGGGTAAACAGGGTGGTGGGACTAAAACCCCACCTATGGCCGAGACATATCCTCCGATACGAATACCGAATTCGCCCAGGAGTTGCTTCGCCACTGCACCTACAGCCACACGCACCGCTGTTTCACGGGCACTGGAGCGTTCCAGCACATTACGGACATCGGCATGGTCATATTTCAGAGCGCCTGTCAGGTCGGCATGTCCCGGACGCGGACGTGTCACGGCACAGGTGTCGTCCCTGTATACCGCTTGGGGAGACATCTTCTCACACCAGTTTTCCCAGTCACGATTCACCACCACCAGGGTCACCGGCGAGCCAAGCGTCTCACCCCAGCGAACCCCTGACAGGATTTCAACCGTATCGGTCTCGATCTTCATCCGGCCGCCACGCCCGTAACCCCGTTGCCTGCGGGCCAGATCACTGTTTATTCCTTCCGCAGACACCGGAATGCCGGCCGGTAACCCTTCTATAATGGCGGTCAACTGCGGACCGTGGGACTCTCCCGCAGTAAGATAGCGAAGCACGCTCACAAAAACCTCCGAAATCGATGAAATGGTGCATAAACTACCATTGTTGGCACACAGTCGGCAAGGCAAAAGACAGTTTTGAGCGGAGACGCGGAAAGCACACGCTGGAAATCAGTGACAACTGATCCTTCAAAGCTGTTGACCGCTGACATCAAATTGACTACTATCGACTCACTGCGGTCAACAACCGTAATTCCTTTCCTGCGGCGGACACTCGACTACATGCATGCATATCCCTTCATCATAACCATTTCATCGGAAAAGGGCGGGGTCGGCAAGACCACCCTGGCAACCAACCTGGCAATCTACCTCAAAGCCATGCGTGAAGAGTTACCGGTCACCATCCTGTCCTTTGACAATCATTTCACCATCGACAAGATGTTTGAACTGAAGGGCCAAAAGCGGTCCGGAGACGTGCATGACATGTTGCTGGGAGCCATCGCGTCCACGGTAGTACATGTCGGGCAGTATGGTGTCGGATACATACCCTCGTCAACAGAACTGTCCGATATCCATGAACGCTTTAAAGGCCCCATGACGCTGACGCGCATGTTGGCGGAATCCGGAATTTCCGGCATTGTGATCATTGACACGCGCCCCGACCTGAACATTCTCACCCAGAACGCTCTCTATGCTGCTGATCGGGTCCTGATTCCGGTCAAGGACATGCCCAGTCTTGACAACTGCCGCAATATCTTTTCGCTGTTTGAACAACGCGGTATCGATAAGAAGTCATTGGCGTTGATCCCCTGTCTGGTGGACGAACGCATCAAATTCGAGGGAGTCTTCAAGGACCAGAAAACCCTGCTGCGGGCCTTTGCCGCCAACCGCGGATACCGCTGCCTGGACACCTATATATCCAAGAGTCCAAAGGTGGAAAGCCTCAACACCAACCCGGACGGCAAGATTTACCCGATTCTGACGCACGCCCGCGGTACCGAGGTGCATGGGCAATTTACCGAACTCAGTCGTGACATTCTGCACAGCTATGATGCCACCCCCGAGTCACGGGCTTGTCTGTACTACACCTGGCTGGCCGAGAAGGAAGGCAAGAAAAAGGAATCGTATCTGGCGAGGCTGGAGGGTCTGGCGGATCGTTGCCTGATCTGTGGCGCCCTATTGGCAGTGCAACCAGAAGGGCGGAGTTTCTATTATGAAACATCCGACCGGACTGCCCGGGGTTTCCTGCATGACAGCTGCTTTACCGATATGCTTTGTGCATCGCTCTACGGCATGACCAGCGATTCACAGGCCTTCGGCGCGGCCCGCATGGTGGTTGCCGACAAGGCCGGCAAGTTGGTATCCCTGTTGCTGCCGAAGACGGCACATAATGAAACGACGCTGGATTACCGCCAGTTTACCACAACCGGTGAACAGATCTTCCAGAAGGATGTAGCCCTGGACGGTTTTGCAGAGGGGACGCTGGAAGGCATCAACAGCAGACTGTATCTGCTGCTCAATGAATCGCTGGCAGGCTATGAGGGGAGACTGCGCAATGGCATCTGGCTGGCGGTCCATCCCGTGGACCCGGCCAATCCCGATGCGGTACTCCATGAGGAGCACTACCGCTCCCTGCAGAGAACGCAGGGGCTAATCGGTGCTGCCATTGCGTAGCGAATTGCAGTAGTACATCACGATGTCGTTTATTTGCAGCCAGGACCTCCGAGGTTTTTGAAACCTCGGAGGTCTCTATTTTTATCATGAGCGCCTGAGAGGGTCAGGTCTAAATGGCGCTAGTTTATGGTTTTGCTGCACGACATCTGGTCCCGTGTGTGACCGCTTTCATTTCATGTCTCGGGCAGTCAACAGCTGATATTTTTTGGATCGTCGCTTAATGCAACGAGGTTCACTTAGCCCTGGCCGTTACCTGATCGGTGTTGTTGTGCACCCGCGAATTCGTCGCGAAATGGCCTTCCCATGACGTCCCTTCTTTGACAACAAGAATTTCAGGTCTCAGGACATCAAAGAAAGGTTTTTTGTCAAATATGTACAAATATGTAGGCCTGACACGAATGGCGCTACTTAAACGATATGTAAGATTAATGAAATACACATTAAAAACGCCGTGAAGCTTTGGAATAAAGGGCTTCACGGCGTTTTAGTGCGGATTGTTCGTGGCAGTGGATGACCGCTACGGGTTTTGCTTGTATTCCCTGGGAATCTGTTTCAATTGTTCTTCTAATACCCAATACAGAGGTTTATCTTTACAATCAAACCACTTGGCACCGTTATTTAACCATTTGATTCGGTATTCTATTGTTGATTCTATTGTATAATCCTCATTTCCAAATTCAACACCACAACAAGGACAAATTTCGTACGTTGGGCATTTACCATCATCGCCCCATGGTGATGATTCCACATATAACCCACAAACACGACAGAGGTGATTATCTTCATTTATGTTGTTCATATTATTGCCTCGTCCAATATTTAAATCCATCTGTTGGTCTAAACATTGTTTTGGGAGCACCATTTACGTCCATAGCCCCGAATGTATTTGATTCCGGATGATATTTTAATACGTCACCATTGGAACGTACTTTAGTCAAGGTGCCATTCGACGAATTACTCATGAAATCTTTAGCGCCTTTTACATATTGTTGAGCATTTGAGAATTCAGGGAATTCTCCGGCATGTTTCTTCCAATGACTGAAAGCATTTTGTGAAGAAGACTTGGATTCTGTTGCCGTCCATATACCTTTCGGCGACACCGGCGCGTTCATCAAGGCAATACCGAATTGCCCCAATCTTCCAAACCCAGAAAACTCATTGCCTCTGAAGTCATAACCTGTCAATGCAGCATTTAGCTGGCTCGCGCCTATCATCTCGCCGAAGCTAATGAATGCCTCGCTTGAAACAAGGCTCTGTCCATTGTATTGGCTCGAAATGTAATTTGCATACATGTAGTTTGATGCGGTACCGAATGTCAGGGCGTTATACCCTTCGCTGTTATTACCACTCGACGACCCACCAGAATTGCCGCTTGTCGTTCCTCCTTTGGAACCACCTCCTTTGGAACCACCTCCTGAATTAGAACCTCCTCCAGTATTTGGCGGCGGACCGCCGCACGTTTTACAACCACCTGTGTTGTAATTGGCCCACGGATCAGAACTTTCGGGCCTATTATCTCTACCAGTTATCTCAAGCCATAATTGCTCCCATACACCTCTATGGCCTGTGGGATCCGTATATGACAACGGATTATTGTAGACGTAGCTGTATCTATTTAAGTTCTGAGGATTTTCTGGATCGGACACAATTGTGTCCGGCGAAAGAAACCTGCCCAATTCGGAATCATACAGCCGAGCGTTATAATTAGACAGGCCGGTCTCGCTGTCCTGCTCTTGGCCGGTATATTTGTGGCTGACACTCACTGAGCCACTATCCAGGTTAACCTTGCCAAAGGGTAGGTAGTTGACATCTTCAACTTTGACACCACTCGCATCGGTAACAACACTTGTGCTGCCCAAATGGTCGGAATGGTAATAGAGCACATTACCAGCCGTTTTGCTGGCAATGCGTTGGGCGCCTGAATATATGTACTTGGTACACGAACCGCTGATACATTCATAATACTTGTCAATATAGACAATGCTGGGTGAGGTAACATACTTCTTTATACGGGTGCCATAGCCGTCATACGTGAAGTTAACTGAGCCAACCGTTGTCGGCATATTGTCATAATTGTACGTAATCGTACGTTGCCCATCGCTCACAATGTTTCCATTGGCATCGTAGCTGTAGATCTTGCCGTTGGAAAGCGAAGTAACCGCATGCGGCCGTGGCCCGCCATAGGTATATACGACATCCTCCTTGGTGAGAATGTTGCCGATCTGGTCATAATCGTAAAGAAAAGCACCGTAGGTTGTACTGCCAGCTGTATGAAGCCGATTAAGTTCGTCGTACTCAAAAGACTGCAGTGGATTATTGTTACCATCGTTGATATTTTTCAGATTACCGACATTATCGTAATGATAGTTGAAATTTTGAAGATTCGTCGTGCCTTTTACGGTTGCAATCGATAAGAGGCGGTTGTTGCTCGGATAGTACTGATAGGAGGTCACAACATGGTTACCAAACATGATCGTCCCTGGCTGTGACAGCGCATTGTAACCATTATAGGTGGCGTAGCCGCCCGTAGAAGTCAGGTTGCCGACGCTGTCGTAGCCATAGGTTACTTTTTCATTGTCCGGATAGGTTATGCTGTCCAACCGGCCTTGCTTGTAACCGAAAGAAAGCGGGTAAGAAACACCGTCGATGGTCCTGGTCGAACTGATTGTCCGCCCCATGTTGTCATAATTGTAGACAATCTGCCCGCCGGCGTCCGTCATCGTTGAAAGACGGCCCTTGCTGTTGCTTGAGGTGGCCAGATCGTAGGTAAGGACAATGTCCGGCCCCGTGGGATAATGCTTTGTAGTCAACCGGTTCAGAGCATCGTAAACAAAGGTGATCGTCTGCCCCTTGGCGTCGGTCTGCGCAGTGAGATTGCCGTTGACGTCGTAACCATAGCTCCACACCCCCATATCCGGGTCGCTCATATAATTCTTGTGGCCCAACGAATCATAACGTACCTCGGTCTGGTTGCCCTTGGCGTCGGTGACATATCGCAGATGCCCCAGAACGTCGTAGGAATATTGGGTAGATGCGTAGGGTGTGCCCTCATCAGTCGTGCATACACCGGCGAAGTCGCCCAAATATTCCTGAACCTTGATAAGCCGACCAAAGACGTCACGCACTTCGCGGAGCCGATGGCCGTTAGCGTCAATCTTGACCGATACGCCATTGTTGTAGCATATCAGAGTAGTGGTATCATCCGGGTTTCTCTGATTCGTTACGCGGTCCAGAGGATCATAGGAATAGGTAATGTATCGAGGAGCTTCACTACTATCAAAATAGGGCAATGAGGTCTTATATATGGTCCCGGTAGCATTATATACGGTGTCGCGGGTTATATATGTATCATCGGCTCCACTTCTTTCCTTTATGGTTCGACCGAGACCGTCTAAATAGCTAACTTTATAAATATTGGTTGAACTGCTTGTAAACACGAAGTGGGTGTTGGCCGCATCGTAATACTGCTGCGTCGTCCAGGTGCCATCCGGCAATGTCACTTTAGTCTTTCTACCAAACACATCATATTCCATGGTTGTGGTAGCGTTGTTGGGGTCGGTGACACTCTTGATTTGCCCGTAAAGTCCCATATCGACCGGAACGCCGTCAACACCATAATATCGGTTAACAGTCTGCTGACCCAACGGGTTAGTTACTATGGTGGGGAAGGTATAGCTGCTGTCATAGGTGATGGTCGAAACGTTCCCGTTGTAATCTTTCGGGCAGATCGGATTGCCGTATGCATCGTAGGCCGTGCGGGTTCTGATATCAGTACCGCCATTATTCCAGACGAAACTGCGTGTCAGGTTGCCTTTAATCGGTGTTTGATTGCCTGTCGGGACAGAGCTGCAAGTATCAAAATCATCATAGTAGTAATATTTGCCGGCGACTTTGGTGGTCGTACCGATGCCTTGATAGACATCCTCGCTGGTCGGCAAGCCGACAATCCAATTGGTGGTATTGTTGGGTAAAAACGACCTGACAATGGTGCGATCATCGGTTGGATCGTTGATGTCGCCGTACTGGTCTTCGCGTATTATGTTGCCGTATTCATCGTAAGTATAAATCGTGCGTGACTGGGTATAACTGGCGTCATTGTTATAGGTATAGGAGTCTACCTGATAAGGCGGGTTGAAATAGGGAGCGCCGTTTGTATCCGGGGTATAGCTTATTGTCGTTTCGGAGTATTTCCTGCCTGATGCATCCGTTGTCCTTGTGCGGTAGGGTTTCCCTTTCATGTAGCCAACTGAAACATTTGGGTTATTCACGTCAACATCCGTATCATTTCCTTGATGAAACCATGTCTCGGTTATTTTTTGCTCGCCGTTGGGGCCAATTGGACCAGACACTTTGGCATAGTTGAAACCTCTAAAATCCTTTTCTCCAATATGATAGAAGCCACCGGAGTATGTGTAATTGGTTGTAGAAATGTTTCCATTCCCGTCATTAGTTGTTATGGAACTAACTGTTTCCAAGGGAAAAGGTAACTGAAAATTTGAGTAGTTGGTTGAAGACTTATATGAGATCGATGTCGTACCACCATTTCCATTGGCAATTGAGGTGAGTAAATCTGTGGCGCTACCATTTGCACTTAGGGTCGTCCAGCCTTTCGGTCCCCAAAACATAAAACCGGTCTTACCATCACCATTAAAATTGCCAGTGAAGTGGAATCTCTGGTTAGATTTCGTAGCGTAATCCGCCCAGTATGTGTTGCCATAACTGGAATTGTTAACTGGCGCCCAATCCACAGGCGGATTAAATCCATGACCGTTGCTTAATAGCGTTCTCCAGCCATTTGATCCCATATAGATAAAATCGGTCATGCCATCGCCATTGAAGTCACCCATAAATTGGAATGGCTGGGAATCTGTTACATTGTAATAAGCCCAGGCTGTATTGCCGTAACTGGGATTGTTGGCCGGTGCCCAATCCGTGGGGGGATCGAATCCATGACCATTGCTTAACATCACTCTCCAGCCATTCGATCCCCAATACATAAAATCGGTTTTGCCGTCGCCATTAAAGTCACCTGTAAATTGGAATGCCTGGGTATCTGTCACATTGTAATAAGCCCAGTATGTATTGCCGTAACTGGGATTGTTGGTCGGCGCCCAATCCGTGGGGGGATCGAATCCATGACCATTGCTTAATAACACTCTCCAGCCATTCGCTCCCATATACATAAAATCGGTTTTGCCGTCGCCATTAAAGTCACCTGTAAATTGGAATGCCTGGGTATCTGTCACATTGTAATAAGCCCAGTATGTATTGCCGTAACTGGGATTGTTGGTCGG
>JAJXYO010000054.1:31113-94463 GCA_021780495.1 Deltaproteobacteria bacterium
TCGCTCCCATATACATAAAATCGGTTTTGCCGTCGCCATTAAAGTCACCTGTAAATTGGAATGCCTGGGTATCTGTCACATTGTAATAAGCCCAGTATGTATTGCCGTAACTGGGATTGTTGGTCGGAGCCCAATCCGTGGGGGGATCAAATCCATGACCATTGCTTAACATCACTCTCCAGCCATTCGCTCCCATATACATAAAATCGGTTTTGCCGTCGCCATTAAAGTCACCTGTAAATTGGAATGCCTGGGTATCTGTCACATTGTAATAAGCCCAGTATGTATTGCCGTAACTGGGATTGTTGGTCGGTGCCCAATCCGTGGGTGGATCATAACCATGACCATTGCTTAACATCACTCTCCAGCCATTTGGACCCCAATACATAAAATCGGTTTTGCCATCACCATTAAAGTCACCCGTAAATTGGAATGCTTGCGTATCTGTCACATTGTAATAAGCCCAGTATGTATTGCCGTAACTGGAGTTGTTGGTCGGCGCCCAATCCATGGCCGGGTCAAATCCAAGTCCATTGTTTAACAACACGTTCCAACCATTTGGTCCCCAATACATAAAATCGGTCTTGCCATCACCATTAAAGTCGCCAGTAAATTGGAATGGCTGGGTATCTGCCACATTGTAACCAGACCAAAATGCGGTCATTTCAGACGGTGCTTGAGAAAAAGGAGGATTAAATGAATTGGTGTCGCCTGCACCATACTTTAAATCTATGGAAGGGATCTCTTGCGCTGTTGCAGCATTGGTTATAGCGCCTGTTACAGAGTCAATTTGTACATCCTTGCCATATTGATGGATTTTTGAAAGGAGACTGCGTCCGGTACTTGCACTATACTGATTACCGGCATTTATTGGGTCAGCGTCATAGCTCAAACTATACGTCCTGACTCTATTTCCTGCGGCAAATATATCAATCGTCTTAAGTCGTTTAGCGGTATTTACCAGGAAGTTGGAGGTAAAGAGGTTCGCCGTATCGTTACGTCCTTCTTGATAAAACTTGATCTGATTCCCGTTGTAGTCGATCCGATCCAGATAAATCTGTCCTTGGTCCTTAACGTAGGTTATCGTCATGTAATTTCCATTGGTATCCTCTATCCGGTCCAGACACCACTTGAAAATCTGGCTCGTATTTGCCGGGTTATCTTGCCGTGATCCCGCTATCTGACCATAGAAATATCGTACCCCGTTCTTATCCGTGACTTCCCAGTATGGAAGCCCATCCGATGCCATCAGCTTTCTGATTCGAGAGAACTGACTCTCAACCATGTTGAGGTATTCATTGTTGCCGACATTTACAATATCCGACAGTGAACTGCTTGTTTTGATCTGAAAGCTGTCAGCACTATAATTGACACCATTTTTTTCCGAGCGCTGAATCGAGCCAAGCTCCAACTCCCATCCCACTCCAACCCAGCCATTTCCATTGCTGCTGCGATATTGCAAAGCAATGTCTGGTTTCATCCCATTACGGCCTGCAGGGACTTCAATAGGAATCTGATAGCTCATAGCACCAGTGAACAGATCAGGCAAGGCAGTACTGGCGCTTTCAACGCTATTCGACGAGGATCCCGGCGACGCGCTATTAGCAACGGCCGACGCGCTATTAGCCACCATCGCCACACTTGTTGCATCTGCAGCCAAGATATGTTGAGGATTAGACAAAAATGCCAAACCAAGCAGACCAATGATAACCAGAAATCCTCTTCTCCTTATTATCCCTCTAACCATTTGCCACCCCAATAAAATATATTATTCATTTCAGAAACTTACAAATCCAAGACAATCAATTCCTTCATTAAATACGCACTACTCGATTTCTCCGTCAATAATTAAAGCCTAGAGCATCGAAAGTTCACTCTGCACCTCTCACTAACGTATTTATTTATGATAATCAAGAATAATTTTAATTAGTTGCCGCTATTTGACGGTGTATATTTTCTTTACACCGCTCAATTTCACTAAATAAATCAGCACATTGCGCAACTGTAAAGTTTCTTTACACTATCGGTAACACTCTGTTTTTATTAATGTTTGCGTTATTTAAACATATCCAAATTTATCGAAAAAAATCGATTCAAAAGGAGATGGCCAATTTCGTATGATTTTATAAACAGATCACGCGCAAGTGTGGTTATGCAGGTTTACGATTAGTTTGGAAATGCTGATCGGAGGAAGTTATGAGGAGAGGAATGGCAGGAAATGACGCAAAAATATTATGAGTTATCTACCTCAGCAACCGTGACACCGGCACAAGCGTGATACCCTGCTGTGCCAGTCCTGGCAATGCTGCTTCCAGCGTCTGTATCGTGGCCGGGTGGGGGTGACAGATGGCAATGGCTGAGCCGGTTCTCTTGGCCAGACGGATCGCCTGATTGAGCTGCCCCAGTATATAGGTACCGTCCTGTTCATTATCCAGAAACACGTTCCGGCGCCCGGATTTCATGCCAAGCTCTTTCGCCAACCTGAGCCCCACAGACTGGGGTGTCGTCACGCTATCCACAAAAAACAACCCCTTGCCCTTCAACGTATCCAACACCACTCGCATCTTATCCTCATGCTCGGTAAACTCGGATCCCATGTGATTATTGGCGCCGATAGCGTTGGGAATGGTGCGCATAAAACCTTCCAGGTGTTCGACGATATCTTTGTCAGCCATGGACAACAGCAGACCATTGGCCTCCAGACGCCGTTCCGGCCACCCCTTTGGCTGCATGGGGATATGGATCATAATATCAACACCGTTGGCAGCAGCAAATGCCGCCACTTCCCGGTAATGTTTGAGTTCAGGAATAATGGAAAAAGTCAACGGGACACCAATTCCGGCCAGGGATCGGGCTTCCTGCAGGCTTGTGCCCATATCATCGATGATAATGGCCAACTTTCCTGTTCCACCACCCTGTGACAGGTGTGGCGGTTGTTTTTTTGGGGGGGCAATCTTCGTAGGGTGCAATTGTTCAGGCTGCGGCAATATTTCAGGAGCCGCAATGTGTGCCGAGGATGCCGGTGGCTGCTTGGGCAATACTGTCGGCGTTGATTTGGTAACAACGTGACTCGCAGGAGGATTAACATTACCCGCTGGCGCAAACAGCAGGTAGGCTCCCACGGCAATGACGATAACAGCCAGGATAGCCAGGGCGGCATATCGACTGCCGCCCGGCTTATTCCTGACTCGATTGTTGTGTGATGAACGTGCCAATTTACTTACTTTTCATCCATTTTTTTAAGTATTTCCCATCCCTTGAGCAGATCAAGGGCACGCATGACCTGGTAATCATTTTTGAGGGCGTCGTCCACCTTCAATGAGTCCTGTTTATCTTTTTTGTCATCTTTCTTCTCTTCTTTTTTTACATCCTTCGGAGTGCTCGTATCCTCTGGCGCGAAGTGATTTTGCAGATCTTTCTCACTTATATGCATACCGTCTTTCTTGTCAGTGGATACTTTAGGCAGCTCCAGTCGCTCGACAACGATATCAGGCGTTATGCCTTTCGCCTGAATCGAACGCCCACTGGGTGTATAGTAGCGAGCTGTTGTCAGCCGCAGGCCCGAATCATCGGACAGCGGAATAATCGTTTGGACGGACCCCTTTCCGAAACTCTGGGTACCCATAACAATAGCACGCTTGTGATCCTGCAGAGCACCTGCAACGATCTCGGAAGCACTGGCGCTTCCTCCATTGACCAGAACCACAATCGGGTATTTAGGCTCTTTGCTGCCCTTTCTGGAGATAAACTGCATCTTGGAGTCCTTCTCGCGACCCTCTGTGTACACAATCATCTGGCCTTCTTCGGTAAAGTGCTCTGCCACCCTGACCGCCTGATCAAGCAACCCGCCGGGATCATTTCGCAAATCCAGAATCAACCCTTGAAGTTCACCTTTATTCTCTTCTTTCAGCGCTTTAAGGGCTTTGACAAGATCATCGTCGGTTTTTTCCTGGAATTGCACGATGCGGATGTAAGCATACCCATCAGCCAGCAGGTGAGAGCGAACACTCTTCACCTGGATAATGTCACGTATCAGCTTAAATTCCTTCGGTTTGTCAAAGCCTTCGCGCATGATTGTCAGGGTAACGGAGGTACCTTTTTGACCACGCATCTGTTTGACAGCATCATTAATATTCAAATCCTTGGTAAACTTGTCATCAATTTTAAAGATCTGATCGCCGGGCTTAATACCAGCCTTGAAAGCGGGGGTATCTTCTATTGGCGATATAACCGTCAGGACCCCATCCTTCATGCTGATTTCTATCCCCAATCCCCCAAAAGCGCCCTTGGTCTCTATCTTCATCTCCTTATAGACATCCGGGGGCATAAATGAACTATGGGGGTCGAGTGATGCGAGCATGCCGTTGATTGCGCCGTAGATCAACTTTTTGGTGTCAACTTCTTCCACATAACTCTTTTTGACGATCGCCATAACATCGGTAAAAAGCTCAATTGATTCGTAGTCACTACCCTTTCCTTCGGCGCTGCAGCGACGCTGGGGACTGACGACTATGAAAATGACAAGTGCGGCAACGACTATCGCTAGACCCATTATAACCCGTTTTTTGGAACTCCCTGGTGTTGCCATCTGCTGCCTCCGTTTAGTTTGTGTATATGTTGGAAATGGACAAATGTACTGTTAGCGTACCCAGCCGGCCGGGTCCACCGGCTTGCCCTGGTGCCTGATTTCGAAATACAACATCGGCCCCTTGGAAGAATCTGTATCACCCACGGTTGCCACAGTTTCATGGCGGGCAACCTCTGCTCCCACCTTTTTCAATAGCTTGGAGGCATGGGCATACAGACTGAAATAGCCGCCACCATGGTCGATGATGATCATGTTACCATACCCTTTGAAATAATCGGCAAAGATCACGGTCCCCTCGTAGATGGACTTGATCTCACTGCCGGCACCCGCTGAAATAGACAACCCTTTGCTGAAGGTATATGAATCAAACTGGGGATGCTTGTGCTTGCCGTATGTTTCAACAATCTCGCCCCGTACCGGCAAATTCAAATGCCCTTTCTGCGAAGCGAATCCACGATCAGGAACAGGAGGCAGTTCCGCTAGAGGCTTCAACCTGCGCCCCGGTTTTTCATGACGCGACACGAGCTTTCTACGGCTCTGGGCTTCAAGTCGCGTCATCATAGACTGCAGACGCGCTGCATTGGCCTGTAGCTCCTTGAGCGACTTTTCATAACTGCTGCGGTCCTGCCGGACCTTTACCAGATATGCGGCTTTCTTGTTTTTTTCCTGTTCTATTTCCTGTTTCTTTGCGGCGATGCCGGCCTTGATCTGCCCTTTCTTGACAGCATCCCGCTCCAGATCGGTTTTAAGCTTGCGCAGCTCTTCAATCTTCTGACTATATTCGGTAAATTCTTTTTTATCATTATCCAAAATGGACCGCATGTAGCGGATATTTTCCGCCAGCTGGGGAAATGACTCAGCCGAGAAAAACATACGAACCGCGCCCAGTTCACCGGCTTTGTAGAGTGAGGCCAGACGCCGTTCTATCACCAGTTTTTTGCGATTTGCCTCATCGCTGACCCGTACAATCTCCCGCCCGGTCTGGTCCAGACTTGACTCGACACCTTTCAGATCCAGAGACAGACGTCCAAGGTCTGACACTTTCACCTCAAGGTTTTTATTGATCTCACGCAACTCCGTGGAAACCACTGCCTCAACCTTGCGAGTCTTTGAGATCAGTTGTTTCTTGGCATTGATCTGCCGCTTGACCCCTTTCAACTCGTCCCGGGGACTGCCGCCTTGGGCAGCAGTCACTGAAACAAGGAGTAAAAATATACATATCAGACGTATCATCATTCAGATAGAGATAAAACGTTTCAATGAGGTAAAGCTGCCAATGAAGCCCAGTATAATGCCTGCCAGCAGAATACCAGCGACATACTCCAGCGGCAGGAACGCCAGTCCCGAAGTAGTCGGGTTGAATGTGAGAAAGTTACCGGCATTATGCAAGAAGCCTTCATAGAGCCCCAATAGAAGGCCAATGGCGATCAGCGCACCCGCCCCACCCTGCAAAATCCCCTCGATCAGGAAAGGTGCTTTTATGAAAAAGCGGGTGGCACCAACCAATGACATAACCTCCAATTCGTCACGGCGGGCGTAGATGGTAAGCTTGATAGTGTTGGAAACAATGAACAGTACCGCGACCACCAGGAAGGCACCCAGCAGAGCTCCCAACATGCGCATGAAATTGAGAAACGTGTTGAAACGACGTACCCATTCCTCACCGTACTGAACCTCGCTGATACCAGGAATCCGCTTGAGAGTGGAAACGTATGACTCGACCCCCTGGGTGTCACGATAGCTCCGTTTCAAGGCAATTTCAATAGACGTCGGCAACACCTCGGGACGGACACCATCCAGCAGGGTTTCCTGGCCGCGCAACCGGTTCTTGAAGCGTTTGAGGGCCTCATCACGAGAAACATACCCGACCTTGGCAGTACCTGGGATGGCAGTGATTTTCCCGCGCAGTGTGGCCTGTTCCTGAGCGGTGAGTTCGTGATCAAAATAGACCGTCACCTGAACCCGCTCACTCCAGTTGTCCGCTGCACTTTCCAGGTTAACGAACACCAGCAGGAAGAGTGAAACAATCAGGAGTGCCAGAGAAATAGTGCCGATGGTCACCACATTGACAAAGACATTCTGGCGGATGTTGGTCATTGTCCGGGACACAAAATACCCCAGACGCCCACCAAAACCTTCGCCGGTCAGAGTCGGTCTTTTAGCGGGCTTGCTCGCCGCTATGTTCTTCTTTTTCCATCTGTTCAACGATCATCTCTCCATTACTGAGCGTTATCAGTCGTTTGTGAGCGTTATCAATCAAGCGGCGATCATGGGTAGCCACCACCACAGTTGTGCCGCGTACATTGGCCTCTTTGAAAATATTCAGGATCTGATTCTTGTTAGCATCATCCAGGTTACCGGTCGGTTCATCCGCAAGCAGTATTTTGGGACCATTCACCAGCGCCCGGGCCAATGCCACTCGCTGCTGTTCACCACCCGAAAGTCGTTGTGGTGTAAGGTGTATTTTGGACTCCATCCCCATCTGTTTGAGGATATGCATGACTTTCTTGCCTATATCGACCCGTGCCCACCCCAGTACCTCCAGGGTAATGGCAACGTTTTCGAACACCGTTCGTGATGACAACAGTTTGAAATCCTGGAACACCACCCCCACCGAACGCCTGAGATAGGGAATTTGCGCGGCGGACATATGCGAGACGTTCTTGCCGTCTATCAAAACCTGCCCACGGGTCGGAGACAAGGCTCCGTACAGCAGGCGCAGCAGCGTCGTTTTACCGGCTCCGGACGGGCCGGTCAAAAACACGAATTCGCCCTTTTCAATCCGCAGCGTAATATCATGCAAGGCGGTGGCATCCTTCTGATAGGCCAGGGATACATTGTGCAGTTGGATCATAGGGCTACCATTCTTTATAGGGTGTGTTGGTTGAAGGACTGATCTTGTCCGAACCGCTTTTTACATCGTAGACCTTACCGATGTCGGTTGGGCTTGCTGTTGAGTCGAATTTACCGTTACCACTCGGTGGAGGTGGCGGCTCGACAGTTTCCCAGGTGGTATTGCTGTTGGTAAAAGGATCCTTGGGAATGTCGCGCATATACTGTTTTGTTTTCAACTCATCCAGGGAATCCGGATATTTACCCTGATCGGCATAGAACTGATCGAGCGAGGACCTGAAATTATAGAGGGTTTCCCGCAACACCGCTTCTCTGGCCCTGATGACGCTCCACTGATAATTGGGTACGGCAATAGCCGCCAGAATCCCGATGATCGAGACCACGATCATCAGTTCGATCAGGGTAAAGCCGCGACAACCGGAAGTACGCCGCGCACTGGCGGAGGGGGCAAATACGGTATGTCGATGAGCGTCGTCCATGTAATTACCATTCATTATACTTTGTCCCATCGAGCGCGGTTCCATCCTGCGGGGCATATACGTCAAACACATCATCGCCACACCACTTGATTGAATCAGGCTTATCCTTGTAACAGCGCAATTCCCAGCCCCATTGTTTATCATCTGCTGAACTTTTCGGATCCAACGGATTCAGAATCTTTCTCCGCAAAAACTTGACTGACCCGACCTTAGCATCACCGAAATCATGGCCGTCAACCAGCTCCTGGAGGTCTTTCGGATAACCGCTTCCTGTCTTCAAAGGCCCATCCGGCATCATGTCGAAGGTTTTCTTGTAGTCATCTATCGCTATGCGAATAATACGCAGGTTTCTATGAAGTTCAACCTCTTTCGATCTGATCGTTGTATTGCGAATCAGCGGCATCACGCCGGCGGCTAATATGCCCAGTATCGTAACCGTCACAATCAATTCAAGCAGGGAAACCCCGCAGTGGTTCATCATGCGTTTCACGACAAGTCCTTCATTCCATACCATCTCGTGCTGCGATCGTTTTTCATTTACCAGCTTTCGTGGTAGGCCCGGTAGATTTTCGAGTGGTCATTGGTGGGGTCAGCGATAAATTTCCACTCGCTGTACTTGGTCATTTTCCCGCCCAATGCTGCTGGTGTTGGCGTACCGGTCTGGTCCGTTCCCATTTTCACCTGAGGAACAGTACCTGGTGCAGTCGGGGTGGTGGCAGCAGCCGTTATTCCCATGTTTTCCAGGGCCGTATCCTTGAAGTCCGTTTTAAGAGGCTTTTCATCGCTTTGACTGGCGACGCCGATTATGCCCGCACCCTGGGCGCTTGCACTCACAGTAGGAGACTGACCGGGAGCCCCCATAGTGCCCCTGATAATGGTCCATTCCTTGCCGGTCATGGGATCCTGATACACTTTAAGCTTGGCACAATTCGGAGCGCATTTCGGGTTTTTATCATCCAGTTCTGTAGCATAGTTATGTGGCAAATATCGTAACGGTGTCAGTGTATATGGATCCTGCAGCAGATCCTTCAGGTCCATGAGTGGATGAACCGCTGTTCTCGGCGGAACTCCGGGAACGGTATATTTCGGATTGTACCAGTTTTCTATAGCTTCCTTGATCTGGCTGCCGCGAAAGAGCAATTCTTTTTCACGCTCACGCTTCATGATCGTTTTCCAGGATTCCCCCGTCAAGCCCAGCATGATGCCGATGATCATCACCATGAAAATCACGGCGAGAAAGGTAAACCCGTTACGGTTTAGGGAGGTTATTGTTACTCTGCTTCTGACGAGTGACACCCCCATAGGATTATCTAGTGTACATCAACCGTCGTGCTGAACGGCAAAATTTCGAGCGGCTTGCCATCAGCGGCGGTGAAGTTGAGGCTACGGAAACCGAAATGCGCCGTACCCTTGCTTTTTGCTCCGAACAACGCCGACGCCAGTGTGCCATAACCGGACACGCCGCCGCTTTTGGGGGCGCGCTCTAATTTAACCGTCAGAGTTCCGCCTTTAACATCGGGGGTCACGGAAAAGAGGGTCGGTTTACCGTCATGATTCAGGAACGTACCCTCGGTTGCCTTTATAAAATCAACTACTGCGGGATCATAGGTCATCACAAATGGCGCGGCAGCCAGATCCTGAACATCACCGGCCTTGATATCAACATAAAAAGTCTGACCAACACCGGCCCCGACAGGGGCGGCAATCTGTGCCAGACCACGTTTGGCTTGCACCGGAGCCGGTTTTGCCGGCAACGGAAGAATTGCAACAGGCTGTGGAGGAGTCACAACCGTGGTTGGGGTTGGGGCCACAGCTTGGGCAGCTTGGGCAGCTTGGCCGACCGGGGCGACATTGCCAGTTTGTGGCGCAGGGACCGGTGATGGCACCGTTGCCTTCGGAAGCACTTCATTCATTGGTTTTGTTGGGACTACTATCGCAGATGATACTATTGCTGGCGCCGGCTTCGCGAGTACGGGACTCGCCGTGGGTACGGGATTCACCTGCCCCGGCATTACGTGTGCCGGTTTGCCGGTACCCACTTTAGGTGTTGTTTCAAATACCGGTTCCTGATCGAAGGAAGCCATCGATTTTGTCAATGATGGATCGTCCTCCTTGCCCGAATTGAACGACATCAGATTATTCCCGGGCACGGTCACACTCCGCACTAAATGAGGGGTAATGGCCAGAATCAGCTCGGTTTTGTCTTTACTTGAATCATGATTGGTAAGAAACGGTCCGATCAGCGGTATATCGCTCAGCAGAAATATTTTTTGTTTGGTGTTGTTCTTGGTGTTCTGGATGAGTCCACCGATGACACTGGTTTCTCCATCCTTGAGGCTCAGCACGGTATCCAGATTTCTGGTCCCAATGGTTACGACCGAGGTAGGGCTGGATGAACCTCCAACAATCTCTTTCGACAGAATCGAGCTGACTTCCAGGCTGAGTTTTATAACGACCTCGTTATTCAGCTGGATCGTTGGTTCGGCATTTACCTTAACACCAACATCGACATATTGTACGTTGACCTGAGACAGCGTGCCGTTGAGGGTCGTTGTCGTGATCGGCACCCTCTGCCCCACGTTAAATTTGGCTTTTTCCTTGTTTTTTACCCTGATCTTGGGATTAGAGAGCACCTCTCCCTTGGTAAGTGTCTTGCCAAAGTTGTATTGAGCCGTTGGAACGGTTACAAATCCACTGTAGCCATGAAGAGCGAAAGCCTTGACGAGATTGTCAACGGTTACATCAGTGACTGTCCCAGTCGTGGTCCCTGTTGTTGTCGTTGTCGTTGTTGGCGCAAGAGAACTGGCTGAAAGCAAGTTATTGTTAGGCGAAAAGGCACCCAGCTGTACATTGTAATTGCTCAGCAGCAATCCAAGGTTTTCGGCATTATGATCAGTGACCTCCATCACCTCGACATCCAGCACGACCTCGGGATCCGGGACATCATTTGCTTCCAGTATTTTCCCAACCACATCGACCACATCACCGGTATCACGCACAATGATCGAGTTGGTTTCCTCGTTAACATAGATCTTCTTTACCTGCAGCATTGTTCTGACAAGGTTGACGCCTTTTTTGGCATCCATGTAACTGAGGTGAAAGGTCCGCAGAATCAAATCATCGTACTGCTTTGATTTTTCTGGTGTCTTGGGGTAGACCAGAATCGTGCTCTCGTTGAGTATTTTTGTGTGCAGCTTATGCATGTTTGTCAAAATATCCAGGGTCTGTTGGAAGGTCGCGTTTTCCAGATAGATGGAGATCGTCTGATCCTTGACCCCTTCGTCGAAGATGAAGTTGATGCCCGTCAGCTGAGTAATGATGGTAAAAACATCCTTTATCCTGGCATCCTTGAACTTGAGCGTAATCGGCTTGGATGACTTGAGCGACAGTTCGAAGCCTTCCAGTTTACTCTTTTGCTGACCGCTGATACGGGCCAGCGCGGCCTTATACTCCTTGTTATCCGGATTCAGCTCAAGCGCGGCAAGATAGGAGCGGTTGGCATCCATCAGCTTGTTGGTCTTTTCAAAATCCAACCCTTCCGTGTAGGCCTGCTGGGCATCCTTCAGGCGGGTAGCCACCTCAATCTGCTGTTTGTATTGGTCCTGCGTAGGATCCAGGCCATAGGCAGTCTGCAAGTTTTCCAGGGCACCTACGTAGTCACCCCGGTCAAGCAGAGCCATTCCCATTTTATAACGCTTTTCTGATGCTTTATCGCGGGCCTTGAAAAAGCGCACCCGATACTCACCGGCATCAGGATCTTTACGGAAGGCCTCGGCATAACTATACATGGCGTCTTCGTAGTTGCCGTCGGCCTCAAACTGTTCGGCCTTGGTAAAGGCACGACTCCCGGCGGAACATCCCGATAAGGCAAACATGGATATGAACAGGCAGAATATTATGAAATGTGTCAGGTAGCGCATTCGAAGCGTCTCCTCTGGAAATGTGTCCGTACCATTATTTACTGACCACCGTCAGTGGCCTGTTTTCGTTCAGCGGAATAACGATTTCCTCACCCGTAGCGATGACGCGGATCGTCAAGGCATTATCGGTAATAGAACTTGCCTCGTAGAGTTTGGCAAAAATTTCGCCCTTCCTGACCAGGACTATCTGCTTATCCTTAGACAGGAAAATTGTTTTACGGTTATCTTTCTTGAGAAAACCAAGGAATATGAATTGAGCCAGGGTTTTCTGTTGAATTTCCGCCTGTGTCTCAATCCTTGCCGGAGGCGGTTTGGGGGCCACAGGCGGTGCTACCGGCGGCATCGGCAGCGGTTTAAGGGCAACCGACCTCTGTTTCATAAGACTGATTTCATCGATAAAAATCGGTTTAAAAAGGTTGCGATGATAGCCCTTGAATCCGGATTGTTCCCGTTCCAGCAGATCCAGTTGCAGTGTACGGGATTCAGCTGTAGCCAAAGGTTTGGCAGATAATTTTGCGGCGTTTTCTGCAGGCTTGACAACCAGACCAGCCGTCGTTTTTTCCGGCTGTTTTATTTGACCTGGAGCACGCTTTAGATCACTGACTGTTTTCTGACGCGGAATCGATATAAAGCTCCAGACCACAGACAGTGCAAGTACAATCAGCAGAATAAAGAGGGCCAAT
Organism: Deltaproteobacteria bacterium; assembly: GCA_021780495.1. GTDB lineage: Bacteria > Desulfobacterota > Desulfuromonadia > Geobacterales > Pseudopelobacteraceae > CAIPTY01. The sequence goes on from JAJXYO010000054.1 coordinate 43,637, forward strand.
TTCTGCTTGTTCATGCGCCCTCCCGACTCTGCAGATAGATACTCAAGTGGATCTCCATGGTAACATTCTCTTCAAAAAGATCGCTATTGGACAGAGTGATACCATCCACCACAATCAGATCGCTGTTTTTCTGCAGATCGCCAAGAAAGCTTTTAACCGCCGCGTAGCTGCCGTTGACTGTCATGGAAACAGTATAATCAAGCAGCTCGTGTCCCTTCACAGTATTCGGCTTGTAGGAAACTGTACCGGTAACAACCCCACTGGATACAGCACTGTCGAGAATATCGCCAAGTACCCGCGGAAACTGTCGTTTAAGAGGGATCCTTGCCGACAGTTTTTTCAGATCGTCAATCCCACGTTGATACACCGATGTTACATCGTCTCTGCCGGCCACTGCAACCCTCTGGCGCAGATCGTTCCAGGAAGCTTGAGATGAAATAATTTTCGGAGCAAAGTACGCGTCGTTGGCAATGTACAGGGCTATGTTACAGACCAGTAGAATTGCCAGCGCTATCAGCAGACGGCGTTTTTGGCTATACAGCTCACGAAAAGCCTGTTTCATTGCGGCGCCGCCTTGCATGAAATAGAGAATTGAACACCTTTGGTCCGCTCCCCCACCGCAATTGTCGAGTTCGATAGCAGCAAAATGGAGGTGAACGCCTTGGAATCCTCAAGTTTATCAAGATATGACCTGATCTGCGCAAAGTTCTTCGCACGCCCCTCGATCTTTATCTCCCCGCTCTTCATATCCGGGGAAATCAACGAGAGCGCAATCCCATCGGGAAGGGTGTTTTCCAAATGTTCAAGCAGCCCCATCCAATTATATGTCTTGCGACCGATAATCTCGTTATAAAATGAAATATTACCAAGCAGATTGGCATATTCCTTCTCCGAAACCCCATTGGGACGACTGCGTAGTCGATTTTCATAGGAAGAAATATCTGTCCGCAAACGGCGCAGTTCACCAAGATTCCAGGCCGCACGATTGACATTCCAGGCCAGCATGAGAAGCAACACAACACATATGCCGGCGCCGAGCCGATTCACCAGCCTGCGGTCCAGATACGTTCTGGTGGCAAGATTGATGGTAAAATACATCACAGACTCCTCAGTGCAGCACCGATAGCGGTTGTGTACGGAAAGAGCGCGCCCTGGTCCGCCGGGGCGGTATCGGCAGGTTTAATCACCGATTTGATTTCCAGGAGAGTCGGTGTAGATCCGGTCGCTTCAGCGACCATGCTGCAGAATTCCTGCGCCACGTCAGGTGCAACGATGCAGGAGACGTGTTCAACCGTGCGCTCCGGAAAGCGATCGCGATAGACCATCAAGGAGCTGTTGATCTCCATGAAGACCCTGCTATCAACCCCATGTGAACCCGAAAGTTCCTTGACCCGCTGAAATTCAAGCACGCCATCGAAAAAAATTAATATGCTGAGAGTTTTGTCGTAGAACGAAATAAGGGTTACGTCATCTTGAGGCTCCAAGCGACTTTCAAAGGCACGATAAAGATTGAATGAGTTGAAATCAATCCGGACCGGCGTAAAACCTGTGGACACCAGCAGCTCTTCATATTGACCGATAACAGCTCGCGACACCAGCGCCACCATCAAGGCCATGTCACCGTTATCGCGTACCCTCAGCTGCTGGTAATCCAGATGAGTGTCAGCAATATCAAATGGAATGTTCTTTTTCAGTTTCCAGCGAATAATGTCCAGGGCCTCGGCCCGACTTTTGAAACGACCTTCAACATCAAGCAACATGACCCGGCCGACCGCGTCAGGCAAGGCAATCGACAGTCGTGTACCGCTATGGAGCAGTAGATTATGGGCACTTCGCACCGCATCGCAAAAGGCTTGCGGATCAAGGATATTGGGTTCGCGCAAGGAAACGCGTACAGCACCGGCGGGCATGGGAGCATACGCAACCCTCTCCAGCCGCGGAGAAGCCGCCGGGCCGTTTAACAAGGCAAAGGCCACCCCGTCAGGGTTTATCTCGACGCCCAATGTTTTCTTTGCAAACAGCATATCCGGTCCATTCCCGTCACTCCACAAACGTGACGCGATTGATCTCCTTGAGAGTTGTTTCACCAGCAATCATTTTTTCCACGGCTGAGTCCCGCAGGAAGACGACCCCGGCCTCATGGGCGGCCAGCTTGAGTTGAGTCGCCGTAACCTTGCCGATGATCAGGTCGCGAATATGGTCGTTAAGCTCTAAAAGCTCTACAATGGCGGCACGTCCGCGGTAGCCGGTATTGTTGCATTCGTCGCATCCTACGGCATCGTAGAGGGTTACCCCGCGCACCAATTCAGGATCAATTCCTCCTTCACGAAGGACGTCATCGGAATGCAGTACGGGCTTACGGCACTTCCGGCACAATTTACGCACCAGGCGTTGGGCCAGGACGCAGTTCAGGCTTGAGACGAAATTGTAGGGATCGATGCCCATATGGATGAAGCGGCCAATTACGTCAAAGACATTATTGGCGTGGACTGTGGTAAAGACAAGATGGCCGGTCAGGGCAGACTGAACGGCTATCTGTGCGGTCTCCGAATCGCGGATTTCGCCGATCATGATCTTGTCCGGATCATGACGCAGGATCGATCGCAGACCCTTTGCAAAAGTCAGTCCCTTCTTTTCATTAACAGGGATCTGTAGAATTCCGCGGAGCATATACTCGACCGGATCCTCAATGGTGATGATCTTGTCCTCACCGGTCTGAATCTCTGTCAAAGCCGCGTAGAGCGTCGTGGTTTTGCCCGAACCGGTCGGCCCGGTCACCAGAACCATTCCGTATGGTTCGCGGATTTTCTTGCGAAGACGTTTAATCTCACGTTCACTGATACCCAGGTTTTCGAGAGATAGTCCTTGCATGTCGTTTGCGATACTTTCCTTGTCAAGGATTCGTATGACAGCATCTTCGCCAAAGGAACTCGGCATGATGGAAACACGGAAGTCAATCGATTTAGCGCCAAACCTGATTTTGAAACGGCCATCCTGAGGTATGCGCCGTTCGGAGATATCCAATTCGCTCATGACCTTGAGACGGGAGATGATCGGTGACTGAAAGTGCATGTCGATGGGATCGTTGGCCATGTAGAGTACACCGTCGATGCGGTACTTGATGACAAGGCCGTCATGGCCGGATTCAATATGAATATCGCTGGCTCGGCGATTGAGGGCATCCAACAGGGTCGTGTTGACCAGCTTGATGATAGGACTGGTATCGTCAGAAAGGGTCTCGACGGAAAGAACCTCTTCGCCCCGATCGGTTTCTTTGACCAGCTGCAGCATAAAATCTTCAGACACTTCACGCAAAACACGCCGGGCACCCTCGCCTGCCTTGAGTACTGTTGCAATGGCTGTTTCGGAGGCGATCCGGATCTGAAGAGGTCGATCCAGCATCAATTCGAGCTCATCCAGCTTGATCACATCGGACGGATCGGATATCGCAACAACCAGGGCTTCGGGGGTCATCTCCAACGGAACAAAATGAAAACGGTAGATGGCCTCAGGCGGCAAGGCATTGAGGATCTCCTCACTCATTTTAAAATCCGTCAGATCTACATATTCGAGGTTGAACTGTTCAGAGAGTGCCAACGCCAGCTGCTCGTCATCAATAAATCCCTCACGGACGCAGATCTCGCCGAAACGCTGTTTGGTTGTTGCAAGCTGTTCAACAACCGCCGGTAATTTTTCCTGGGCGAGGCTGCCGCGACCAATAAGGATCAATCCTATGTTTCTGCGCTTGTAAGACTGCATCATGCTCCCTATCCGACCGTGCCGCCGAGTTTGAAGATCGGCAGGTACATGGCGATAATAATGGTACCGATAACCACACCCATGATCACCATGATGGCCGGCTCGATAGCCGTAGTCAAGACGTGCATCCGTTCTTCCAGTTCGTCTTCGAGATAATCTGAGATATCAACCAGCATATCCTCCAGCGCTCCGGTCGTCTCCCCAACTCCCAGCATGCGCAGCGCAAGCGGCGGCATGATATCGATCCGCTCCAGCGCCGTGGAAAGCCGTCCCCCCTCTTCGATAAAACGGACTGCTTCAAAGAGACGTTTTTCCATGAAACGGTTATTGAGGGTCCCAATCGTCATGCGCAACGATTCGATAATCGGAATTCCGCTACCGAGAACGGTCGCCAGTGTGCGGGAAAATGCCGCAACTGAATATTTTGTAAAAACGTCGCCGACCAGGGGCACTGTCAATTTAAAGCGATCAACGGCATAGCGACCGGATTCGGTGCCGACCCAGCTGCGATAGGCGGCTACAGCACCAATGCCCATCAGAAGCCCCAGAGGAGCAAAATGTCTCAAAAAAGTCGTGAATTCTATCAGCATGCGGGTGAGTAATGGCAACTGCGAGCCGGCATTGGTATACACTTGGGCAAACGTCGGGACAACATACAGCAGAAGGAGGGTAACAGCCATACCCGCAAAGACAACCAGGATTGACGGATAAAATAGTGCAGCAACGACCTTCTTACGGATAGTGTCGACACGCTTGAGATACTGGATGTAGCGTCTGATCGTGCGGGGCAGGTCACCTGTTCTTTCACCTGCCCTAATCGAAGCGACATAGAGAGTTGGAAAGGCCCGTCCATGCTTTTCCAGTGCAGAAGAGAGTGCTGTCCCGCCCTTCACGTCATCACGGACCTGATGCAGAATTTCGGAAAGTTTACCGCTGTCGTGGCGTTCAAGGATAGCATCAAGCACCTGCATGATCGGCATCCCGGCTTTGATGAGCACCAACAGTTCTTGATTGAAGGTGAGCAGTGAGCGATTATCGATGCTGCGACGCTTCATTCCCTTGTCAAAGAGGAACTGCAACGGCTTCCGTTTTACTTCAAAAACAAAAAAGCCCTGATCTTCGAGGCTCTTCCGCAACACCCCCGGCTCCGCCGCCTCGATCTCACGATAAAGGACTTTGCCGTCTGATGCGCCAAGCTTGCAGGAATAGAGTGACATAAGTTAATAGTATTACCATAAAAGCCCAAAAAACAAAACACAAAAACCACAAGCAAAACGCCTGTGGTTCTCAGTTTTCAAGCAGCCGCATACCCATCTTGCGCACTAATCGTTGACATGCGTCGCGTATACAAAATGTCCGCATCCGCCGGCACTAAACAAGCCGTCATTTACTCACGCCTTGAGCATACCAACAAGCCAGATCCCGTAAGAGACAAGCACGGCAACACCCCACATCCGCGCAGGCCTCGCTTCAAACATGTCCCGTCCCGGAAACGCCTTGAACAGAAATACCAGCGCAGACGCTATCCAACCGATAAGCCCAACAATAGTAACTATGCACCACGTTTCATTCGGCATAATACTAACCTTTTCCAGACCCGGTCCTGTTAAACAGGATGGGTACATTAATGTTATCGTTTCAGCCTACAACCACGCAAACACCCTCTACTTTACGAAGAAACGCCGTAAAAGCGTACCCAATTTAAGCTTCCATACCAGCAGAATAGCTTCTCGAACTATCTTTTTCGACATTTTGGAACTGCCTGCGTGCCGATCAATAAAAATGATCGGCACCTCAACGATTTTGAGCCCTTTTTCCATGCAGCGATAGTTCATCTCAATCTGAAACGAATATCCATCGGAACCAACCGTATCGAGATCAATAGCCTCGACCGTTGATCTCCGGAAGCATTTAAAACCGCTCGTGCAGTCCTTGATTGGCAATCCGGTTATTACGCGGGTGTACAGGCTGGCAAAAACGCTCAGCATCAAACGCCGGATCGGCCAGTTGACAACACTGACACCATTTAGATAGCGCGAACCAATAACCAGATCGCAGTGTTGAATGGTTTCCAGAAAAACCGGCAGAATCGTAGGATCATGAGAAAAATCCGCATCCATCTCTACAAGATAGTCGGCTCCCATCTCAAGAGCGACTTTGAAACCGGCACAGTATGCGGACCCCAGACCAAGCTTGCCGGGACGATGAATCACCCTGATGCGTTCGTTGTGCAGCGCCAGATTATCAGCTATCGCACCGGTCCCATCAGGGGAGTTATCATCAACAAATAGAATTTGTATGGAAGGATGCTGTGCGAGAACCTCACCGGCTAACCGGACAATATTATCGCATTCGTTATAGGTAGGAATGACAACAATCGTTTTCAAGCGCAGCTTCTCTCCAGAATCCAGGGTAACCAGCACAGCTTCATGACAATACGGGAAAGCGGCCATGAAAGTCAAGACGCTCGTGCCGTTATGTCACATCAGATCCGTCATCGCACACAGCAAGCGAAAAAAGTTACAGCTCACAAGCGGCTGTTGCAAAAAAGCATTCATTATCTTATAAATTGAACCATAAAGAATTCATCAGTATAAAAATCGCCGCTCGTTACGAAAGCCCTCCATGATTCTCGACAGACAGGCAGCACTGGAACGCATTGAACATGATCATGAACTCTATGACGAAATCTGTGGAATATTCCGGGATGATGCACCGGAGATTCTGATAAAAATGAGTGAGAGCTTTATGAGCGGCAATATTCTCCTTGCCACCCGCTATGCCCACTCGCTGAGATCAGCTGCAGCCAATATTGGTGCAGTGGATCTCAGCGAAACCGCCAAATCAGCTGAGATTGCCTTTCGCGCAGAAGATCTTGAAACAATCAGCGACCTGATTACAAAGATCGATCAGAATTTAACGCATGTGCTGGAAGAGCTGGGATAATTATTTCAGCAAAATCGACGGGCATCGTCTATCTTGACACAATACTCGGTAGGGTTAGCACCTTTAACCATCAAACACGTCATATGGTCAACAAAAAAGGCCCCGGCAGAAATCATCTCCTGCAGAGGGCCTTTTCAGTGCACACCGACAAACAGAATCAGGAGCGTAGCGAACCACCCTTGAAGAAAGGCAGTTCACACACCGTGGCCTCCATGCTGACCCGCTCGTGGCGAATCGTGAGCGGTGACCCGTCAGGGTAAGCACCCGGTGCAACGAAGCCGATACCGATACCGCAAGCCAACATGGGCGAAAAGACACCGCTGGTGACGCTGCCGACCTGCTGCTGACCGGAAACTATTTCATAGTGATGCCGTGGCGAACGGCGACCGGACACCTTAAATGCCACTTTCTGCCGTGAAATGCCCTGTGTTTGCTGCTTCATCAGGGCTTCCTTGCCGACAAACCGTTTGTCGAAATTTACAAAACCTGCCAGTCCAGCCTCCAGAGGCGTTATACCTTCATCGATATCGCTGCCGTACAGCGAATACCCCACCTCTAGGCGCAACACATCACGGGCACCCAGGCCGGCAGGTTTGACGCGTGGGTCTTTCAGCAGGAGATCCCACAACTCAACGGTTTTTTCGGCAGGCACAAAAATCTCGTAACCAAGCTCACCGGTGTAACCGGTGCGGCTGACAATGGCATCGCAGCCGAGGATCTTCACGGTAATAAATTTGAAATAGGGAATTTTTGCAATCTGTTCGCCGAATGCCGCTACCAGCACCTCGCGAGCCAGCGGCCCCTGAATATCCAACTTCCCCGTAGCGGCGGTTATATTGGTGAATGAGCCGCCACGCAAACGGGCGTTGATGACCGCAAAATCATTATCTGCCGTGGCTGCATTGACCACGACCATCGCCTTGTCATCCGCCAGACGGAAGACAATCAGGTCATCGATGATACCACCCTGATCATTGAGCAGAAAACCATACCGTGAGCGCCCAAGCGGAATTGTCTTTATCGAAAAGGTAAAGACGTCCTCCAGACCATCCGCCTCAAAGTCGCCCTGAAACATGAACTCACCCATGTGGCAGATGTCAAAAAGGGCCGCATGATTGCGGCACCAGGCGTGTTCGGCAATGATTCCCTCGTACTGGATCGGCATATTCCAGCCTCCGAATGGCGCCATGAGGGCTTTCAGGTTGCGATGACTGCTGCACAGCGGTGTTTCCTGTAACTGTTCCATGGTTTCTCTCCGCTTCGAGTTTATTTATATGGGTTGTATTTCTTTTTGGATGCATGCCTGGCTTTCTTTGATTTGGTACCCGATAACGCCAGGACATCGGCCAACTGCATCTTCCAGGTATTTTCCTGATGGGTGAGCTTGAATTCGCGAGTGCTGGATTTCGCCCCGTTGATCACACCTTCCAGGCCTATTTTGGCATACACAGTAGCCTCGGTGCGCTTCTCACTCAGAACTTTGAAGTTTGACAGTTTTTGAAAGCAACAGGCCGGACGGATGGTTGCATCGTGCATCTTATTGACGAACTGCTCCTTGGAGGTTTTTCCGCGGTGTGCCAGATGTTCAAAAAGCTGTTCATATTGGCCGGCACGCCACAGATCGAGCGTATCCGACATGGATTGTTCAAGGTCAGCCGGAGAGGTTTCAGCCATGGCCGGCTCAACTGCCAGGATCAAAAAAAACAGCAGCAAAAATGCAGTGATTACAGATCGAATACGCATTGATGACCCTCCAATTTGGAACAATAAAAGTTTTTGGATGGTAGTCCAAATAGAGCATCTGTGCAATCTCAAAAATAACGGCACCTGTTCAATGAATCTGTCGTTATCCCCTCAACCGGTGCTAGCACAGGGACGACAATAACTGTCACGGCTGCAGTGATCTACTCCCGGCTGCACATGCCCGATCTTGGAACGGATAACGGCACCGGGCGTAATGAACGAGGCAACGAGCTAGCACTCTCATCAGCCTGGATCGCGGTCCCGGCAGACGACGAGGAGGTGCTCTCAGGTTGGCGCTGTTATAAAGAGAGGTGGGACAATGGCGATACGGAAGACCATCCGCGGGATGAGGCCGGCAAAAGGTTTGACCAGGAATTGGCAGAGACCTTCTTTGATTGTGTCGAGTCAATCGAGCAGCTTACAATATTCCCTGCGTCAGACCCGTAAGGGGGGCGTCCCCCCCTTACGGGTAACTTCACAATGACCTGTCAGCAGCCTCGGCAAACAACCTCAATTTTTTCATCAGTGTATCGAATTTGACGGGTTTAAGCGATTGCGGGCCGTCACTGGAGGCATGCTCCGGGTCAGGATGAACCTCCACAATCAACCCGTCAGCTCCGGCCGCCACTGCGGCGAAACACATGGGCGCCACATAATGGTGGTTGCCTGTTCCATGCGAGGGATCAATCACCACCGGCAAATGGGTCTTGCCCTTGAGAACCGGAATCGCCGAGAGATCCAGCGTATTACGGGTGGCTGTTTCGAAGGTGCGGATACCCCGCTCACAGAGAATGACGGCCTGGTTACCTTCGCTCATGATATACTCAGCGCTCATCAGAAATTCCTGAATCGTCATGGACATGCCACGTTTGAGCAGAACCGGCCTCTTCAGCTGGCCAACCTTTTTCAATAGTGCAAAATTCTGGGAATTGCGCGCTCCGATCTGAAGTATATCGGCGTATTCTGCAACCAGCTCGGCGGTTTCCGGGTTGATAACCTCGGTCACGAACGGCAGTCCCGTCAGATCTCGCGCCTTGGCAAGCAGCCTGAGACCCTCCTCCTCCAGCCCCTGGAATGAATAGGGAGACGTACGTGGTTTGAATGCGCCACCTCTCAGGATATGGGCGCCGGCTTTTTTTACCGCCACCGCAGATTCGATGATCTGCTGCTCACTCTCAACGGAACAGGGGCCGGCCATAACAACAACCCGTTCTCCGCCAATGGTCACATCATCGTTGATCCGCACGAGACTCGCTTCCTTCTTGATCTCTTTGGAGGCCAGTTTATAGGGCTGAAGAATCGGCACGACACTTTCCACGCCGTGCATGGATTCTACCGATTGCAGCACGGCCTTTCCCCGTTCGTCACCCACCGCGCCGATCACATCGCGCGTCTCGCCGTGGATTACATGCGGTTTGTATCCCAACTCCCTGATCCGTTTCAACACCTCATCACGATCCTTTTTCGCAGCACCGGCCTTCATAACGATAATCATGTTTCGCTCCTTTTCCACAAAAAAAGACCGGAAGGTTTCCTCCCGGCCTTTGACCACCGTACTGAGTACGGCACAAAAAAAACCGGGGAGACTTCCGTCCGCCCCGGCTTTGTGGTTGTGATGTGACCGCTATTTCGCGCTTACACCTCTACCCGGGCAGACGGCTTAAAATAAAAGCCGAACCAGAAGCAAAAGGAATAGTCACTAAATACGCGATTGTTTTTCATGTCCGTTACTAAATCACAGCTTTCAAATACCTGTCAAGTAAAAATCTTGGCCCTGGTAACAGTATTAATACACCGCCAGTTCATCGGCGACCTTCACCAGATTGGGAAGATCAGGCTTTGTGAGGATATGACTGGCACCCAGGCCAACCCATTTCCGTTTATTGTCTTCGGATGCCAGCGAAGAAAAGATGACGATGGGAACATCCCTGAGCCCGTCATTCTTGCGAACCAGCGACGTGAGATGCAGGCCATCCATCTGCGGCATTTCAACATCGGTAATCAGCAGGCTCAGATAATGCCTGATATCGGAGCCATCCTGCGCACACCGCTCCAGCTTTTTCTGAATCATCTCCCATGCCACGGAACCATCTTCAGCTTCCTCTACCGTGTAACCAGCGTCTCGCAGGGTGCCGCACATGGTGTTCCTGATAAACGAAGAGTCGTCGGCAACGAGCACAATCTTCTCCGAGCGATTCGCATTGGGCGCCCGCTCCAGCAATTCCACGCTGTCGATCGGCCTGAGCGCACTCTCTGAACAAAGCTCGCCCACAATCTTCTCGAAATCGAGCACGAGGATAATACGGTCATCCATCTTGACCAATCCGGTCACTTGTTCGCTGTGCACGGATTTCGACGGCGGCTCGACATTTTTCCATGAGATCCGATAGATCCGGGATACCGAGTGTACCAGGACACCAACCATCAGGTTATTGAACTCCAGCACCACAACCCGGTCTGCGACCATTTCTCCGGTTTCCTTGCCGAGCACCTGCGCCAGATTGATGATTGTGATGACCTTGTCGCGCAGCTTGATCATGCCTTCTACACCAGGCTTGGCGTTGACCACTCTGGATATCTGGGGCAGCCGGATGATCTCGCGCACCTTGGCTACGTTGACGCCGTAATAACAGGGAATCACATTACCATGCCAGTCCATCTCATCGATTCTGAACTCAACAATCTCCAATTCGTTTGTATCGCTTTCCAGCAGGATACCGGACTGTTTCATGGATAAACCCCTTGATCTTTGATTAAAAAACTATACCATGAAAAATGTAAATAAAAATGGCAAAAATGCCGGGTGATGTAAACCTGCTGCCCTTGACTCTCCGGGGTGCGTGTGCTAGTTATTTTCATTCCCAGCGTGCATCATTAACGGAGTGTATCGATGTATTTCCCCGATATTACAGCATTTCAGAAGCTCTCGCTCCAAGGCAACCTGATCCCGGTTTACCGCGAGATCATGGCCGACATGGACACCCCGGTCACGGCATTCAAAAAAATCGACGACGGCCGATTCGCCTTTTTGCTGGAAAGCATCGAGGGGGGAGAAAAATGGGCCCGTTACAGCTTTCTCGGTTCCAACCCCTCACTGATCATCCGCTCGAAAGGCACTTGTGTTGAAATCATCGAAAACGGATCTAACACCACGTTTACAAGTGACGATCCACTGGGATGCATACGGACGGTCATGTCCCGCTTCACACCGGTAGAGGTGGAGGGCCTGCCGCGCTTCTTTGGCGGTGCAGTCGGCTACCTCGGTTATGACATGGTGCGGCACTTCGAATACCTGCCAACAGAAAAACCTGCCGTGATCGACGCGTATGATGCCTATCTGCTGATTACCGACACCATTGTGATCTTTGACACCATGAGCCAGAAGATCAAGGTCGTCTCCAACGCCCATCTGGAAGCCGGTACAACACCAGCTGAGGCCTACCGCCTTGCAACTGAACATATCGATGCGATCATCAAACTTCTGCGCAGACCGCTGCCAAGCGGATCAACAGTGCCCTCCGCAAAACGGGTGGAGTTACGTTCCAATGTGACCCGCGCAGAGTATGAGGCCTCGGTGGAAAAGGCCAAGGAATACATCCGTGCCGGCGACATCATTCAGGTCGTACCGTCCCAGCGCTTCAGCGGAGAACTGTCGGCAGACCCTTTTGACATCTATCGCGTCATGCGCACGCTCAACCCGTCACCCTACATGTTTTTCCTGCGGCTGGACGACACCGTCATTGCCGGCGCCTCGCCAGAGGTTATGGTCAGGAAGGAAGGCTCACTGGTAGAATTGCGCCCCATCGCCGGCACCCGCCCCAGAGGCGCCAATGCCGAAGAGGATGCCCGCCTGGCGGAAGAACTGCTGGCCGATCCAAAGGAGCGCGCCGAACATGTCATGCTGGTGGATCTGGGAAGAAACGATCTGGGACGGGTATGTGTCACCGGCTCGGTCAAGGTATCCGAACTGATGGTGATCGAGCGTTACTCCCATGTCATGCATATCGTCTCCAATGTGCTGGGTAAATTAAAACCCGGCTGCGATGCCTTTGACCTGGTGCGGGCGTCACTTCCTGCCGGCACGCTCTCGGGTGCGCCCAAAATCAGGGCCATGCAGATAATTGACGAACTGGAACCGGTTCGCCGTGAAATCTACGGCGGTGCGGTCGGCTATTTTTCCTTCTCAGGCAATATGGACCTGGCCATAACCATCCGGACCCTGGTAATCAAGGATGGCATGGTACACCTCCAGGCGGGAGGCGGCGTTGTAGCAGATTCCGACCCGGCTGCCGAATGGCAGGAGACGGTCAACAAGGCAATGGCTGCACGGCGGGCGATAGAAATCGCCGAAGGAGGGTTGGAATAATGCTGTTTCCGGGCAGTTTCAAACTGACCTGTTGCAATAACGCAATCGGTTCATCTGTGACAAATCGATCCCGGACTATTAACGATGTATCAACCATTACCTCCGGTTCTCATTCTATACCCGACCCCCGGTTCGGTAGTAATGTAATACGGGCGTGAAGCGTCCGTTTCTATCTTGCGGCGCAGGTTGCTGATATTGACCCGTAGCACATGCGGCTGCTCTACATAACCCACTCCCCATATCTGTTTGAGAATTTGGCTGTGGGTAAGCACCTTTCCGGCATGAATAACAAGAAAACGCAACAGATCGTATTCCGTCGGTGTGAGTTGGATATCTTCCCCCTTTACGCTTACCCTTCTCCGGGAAAGATCAACCACCAGATCACCGGCCTTATAGACCGGCTCAGGCGCCACATGCACTGCCCGTCTCAATGCGCCTCTGATTCGCGCCAGCAATTCCGCCACACCGAACGGCTTGCTCAGGTAATCATCGGCTCCAGCGTCTAATGCCATAACTTTATCATCCTCCCGGTCTCTTACCGAAAGAACTATAATCGGCACGTGCGACCACTCCCGTATCCTCTTGATTACTTCTACACCATCCATATCAGGCAACCCCAGATCGAGTAATATAACGTCCGGATGCGTTGCCACCGTCGCTGCCAGAGCGGCATGACCGTTTTCTGCCTGATGCAGTGAGAACTCACCGCTATCCAGCATGGTATGCAAAAAACGCTGGATCGGTATTTCATCGTCAACAATGAGAATGCGCGGAAGATTATCCTCTTTAGGCATCCTGCCCCCCTTCTTGCGATAGTTGCACTACAAACTTCAACCCGCCGCCCCTTCGATTCTCGGCATAAATTCTACCGCCATGCGCCTCGACAATCCCTTTGCAGATGGAAAGTCCCAATCCGGTGCCACCTGCCCCCTCCGGCACCGATATGCGGTAAAATTTATCGAAGATACGAGTCAAGTCATGATCGGGAATGCCGGGGCCGCGGTCAGCTACTTCTATCGTGAGATGCTTGTTATCCGCGTAGGAGGCTATCTCGACATGGCTTTCAAAGGGAGAATATTTCAAGGCATTGTCGATCAGGTTGACCAGCACCTGAGTCATAAGCACCAGATCCATTCTGGCCAGCAGAAGATCAGACGGAAGCTGTACATCCACAATTCTTGCCCCAAGGCGGTGTTCGACTGACGCCAGAGCGCAACCGACAAGATCCTGCACATCGCATGTTTCCAGCTTGAGTTTCAGTTCTCCGGCCTCCAACCGGGTCATGTCGAGCAGATTACCGACGAAACGATTCAAACGGCCGGCCTCTTCCCATGCTGTATCCACCAAATCCTTGCGGACCTTCTCGCTGAGTTGATGTTCTTCATCCCGAATGGTACTCAATACCCCCGTAATCGTTACCAGTGGAGTGCGAAGATCATGGGATACTGAGTTGAGCAGTGCCCGCCCCAGGCGTTCCCGGGCCTTGAGAAGTTGGGCATGTTCGGCCTGCTGAGAGAGGCGAATACGTTCAAGGGCCAATGCTGACTGAGTGCCAAAGGCTTCCAGCAGGCGACGCAGCTGTTCAAAACGTGTGTTTCGCTCCGTGTTGAAATGTATTCCGAGTACACCAAGCGGGGTTTCAAGCACCTGAAGTGGGATAAAGAGCATCTCTGACAGCGGGAACGTCGAAGTACCGGACCCGGCCGGCCGCAAACTCCTGAACGACCATAGAGCAACCTTTTCGCATTCGGTGTCGACGTTCAAACCGCTGCTGTTATCGGCAACGTGGAGCCTATCTCCATCAGCTAAAAACAGCACCGCACGGGCATCCATACTGACTTCGACGTTCTTCACAATCGAAATTACCACTGCTTGTAAATCTGCTGCGACGGCCAGGTCCTTACTCAAACGATACAGGCTGGCAGTCTCGGCTTCACGCGCTTTCAGCTTCTCAGCACGGTCCTGAACCTTGGCCACCAGAGCACTGATAATGACACCAACACCAAAGAGTCCAAAAAATGTGATCAGATATTCCTTGTCAGCCACACTGAAGGTCAATCGGGGAGGCACAAAGAAAAAATCAAAAGCCAGCACCCCCAATAAAGCAGTCAGGATTGCCTGCTTTTGTCCAAGCCACAGGGATGACAGAACAACCGCCACCAGATACACCATCACCATGTTGACAGGGGATACGTACGGACGAAGAGCTTCGCAAAACAGGGTGGCCGTCAAGGTCAGGAGCAGGACTGACACATAGCTGAACGCCAAGTGCATCCGGTTCTTTGGTGAGAGTGAATCAGTATGAAATCGTAGTGGCATATCTACAGTCTAAACATTCATGCCGCAACGGCAAGCACTATTTAACGTAAAGACACCATTACCGATCAGGTTCGTACCCTGATCGGCAGAATAACCGTAGTGAGGCCGTCCCACTGCAACCGCCGCTGAATGGCAAAAGCGGTCTCATTGTGCAACATGCGATGATAGAATTTTTCCAGACGGAAGGTCAGCTGTCCGGTAAAAACCGTTGAACGGGGATATTCCTCATGGATCAGCTTACAAAGCTCTGTGGCCCCCTCTACAACGTCGGTAGCCGTCTCCATCCTGCATTCGGCGGCAAAACCAAGGCGACGGGCCAACTCCACGTACCTTTCAAGCCCGTCCTTGACCGACGCTTCCAACGCTTCAACCTCCTCAGCCCCTTTAAAGGAACCGGAATCCACCACTGCGACCGAAACGAAGATTACATTTTTGTAGGTTCTGGGGAATGTGGTCAGGATCGAAAGCAGGGTATGCACACCAAACCCGCCGTATCCTGATACCAGCTGGATAGCGGTCGATTCGTTATGATCGAGGGGTTCACTGTTATACGTGTGATTGATCGGAAAATCCAACAGGGTATTGTCAAGATCGGCGATACCTTGACGGACTTTGGTGTAATGACCTTTTATGAGGTAACATACCCAGATTACAATTGAGGTGATCAGCAGGGTCATCCAGCCACCTTCTGCAAATTTCTCAAAGGTGGTGACCACCAGGATGGTAACACAGAGGACCAGACCAACCAGGTGTACCGACAGATGACGGAACCACTGTGGATCCTCCTTGCGGCGCTGGATGAAGAACTTCGACATCCCCAGCTGCGACAGTGAGAAGGTGATGAAGACGTTGATCGAGTACATAACCACCAGCATGCCGACCGATCCGCCGGTATAGAACAGCAGGCCGATGGCGGACATTCCCATCAGCAGGATGCCGTTACGCATGGTCAGCCGCACCGACAGGGCCGCGAAGCGGTGTGGGAACCAGGAGTCGATCGCCATATTGGACATCACCCGGGGCCCGTCCACGAAACCGGCCTGGGCCGCCACCAGCAGGAGCGCGCCTTCGGAAAAGATGGTGACAAAGGCTACCCAGTGGCCCATGGGCCAGTTACTGAAGAGCTTATCGGCCAGGACAGCGTTGAGGGTCATCCCTTCCACCGGTTTCAAGGCCAGGAACAGGTAGCAGAGCAGGATGAGCGAGGAGGTGAAGGCCAGGGAGGTGGCCATGTAGAGCATGGTGCGCTTGCCGGTCTGCACCCGCGGTTCGCGCATGATCTGCAGTCCGTTGGAGACCGCCTCGATCCCGGTATAGGTACCGCCACCCAGTGAGTAGGCTCGCATGAACAGCATCAGGATGCCGATCACCCCGATAGTGGAGACATCGTGGTGGATACCGCTGCCGAGATCGCTCACCACCGGAGCGAAGCGATCGGCATGAATGCTGACCCCGTAGATGAGCATAACGATGTGGCTGGCCACAAAAACCATGAAGATCGGTGCCATGACCGTAACCGATTCCTTGACCCCCCGCACATTGAGGACGATCAGAATAACGATCAGGAAGCAGGCAAAGGGGACTTTGAAGGTGTGATACGGAACCGGCAGATAGCTGAAGACAGCATCCACGCCGGAAGCGATGGAGATGGTGATGGTCATCACATAATCTACCAGCAGGGCGCTGCCCGAGACCACCCCGGCCTTCTCTCCGAGCAGATGGGTGGCGACGATATACCCGCCGCCGCCGTGGGGAAAGTGCTCGATGATGCGGGAGTAAGAGTAGGATATGATGAAGACCGTCAGCCCCATCACCACTGCCAGGAGCAGCGCCAGATAGGTATGGGAGCCGAGCGCCTTGAAGGCCTCTTCCGGGCCGTAGGCCGAGGATGAGAGCCCGTCCGCGCCGAGACCGACCCAGGCCAGCACCGGTATCAGCGCCATCTTATGGAAAAGGTGGGTGTCTTTCAGTTGCCTAGGCGCACCAAAAATGGCGCGTACAACCTTCTTGAGCATCGAACTGTCATTTTTACCGGATTCCAGGTTCATTTTTGTGTCTGCTTTCTATTTTGGATCAACATCGGCTGCACCTTGTCATTTTCAACAACTACCCATTGGTGCGTATTGAAATCAAACACCGGGGTTTCACCACGATTACAGTCCGGCGGCGCAAGTTCCGTTATACCGTTACCGACAGAAATATCTGTGCGGTCACCAAAATCCTGACCCAGATACAGGCCGGTCTCTGTATCAAACCCGTATATTTTCATAGCCGCTGCTCCAATGGTCCTTGCATGAGCTCTCTACGCTTACAGTTTAGCGATGAATGGATAAAGGCGGTGTCAAAATACCTCGGGAACATATCAAGAAAACATCAAGAAGGGATTATTTACGCAGATGGCAAGGCGGTCATTTTCGACACTAAGGTACAACCGTGCTGGACGATTCATGGTCCCTGGAATTGTTGACGCCAGGGTATCTACAGCAGACAGCCGGGGAAGTTCATCATAATGAGTGCATAATGACACTCAGCGGCTCTTGAGTTTATGGGATTAAAAGGCTATATTCGTAATCTACGGAATGTGACAGCAGAGGGTATCAACATGCCGGCAGGTCTTATTGCGGGTTTTCAACAACATATTTCATTTTTTACATTTTTATTTCAATAGGTTAGGTACGACATGCTGCTAATGATCGATAATTACGATTCCTTTACCTTCAATATCGTCCAGTATTTCAGCCAACTGGGTGAGGATGTGCAGGTCCATCGCAACGACAGGATCAGCCTGGCGGAGATTGAGGCGTTGCGACCGGACCGTATCGTTATCTCGCCCGGGCCCTGCTCGCCGGAAGAGGCCGGTATCTCTGTCGCGGCCATCACGCATTTTGCCGGTAAAATCCCTATCCTGGGCGTCTGTCTTGGGCACCAGTCTATCGGCGCAGCCTTCGGCGGCGACGTAGTGCGCAGCTCGTCCCTCATGCATGGCAAAACCTCGCCGATTCTCCATGACGGCAAAGAACTGTTCAATGGCCTGCCCAACCCTTTTCAAGCCACCCGCTACCACTCGCTGATCGTCGCCCGTCCAACCCTTCCGGCGTGTCTGGAGATCACCGCCTGGGTCGAAAACGGCGAGATCATGGGGATGCGGCATCGCGACCTGCCGGTCTGGGGGGTCCAGTTTCACCCGGAATCGATCCTCACCGAGGGTGGCATGGCACTCCTGCAGAACTTCCTCGATATCAGCAGGTAACGGCCTCACTCTTTCTGACACGTTACACGGCTGTGGTACTGCCTGTTTCCAGGTACTTCGTGCGAAGTACCTTTTTTCACTGTTCCTGAATCCCGGCCTCACTCCTGGGGAGGGGGTCTGCCGGTCCTGGCGACAAACTCCATATCTTCCTTTTTCCGGGATATATTTTCGGAGCAATAAGACCAGATCCGATAACTTTCCACACCAAGAATGGTTATGCCCGAACCGAACACCGCCCAGTAATTTTCCTCAAGGCAATTCCCAAAATAATAAAAGAGAAAAAAACCTGTCAAAAAGCCAACATGACTGAAACTGCTGCGATGTTCCAGGCCGGTTGTCATGCGGGAGAGACTCAGAATTATTGCGGAGAACGTATACAGCAGGAGCGCTATGCTGATGACGCGGGCCGGTGGAGGCTTACCGAGAAAAGCGGTGACCGTCTCCGGGCCGGGAAGCACGACAAAGCCCCACCAGGCGAAAATACTGACCACCAGAAACAGCGCCAGCGCCAGAATTCCACGGGTGGAAAGGCGGCGCAAGCGGTCAATTTCAGCGCTCAATTCCCGCCGCAGCCTGTCAGCGTTATCCTGATTTTCATCTGCAGCGCTCGACAGTTGATGTTCACGCGTGTCTTTCATGCCATCCCCGGAAGCATCAACCCTGCTCAACAGGATACGTGCGTTAACGAAGCGTCTGCTATCAACAGCAGAAATCAGCTTCCATGCTATTAACCTACGTGTACCTCGCTGGATTCGCTGACAGATATAGCACAATTCTTCCTGTCGTAGGCGTCCATTTTCGCCTTGTAGTAACCCGATGCGATCACATCCAGATCATGGGGCAAGTGAGGCGGGGGTTGGGGGGGATCGATAAGCCCAGCCGATGATTCTACATACGCTCGCAATCTCTGAACCGGGAGGAAGACATTCCGTCGCAACAGCGCAGTCACCCCGCCAATCGTAAGGATGAGGCTCATCACCGTAAAGACAATCATCTGGAGGCGAAGCATAGCCAGCGACCGGTCGCGCTCCACCCGCGACAACCCTATATCCAGGGTGCCCAACACCTTCTGCTCCGGGCGATGAACATGACAGGCTGCGGACGAGCAGTCCGGGGCGTTGTAGATGGGTGCGGTGATGGCAATGACATCCATGCCGTCAGGATTTTTGAACGTGCGGGCCTGCTGCATATTTCCCATGTTCGTTACCGGGACGGCACCTTTGTGACAGACGATGCACCCCTCTGTATTTTTGTCCACCTGACGGTTTATTTCACCCGGCTTGGCAGAAAAGGTCACAACACCCTTCTTGTTGAATATCCTGACGTGATCAACGCCTTTCTGTTCGCCCACATTCCGTATGATGGTAGCCAGCGTTTCCCGGTCGGACTTGTGCATTGCATACCGGGTAGATTTGAGTACGGTGTCCGCAAGATTGGTGGCATACACGATCTCGCCGTGATGAAGATCTTCACTGATAACCGAGAAGAGGATCAGACAACAGACCACCATAAAGCCGGTAACAGCAAGGCCGACCGGGATCAGGGCTTTTCCCGCGAGTGTGGCAAACATGGCATCCCTCCGCAGATTCTGAAGAATTCAAGTCTCAGGGTTTGAAGCTTACATCTTGTGACACGACTCGCATTTGTCCTTTACGCTGAAAGCGGTTTTCCCATCATGGCAACCGCCACAGGATTTCCCTTTTTCCATCTCCTGCATCGACACCGGCACCGTACTGCGGGTTGTTGTGTACCTTGAGGCGTGGCAATCGGCACAGGTGTAAAGACCGGTGTGGAACGTGTGACTGAACACAACATTGCCGGTGCTCTTTTCCTCAAACAGCAGTTCTCGTACCGGGTGGCATTTCGTGCACTCTTTTACGGAAAAAGCCTGTTTGGAGTTGTGACAGGCACCGCACGACTTCCCTTTTTCCATAGCTGCCATGTCAACGTGCCGGTTCTTCAGATTCGGAGCATACAATACAGGATGACATTTACCGCATCCTGCAACCGCGCTATGGTTTTTATGGCTGAAACGTGTGGGACCGGTCACTTTTACCTTATACGTTATCTCCTTCACAGGATGACAGGCCACGCATGATGCAAGCCCGAAAGCCTTCGTGCCGTTGTGACAGGCACCGCATGATTTCCCCTGTTCCATCTCTGCCATGGTGAAACGTTTATTGGGACCGGCGGCAAAGATCGAGGGGTGACAGAGACCGCAATCAGCCGTGGTGGCAAGATGTAATCTATGGCTGAATCCGGTAGGCCCGGTGGCCTTGACGTTGAAGACGACCTCCCTGGTCTGATGGCATCGGGCGCAGGCTGCCAGGGAAAATCCCTTTTTCCCGTTATGGCATGCGCCACACGACCTCCCTTTCTGCATATCAGACATCGTATAATGCGTTTTCTTTTTCAAATCAAAGAGGGCATCGTGACAAGCCCGGCAATTTCTGGCCAGCCCTTTCTTGTCAAGATGCTTAACGTGGCTGAAAACCACCTTACCGGCATTGCCGGTTACAAAAGTCACATCCCGTATAGTGACTGCCAACGCCGCACCCTGGAATAGCAGCAGCAGAGCAAGCATGCAGAAGCTCACGCGGTATTTCATAAGACATCCTCCCGTGCTGAGATTACGAACGGCAGCATCCAGCCTTGCCCCTATGGCGTGTGATCACGAACAGAATCATCGACGTTTTCTTCCTCCCAGCCATTCCACATCGGCTTGAAATGTGCCAGCGGGGTATGTCCGAGTGTGGCCAGATAGATATGTACGAACAGGAAAGCGGTAAAACAGCAGGCCAGCAGGAAATGTGCCCCTACCAGCATTTTTATGCCCCCCAGCAGGAGCAGCACTTCGCGCATCGGCGCAACATACATGAGCAGTACACCGCTTACGATAACCAAGGGCAAAAGAATGAACATGATGACCAGATACGCAGCCTTCTGCATGGGATTGAACTTGTGGTCAGGGGTACTATGGTGCGGGTTGGGTTTTCCGAGAAAATAGGTACGGAAATAGAAATAGGCCTGTCGAAAAACACCCGATTTCAGATCGTCCCGTGTCGGCACATACAGCTTCAACAGACTACGTGCCACAACCAGGTAGTATGTCAGCCAGAGCAGGTACGAGATGGAAACGACCATACCGGCGGTGTTATGCAACCGGATGGCAGCTTTATAGGCGCCGAACACATTGATGTAATCGGGAAATCGTATCTGCAGCCCGGTAACACATAAGGTCACAATCCCGAAGGCGTTCAGCCAGTGCCAGATCCTGACGGGCAAGGGGGTCATATACACCATCTCTTTAGGCTTCATGATGATCATCCTTTCTGTTCTTCCTGGTCAGGAACCGGAAGAAGCCATGGCCCAACGGGAATGACAACCCCGCGGCGACGATCAAACCTCCGATGAGGTTGAGAGCGGTGCTTCTGGTCGTACCCAGCATGTAAAAATCCGGGGTGCCGTACAGAATATCCAGAATGGCCCCTTTTTCCACGGGAACACGGGAATAACCGCCGTTTTTTTCCGGAAAAGCGATAAAGCTTTTTTGCATGGCCTTTGGCCCGGAAGCGTGACAAAAAGAGCAATCCCAACGGTTGTTCAGGATCTGATAACTGTGGGTAACCTTCTCCGGCACCATCATGCCCCATAAGCGCATATTCATACCGCGCAGCAGATGATTGAACGCCCTCAGCTCTTCCAGCGAAACCAGGTTATCGCCATTTCGATCTATCAACCGGCTGATGTCATCCCCTTTTGTCAGCCGGGCAAGCTCCTCATAGCTGGCATTTTTGAAATCTTTTGCGGAACCGGGCAGACGGCTTTCAATGGTCATGGAAATGACATAGTCCTTTGAACCGGTATGGCAGGTAATACAGGGCAGCGCATCTATGTGAAGATCAGCCTGAGGCAGCCATTTTGAATGGGTTTGAATGGTCTTTCTGCTGTCATGGCACCTGGCACATTTATGATTGATGTCGTCACCCGACATAAACACCGGTAACCGTACCTCATGCGGGTTATGACAGCCGTTGCACCCGGCCTTGGGTCCATGGAGGCTTTTGGCATACTCCTCATAGATCGGACCATGGCAATCTCCGCAGGCCGCCCGGGGAGGGATGAAACCATCACCCGGATGCCCTGCTGAGACCCTGTCATGACACGATATGCATCCGACAATGGCATGCGAAGTGCCTGCAAACTTGACCGGATCGATATATACGTTCACACCGGCCGGGCCTGTGATCGTTTTTTGCCCATGACAGCCCATGCACTTTTCATTCTTAGTGCGAATGAAGCCGTGTTCAGCCTTGTCAACATCCGGATCCTGGTTGGCCGGGCCAGCGACAGCTGTCACCCCACTCGTAGTTGAAAGCATGAATACCGTTAGAGTCGTCCAAATCGCTCGGTTACACGCATGCATGGCGTAGCTCCTTCTCCCTGTCTTCGGATGTTCAACGCGCTGGCAGCTGACAGTTCATAAGCACCTCTCTCCTTGTATCACTAATTATTAATCTTGCAACGAGGTCACAGGGATAACGCGTATCACGTCTGACAACCTCCCGTCCCCGCTCCCACGCCGGTTCCGACCGGGCCCAATTTGACAAGTGTCAATACATTGGTAGGTTATATAGGGTCGGCAATCCACCCTGTAACAGAGGACAGTGCATGGAAAACAGCAGGCTTCTGATAGTTGACGACGAGGCGGTCATCAGGGATGGCTTGAAACGCGTTCTCGAGGGTGAAAACTTCGCAGTAGAAACCTGTTCGAGCGGCTATAGCGCCCTTGAAATCATGCAGCAGCGGGAATTCGACCTGATCATAACCGATCTGAAAATGCCCGGCATGAGCGGGATCGAGGTCCTGAAAAGTGTCCGGACACTTCAGCCTGATATACCGGTAATCCTGATTACCGGTTACGCCTCGGTAGATACGGCCGTGGAGGCCATGAAAAACGGTGCGGCGGATTACATAACAAAGCCGTTCGCGCCGGCTCTGCTGATGGAAAAGGTACGCAACGCCCTCAGCCAGCGCAGCATGCCGCTGGATGAGATCTGCCTCAGGGAAGAGGTCAGCCGGCAGCACGGATTTCATCAGTTCATTGGTGAAAGCAGGGAGATGCAGAAGGTGTATCACCGGATCATGCATGTGGCCGCCACCAACAGCACGGTGCTGATCACGGGCGAAAGCGGCACCGGCAAGGAGCTGGCGGCCCGGGCAATCCATGACAACAGCCCCCGCAAGGACAAACCGTTCGTTGCGGTGGATTGTTCATCCCTGGCGGAAACACTGCTGGAAAGCGAACTGTTCGGGCATGTCAAAGGCTCGTTTACCGGCGCGGTCCAGACCAAGACCGGGCTGTTCAAGGTTGCCGACGGCGGCACGCTCTTTCTGGATGAGGTTTCCAACATCGGCCTCTCGACTCAGGCAAAACTCCTGCGCGCCTTGCAGGAGCGCAAGATCACCCCCATCGGCGGCACACAACTGGTGCCGATCGATATCCACCTGGTTGCAGCAACCAACAAAAATCTCAAAACCATGGTCCAGGAAGGGACGTTCCGGGAGGACCTGTTTTTTCGTCTCAACATCATCCCGATCGAACTGCCGCCACTCCGCGACCGCACCCAGGACATCCCGATCCTGATACGCCATTTCCTCAAAAAATATACGACCGAGATCGGCAAGGAAATCAGGGGGATCGCGCCTGATGTCATGTCGTTTCTGGGGAGTTATGCCTATCCGGGGAACGTACGGGAGCTGGAGAACATGATCGAACGGGCGGTGGTGCTGGCGGAAGGCGATATTATCCGCAATGAGGATCTTGAACTGTGGGACAGCACCGCGAGCGCGCCGCATGGCAGGATAGAACACATACCTTTGAATGCGGAAGAGCTCAAGGAGATGAAGCGTCATATCCGTGATCACGCCATGGAATCATTGGAAAGCGCGTTCGTGCGTAATGCCCTGGAGCGCAATGGTTGGAATGTCACCAGAGCTGCCGAGGAGACCGGGATCCTCCGGCCGAATTTCCAGAGCATGATGAAGAAGCTGGGGATCTCGGCACGGGGGGAGCATTGACGACACACCTGCAACGTTAGGATGAAACCGGCAGCATGACTATAAACGTCGTGCCCTCCCCTTCCCGGCTGGTTACCTCGATCCTCCCGCTATGGTTTTCTATGATGCCGTACGAGATCGACAGACCCAGACCTGTCCCTTCGGATTTGGTGGTAAAGAACGGGTCAAAGATCCGGGCAAGGTTTTCATCGGTAATACCGGTGCCATTGTCTGTCAGAGCAGCACACAGATACCTTCCGTCCTCCGACAGATACGTGGCTATGTCCAAAACCCCGCCAGCGGGCATCGCATGTCCCGCGTTAATAACCAGGTTTATGAACACCTCACGGATCTGGTTGGGATCGACCGATATCCTGGGCAGGTCCTTGCCATGGTTTTTCCTGATGATGATTGTGCTGAAGTCCGGCTGATTGTGAAAAAAGGTGACAACCTCATCCAGGATTGCCTCAAGGTGCATCTCTTCTTTTTCCGGTAACGACTCACGGCTGAACGCAAGCAGCTCTTTCACAATGCCGGCACACCGCTGAGTTTCCGAGATGACCCTTTCTATATCCGGCACGAGAGCCGGATCAAGCCGTTTGTCGCTGTTCAGGATTGAGGCATACAGCAGGATTCCGGTCAGCGGGTTGTTGATTTCATGTGCCACTCCGGCAGCGAGCGTACCGAGAGACGCCAGCTTCTCCGAGCGCCGCAACTGTTCTTCCATCCGCATGATCTCGCGACTGCGCTCCTCCACCTTGCTTTCAAGGCTGGTCGCCCAGCCCTTCAACTCCCGGTCTGCCCTGGCGAGGCTTTCCGTCATACGGTTGACTGTTGCCGACAGTTCGCCCAGCTCATCCCTGCTGGTGACGGGAACCCTTGACTCCAGATCGCCCGATGCAACCCGCGCACTGTGCTGCACAAGCCGCTGCACCGGAACATCGACCAGATAATGGGTCAGAATCGTGACCAGCAGTCCGATCAACAACAGGAGCAGGCAGGTCAACATGACAAATTCCAGGCGATACTCGTGGGATTTGTGTCTGAGCATGTCCAGGGAAATCGAGATGTCCAGAAGACCGAGTACGCTGTCACCCTTGCCATGAAAATGACAGGAGGCCATGTAGCAGGCCGGTTGGTTATAGATGACCTTGGTAAAGCCCAGCGCCTCTTGCCCGGCCCTGGTGGTGACGATCCGGCTGCGATTCAATGACGATGCCGATACACCGGAGCTGGCTGAGTTGTGGCACATCCTGCATTCGTCGGCATGCTTGCCAATGACAGAACCGGTCTCTCCCGACAAATTGGAGAAAACGACCTGCCCTGTTTGATTAATCAAGCGAATATGTTCAATGTTTTCACTTTTGCCGATCCTTCCGATCATGTGATATAGAGCGGTCTTATCGTTTTTCAGCATGGCGTCATAGGTGCTCTGATTGATTATGTCGGCCACCTGTTCCGCATTTGAAACCGCATACTCGATCATCACCTTTCTGAAGTTTTTCAGGTTGATATTATCCAGCACCCCCATGAAAACCAGCAGGATCAGCGAGGTGGCAAAGGTTAGCTTTGCAATGAGGGATATGCGTATGTTCATGCGGGCCATTCCTTCTGTCCGTCAGACGCTGGAGCTGTGTATAAACCATATACTACCGCTGCCTGCGGCACTGTCACCAGAAAACCTGTGCAGCCGGGCTTGCGGAAAATGAGGGGCGCCTGTGTACGTATATCGTTTCTATACGTTCCGGCGGGATCATGCCATCACGGCCGGGCCCCTCACGCAGTATTCACCCATAACATACCGGAATAACTATCAATTAAAATCAGGTTACCGTCGGCAACCTTTTGGCATGCTCGATGCTCTTTATTAAGCAGGCAGAGAGACAGCCTGCCGTGGAACTCGAGAGTACGCAAGCGTACGAAAAAGGAGGATGATATGAAAACGTTAGCCACCCTGACAGGAACAATGGCCCCAGCCACCGCACTTGCCGCCGCAAATGCCACCACAGGCAACGATGGCCTGTTCGTCTGGATCTTCCTCGGCTTCTTTGCACTGATCGTTGTTGGACAGTTAATCCCGGCCGTCATGCTGATCATAGGGATGTTCAAGGGCATCACCGCCAAGACCGAAGCAAAAACCGAAGTACGGTAGCCCCAACGGCGTGCGCGGGCTGGTAAAAGGTCCGCGCCCAGGGCACGGGAATCGATCATTGAGAGGTTTCGTCATGTGGCAGCCCAATGAAAATTTACTTACGAAATGTCATATTGCAGGTTCGATAGCCACCGTGGTCTGTTGTGTGGCTGTCATATTCATCTGCCTGGCACCGGCATGCTTTCCCGGCATCTACGGATTTCTGGTTGATGACCGCATCAGTATTGTTATACCCTATTTGCTGTTTATTGCACTCAGCGAAGCCATTTTTTCGATCTGGTATTTCCTATTCAGAAAATGAGGACGGTTCGTCAGCGAACCGTGGGAGGGTGGCAAGGCATGGATTATAGTCCGCTTGACCCGGCAACGTACCAACACGTCCTGAAAAAGACCAGAAGGCGCCGCAAGTATTTTTTCGGAACGGTGCTGATCTATATTCCGGCCTTGGTGATAACCTACCGGATCTCACCCACCAACAGGGCCATGGGGACGGTATTCGGCATCTGGGTAATCATGTTGATCATCGTCACCGCTCTGGCCGCCCTCAGCAGATGTCCCCGCTGTGGTAACTATTTCCATATGCACGGCATAACGCTCTTGATCCTGCGCAGATGTCTCCACTGTCAACTGCATATAACAAACGATACACCAACCTAAACTCAATGCTTGCAAGCGCCGATATTTTCCCATTAAAAAGGCCACCCTGCGGTGGCCTTTTTAAATAGCTATTCTCTTCATCTCTCCCCCCTTGGTCATTTCTTCACGGTTGCCAGCTCATCTTTCACGACCGAGGTGATGCCCTTGGCCATGCCGAACATCAACAGAACTGCCGGTATTACCTGTGCAACCACAATCAGAGCGCAAAAGCCGAGAAAAACCCATACGAAAATCCCACTGTTGTCTTCACGTGCTGCTGATGCTGCAAATGCTGTTGCCGGTGCGATGATGCCCATTAACGTGATAAGTGCTCTCATGACATTCTCCTTTGTATTGATGGTGTCTGAATCGTTTTCGCTTTGTACTTTGGCTATTGCATTGCTGATGCCAATGATTTCAGGCGCGCAGCGCGTCAGCCCAACCCACTGTAATGATTGGCTTAATTTACCGGCAATGGTTTTATCGGCGATCGTAGCCAAGGGTCCCGGTTCCGGGGTTGTATGACAAAGCAATACAGACAATCCGCCCCCGGCGAAATAGCCTTTATAGTGCAGCTAGTTGCACGTAGCAGCACCACAATCCGGAGTGTATTAAACCCGTATACAGGCGCTATGACTCCTGCCGCACACAGACCCCATCCGTCTTGACCTGATCCCGGCAGAGGCGTATAGATAAAATTATAAGCATATCATAGAGTTCAGGGAGGTTTATAATGAGACAACTGTTCCTCGCACTCACAATGCTCTGCCTGGCCGGCACTGCCGAGGCTGCCATCAAAACCAGGACGATCGAATACAAGCAGGGAGGCACTGTTCTGGAAGGTTTCCTGGCCTGGAATGACGCCACAAACGCCAAGCGGCCCGGCATACTGGTTATCCACGAATGGACCGGTATCAACGCCAACATCAAAAAGCACACCGAAATGCTGGCCAGACTCGGTTATGTGGCCTTTGCGGCCGACATCTACGGCAAGGGAATCCGGCCGGCAGCCCCAGCCGATGCGGCCCGGATCGCCGCCATCTACAAAAACGACCGTTCGCTGATGCGCGCCCGGGCCCGAGCCGGACTCGCAGAGCTGAAAAAGCAGAAACTGGTCGACCCGCGGCGTCTGGCCGCGATCGGCTTCTGTTTCGGTGGTACCGCCGCCCTGGAACTGGCCCGCTCCGGCGCCGATCTGAAAGGTGTCGTCAGCTTCCACGGCGGCCTGTCAACCCCGACCCCCCAGGACGCGCGGAACATCAAGGGCAAGGTGTTGGCCCTGCAGGGTGCCGACGATCCCTTTGTCAAGGCCGATGAGGTGGCGGCCTTCGAGGACGAGATGCGCAAGGGAGGTGTTGACTGGCAGCTGAACATCTACAGCAACGCGGTGCACGGCTTCACCAACCCCTCTAACGGCAGCGACAACAGCAAGGGGGCGGCTTACAACAAGCAGGCCGACCAGCGCTCGTGGGAGGCTATGAAGGCCTTCTTCGCGGAGATTTTTACAAAATAATCGGACCGAAACAGGTTCCGGACAAACAAATATCGGTTTTTATTCAGGGGGATGTTGCATAATCCCCCTGTTTTTTTTATAGTGGCAGACTTGCAGACATAAACATGAAAAGGTAATAACGTCATTATGAGCACAGAACTCGCAAAAGGATACGAACCGCACGACGTAGAAAAGAGATGGTACGCCGAATGGGAGACCAAAGGGTACTTCCACGCCGCCGCCACATCCGGCAAACAACCCTACAGTATCGTCATCCCGCCCCCCAATGTAACCGGCGCCCTGCACATGGGGCATGCCCTCAACAACACCCTGCAGGATATCCTCTGCCGCTGGAAACGGATGCAGGGTTACAACGTACTCTGGATGCCGGGTACCGACCATGCCGGTATTGCCACCCAGAACGTCGTCGAACGCCAGTTGGCAGCCGAGGGCCAGGACCGTCATGACCTGGGGCGCGAGGCCTTTATCGAACGGGTCTGGAAATGGAAGGCCGAATCGGGCGGTCAGATCATCGGCCAGCTGAAACGATTGGGAGCCTCCTGTGACTGGGAGCGCGAGCGCTTCACCATGGACGAGGGGCTCTCCAAGGCCGTGCGCACCGTCTTCGTCAAGCTCTACGAAGATGGCCTGATCTACCGCGCAAACCGCCTGATAAACTGGTGCCCGCGCTGCCACACGGCGCTCTCGGACATCGAGGTCGAACATGAAGACCACAAGGGGCATCTCTGGCATATCCGCTACCCTATAGCCGGAGAGGCGGGGAAATACCTCGTCGTCGCCACCACCCGTCCCGAAACCATGCTGGGCGATTCCGCCGTGGCAGTCCATCCCGCCGACGAGCGTTACAAGCATCTGATCGGCAAGAAGGTCGTCCTGCCGCTGATCAACCGTGAAATCTCGGTGGTGGCTGACGAATACGTGGAGCTGGAGTTCGGCACCGGTGTGGTCAAGATCACCCCGGCCCACGATTTCAACGACTTCGAGGTCGGCCTGCGCCACGGCCTGGACAAGATCAATATCTTCGATGAATCGGCTATCGTCAACGCCGCCGGTCATCAGTACGAAGGCATGGACCGCTTTGCCGCCCGTACCCGCATCGTGGCCGAACTGGAGGCGGCCGGCCTGTTGGAGAAGATCGAGGACCATGCCATGTCCGTCGGCGGTTGTTACCGCTGCAAGACGGTGGTGGAACCCTACCTGTCGCTGCAGTGGTACGTCAAGGCCGGCCCCCTGGCCGAGCGGGCGCTGGAGGCCGTCAAGAGCGGCAAGACCCGCATCCTGCCCAAACAGTGGGAAAACACCTACTACGACTGGATGGAGAACATCCGTGACTGGTGCATCTCGCGCCAGATCTGGTGGGGACATCGCATCCCGGCCTGGTTCTGCGACCACTGCGGCGAGATCACCGTAAGCATGGCGGACCCGGCCACCTGTGCGCAATGCGGCAGCGACGAGATCCGCCAGGAGACCGACGTACTGGACACCTGGTTCTCATCGGCCCTGTGGCCCTTCTCCACCCTGGGCTGGCCGGAGCAGACCGCCGAGCTGAAGAGCTTCTACCCGACCGCCTGCCTGGTGACCGGCTTCGATATCCTCTTCTTCTGGGTGGCCCGCATGATGATGATGGGGCTGCACTTCATGGACCAGGTGCCCTTCACGGACGTCTACATCCACGCCCTGGTGCGCGACGCCCAGGGGCAGAAGATGAGCAAGTCCAAGGGCAACGTCATCGACCCGCTGACGATCATCGAGCAGTATGGCACCGATGCCTTCCGCTTCACCCTGGCCGCCTTTGCCGCCCAGGGGCGCGACATCAAGCTGGCCGAGGAACGCATCGCCGGCTACCGCAACTTCTGCAACAAGGTCTGGAACGCGGCCCGCTTCACCCTGATGAACCTGGAGGGTTTCAATCCCGACGGCCTCAGCCTCGACACCATGGAACTGAGCCAGGCGGACAAATGGATCCTGCATCGTCTGAATGAAACCGCCCGGACGGTGGACGAGACCCTGACCGGCTACCGGTACAACGAAAGCGCCATGGCGCTCTATCAGTTCACCTGGAGCGAGTTCTGCGACTGGTATCTGGAACTCTCCAAGCAGGACCTGTACAACGGCACACCGGAGCGCAAGCAGACCGCCCGCTATGTGCTCTGGTACACCCTGGAAAACCTGCTGCGCCTGCTGCACCCCTTCATGCCCTTTATCACCGAGGAGATCTGGCAGGCGCTGCCGGGCACTCATGCCACAGCGACCATCATGCAGGCCGCCTATCCGGCAGCCTGTGAGCAGTGTAGTTTCCCCGGGGAAGCAGCCGACATGGAGCGCGTCATGGCGGTCATCGGCGGCATCCGCAACATCCGTGGCGAAATGGACGTGCCCCCATCGAAGCAGATTGCCGTGATCCTGTCCTGCGGCAGCGAGCAGAGCCTGCGTCTGATGAAGCACAACGAAGGCTCCCTGATCAGCATGGCGCGGGTCTCCGATCTGGCCATCGGTTGCGGGATCGAACAGCCGGATGACGCCTCGATCCAGGTGGCCGGCGACATCCAGATCTATGTACCGCTCAAAGGGCTGGTGGACGTAGCCGCCGAGGAAGAGCGCCTGTTGAAAGAGATCGGCAAGATCGAGAAAGAGATCGAGATGTTCTCGAAGAAGCTGGAGAGTCCGGCCTTCGTTGACCGGGCCCCGGCCGAAATCGTGGCCAAGGAGCGCCAGAAACTGGCCGAAGTGAACGCCAAGAAGCAGGTATTGGAAGAAAGCCTGGACAAGATCAGAAACATGAAATAGGTGAGCCATGCAGATCCAGAACGTCGCCATATTTGCCAAGGTCCATGACCCCCGCTGCCGGGGGATCGCCAGCGAGCTGATCACCTGGCTGGAGGAGAAGGGTTGCACCCCTCTGGTTGAGGAGCAGCTGGCTCTCCAACTGGGACTGCCGGCTGCGGTCCTGGAGGCGGAAATCCGCGATCAGGCCGAACTGGTGGTCGTACTGGGGGGCGACGGCACGCTGATCTCGGTGGCCCGGCTCTTCAGCAGCAGAGACGTCCCCATCCTGGGGGTCAACCTGGGAAGCCTGGGTTTCCTGACGGAAATCACCGTGGAAGAGCTCTACACCCGCCTGGAAAAATGTCTGGAAGGCAACCCGCGTGTCTCCGAGCGGATGATGCTGGAGGTCACGCTCCATCGTGAAGGACAACAGATCGAAAAGTGCAATGTCCTCAACGACATGGTCATCAACAAGGGCGCCCTGGCCCGCATTGTTGATCTGGAGACCAAGGTCAACCGCCACTTCCTGACCACCTACAAGGCCGACGGGCTGATCGTCTCGACCCCCACCGGCTCCACCGGCTACTCCCTGTCGGCCGGCGGACCGATCATCCACCCCTTGATGAGCTGCATCGTCATCACGCCGATCTGTCCGCATACCCTGACCAACCGGCCGATCGTGGTAACGGACGAGTCGATCATCTCCATCACCGTGGCCTCATCCTTCGACGAAAAGGTCTACCTGACCCTGGACGGACAGGTGGGCTTCGAGCTGCGCGAGGGTGATTCGGTGGAGATTCGCAAGGCCCTGACAACAACGGCCCTGGTCATGTCGCGCAGCCGGGAATACTTCGAGATCTTGAGGACCAAACTGAAATGGGGAGAGCGATGAGACCGCCATGCTGACCGACCTGTCCATCACCAACATAGCCATCATCGACAACCTGCACCTGGCCCTGGGACCCGGCCTGACCGTCCTGACGGGCGAGACCGGCGCCGGTAAATCGATCATCATCGATGCCGTCGGACTGATCATGGGTGGCCGGGCCTCGGTGGACCTGATCCGCTCCGGCCTCGAAGAAGCTACGGTTGAAGCGATCTTCGACATTTCCGGGCGGCCCGAGCTGCAGCAAAGCCTGACAGAGGCAGGGCTGGAAGCCGGACCGGAACTGCTGGTCAAACGTTCCATCTCCCGCTCCGGCAAGAACAGGATCTTCATCAACGGCAGCATGTCAACCGTGGCTGTTCTGACCGACATCGCCAGCCGCCTGATCAACATCTACGGTCAGCACGACTCGCAGACACTGCTGCGGACGGACAATCAGCTGGCCCTGCTGGATTCCTTTGCCGGCACGAGCGCCGTGCGCGAAGAGTTTGCAACGATTTTCAAAGCACAGGCCGGCGTCTGCGAGCGCCTGGCAGACCTCGATAATCAGGAGCGTGAGGCCGTCCGCAGACTCGACCTGCTCGCGTTTCAATCCGACGAGATTGCCGCAGCGCAACTGAAGAGCGGCGAAGAGCAGGAACTGGAGGAGCAGCGCCGGATTCTGGCCAGCGCCGGCAAACTGAGCAGCGTCAGCGGCGAGGCCTTCGAGCTGCTCTACGGCGGCGACGGGGCCATTCTCGGCCAATTGCGGCGCATCAGCGCCTCGATCCGCGAGCTCGCCGGCATCGACCACGCCCTTGGCGGCCTGGCCACCTCCCTGGAGGAGACCTATCTGCAGCTGGAGGATTCCGCCATCAGCCTGCGTGACTATACCACCCGGCTGGAGGCCGACCCGGCCGCCCTGCAGCAGGCCGATGACCGCCTCGACCAGATCAGCCGTCTGAAACGCAAGTACGGTTCAACGGTTGAAGAGGTCCTGGCGTTTCAACAGCAGATAGACACGGAACTGGAAGAACTGCGCGGCCGGGAACACGACCGACAGAGGTTGGAACAGGAACGGGATGGACTGCTGGAACAGCTGCGCAAGACAGGTGCCGAGCTGACCACCCGGCGCAGCACGCAGGCCGCCCGGTTGAGGCTGGCCCTGGAGACAGAGGCCCATCAACTGGCCATGAAAGGCGCTGTTGTGGAGCCTGCGCTGGAAGCATTGCCCGAGCCGAGAGCAACCGGCTACGAGCGGGTCGAATTCCTCTTTTCCCCCAACCTGGGTGAACCGCCGCGTCCGCTGGCAAAGATCGCCTCGGGCGGTGAACTCTCGCGCCTGATGCTGGCCTTCAAACAGGTGCTGCCTGAAGGCGATGTACCGACCCTGGTGTTTGACGAGGTCGACACCGGCATCAGCGGGGCAACATCCGAGCTGGTGGGCCGGAAACTGAAAAACGTGGCCAACCGCCAGCAGGTGCTCTGTATCACCCACCTGCCCCAGGTAGCCGCCTGTGCGGATCACCACCTGCGCGTTGAAAAACAGGTCCATGCCGGCAGGACCACCACCGGGATTACGGTGCTGGACGGCACGGAACGTACCCGCGAGATCGCTCGCATGCTGGCCGGAGAAAAGATCACCGATTCCGCCCTGGCCCACGCGACCGAGATGCTGACTGCGTCACAACAGTAACTGCCATGCAGCACCAATACAGAACAAAGGAGATGTAGCCATGAAAAAAGTTGTCATCGCCCTGCTTTCCGCCCTGCTCCTGCCGAGTGCCTGTTTTGCCGCCGACACCATGCGTGCTGGTTACTGGGAAGTGATCACCACCATGGAGATGCCCGGCATGCCCATGAAGATGCCGCCGACCAAGATAAAGCACTGTTACTCCAAGGAAGATGTCAAGGATCAAAAGAGAACGATCACGACCGACAAGAATTGCACCGTTACCGACCTGAAACAGTCCGGCAACAAGGTCAGCTGGAAGATGAAGTGCAGCGGTAAACGTGCCGGTGTTTTCAGCGGCGAGACGGTCTACCATGGCGATAGCTATGATTCAACCATGAAGATGAGCACGCAGGGGCAGGCCATGGATATGAAGGTCAAGGCCAAGCGCTTAGGGGATTGTCCGTAGCCTGCCGGTCTGTTGGAGATCATTGCTGCACCTCGTGCAGCAATGATCTCCAACGCAGGCGGCCTGTTGATCAAAGCGGCTGGGGGATTAATACTCCCGCAGCACCACACGGCACGGCAGGAACGTTTAGAACTGGATCTGTACCTTCTTGGCCGTCCCCTCTTCCCTGACCCACAACAGCGTCTTCCTGGCGCGCGAGCACCAATCGCGAACATCCTTTTCAAAGGTAGGGCAGTCGGCGGTGACTTCAAGAACATCACCCGGTTTCATCTTGATGGACATGACGGTAATTTTGAGTGTCGGTTGCGGGCATTTGAGCCCTCGCGCATCAAGTACTGAAACAGCCATGATATAACTCCTCCTGTGGTGCGGGTAGTGTGTGTGGGACCGTTCACCGCATGCATCCGGAACACTATGACGTAGTGACGACGGTACGGCATATAAAATCATATTCTCGTTCACAGTGCAATGCATTGCTACACATCGATATCAGTTCGCACCTCGACCTACCGTAGCAACAGGCACTCCGCACCATGCCGAAGATGGACTGGGCACGTTGATAGGTGCTTGCGGTTTTGGAATTCATGCTTATAATCATCGGATTATCAAACTGCACCTTCAGGAAGGATATATATGCGATCTGTTTCAGCAGGAATGATTGTCCCGCTGGTGTTTTCCGCCACCCTGGCCCTCGGGGCCGATGTCGCCAGTGATTCGGCAGACGCCACAGCCGCCTCAGCGCTGGAGCTGCTGGAAACACTGGCCGGACAAGACAGCCCAAGCACGGATAGCGCCACTGAACCGCCGACATCCGCCGCCGCGGAACCGGACGCACAGCCTGACGACCAGGCAACACCCGCAATCCTGTCCGCTCCTCCGGCAGAGCCGGCCTCCGAACGTCCCGCCACAGAGCTGTCGGCGCCTGCGCCGGACGGGGTGGACGCGCCAGACGATCAACCGGAAGACGACACGCCGTAACTGGCGCTGGATGTAGCAGAACTGGCGGACATCCCCCGCCTTTTTCATGTGCAACACGGAGAGGCTTACATGCTGCCTGTACTACGCAACATCCTGACCGGCCTGCCCTCTGCCCAGACAGCCGAGGTATTTGAAACCCTGGTCGAGTCGCACGCGGTTCGCATCGAGCGGATCGTGTCCCACGGCCAGACCACCCCCGTGGGGCAATGGTACGAGCAGGAGCGGGCCGAGTGGGTGCTGGTACTGGCGGGCGCCGCGGAGCTGCTGTTCGATGACGGGCAGCCCCCCCGGAGACTGGCAACAGGCGATTATGCCCTGATCCCCGCCGCTTGCCGGCACCGGGTGGCCTGGACCGATCCGGAGCGCACAACGGTCTGGCTGGCGATCCATTTCACAGCGGACCAGACACCATGAGAGCGGCCCTGTTGCCGGCGATTGCCGGTTCCGGCCACTGGATCTTTGACCTGGACGGGACACTGACGGTGGCGGTTCATGACTTTGCCGCCATCCGGCGTGAGCTCGCCATCCCGGACGGCAGCGACATTCTTGAGCATTTGACGGCGCTCCCCCGGCATCGCTCGCAGCCGCTGCACGACCGGCTGCA
Source organism: Deltaproteobacteria bacterium (assembly GCA_021780495.1). GTDB lineage: Bacteria > Desulfobacterota > Desulfuromonadia > Geobacterales > Pseudopelobacteraceae > CAIPTY01. The sequence continues at coordinate 79,735 of JAJXYO010000054.1, forward strand.
GGAAATAGAACGGCAACTGGCGGCTCTGACACAGGCGGCAACAGGCGCCCGCCAGCTACTGGAACTGCTGCGGGAGCGGGGGGTGCAACGGGGAATCCTGACACGCAACACCCGTGCAAACGCACTCCACACCCTGGAACTGGCCGGTCTGGGCGGTTTTTTCGACCCCAGCCACGTTGTGGGGCGGGACGAAGCCAGGCCCAAGCCTGATCCGGACGGCCTCCATCAGCTGGCCCGGCTCTGGGAAACCGGCCCCGAGACAATGGTCATGGTCGGCGATTACCACTATGACCTCCTGGCAGGGCGCTTGGCCGGGGCGCTGACGGTGCATGTCGATATAACCCGCAGTTTCCGCTGGCCGGATCTGGCGGATATCAGTGTGACCACATTGGAGGAACTGATCGTATGGATACAACCATGAGCCAACCTGTCACCATCGGCAGTACGGCAGCTTGAACGAGAGCGTACGCCCTTCACAGGGCAGAATATACTTTTACCTGATCCTGACCACCCTCTTCTGGGGCGGCAGCTTCCTCTTCACCAAGATCGGCCTGCGCGAGATCCCGCCCGCCCTGTTCGTCTTCAGCCGTTTCACCCTGGCAACACTGATCATGATGCTGGTCTTCGCCCGGCGGCTGACCGCACTCAACCGCAGCATAGTGCGGCGCGGCGTCACCGTCGGCCTGGCCCTGGGACTGACCAACATCTGTTTTGTCTTTGGCATCCAGGGCACCAGCATCTCGCGGGCCGGGGTATTGAACAACCTGTTCATCCTCTTCATCCCGCTCATCACCAAACTGGTCTGGCGGGATCGCATCGGACGGACCAATCTGGGCGGCATCGCCCTGGCAGCACTGGGTATCTGGCTGCTGGCCACCAGCGGTGGGGTGGGCTTCAATCGCGGCGACCTGGTTTCAACGATCTGCGCCCTGTTCATCGCCGGCCATATCATCGCCGTCTCCAAGGTCATCAAGGACGACGACGTCTACCTGATTTCCATGGTGCAGTTCGGTACGGTTGCCGCCATCGCCGGCATGGCCACCCTGGCGGCACCACTGGCGCCCTTCACGGTCTCGCCGAGCGGCGTGCTGACCGTGGTGTACTGTGCCATCTTTCCCACGGTGATCTGCTTCACCCTGCAGAACACCTTCCAGCGCTATGTCACCCCCACCCGGGCCGGATTGATCTACACCCTGGATCCGGTCTGGAGCCTGCTGGCCGGCCTGTTCATCCTGGGAGAGCACCTGAAACCCCTCGAATGGCTGGGCTGCGGGCTGATTTTTCTGGCGGCGGTCCTGCCGCTGTCGATTCGCTATCTGTATGAACGGCGCCTGCTGCATCAGTACCTGCCGGAGCATCCATGAAGAATCAGCGCGACCAGCAGAGCATCGCGCAGGCGGTCGAACATGCCTAAAGAGCTGACCCACTGGCACCTGGCCGGGCGTGTTGCCGACGGGCTGCCCCCCGGCAGCCGGCTGCGGGACATCATCCAGACCCACCGGCCGGCCTACCTGGGAGGGGCGGTCCTGCCCGATACGCTGCTGCACCTGTTCCGCGGCCCCCACGCCGCAACGGCCCTGGATCTGGCACACGCGTTCCATGATACGGCCGGCAACAGCTATGCCCCGCTGATCCAGGCCGAGGGGCGTTTTTCCGAAGGCCTGCCCCCTCCCCTGCTGGCCTGCCTGCTGGGCGTTATCAGCCACATCGAGGCCGATATCGTCTTTCACCCCTTTGTCTATGCACTGACCGGCGCGGCCGGCATCGGACGGCATTACCAGATCGAGACCGCCATCGACTGCGATCTGCAGCGCACCAGCCGGCCGCCTGCGCTGCGGCACCTGACCGAGCTGGTGTCGGCTTCCACGCAGGAGACCTTCATCAGCGCCTGCGCACTGCTCTTCGACCCCCATGGCAGACTGCCACGCTCAGCCCTGCAGCAGGCCCTGGAACTGCACTGCCGCTTGCAGTCCCTGTATGACCGCACCTTCTGGAAGCTTGCCGTCAGAGTGCTGGGCGGGATCGCGGGTTCCCCGTTCAAGGAACAGCGCCAGCTGTTCTACCCGTTATTGCGGCGAGCGGCTATCGGCTGTATCGAACCCAGCACCCAGGGCTGGCAACATCCGGTCACCGGAAGAGTGCAGCGCAGCACGCTGAAAGAGTTGACCGATGAGGCGGTACGACGTACCATGGCACTGTTTAGCCTCATTGAAGCCCAGGGCTCGCTGACAATGGCCCTCGGCAACAGGCCCGGCGAGAATCTGCTGACCGGCCTGCATGGTGTCCGCCAAAACGAGATGACCAATGGGATCTCACGCGAATAAAAGGGGACAAGGATGGATCCGCAAACAGCCGCCACTGCGCACAAGGAGTTCGATCAGGCACAACGGGAACTTGACCGCAACAACGTCCTGGCGGCGCTCGCCTGCCTGGAACGGGCCCTCAGCATCTGGGATGATCCGCTCTGGCATTCCCGTTTCGGGTTCTGCATCGCCAAGGAGCGCGGCCAGATCACCCGGGCGATCGAACTGTGCCGCACAGCGATTCAACATGACCCCGGCAACCCTCTCCACTACCTGTATCTCGGCAAAGTGTATCTAGTGGTCGGAAATACGTATGACGCTCTTCTGACCTTGCGGGAAGGCTTGACACACGGGCATCATCCGGAGCTGCAACAATTACTGGATTCGATCGGGACCAGAAAGGCGCCGGTCTTATCGTTTCTATCCCGCGACAACCTGCTGAACAAATATCTCGGCATCATCTTCAAGCGCCTGGGCTTGAGATAAGCACCCATTCTACTGCAAAGGCCGTCGATCGGACAGCGCTGGAGAAACCCCGTTGGCTACAGCACCCATCATAGACAAGATCAAAAAACTGCTGGCCCTGGCCAATTCGAGCAACGAACATGAAGCCGCACTGGCCGCCAGTCATGCCCAGCGCCTGTTGTCAGAGCACAACCTTGCCATGGCAGACATCGATGCGGCCCAGCAACCGGATAAGGCCGACACCGTGGACACCACCGTAGCCAGGTCCCTGCCGAAATGGCTGCGGCAGCTCAGCGCCGGCGTCAGCAGCGCCTTCGACTGTCAGGCGCTCCACCACCCCGCCACCGGGAAATTGACCTTCATCGGCGTCGGGGCCGATCCGCAGGTCGCCGCCTTCACCTTTACCTACCTGGACCGGACCGTCAGGAAGCTGTGCAGCGGCTACATGAAGCAGCAGGTCAGCAGAACCATTACCAACCGCCATCGTGAACTGATGCGTCAGTCCTACTACCTGGGGGCGGTTTCCACCATCACCGCCCGCCTGAGAGAGCAGCAGCTGCGCACACCGGTCACCACCGGCGCGCTGGTGCCGCTCAAGGAAACACTGATCAGGCAGTCCATGAACGAGATCGGCAACATCCGAACGATCCACAGCCGCAGAAGTTTCATACATGCCGATGCATATGTAACCGGACAAAACGACGGCCGACAGGTGGGTATTCATCAGGGTGTCGAGCAGGCCCGTTCGCCGCGAACCGGGCTGATCACATAATTGTGCGGCAGTGAGTAAAGAGCGGTCTTGAATTTATCGCCGGAATGAGGTATAAAGCGTTTCCGTTTCAAAGCGGATCCAGTGGAGAGGTGTCCGAGTGGTCGATGGTGCCTGACTCGAAATCAGGTGTACGGCAACGTACCTAGGGTTCGAATCCCTACCTCTCCGCCACAAAAATTAAAGGGTTACAGCAGAAATGCTGTAACCCTTTTTGTTTGAAACCTGAAAAGCATGGTAGAGACAGCGATTGCTAGGCAGATATATTTTTGAATTGCCCAATACCATCAACCAAAACATCAGCAATCCCTGCCGCCTCTTCTGTTGACCGCCCCAGGCCCAGCCGGATCGTCTGAAAGGATTCATCATCACTAAGTCCAATGGCTTTCAGTACATGTGAAGGTGCGACCTTGACCGTCGAGCAGGCGGAACCCGCCGAGAAAGAGAGTTTGTTTTTCAGCAGATGGATCAATGCCTTTGCCTCGACGCCGGGAATGGTGAGGCTGAGGTTGTGGGCAAGACGGTTCTGTGGATGGCCGTTGAGTTTGATGTCAGGAAATGATTTCTGAAGTTGCTGGTAAATCAGGTTTACAGCCTCTCTCAAACGACAGTATTCGTCCTTCAATTCTCTGTTCGCCAACGAGAGCGCTTCCGCCATACCGACAATGCCCGGTACGTTCAGGGTGCCAGAGCGCATCCCCTTTTCATGGCCGCCGCCGAAAGAGATTGGACTAAGTTTGATCAATGGAGAATAGGAACGGACAAAGAGGCCGCCGACGCCTTTCGGTCCGTAGAATTTGTGAGAGCTGAAGGAGAGCAGATCGATGTTCATGTCATAGACATTGATCTTTTCATGTCCAACTGCCTGGGCCGCATCGGTATGAAAGAGGACCCCTTTCGACTTTGCCAGAGCGCCAATCTCTTTAATCGGTTGGATGGTGCCGATTTCGTTGTTTGCAAACATTACCGAGATCAGGATAGTTTCCTTCTTAATGGCCTTTTCCAAGGCTTCGAGATTAACGACACCCTCGCTGTCAACAGGAAGCAGCGTTATCTCCGCGCCTTCGTTTTGCATGTAATTCAGCGTATCCAGCACAGCAGGGTGCTCAATTGCAGATGAAATGATGTGGTTGCCCTTGTTCCTGAATTTTCGATACGCTCCAATCAAGGCCAGATTATTTGATTCGGTGGCACCACTGGTAAAGACGATCTCACTCTCTTTGCGGCAGCCAAGAACTTTGGCAATAGCTTGTCGTGCTTCATCAACCGCCTGTTTTGCCTTATTCCCATGCAGGTGATCGATGCTGGCGGCATTGCCGTAAACCTCGCAGAAGTACGGCAGCATTTCCTCCAACACTCGCCTGTCTACCGGCGTTGTGGCGTTATGATCGAGATAAATCGGCATTTCCATTGTTATATCCAATGCAGTAGTCGTTGATCAGGAATCCAGCGCTTCCGGATTCTTCAAAGCTTTTTTATCCTCGGAGGAGAGGCGTCGCTCGACTTTTTTCACATCTTCAGCAGCAGGCAGGCTTTCGGGACGAATACCTCGTTCGAGCAATGTCTTCCGGACGGCTTCGTTGTTGGTAACATGTTCGTTGGAGATGGCCTTCTCACAGGAGAGGCCGTGTTCTCGTGTGTTGAAGATGGTGATCTCTGTGGCGAAATCCTTGGCCTTCAAAATGATTGTCGGTGCAAAGTCAGCAAGAGGGCGGCTATCCGGTACTTTCCACTGGGCCTTCATGGCTTGTGTTGACTTGCCAAACAGAGCATGGTCGCCCTTACTGCGAATGATTGCAAAATCCTGGTTGCCGCCAGTCTGTTCGTAAATCACCTGAGACAGTTCTTTTTCCGTTGTAGTAAGCTTTTTACGAGCGACGACCCGCTCAGCATCAAGCAAGCGCTGCTCGATCAGTTCAGCGCGACGGGTCTGAATGGCAAAGTAGGTCTGGGCAAAGGCGATCTCCTGTTTTCTGGGGTCGCCGTTCTGGGCAATCATGTAACAGGCATAACGAGTGAGCATAATATCTTCAACTTCACGTTGGCTGCCGGAACCCAGATCGACCATTTTGTTGACGTCAACAAAATGGTCCGAGATAGCATGGTCGGAAACTTCACACGCTGTTTTTGCCTTCGATATAACTGCTGTGAAGTTCCGCCATTCCGAGTAACCCAAAAGATGCTGCAAATCACGGGCAAGCCAGAACTCAACGCCACCTTCCGTTTGTTGAGCATGTGATTCAAAGGCGTCGGTCAATGAGTGGATCATGTCAATTTTCATGGATCAGACTCCCTACGATAAATTTTCAATCATCTTGGTTCGCTACTATTCCAGTTTACTTGATCAATATTTCCGAAAGATTTTTTGCTGATGCCAATGGAGCGCGTCCGGTTCAGGCCACAATACCTGCTCGGCAGGCCCGATGATGGGGCGGCCGGTAAGGGTCTGCATATGGCTGGGGATGTTGTTGCTCGCGGATAATTGCTTTGAAACAAGCACATCGTAAGAGCCGGAAACAGTGATCAAGCCTTCATCGAACGTCCAATGACACAAGCGGCAGAGCGCCATACCGTTCTGGACGGTGTCATTATGCGTCAGGCTCCACGGAACGATATGGGCGGCGTCAACCACGGTATGGCAATCCGGAGTCAGCATGCGGATGCCGCAGACGGCGCAGCGGTGATCATACATGCTGACAATGACCCGTCTGAAGGCCTGATCCCGAACCGCAGGGGCGTATTGCACTGTTTCAGAGTCTTCCTGTACCTGCTGATTGCGCGATTGCGCCAGCAACGTCTGACTGTACTGAAACGCTTCCCTGTTGATGATCCCCTGTTCGACCAGAGCGGCGTGCAGTTCCGCTACGAAACAGGCTTCAATCAGGGTGGTTCGCAACAGATTGCGCGACTCTTCATGGCACAACAGGGAGTAAAGCTCGTCATCCAGTTTCACTCCCAGAACGATTTCCTTCAACTGGGCAACGCCTCTGATCTGGCGGGTAGCGGCAAGGACCGCCTCCATGCCCGGTTTAGGAATGTGGTGCCAGAACTTGTCGGAATTGAGATGGTAAAAAGGAAGGATCATGTTTGAACGCTGGTCCGGGGGCATGACGCGGGACCAGTAGAGGGTGAAGAGTTCTCCCAGGTCGGGAGTGAATTCGATGAAGTTGGTTTTTATGATGCCTTGGGCGATGAGGTCGATAACGGCCAACAGTAGTAGTGGTTTATGCGGGGCGCGGAATTTGGTTGCAGCTGTCCAGCGGGTGCGACTGGTGTCGGAGCGGAGGGTGGAGAAGGTTTTGAGGTATCGTTCGATCATTGCGGAAGCCCAGCAACTGTGAGAACCAGTTGAGAGGTGGCGCGGGTCATAGCCACGTAGAGCAATTTAGCCGACTCCACGTCAGTCTTGGCCTGCTCGGTAATACGGCCGCCCATGATGGCTACCAGTGGGAATTCCAGTCCTTTGCTGTTGTGAATTGTCAGGAATTTCACCTTTGTATCATCCTTGTCGAAAGTAATTGAATTTTTGCCGACGACATAGATATGTTGCGACTTGAGCGCCCGAAAAAGCTCATCCTTATCCTTGGAATCCCAGTACAGCACAGCCATATCCTTCCAGGCGATCCCTTTTTGATGGGCTTCCTTCAGGCGCTTGGCAATTTCATCAGCTTCGGCACAGATCGTCGGGAGTTTTACCAGAAGCGGTCTGGTTCCTCGCCTTCCCGCTGACAGTGGGGCGAGGCGAGGAATGCCGTCCTCGTCGGCATCCTCCTGAGTCAGGAGCTGGCGGGCAAATTCGGCGGCGAAATCCAGTATTTCACGGGTGTTGCGATAGTTGACCTTGAGGATGGTGGTTCTGCCCTGGGCCTGGATACCGACGCCCTTGAAGCTGAACTTGCCCTTCTTGTGTGTGTCGTAGATGGACTGGGCATCGTCGTAAAGAACGAGTAGAGAGCTGGTTTGGGGATTGACCATCTGCACCACCAGCTTGAACCACTCTGGTCGGAAATCATGGCCCTCGTCGATCATGACCGCATCATACTGCCCGGACGGGATCATACTGCGGTCCACCTCGTGTATCACCGTATCAACCATCTCATCGAAGAAAGCGTCGTCTCCGTGATTGCGTGGCAGCTCTACGTTGTAGGTCGTTAGTTGTTTCCGGCACCAGGCATGAAAGGTATGAACATGGACCTTGTCCGCAATCCCCTTGACCTGCATCCACTGTTCCAGTCTTTGGGCAAGCAGCCGGTTGTAACAGAGGACAAGTATCGGACGTGAGCAGGCCTTGGCCAGATGTTCGGCACGATAGCCAAGTATAAGCGTTTTACCGGAACCGGCCACGCCGTGGATCACCCGATGCCCCTGGCCCAGACTGCGGGCCAGTTGTTCCTGCTGCAGGTCCATTACCCGCATGATATCCGGCAACCCTTGAGGGTCGTCGTCCAGGTCATTAAAGAGCGAGGCCTGTTTGTACGGCAAACGGATCTCCGGGAAGAGGTGCCAGCGCACCCGTTCTATCTGCGGGAGTGTCAGCAACCCCTGAGAGTTGTAGGGAAACATGCCCCAGAGCCGCTCCTGAAAAGCCATCGCATCGACAGACTCGGTCATCTCGTTCCTGCAGATTACATGGTGAGGCTCAATGGCCTCCCCGAGATCGGTTTGCTCAAACTCGTTACGGGTAATGTTTGTCAGGACAACGCCAAAGGTCCACGGAAAGAGCAGTTTCCCTTGCAGCCTGCCATCTGCCCTGACCAGTTGGGGATCGCTTTTAAGAATATCCGCAACAGCCATGGCATAGCCGCGTGCCTGTTCAAGTGGGTTCTTAACCGTTATGGGATTATTGTTGACGAAGATGGTTGCTTCATGGGTGTTGATTGTCTGTATGGTAGACAGGCGCCAATCCTTGACTTCCAGGATAAGCACGCCCCGTTGCGGATGCATGATAATAAAGTCAGGATGGAGGCGAGCAGGGCCGATTGGGACATTGTACCAGCAGAGGTAGTCATCTTCCAGCTTCGCCTCCAGCAAACAGGCAAACTTACGCTCGCCAGGAGTGTCGAATTTGCAGGAGATTATGCTTGGGATCAGGGTGGACATGGGTTTACCTTAATTGCTTTGGGTAATGGGGACGCGACCCTTGTATTCAATCCCGATGCATTTCAAACGTCTAACCGAGCTCATAAATTAAGGTCCGGATTTTCCAACTCATCACCCTCGCGGCAAAGAAATACCTGACAATTTCTTGTACAAAGAAACAGCAAATGTGTCTGTCATACCTGAAACAAAATCTGTGATTTTGATAAGACGGGAATATTGGTCATTATCGGGCTTTCTATCATTCCCCAAATACTGCTCTGGTATTAATTCGATAAGTTTCTTGCTTCTTGGCAATGCTCGTTCAGCATTTTTCGCCACATCATTTACTGATGTAATAAAGTATCTAATTAATTCGCCAAGGACCTGAAATCCGGCCGCTTCTATTTCGAGTACATTGCGAGCACAATAGGCTTTTTTCTTTGAGATACTTACAATTCTATCTAAATTAGCTGCGCTCGGAATGTCTTTTGTTAGCGCATTGTCATATTCTCCCAACAATATCCGATCTTCGTGTTCACAAAAAATGTCGCAGACTTCGAGTATGAGTTTGTTTATTGATTTTGCTCTAAGGTATTCAACTTTTTCTTTTTCAGCCTGGATTGTTTGATAGGACTCAAGATTTTCACCCTTTAATAATTCTATCAAAATGTCTGATACTTCCTGAAAACTGATATGCCCAAGTCTATATCCGTCCTCAAAATCGATTATGGTGTAGGTGATATCGTCAGCTGCTTCTACGAGGAAAGCAAGCGGATGCCTGCACCACCAAGCATGGTCATTATGGATTTGAAGCAGACCAACTTCATCAGCAACTTCCGCAAACAACTGCTTATCATCCTGAAAAAAACCAAATTTCTTGGCACTTTTTCTTTTAAGGTCCTCTGCCCGGCCCTCAACAAATGACTCCCTTGGATATTTTGTATAAGCGGCAAGCGTAGCACATGTAAGTTGCATTCCACCTGTGTTGTCAGGTGATTGCAATCTACTCAGTACTCTGAATCCTTGAGCATTGCCTTCGAATTTCAGAAAGTCTCCACGTTCAGTGTCTGTTAAAACCTTAATTATTTCTTTGCCAATATCTGAATCCATGAACCAATTCTGTATAGCCTCTTCGCCGGAATGACCTAAAGGAGGATTACCAATATCGTGTGCAAGACAGGCGCTGGCTATGATCGATCCAAACTCAGAGTAGTCAATATTTTGCAACTGATGTCGTTCAATTATTCTTTTACCTACTATTGAGCCCAAAGAACGCCCTACACATGATACTTCAAGGCTGTGAGTCAGCCGTGTCCGTACGTAGTCGCTTTCAGCCAACGGGTACACTTGGGTCTTATCTTGCAAATCTTCGAAACGCCGATGAGAATACGATTCTGTCGAAGTCCCTCTGGAAATATGAGCGATCCAAGCTTTCCTCGACTTTAGGTTTTCCAAGCCTTTTATGTGAAAGCAATTTATTCCAATCCATTCCACAAGACATAAAGTCTCCCTTAAAGGTTTGATACACATAACTACCTGATAATTCGCAGCATAATTCTATCCCAATGGTGCTTCCATGAAGTGTTGCAGGATTTTTGCAGATGGATAGTTTGACAGTGAAGCTATCCCGTTCGCTAATTCAACTGGGAATAAAGCTCCTTCATGCTTATGGCTAATAAGACTTGGCAATGTTGCGAGGATACGATCCAAACCAATCAAATCGTCCGCCAAAGGAAATGTGCCTGCTTCATTGTAATTTCCGGTCGGAACATTCAATACCATGTAGGTTCCTGGGTCGAATTTCACATAAAGCTTCTCACCCCAGTTGGTACGGCTACCGTATGGGTTCTGAAGATCCGGTGAGCGATAAACCTCACGACGTACAAAGTCATGTGAAAGTACAGAATATGAAGTAGGTTCGTCACGAGAGTGGGGTGGTGGGAACCGCACAATTGAAGCTAAATGGTCAAAGAAAGCGCCACTTTTTTCCTGACCAATAACATGCACAGGTCTTTCAATTTCTTTTGCATGTTGTAGAAATGCTCGAAGGCCTGGAACGAGCTTAGAGTATTGGCTTCGCAGGGTTAACGGTCCGTCTTTAATAAACAAAGTGTCTGTTACTAAGCTCTTATCGCTATGTCCCCAGAAGATGCGAATTGCCGTAAAAAGCATTAAAAGTTCCATCATCAACATGTAAGCCGATGCGACTGAATCAGGCGCACTCTCTTCATCCATGTCAAGATGAAAGCCCAACATATCAGTTAAGAAAACAACTCCATCGCACTTTGGACATTGGCCTTCATCTGTATTTATAGGCAAGCCTGATTTAATTTCAATGTGACAGTGTGGACAGTTGAAAGCTGGGGAATTTGTTGGATGTTTACTCCACTTCTTGTAAGCAAGCCACTTCAATGTTTCGTAGAACGCTCCATCTTCATCAATCCGCATCGAATCACGGATAATATGTCGTACTGCATCATAATTGGTGCCGAGTGGAGTGCGCACGTTTTTCAGAGGAAACACGGTTGCATGAAAAACAGCGCTATCTCTTAGAACGTCTTGCAAAAGCAAGGGATGGGGATGTTCCTTATCAATGGCATCTAGCCGAGCACGGTCAATAGCAAGAAGGGCCGTCTTAACAAAAGCAACTTCGCGGGGCGGGTGCTGTGCTGCCTTAACGGATACAAATGAGCCATCAACAGCCCACACACGACTTAGCGACTGAACATTTTCCGATGAGAATGATGACCAAGTCGAACCGCTTGGATCACCTTCTTGAGGTAAAGCAGATTCAAATTCAGCAATCAGAGCTTTAACCCAAGGACTTTTTACTACAGCAAGATGTCCAAGCTTGGAAGCTGACTCGCCTGGCAGGCGAGTTCCTTGACCATATGCCATATCATGCCCCCAAAGTTGCTACAGCTTCAAATTTAAGTGCCTGCATCGGTATTACAAAACGGTTTGATAGAGTTAGCATACGCATATATCCGGGGGTTTTAGCACGGAGGATATCGTCTTCAATTCCAGCAAAAGCAATTTGTACGCGAGAAAGCGACCTTGTTTCATCTTGGCTAGACAAGTGAGCCACGAAAAAATTTTCAGTCTGTGCAAGTAGTTCACGGTTGATGGTAGAGGGTGATTGCGTTGAATAAACCATTCCAATGTGGAACTTCGCGCCTTCTTTTGCGAAACGAGCATAAACCCCGGTAAGATCTTTGCTATCGGGCGGAAAGAGGTTATGTGCTTCCTCAAAATATAGCTGGACATAGTTGTCGCCTAAAGAATTGCTGACAAATTTCTTCTCCTGATGACTAAAAACTGACTTTGAAATCATGTCCGAAAAGTATCGGCGAACACCATCGGTTGCGTTACCCAGATCCAATATGACAGTTTTGCCTTTGTCCAACAGATCAAGTATTTCCGATATAAAGTCACCTGCGTTGGCAGCATGGAAAGCCATGTAAGAACGTAAAGTTGTGGGGCCTGAACCAGTCGATGGACTTAGAAAATCAAGGAGTGCACCGTCATCTGCATCAAACATCGGCTTATTACCACTACTCATAAGAGCTGGATTATTAGTGTCATCTCTCCGAAATTGCGCAATTACATCGAGTTCTGCAACAAGATCATCAAGTGATTGTGGCTCCGATGGAGGAGCGCTCTGCCTGACAGCTTGGTAAGCAGCAGTACGAAGCGCTTGATTGAAATGAGGATCAAAATGCTTTGTATTACGACTAACCAACCCTTTCGCCTTTAATCGCTGCTCATCGGCCAAAAATCCAGCTTTTTTCAGGATAGCCCAATACATTTGAATTTTTCGGATCGGCCGTGTCTTTTCGCCTTCTTGTAGACTCGCAATAGATTCAATTGAAGGGAGTTTAACACTTGAAAAACTGCGAATATAATTGGAGCTTTTATTATCTTGATCAAGCATAGATGCTAATATTTCAATGCAAGACTCGGGTTGCTCATAAAAATTAAGTCGGAGGGGTTTAGAAGGTGTCCCAGTTCGTGTTACTAATGCATACACTTGACAGCGTTGCTCATATGCAGAGCGAATTGATTTATTCCCGTCTTGTGGGTTGTCGTTTGCATACTCCCCATTGATGTCGAATATTATCTGGCCTACACCGTTATCGCTTTTTGTAGCTTCAAGCATGCCTTGTGCAATAAGTTTTACTACATTTGACTTCCCTAGTCGGGTTTTACCAAACATTGCAGTGCGACATCCCTTAAAATCTTTCATTGATACACGAACTGGGATTCCCGGAACGCCTCCATTGCTGGAAAGGCCACACTCCATTGTCCTTAACGTTCCTATTACGTACTGCTGTTCGATTTTAACTGTCCCATTTACTATAAGAGTTAGCAGTGCTTCGTCAGGTGCGAAAACTTTGTACCGATGAGCACTTACAACGTTATTTACATCTCCAGAGAACGATAGATGCTGCATGTTGGTGGGGTCAGCGTAAAACATACCAAGTACTTCACAATCCAAGGCGCCCCACTGCAATTCACTTTGTGTCCAAACATCAAGTTCAGGCATCGATTTCTTGTGCAATTCGAAATAGGTCTGTTGTACTTGACTGCTCAGTGGGGTAGGCGATACGCCAGTTACGCGCAAAAGCGTAAAATGTGGCGGCGAGTTGCCCGCCGAAATTGGAGTCATTATAAGGAATGACCCTCGTGGAATTCCACCGACAGCAAGTTTATAAGGGTCGCTCGTAATAATTTTAGCAGTTTCATAACCAAGATCGAGCACATAACCAACGAAGCGCATTTTGTCGATCTGCTTTGCCTTTTCGTGGTTTCCTTCTTTCTCGATGAAAGTTCGCAATGCATCGATTGGGTTACCTTGCGTTGCAGTGGTATTGATGAGGTTGCCAAGAGACGTCATAATTATTTACTCCTATCTTGTGGATGCGTCAGTATCACAAGTTCTTCAAATCGTTTGCGACTGGAAGAACTAGCAGATATCGAGCTGTATCGTGAAATATCCAGAAAATTGAAACCCTTGTTTTCGTACAATTCGCGTAAAGATTCATGGTTTGCGTTGGTAGATAATATTATTGCACCCCTGGAACGTGCTTTTATAAGCGACCGTGCTAGTCGCTCCTGATCACTCCAGGAGAATAATTTTTCATTGTATTTTATAAAGCCATTATTGTTATGACGCACTGTATAGGGGGGATCAGCAAAAACAAAATCATCTTTTTTTGCTTTGTTGATGAGAGCTTCAAAGTCATCTAATACAATATCTGCACGTTTCAGCAGGAGTGCAGTCGCTTCAAAATTATCGTCCTTGAGAAGGATGTTATTTTTTGTGCCACGTGGGACATTGAACTTTCCATTAAGATTGACACGGTAAATGCCATTAAAACAGGTTCTGTTAAGGTAAATCATGCGTGCTGCTCGTTCAATCGGATCTGTAGGTAATTCATCATCACGCACTGAGTAATAATGATCATCGGAATGTCTAAGCTGATGGTGGTTCAATAAAGACTCAATACTGCGCCAGTCATTTTTAATACCATTATAAGTATTAACAAGATCCGGATTTGAATCACCCAAAAGAGCTCGTTTTGGCTTAACATGGAAATAAACCGAGCCACTACCCAAGAAGGGTTCTATATACCGATTAAATTTTGTAGGGAAAAGGTGGGAATACTGATGGACAAACCATCGTTTTCCACCTGCCCATTTTAAAAAAGGTGTCATTGTAAATCCATGTAATAAAAGTAAACAGTTAGATTAAGTTGCACATCACTTATCGCCCACTCACCCCAACTCCCGCAACAACAATCGGCATCTCAAACATAAATCCCAAAAACGGCAACTCGCGCACAGCCTTCTCATGACTCATCATCCTGGAATTATCCGGTGCGCGCTCCCGAACCGAATTCTCCAGCGCACGCTGCTGACCAAGTTCACACAACAGCGCAGCAAACGACGTAGTGGGACAGAGCAGCAGACCAAGCCTGGCATTAACGGTCGTTGTCAAGGGAGTTGTCGCCTTTGTCCCGAATGCTAAGCCGCTTTTTTCAACTCCAGGATCGCATGATCTTTGCTGTTTCTGGAATGGTTGAGAGTGACTACAGCAGGACGATCCCAGT
>JAJXYO010000036.1 GCA_021780495.1 Deltaproteobacteria bacterium
TTGATAGTCTGGATGACCAGTCGGGTGTGTCCTCCGCCATCTGCTGACCTCCTGCGAATTTATCAACTACAGGTCAGCATAGAGGGAAAATCAGCGGGAAGATAGATGGTGTTCAGTTGACGGTTACTTTCCAACAACGCATTGTCTCTTCACATGGTCTGCCGTTCACCGCTTACTCGATGTTTGGGCACGCTTCTTTATATCACGCTCCCTTTCCAACCTATAACCGCAAGTATTGTCTTTCAGGCAAGCCCTTCTAGAGTGCCGCGCCGGGATGGTAAAACAGGTTTGGTCCGCCACGCGACTTGCCTTCATTGTCCATCAGCATATCCAGAGCCAGTGTGGCCAGGTCGTCGGCCATCGTTTCCATCTGCCGGTCCTTTTCCAGGTACAAGAGTTTCAGGTAGGTGTCACAGTCATCACAACTTTCCGCCTTGACGGCACTGTCCGAACCTTCCAGAGTGTAGTGGTTGATCCCGTGAGTGGACTCGCAACTACTGCACTTGATCCGCACCATGTGCCATTGCGAGGCGCAAAGGGAACAGCAGAGGTAGCGCAATCCCTGTTCCGCGCCACTGTTAAATACTATTCCGGCATGCGGAAGTGACCCGCACACCGGGCAGACCCCGCCCTGTTCCAGTCTGCCAAAGGCACCTTCTCCCAAGCCTGCCGCCATCCGCACCCAATAGACCTGCAGGGCAGCGGCAACAAACGGTAACTCCTGCGGAGAAATTCCAGCCAGATCTTCGGCCAGAATCCGGTCGGCCATCTCCTCCAACCCGGATACGTTTACCAGCTGCAAACCGGCAATGGTCTCCTGTGCAGTTGGCGGCAGCACTGCGTCTCTCATCTGTTGCAGGATTGTTGTCAGTCCATCCCGCCAGACCGGGTCACGGGACCATGACCGGGCAGCCAGCAGTGGCATGCCATGTTCACGACAAATGGCCTGTTCGTCCGCATCAGGCAGAGCCAACACGGGGAAGGTGTTCAAGGCCTTCTGCTGAGCATCCGCGAGCAATGCCAGAAAGGCCAGGTACTCACCCAGAGGATGGCCCGGTGAAAGATGCCGGAACCGTTCGGCACGGCTCTTAAACAGGTTGTGCCCAGGGAGGATCAAAAAACGGATCTGCCCGGCCGGGGCTTCGATCTGGCCCGGTTCAAGAATGCGGGTTTCGATGTTCATTTGTCCCCTCCCATCATCTGCCGAAACCAGGCCGGATGATGCTGCTTGGCCCAGGCCCGCCTGACCTGACCGTACAACATGCCATCAATGCTCTCCTTGGTCCAGAAGCCGGCGTAGATATGAAAGATGATCAGGGCGATCATGATGGTCGCCGCCACGGCGTGCACGACGGACGCCAGGCGGATCACCGCAGCCGGGAAAAGGAACGCGAAATAGGCGCGCCAGATAACGATGCCGGACAGGATGAGCAGCGCCATGCATATCACCAACAGCCAGAACAGGAGCTTCTGGCCGCCATTGAACTTGCCCGCTTCCGGCATGTTCCGGTCATCTCCATCCACCATTTCGCGGACATGGCTGAGC
Source organism: Deltaproteobacteria bacterium (assembly GCA_021780495.1). GTDB lineage: Bacteria > Desulfobacterota > Desulfuromonadia > Geobacterales > Pseudopelobacteraceae > CAIPTY01. The sequence continues at coordinate 1,547 of JAJXYO010000036.1, forward strand.
CACTCCTTGTCGGCGGGCGTCATGACATTCAGCTTCCGGTAATTGGAGAACATGACGCCAAACGACAGGGCCATCAGCACCCCGACAAAGGGATGGAGGATGCGTGTCCAGACACCGCCACCAAACAGCTGATTCAAAGGGTAGAAGGCGGGATGAAAGAAAGCCAGCCCGGATAGCGCCAGAAGAATGAAGGTGATGGCCGCCAGCCAGTGGTTGGCACGCTCGAAGGGTGTATAGCGGATGAGTTTTTGGGGGTCATTTTTCATCTTCAAACTCCTTCTCGATCTCTGGTGAGACCTCGCTGGGGCCCTTGGTCACGTAGTGGAAAAAGGAGGCGGCAACAACCATGGCCAGGCCAAAAGAGGCCAGCGGTTTGGCCGCCCCTTTCCAGAGTTCGACCATCGGGCCAATGGAAGGATTCCTGGGGAGACCGCAGTATATTTCGGGTCTGTCGGCATGCGGCAGCACATAGATCACATGCGTGCCGCCGACCCCTTGCGGGTCATAAATCCCCGCCTTGGCAAACCCCCGGTTCTTCAGGTCGGCCACTCGTCCCTCGGCGTGGTGGAGCATAGCTTCCTTTATGCCGAAGACGATCGCCCCGGTTGGGCAGGTCTTGGCACAGGCCGGCTCCTGCCCCACCGCCACCCGGTCGGAACAGAGGGTGCACTTGTAGACCTTGCTGTCCTTTTTCGACAGGCGCGGTATGTTGAACGGACAGCCGGTAATGCAGTAGCCGCAACCGATGCAATTCTCCTCGTGGAAATCCACGATGCCATTGCTGTACTGCACGACGGCTCCCGGCGCCGGGCAGGCCTTGAGGCAACCCGGCTCGGTGCAGTGCATGCAGCCATCCTTGCGGATCAGCCATTCGAGTTTACCCTGTTCCAGTTCCACTTCGGCATAGCGCATCACCGTCCAGGAATTTTCCGTGAGGTCCATCGGGTTGTCGTAAACACCATGGTTGCTGCCTACGGCGTCGCGGGTGTCGTTCCACTCCATGCATGCCACCTGGCAGGCCTTGCAGCCGATGCATTTGGAGATATCGATCAGCTTGGCCACCTCCTGGGTTTTGCGCTGGCTGGGCGAAGGGGTGGTGGTGGCGGAACGGCGGGTGATGTCAAGTGATTGCAGTGCCATGATCCACCTCCTATGCCTTCTCGATGTTGACGAGGAACGATTTGAACTCCGGTGTCTGGGTGTTCGCGTCGCCCACGAAGGGTGTCAGAATGTTGGCCAGGTAGCCGCTCTTGGCGACGCCCTTGAAGCCCCAGTGGATCGGGATGCCCACGTGATGGACAGTCCTGCCGTTGACCTGCAGCGGCCTGATGCGCTTGGTCACTACCGCCACCGCCTTGATGAAACCGCGGCTGGACCAGACCTTGACCTTGTCACCATCCTTGATGCCCTTCTCCTTGGCCAGTTCCTCGCTGACTTCCACGAACTGCTCCGGCTGCAGGATGGAGGCCAGCCGGGTGTGCTTGGTCCAGAAGTGGAAGTGCTCGGTGAGACGATAGGTAGTGGCGGCATAGGGGTACTCCTTGCTCTTGCCGAAGGCCTCCAGGTCACCCTTGAACACCCGAGCCGCCGGATTGCTGATCACCTTCGGGTGCAAGGGGTTGGTATCGATGGGGGTCTCGAACGGTTCGTAGTGCTCGGGGAACGGTCCTTCCGCCATCTTGTCCAGGGCGAACAGCCTACCTACCCCTTCCGGCTGCATGATAAACGGGCCCATGCTGTCGCCGGGGGGAACATCCGGCTTGAAGTCGGGGATATCGGCACCGCTCCATTTGCTGCCGTCCCAGCCAATCAGCTGGCGTTTCGGATCCCAGGGTTTGCCGGACGGGTCGCAGGAGGCGCGGTTGTACAAGACGCGCCGATTGGCCGGCCAGGCAAAGGCCCAGTTGAGGGTGTTGCCCAGGCCCGAGGGGTCGGAATTGTCACGCCGCGCCATCATGTTCCCCTTCTCGGTCCAGGCCCCCGAATAGAGCCAACAGCCGCAAGCAGTGGAACCGTCGTCCCTGAGCTGGGCAAAGCCGTCCAGTTGCTGACCTTTCTTCATAACGACCTTGGTCGGGTCCTTGGGGTCGATCAGGTCGGCCAGGGCCTTGCCGTTGTACTCCATCGCCAGCTCCTCGGGGGCCGGCGCATGGGGCGTCTTGTAGTCCCAGGTCAGGTTCAGGATCGGGTCGGGGAAGGCGCCTCCCTCTTTTTGATACAGCTCCCGCAGCTTGAGGAAGATGCCGGCCACGATGTCGGCATCCGGTTTGGCCTCACCCGGCGGCTCGGCGCCTTTGTAGTGCCATTGCAGCCAGCGACCGGAGTTGGTGAGCGATCCGTTCTCCTCGGCAAAACAGGTGGAGGGGAGCCGGATGACCTCGGTCTGGATCTTGGAGGGGTCCACATCGTTGTATTCGCCGTGGTTCTCCCAGAAGCACGAGGTTTCCGTGGCCAGCGGGTCGATTACCACCATGTACTTCAGTTTGGCCATGGCGCCGATCAACTTGGCCTTGTGGGGAATGGAGGCTAGCGGATTAAAACCCTGGCAGAAGTAGCCGTTCAGCTTGCCCTGGTGCATCAGCTCGAACACCTGGAGCACGTCATAGACCTTGTCCAGCTTGGGCAGCCAGTCGAAACACCAGTTGTTTTCCTTTGTGGCGGCATTGCCGAACCAGCTTTTCAACAGGCTGACATGGAACTTGCCGTAATTCTGCCAGTAGGACATCTGGCCGGGGCGCAGCGGCTTGAGGGCCCGCTTGCCAATGTAGCCCTGGAAGTCGGTTTCCTTTTCGCCGGGCAGGGTCAGGTAACCCGGCAGGAGGTTGGACAGCAGCCCCAGGTCGGTGAGCCCCTGAATGTTGGAGTGGCCCCGCAGGGCGTTCACCCCGCCTCCCGCCATGCCCACATTACCCAGCAGCAGTTGCACCATGGCAGCGGTCCTGATCATCTGCGACCCCACCGAATGCTGGGTCCAGCCCAGGGCGTACATGAAGGTCAGGGTGCGGTCAGGCACCGAGGTGGTGGCGATGATCTCGCACACCTTGAGGAAGGCATCCTTGGGCGTACCGCAGATGTTGCTGACCACGTCCGGCGTATAGCGGGAGTAGTGTGTTTTAAGCAATTGCAGAACGCAGCGGGGATGCTGCAGGGTCTCGTCCACCGTGGCATAACCGTCCGGCCCGATCTCATAGGCCCAGGTGGCCTTGTCATACTTGCGCGTCGCTTCGTCATAGCCCGAGAACAGGCCGCTGTCGAATCGGTACCCTTCGGCCACGATAAACGGGGCGTTGCTGTAGGCCTTGACGTATTCGTGCTGGATCTTGTCGTGGGAGAGCAGGTAATTGATCACCCCGCCCAGGAAGGCGATATCCGTACCGGTCCGGAGGGGCGTGTAAAGGTCAGCCACCGCTGCCGAGCGGGTGAAGCGAGGGTCTATAACGACGAGTTTGGCATTATTGTGGGCCTTGGCCTCGGTCACCCATTTGAAACCGCAGGGGTGGGCCTCGGCGGCGTTGCCGCCCATGATGATGATGACGTTGGCATTCTTGATGTCCACCCAGTGGTTGGTCATTGCACCGCGTCCGAATGTGGGGGCCAAACTGGCCACCGTTGGTCCGTGTCAGACTCGGGCCTGATTATCGAACGCCAGAACGCCGGTACTGCGAATCGCCTTGTGGGTGATATAGCCGGATTCGTTGCTGGAGGCGGAGGCGGCCAGAAAACCGGTGGACAGCCAGCGGTTGACCGTGGCGCCGTCTGCATTTTTAGCAATAAAGTTCTTGTCCCGGTCGTCCTTCATCAGCCGGGCCACCCGGGAAAAGGCATCATCCCAGGAGATACGCTGCCATTCTTTGGAGCCAGGGGCGCGGTATTCCGGGTACTTGAGCCGGTTGGGACTGTGGATAAAATCCACCAGACCGGCGCCCTTCGGGCAGAGGGTGCCCCGGTTCACCGGATGGTCCGGGTCGCCCTCGATGTGGAAGATGGAGGCCTCGACATTTTTCGCCTTGTCGCCCAGGCTGTGCATGATCAAGCCGCAGCTCACAGAGCAGTAGGGGCAGGTATTACGGGTCTCGGTACTGCGGGTCAGCTTGAACTCGCGCACCTCCGCCAGCGCATTGTCAGGTGAAAAACCCAGCATGGCAACACTGGAACCCCCCAACCCCGTCGCACAAAACTTAAAAAACTGTCTTCGCGTCACTTGCATTTCCACACCTCCCTGATTGGTTGAATTATTCAGGCAAGCCGTCTGCCTACTGTTTATGCACTCGTGGTAGTACCGATAGCGCCTTTCGTGATCGTCTAAAACTGACATCGAGGCACATCGCACGGACCTCGATGTCACTTGTTCTGAGTGATACCCTGCCTATCCCACAGCAATATCCATTATGGATTCCCATAAGCCGTGCAGGTTGCAACGCTGAAAAGCAACAAGCGTAACCACCCCGTTCGGCGCCAGATCCTTGGGCACGGCAATCGTAAAGGTCACCTTGGGTTTCATGACCCCCCTGGGTTGGAAGTCCACTCTGCCGACCGGTTCATTGCCGATTGCCAGTTCGATATACTCAATCCAGTGGGCCGGTCCCATAGGATGCAGATGTTCGCCGACAGACACCTCAACCGTGAATTGTTCTCCGGCCTTTACGGCCTTTGGTGCCGTAATGAATGGCGCGTGAGACATTTCCAGAGGGGATTTTTTGCCGGGAACCTTGACGCGGTTGATCGATTCGAATAGTTTTTTATCGACATTGACCGGGAAAAAACGCTCGGCTGCTGATGCTGCCGTACTGATACCGGCTGCCACGGATCCGACAAGTGTTGTTGTGAGAAATGTTCGCCTGTTCATGTGATTCTCCTCTCGGTGCAAGTTGCTGTTCAACCGTCATGGAACTGCTGCAAATGAGGTGAATACGTAGTCGTTACCTTTTACAGGTTGGTGACAGCCAAAACACTCCTGAACAAAGTTTGCGTTCGTGCCGTAAGGTTTAAGTTCATTGCCGACAAAGCGCGCAAATCCCCAGCCACCGGTCTCTCTGTATTTGATTGAGTCCTTGACCATGAACTCGACCTGGCTGAACGTGCCCGGGACAGTCGCAACCGGGAATTTGGGGTGTGCGGTCTTGTTCCAGGCCACCTTTGCCATGACAGTACCGTCCGGAAAGGGCCGTATCTTTTCCTTCATGGCCTTAATGGCGATCGCATTGCCAAAGATAATGCGAATGTGGTTTTTGTCCGCCCGATATGACGGGGCTATCGCCTCCCAACTGCGATAGCCGGAAATCAGAGCTATACCATTGGGGGCAACCGGAGCATTTGCAGCACGAGTCAGGTTTGGTACGATCATCATAATGACCGCAAGCAGCATGATTTTTTTCATGTCAGTACCTTTTGAGCCGTAATGTCAGCTATTTAGCTAATACACAATCGATAATGGCATTAATTCTGCGGTTCTTCTGTCGCCCCTCGGGCGTATTGTTATAGGCGATGCGCCGGCTGGAACCGTACCCCTTGGCAGAAAGACGTGAACGCTCGATACCAAATTTTTCCACAAGATAGTTTACCACGTTTTCGGCACGCCGCTGGGAGAGCTTCATATTGTGTTCATAACCACCAACGTTGTCGGTGTGTCCCTCGATTGCAGCGGTGGTTGTCGGGTACTTCCGCATATACTCACCGACGGTATTGACTTCGTCATAATAGCGAGGGTTGATCTCGGCACTATCCGTGGCGTATTCCACATTCAGGCTCAGACACAGGCGCTCGGGGGGCTGCGCCAACCCCTTGACATCGAGAGCGCAGTCGATGATGGCGTTGATGCGCCGGTTTTTCTGACGACCGGCATCAGTCGAGTTGTCGGCGATCGGCCTTGTTTTGCCATATCCCACGGCGGCAAGACGGGCTGAGTCTATACCGAAATGTTCCTCCAGATATTTTACCACGCTCTCCGCCCGTTGTTGCGAAAGCCTCATGTTGTACTCATCGCTGCCAACTTCGTCGGTATACCCTTCGATGAGGGCGGTGGTCGTTGGATTCTTTTTCATGAAATCTCCGACTTTTGCCACCTCATCGTGATATTCCGGACGAATATCGGCCTTGTTTATATCGAATTCGATATGCAGAGACACACAGTATTTCATTCTCTCCGGCATCGGTTCAGTAGGCGGGAGCGGTGCGAGGGGGGCTTCAGCTTCGGACGGGCTCTCCTCTTTCACGGCCGCTGGCGGCGGACAAAGGGCATTCGCTTTTGCAGTAGCCACTTTTGCCAGTGCAACCCCTTCCTCGGTATGACAGGCCCTGAAAACATCGTAGGCGTTGTTCTTGGCATCCTCAGCCGCTTTGAATGCAGCCGGACAAGCCTTGTCTTTTCCCGCTTGACGCGCCGCCTCTACGGCCCGATCCGCTTCCTGCATCTCAGAGCGGATATAAATGCCCGGAATATTGCCACGCCCTGTATTTACCTCGTAATGAGCGCACCCGGACAACAAATGCATGGAGAACAATGCAACAATAAATCCCGATGTTTTTATGAGGACATTCATAGGCCACCCCCCTGGTTTGTGTGTTCAATTCAATCGATCTGTTCAACCAGATAGTTCTTTATGCCCATCTGGGCAATCTGATCTATCTGGGCCTCGATAAGGTCGATGTGCCCCTCTTCCTCCTTGAGTATCGACTCCAGCAATTCCCGGCTGCCGTTGTCGCCAAGCTCAACGGCTACGCGGATGCTCTCGTTGTACCCGCGAATCGCGGCAACTTCGGCAGCCTGATCGTTTGTGTGCATTGTGGGCACTTCAGTGCCGATATTAATTTTATTGAGATTACTTACAACCGGAATACCCTCCAGGAACAAGATGCGGGCAATCAACTTTTCCGCATGCTTCATCTCCTCGATGGAGCGTTTGAAAATCATTCCGTGTAGCCTTTTGTAGCTCCAGTTTTCACACATTTCAGCATGAACAAAGTATTGGTTGATCGCTGTCAGTTCTTCCGCCAGCCGCATATTTAGCTGTTTGATGACCTGCTCATTACCTTTCATGATCCCCTCCCCTGATAGATTAGATGGCCTGGTGGATCCGGTTATTTCCAGCAGATACAGGCAACCGGACATAGATCGATGGCTTGCAGTTGGATCTCCTCTTCCGTGGCCCCGCTTGGGTCAAAACATTCCGCCTTGCCGCAATCGTTGAAATGAAATACGCCGGGAAGGTTGTTGACGCAAATTCCGCAGCCGATACACATATCCTGATCAACAAATACCTCTTTAGCCATGTCGCTTCTCCTTGCCGGTGTACTCAGCACCGCTCGGTTGTTATGGGCAAGTCAGAATGTATGCCGCCGGTAAACTCGAGTATCGTATCGACCCTGACAGTGAAACGTGTCAGCACTTGTGGGGTGTCAGGGGTTTTAATTGTCGGATCGTAGCCATCGAGAAATGCAGTCGCCGTGCTTCTGATAACGGTACCTATCATTTGATATCCCGTGCCGGTGTTTTTCTTGACCGCTACGACTGACACATGGCTGTTGCAGGTGATATTTTGAAGCGTGGCCGGACAAAACCAGTTCTCAAACACAAGAATCGAATCTCCCGAAATACGCATATGATCCCCGATAGCAATATGCGGCTGCCCTGTCTGGTCTGCAGTTGCCACAAATACATAGGGGATGTTTTCTATCAATTGCCGGATCGATTCAGTGATCATAACTGCCCGTCTCGCTGTAATGAATGACACCACTCTGAGCAATCCCCTCTAAACCGGTGCAGGTATCCAGAAAAAGCCTGCGGGACAAGACTCTGGCCCTCTCTCTTCATCGTGCCCCCCAAAGGTAATGCGGAGATTGATAGACACAGAGCAGAATTCGGACCAAACGGCACAATCTAAATACATTTGCAAAATCAGTATGTTATTATTTTAATCAATAAATAGCAGGTATCACGGATTGCAACATAAATTGCGGGATTCAGGTGGGCAATCACGGTGATGCCGGAATTCCGGCACTGTTCATCACGTGTGTATTGTTGCGAGGTGTCACATTTGTTGCAGATTTACCATGAGCATGCTGCAATACAAGCGGTCGATCGAGGTAAACGATTGCTGCAATACCATAATCACACCTCGATCCGGAACTCGGCGCCTTCGCCGGTATTGTGTACCGAGAGCCTGCCGCCCATGTTGTTCTCTATAATGGTCTTTGACATGAACAGGCCGATCCCCGTACCCTGCTGGGGTCCTTTGGTGGTGAAATACGGGTCAAATATCTTGTCCATAATGGCAACGGGGATGCCCCCGGCATTGTCGGAAACAGTTACCACCGAACTACCCTGCGCGGCGCCTATGGAAATCTTCAGGCGGGGATGTTCAACCTTGCGCTCAATCATCGCATCCCTGGCATTGACAAACAGATTGAGCAAAACCTGGGCATACTCATTGGGAAAGCCATAAATGACCGTTTCCTCCCGCACCTCCCGGTCAATAGCGATATGAGACTCATTGAAACTGGCTTCGACAAGCATCAGGGCCTTGTGTACCGCGTCATCGGCCTTGAATTCAGATTTTTCCCGTTCGGTCGAAAAGAAGTTTCTGAAGTCATCAATGGTTCGAGACATGTACTGGATGATCTCCATCGATTTGGCTACGGAGGTATCCAAAAACTCCTTATTGAAGCCGGGAGAACCATAGAAAATAGCGAGCCGTTGGGTGTACAGGCCGAGTGTATTGAGAGGCTGTCGCCACTGGTGGGCGATATTGCCGATCATCTCGCCCATGGCAGCATTGCGGTTCTGCTGAATCAGGATGTGTTCCTGCCGGCGGAGCGCCTCCACGGCTTTCAACCGCTCGGTGGTCTCTCGCAGCAGGGCCTGTTCCATCTCCCGGCGCCCTTTCTCCCGATTCAGATTATCGATGGCAAAGGAAATGTCAGTCCCCATCTGCTGGAGCAACTCGACCATCTGCTGATCGAAAAAGTCCGTTTCACCCGCGTACACGGTGAGGGCGCCGATCACCCGGCTTTCCTCTTTCAAGGCAATGGATGCCGAAGAGCAGATGCCGTAGGTACGACCATTTTCATGCCAGGGCCGGGTACGGGGATCATGCTGAAAATCGTTGCAGACATAATACGTCCCGTTTCGGATGGCGAGGCCGGTGGGGCCCGCTCCTTCCGGTTCCTCTCCTGCCGTTATCCGGACATCATCCAGATAGGCGGTTGCACCACTGGCCGCGGTGACCTGCAACCGGCCGCTGACATCGTCTAGCAGACCGGTCCAGCAAAGCAGGAAGCCACCATTTTCCACGGCAATCCGGCAGAAATCCTGGAACAGGGATTCTCGATCACGGACTCGAACGATAGACTGGTTGGTCTCACTCAGGACATCGTAGAGTCGATTGAGACGTTGCAGATTTTCCTCGGCCTGCTTTCGTTCTAAAATCTCTGCCAGCAGGCTCTCCACCGTCTTTGCCAGAGCATCCGTCCGGTCGGCGACCCGTTGTTCCAACTCCTGGTGAGCCTTTTTCAGTTCATCCTCGGCTTGCTTGCGCTCACTGATATCTTCGGCAAAGATGACAATGCCTCCGATGTCACCTACAGCATCATACCAGGGCCGGATCTCCCAGCGCACCCATTGAACCGCCCCATCGGCGTGCTCAAAACAATCGGCATCCGCTCGCAGCACCTCGCCGGCCAGTCCGCGGCAATGCGCTTCCCGCCACGTTTCGGAAATCTCAGGAAACAGCTCGTAATGGGATACCCCCAGCAGATCGCGGTCATCCAGACCATAGTCATTGCGCCAGCGCTTGCTGAGACAGAGGTAACGCATCTCCCGGTCAAACATGGCCAATGCTGCCGGAGCGTGTTCGATAAAGAGCTTCAGTTGTTTTTCACGTTCCCGCAGGGCTGCTTCCGTCCGCTTTAACGCGGTAATATCACGCGCCACATGCACCGAAGCGTAGACTTCACCCTGTTGGTCGAATAACGGGGTCGTCGTAACGAGATAATTGCCACCGAGTATGGGTTCACACACCTCCGCTTCGTGCTCTGCAAGGTCAGACATGGACCTGGCATGGGGGCAGAAGCCGGGAGGAACCGTGGTGCCATGGATCACCGTGTAACAGACCTTGCCGACACACTGTTCCGGGGTCATGTTCAGACAATTAGCCATCGCATGATTGACCCGGACCATCCGATGGTGGTTATCCATGATGGCAATCAGGTCCGGGACATTGTCGAAGGTGCGTTCCCACTCGTTCTTGACACGGCTCAGTTTTTCGGTGCGCTCTGCAACGAGCTCCTCCATATGGAACTGGATCGTGCGATAGCGATGAGCGACCAGACAGATAAAGGCGCACGTTCCGGCAAAAAACATCAGACTCACACCCTCTCCGAAACTAAAGTGTCCCAGCGTGTGGGGCGTGAAGATCAGGCAGTCCATCAGGAACAGCGCGGCGGCGGTGCCCGCCAGTCCCGGACCCACCCCGAACACAAGCGCAATGAACATGATCGTGGGATAGAAGGTGATGAAGGGGGAGAGCTCTGTCCCCACCATTTTTTCTATGGCAAAGCGGACCATAAAAGCAGCGGTGACCAGAACCAGGGCCATGCAATAGCGCTTTATATTCCCGATTGTCAGGTCCAAACGTGTTCTCCGGCAATACATAGTTGACCAACGTTATGCTACGCCTAACAAATATATAATTTATGACTGTTTTTCAACCCGTAATGATTGAGCGCGAATTGGCTGCGGGGAGGATTCGGCTGTGCCGGCGGGTATCTGCCGAATTCTATAATAGAGAGGAAACCGGCTGTGCCACGCAGGTAACCAGCTTTTCCACATCTGCTTCTATCCGGTCATGCGCCCTAAGCCTCGTTCGCCATGATTCGGGAATGGCCTGCACCCCGAGAAGGGCACCGAGCCAGGCGCCAATCATGGCAGCCCTCCCGGCGCTGTCGCCGCCGGCCTGTGCCGCGGTCTGGACAGCCTTTGCAAAATCGTCCGAACAGACGAGCGTTGTGTGCAGGGCAGCTGTAAAACTGGAATACAGCGGGCAGGATTGTCCAAAGAGCATGGTCGCATCTATTGCAGATAACATGCGGGCCGCACAGGCTATCTTCATCCTCTTGTTGACCTCTGACCAGGCTTTGTCCGGCGGCCCGATGACCTTGCGGGTTTCAATAACCGCAGACTCCAGATCGCTGCCGTTGAGCAGATTGCTCAGTATCAGGGCTGCCGCCTGAGTAAAGGCTATCGCCCGGTCGTTATTCTGGCAGACTCGCGTGGCTGTTGCTACCGTTTCCAGCAGATCCTTGGTATTGAGATGCGCTATCACGACCGGTGCAAGATGGGTTACGGTTGCCGGCTGATCATCGTCGGCTCCCTGCTGGTAGTCAAAGGGGACATCGGGAAATTGTTCGAGGTGGGCACGATAGTTCGCCAGCATTCCCTGAATCGCGTGATCCCGGTAGCCGGCGTATTCTCCTTCAATCATCAACCTGGTGAGCCGCGCTCCAAAATCAACCGCCTTAAAATGTCCGCAGGCTGCAACCGAAGAGAGCATGAGCAGGGCAACGTCGCCGTAATGGGTAAAATCGCCGGCCTTTTTACCGTAGTGATAGTGTCCGGGAGCCGGCGTCTCGAACCCGTTGATGCCCCCCGGAAAGCGCTGTGAAAGTTCGTTTAGGCTGTAGATCCAATGACTGCCCAGACAGAAGGCATCACCAGCCAGGCTGCCCCACAGTGCCCCCCGTACCCGGTCCTCAAGAGCCACGGCCTTGCTTGAGCTTGAATGCTGCATAGTCATTCTCCCATATCATTCACGTACGTACATATCCTGGTCTGTTCTATCCACCATGTTCATGAGGCGCATGTATTCGTCCGCGATCATCTCGCCGTGCCTGTAGGTTTCATTCAGAATCTTGCTAAAAACCTCACAGACATGGGGCACGCGGATGGTATCCACAAAAACAGAGTACCTTTCAATGCAGGCCTGTTCCTCTTTCAGTGAGATCTCCAGCGCATATTTCTCATCAGAATTTTCATCAACTGAGTCCAGCAGCGTGCAGTAATACGGGTCTGCATACATGTTGCTTTTGAAGAGAAGTTCAATCAGCTCATCTTCACTACCCGGGAAGAGGTCGCAGCATGATTCCAGATGGCTCCGTTCCTCCTCTGCCAGTAGTTGGAATATTCGCTTTGTCCTGATATCCGTGACTTTTGATGACAAGGCACTGTAGAAACTCAGGCTCCTGTTCTCAATGGTGATGGCGGTTGTAATTGCTGATAAATACATCGATTCCATTAGCGCTCCCAATCTGTTGATGGACTTGATACATCGAGAATCCGAGTATGTCGGAGAACTGCTGACCCATACGGCAGCGTTACGCTGTTTCCGGTCTCTGCCGGATTTTATGAGAGCAGCTTCCATGCCAGTTCTCACCCTGCAATAAGCTTCATTAAAAACAGCCAGTTACCCAAAAATCGTCTGCTGTTATTGCACGGCGCGCAACTCATGTTGCAGGAGTAACTGGAGTTTCATGGGCGAGACCGGATACATTCGAAGACATATAGCTGCAACACAGATCATTCAGAGCAACAATAGTTGCTGGTTTAGCAACATACTGCCTGAGCTTGATTATTGAAAAAAGTTGACTATACTTGGCTCAATGATCGCTTTATTTGTATGCGATGATTGAGATCAGCCATTGGGTGCCGGAGCCAGCACATGAGTCAGCCAGAATTCAACTCCCTTCCGATAATGCTTGTTGACGATGAGTCGGAAGCCTTGTCGTTATTGAAGTCGTTTCTTTGTCATGAAGGCTTCACGAATGTCATTACCTTCGACGACAGTATGCAGGCGCTGGAGAATTTCAGGCACGAAGAGGTTGCGCTGGTCGTCAGCGACCTCAGAATGCCCAAGCTTCATGGCAGAGATCTTTTGGAGGCATTTTCAGAGCTGAAGCCTCATGTCCCGGTGATCGTAGTTACGGCAGAAAGTCACATCGAAACGGCTATTGACAGCATGAAAACAGGGGCGGTTGACTATCTTACAAAACCGATATCCATCAATCGTTTTATTGCCAGTGTAAAAAGAGCACTGGAGCTGCGCAGATTGAATGAAGACATCATGCTTCTCGAAAGTGGAACCGATAAGGACATCTCAACCCGTGCGCCGCACATACCTTCCATCATCACTCGCAACAAGGAGATGCTGACGCTCTTGAGTTATGTAGAGGTGGTTGCGAAATCCAGACAGCCAGTGCTAATCTCTGGCGAGACCGGGGTCGGCAAGGAGCTGGTTGCAAGGGCTGTACACACCTTAAGTGGCCTGAAGGGTGATTTTGTCAGCATCAATATCGCCGGCCTGGATGATCAGATGTTTTCCGATACCCTTTTTGGTCATCGCCGCGGTGCTTTTACCGGAGCGCTTAATGATCGCGACGGGCTGATCATGAAGGCGGCCAACGGGTCCATTTTTCTGGACGAGATCGGAGACCTGAACGAACTTTCCCAGATAAAACTGCTGCGGCTTCTTCAGGAAAACGAATACTACCAGCTTGGCTCTGACAATCCGCTCAGAAGCAATGTGCGGCTGATTGTGGCGACCAACAACAATTTACGGCAAAGCATGAACGATGGAAAATTTCGAAAAGATCTGTACTACCGACTCTGCACCCATCAGGTTGCTATACCACCACTACGCAAGCGTCTCGATGACATCCCGCTCCTGCTGGAGCATTTCATCAGGGTGGCGGCAAAGGCGATGGACAAAGGCCACCTGTCGTATCGACAGGAGATGGTCGATTTTCTTGGCACGTATAGTTTCCCGGGGAATATCCGCGAGCTGCAGTCGATCATCTATGATTTTGTCAGCCGAACCACTGGCCCCAAGCTTTCCACATCACTTCTAAAAAAGATCATAGCCCGTGACCAGGAACCGGCAACAGCCTTGATGGAACATGAAAACGACTCTGTTAATCTGGATTTCAACGGAGTTACCTTTCCCTCGTTTCCAACACTCAAACAGGCCGAGACCGTCCTGATCGAAAAGGCGCTTGAAATTGCCAAGAACAACCAGGGAACGGCCGCAAGAATGCTCGGGATTACACGTCAGGCGTTGAACAATCGGCTGAGAAGGGGAAAAGACCGGTAAGATCTGCTTGTTATCACCCTGAGTTTCGACACGAAGCCTTCCCTATTCCCTATTCCCTATTCCCTATTCCCTATTCCCTATTCCCTATTCCCTATTCCCTATTCCAAAATTCGAACGACATGCATGTACTGGCTCCTCGACGTAATGTCGCGCCCAATGCCCACCGCGTGACAATCATTAAGATGCAACTTTTGTTGCCTAACAACAGCAGGGTTGCAGGCAACTAAATGTAACGTACCATATATTCCGCAACCGAGGCAGTCCGCCATATCTGCCATTTTTGTTGCTCCTCATTCAACCGACCAATCAAAATTTAAAATCGTATCACACTGATATCTTTTAATATTTTAGTTGATCACGCTTGGTATAAAAGCTGCTGATGGTTTTTTTAATAATTTGAAGCACATAGGCACATGCGCCGCTTGAAGTTCTTCGGATTCTACCGAGAGGCATGGCTCAGTGGTGGCGGGTCCGTGCCATAATAGATCGAACCCATTTACGTGTCCGATTCATCTGGCTGGTTGTTCACATGTAACTGTATGCCTATGGGGCTCAATGTTATGTTCGGCAGGGTGCGGGTGGAACAATAGTATTTCGTACAACGGAGGATGACATGGAACCAAGGAATCTTGCAATGTGTGTCAGAATTATCATCATTTCTATTGTGATGGCGTACGTGCTTGCCGCCCTGGGAGGCTGTCAAGGCAAGGAGAAAACGGAAATAATCGGGTTTCCCCCGTCATTCGCCGATCTAGCCGACAAGGTGAAGCCAGCCGTGGTAAACATCAGCACGACTTCGACAGTCACTGTTCCCGGCGATCCGTTTCGTCATTTCTTTGGTCAGGACCAAAATGTGCAAAATGGGCCTTTCGATGACTTTTTCAAGCGTTTTTTCAGTGAAGTGCCTGACCAAAAGATGAAGCAGCAAAGCCTGGGATCCGGTTTCATCATCAACAAGGATGGCTACATCGTAACCAATAACCACGTAGTCGATGATGCCGATGAAATCAAAGTCAAGCTTTCCGACGGCAGGGAGTTCAAGGCCAAGGTCATCGGCCGTGACAGCAAGACTGACCTGGCATTGATTAAGATTTCCTCTACGTTTGAAAACCTGCCGGTGCTGGCCTTGGGTGATTCTGACAAGATGCGGGTCGGCGACTGGGTGATGGCGGTCGGCAATCCGTTCGGCCTGGAGCAAACCGTGACCCAGGGAATCATCAGCGCCACCGGCAGGGTGCTCGGTTCCGGTCCCTATGATAATTTTCTACAGACCGACGCACCGATCAATCCGGGCAACAGCGGCGGCCCCCTCGTCAATCTCAAAGGTGAGGTCATCGGCATTAATTCCGCCATAATACCGGGCGGTCAGGGACTGGGTTTTGCCATACCGAGTTCGCTGGCAAAATCAATAACAACCCAACTGAAAGACAAAGGGAAAGTCGTACGAGGCTGGATCGGAGTTACGATCCAGACGGTAACGCCGGATCTGGCCACGTCATTTGGCATGAAGGAACCCAAAGGCGCACTGGTTGGCGATGTTGTCAAGGATGGACCGGCAGACAAGAGCGGAATCAAGACTGGTGACATTATCGTCTCTTTCGACGGTAAAGACGTCAAAGCCGCCAACGACCTGCCCCGCCTGGTGGCAGAAACCGGCGTGGGTAAAACGGTTGATATGACGGTTATCCGTGACAGCAAGGAAATACATATTTCCCTCAAGGTGGAAGAACTGACCGAGGAAAAAATTGCCGCCCAGTCACAGGCGCCGCTACAGAGTTATGGCATGAAAGTTGACAACATAACGCCGAAACTACGGCAGCAATTCGGCAGCAAAGACACTTCGGGTGTGATTGTGGTAAGTGTGGAACAGGGAAGTCTGGCCGCAGAATCCGGGATCCAGGCCGGTGATATTATCAAAGAGGTCAACCGCAAAACCGTCAGAAACCTTTCCGAATACAACGCGGCCATGGTGAAGGGCGGCGCGAAACAGCAGGTGCTGATGCTGCTAAAAAGAGGAAAACAGACCTTCTTTGTATCCATGGAAAGGCAATAAAGACTGCCAACGCGGCAGATTCACTTACTATCTTGAAATCAGGTTCATGCCTGATTAACACAACACCAGGGAGGAATAAAACATGAAAAAAGCATCCGTTACCACCGCACTACTGTTGGCTGTCTGCCTGTCCGCTACAACCGGATTCTGCGACACCAGGAAAGGGGAAAAAATCAATGGCAAGAAAGAGTTTGCGGAGCATTGCGCTATCTGCCACCCCAACGGGGGAAATACCATTAACTCAACGAAGCCTCTCCACAGAAAAGCGCTGAAAGCCAACGGCGTCAAGAGCGCAAAAGACATCATTGCCAAGATGCGGAATCCGGGACCGTCTATGACCAAGTTCGATGAGAAAACCATTTCAAACAAAGAAGCACAAGCGATCGCGGAATATATTCTGAAGACCTTCAAGTAATCGTTACACATCAAAATTACGCCTGAAAGGGGATTGTTCTCATGAAAATGCAGATAACAATACTTGGCTTGATTTTCACTGCATTGATCTGTGGTAATGCTTGTGCTGTAGGGCCGGGCAAAGTCCTGGAATTCAAGGGCAGCCCCATGGGTACGGTAATCTTTGACGGAACTGTGCACAAGAATGCCGGCTTGACCTGTTCCGATTGCCATAATCCGGTCATGTTTCCCAAAATGAAGCAGGGCACTGTAAAGATAACCATGAACGATCTGTACGCAGGCAAATACTGCGGCAGATGCCATAACGGCAAAAAAGCCTTTTTAATCAAAGAAAACTGCACCCGTTGTCATCATAAGACGGAGAGCAAATAAAACACGGACTAACCGTTTCACAGGAGACCAAGCGGTGCTGTGCATGAAGATGGGCTGGTACGCAGGTTTGTCTGTCACGACGACAAGAAACGTAGTAAGATTATGTATAGAGAATATGTAGACAATTGACAATGGAGGCGCGTCATGGAAGACATTAAAAAGATACTCGTCGTTAGCAGAATGACCCGAAATTGTCGCGTGGCGGTTCATCAAGGGATTTCACTGGCCAGGAAATACGGGGCCAAGTTATGCGTTATCCATGTGGTTCACAATCCGTTCGGACGCCAGGGGTGGAGCTTGCCGACCATTAGCCTGGAAGAGGAGTACCAAAAGATCCTGAAGGATGCCAAGGCTGAACTGGATCGGATTATTCACCAGGAGCAGGGAACCGGCCTGCCAATCACGGAGTTGATCAAGGAAGGGGATCCGACCCAGGAAATTCTGAAAACAGTACGGGAAGAAGATATCGATCTGATGATCATGCTGGCCCATGAGGAGGGTCGGATCGAACACCTGGTATTCGGACGAAGCAACGAAGATTTGATCCGCAAGATGCCCTGCTCGATCCTGCTCGTAAAGAAATAAGTGAATCTTGCCCGGCAACAACCAACCCTCTAGCTTCGCACAACAGCGTTCGAGTGGCTTGAAGCGGCTTAATGAGTCATCCATCTGACTCATTAAGCCATTTTTTAGTGAAGCGAGACCGGCCCTTTCGACCTGACCTTTTTCAACAACACGGCCCCCGCGATGCAGAGAAGACTAATGGCTGCCAGCAAGCGGAAATTGTCGATAAAAGCCCAGAGCGTCGCTTGCCGCATCAGTTCGTTGTATATGGTGCCATCGGCTTTCTGTAACGCATCGGCCGGTGAAAAGTAGTGCCTGAAGCCCTGCTGCAACTCGTGTAAACGCATCTGGAAGGACAGGTTGCCGGGAGTCAGGTGAGAAACCAGATCCGACTGGTGGACCTGGGCACGCCGATCCAGTAAGGTCGTTACCGCAGAGATACCGGCGCTCCCTCCGATGTTGCGCATCAGATTGAAGATGCCGCTGGCATTTCCCATTTCCTCTCGTGGCAGCATACCCATGGCAACAGCCGACAAGGGCACGAAGATCATACTCAGCCCGACCCCCATCAGGACGTTGGGCCAGATGATATTCCACATGGATATCTGCAGATTAATCCCTCCGAATTCCCAGAGGGAGATGGCAACCAGCAGAAATCCGGTCCCGATCACCTTACGGAAATCCACCTTGCCCATAAGATAGCCGACGACAGGCATGGTCACAATGGCGCCGATCCCCCGCGGGCTGAGAGTCAGACCGCTCAGCATGGCGGTGTATCCCATGAGGGTCTGCAGGTAGATGGGAATAAGGGTAATTGCACTGTACAGGCACACCCCCAGAAAGGTTATCAGCACGATTCCCACTGCAAAATTGCGGTCTTTCAGAACCCTGAGATTGACGATCGGTTCCTTTGCCCGCAATTCCCACGTAATAAAGGAGATCATCGTCACAATGCAGATTGCGACAAACCAGCACACCCAGGTGGCGGAGAACCAGTCGTCTTGCTGTCCCTTGTCGAGAACAATCTGCAGGGTCGCCAATGTAACAGCCATCAACCCGAAACCGATCGTGTCAATCTGCCCCGGCTTGGCGTTTTTGATATACGGGGGGTCTTCAACAAAGGCCCTGGTCATGAAGACCGCCAGGATGCCGACCGGGATATTCATATAGAAGGCCCAGCGCCATGAATATTGGTCGGTCAGCCAGCCGCCCAGGGTCGGGCCGATGATCGGCGCCACCACCACACCGATGCCGAATGCCGCCATGGCCATGCCTCGCTTTTCCTGGGGAAAACTCTCCAGGAGTATGGCCTGGGAGATCGGCTGCAGGGCACCTCCCCCGGCGCCCTGGATCACCCTGGCGAGAATCAGCATGCCGAGACTCTCCGCCATGCCGCACATGAAAGACGAAACGGTGAAAATGACAATACAGTATGTAAGAAAGCGCGAGCGTCCGAAATACCTGGCTAGCCAGCCGGTGGCCGGCAGAATGATGGCATTGGCGACCAGATAACTGGTCAGGGTCCAGGTGGCCTCATCGGTGGTGGCAGAGAGATTGCCGGCAATATGGGGCAGGGCAACGGAGACAATGGTGGTATCCAGAATCTCCATGAAGGTCGGGATCATAACGGCAGCCGCAACCAGCCAGGGATTGACAGCCGGGCGCCATTCCACTCCTTCGTCATGTGTCACTGCCGTCGCATTCCCACCAGACATCATTTCACCTTGACCTCTGCCTCAACCGACATGCCGGGGCGAAGAAGATGCTCGGCATCCTGTCCCTGATCAAACACTATCTTCACCGGAATACGCTGTACCACCTTGACATAGTTCCCGGTGGCATTTTCCGGTGGGAAGAGGCTGAAGCGGGCTCCGCTGGCACCGCCGATACTCTCCACCTGTCCGTTATACGTCCTGCGGTAGCTATCCACATAGAGCGTTGCCTTTTGACCGGGCCTCATCCGCTTTAACTGGGTCTCCTTGAAATTTGCCGTCACCCAGATATCTCCAAGTGGAACGATGGAGAGCAGTACCTGTCCCGGCTCCACATTCTGTCCGACTTCGACCGTCCGTTTGCCGACCACCCCGGCAACCGGGGCAACGATTCTGGTATAGCTCAGGTTCAACTCGGCCTGATCGAGGGCAGCCTTATACCTTTTTACGGCTGCCACAGCGCTCTCGGCTCGCGAACGCGCCACGGAAACCTGTTGCGGACCGGTTCGAGCCGATTCCAACCCTGCCTGCGCCTGTCGCAATCTGCCCATGGCCTGTTTCAACTGTTCCCGGGCAGCTGTAACCAGCGCCCTCGACGCATCCACTGTCGCAGCTGAAGTAGCAGCTTCTGCAAACGTCTGGTCATACTGCTGCTGCGATATGACCCCCCGTTTGACAAGAGTTCGGTATCTGGTCAAATCAGTTTGAGCCCTGACATTGTTCGCTTCGTCCTCCCTCAGCCGGGCCCGGGCCGCCAGCAACTGCTTCTCAGCTGCCGAGACTCCGGCTCTGGAGTACGCCACATTTGCCGCAGCCGACGCACTCCCGCTCTGCGTGGTCACCGATGTAATCGGTACGCCCAAGTGGGCAGCTTCCGCACTCGCCAGGGCAGCCGCATACTCAGCCCTGGCGCGCTCGACGGCCACCCGGTAATCGGCCGGATCGATCTCCACCAGCAGGGTCCCGGCTTTCACATACTGATAATCCTTGAAATTGAGACGCATAACATGCCCCGTTATCCGTGAGCTCACCGGATTGATGTGGCCGTCGATCTGGGCGTCATCGGTAGATTTCCAAAAAGTGGAACGCCACCAGAAGATTGATCCGATTGCCAGCAACGCAACAACGAGCACAGCCAGGATACGCTTCTTGTATTTCCGGATCATGTCCTGTGAAAATACGTTTCCCATAAATACACACCTCACATGTAATCCACTTCAAACGCATCCTGCTCTTGATTCCATGTTATATTTCCACCTGTTGTCCCAGCTTGGCCACCTGATCCGCCGGTGTGCGGGATTCCTCATATTCAACCCGCAATTCAGGCGCATAATCATTACTGCCGATTGTTCGCTTGGCCAGGACACCCGCCGCACGGTTATCAAATTTCGCTTTCGCTCACCTCCGCCCCGCTCCGGATGCGGTAAAGCTTTTCCACTGGCTGGATGGCCACGATCCCGTCCCCTGCAGCGCCATAGTGTGCTGATTTCAGAATGGCTTTTACAATCGTATCAACCATCGACAGCTCGGCATAGATTTCGATTCGTGCATGAGTAGAGCGCCAATCAGGGTCGATAAAGGTATCATACTCACCATAACCCTTGACACGGGTCACGCTGATGCCCTTCACCCGCATTTCAATGAGCTGGTCTTCTACATCGGCCAATACCCGAGTCCTGACGATTGCGACTATTTTTTTCAATTCCATATAACCAACCTCCAGGTAGAATGTTGGCGGCTGTATCCTATGTGGACAGCCAACTTATGGCCTCTTCCAGATTGTTGTTGCTGAACACCCGGACCTGTCCGGGAATTGCAAATCCGAACACCTTTACTGCCGTGTGGATCCAGCCCACATCGGTGACCACGGCCACCCGCTCCCACGCATTGAGATACTGCAACCCGATCGTCGCATCGTCCCAGAGTGCCTTCGCATCGAACCCCGAGAATTTTTCTCCCAGGTGATACAGAAAGCGGAGATTGTTTTGCTGTACGATCGCTTCCTCTACCGCCGGTATGAGTACTGCTTCGTAATCCGCACCGGTAACCTCGCCCGTCGCCTCAATGCCGAGAACATTATCCGGTAATCCCTGAATGCGTTCCAGCATGGTGAACCTCCCTGCCGTTGAATTTTTCCTCTACGGTTCGTATTTGCTGAGGTAATTATACTCTTCTGTCGCCATCAGGTCTGAATTTTCCGTAGGGCTGAACCGGCCCCGATGATCAACGCCACCCGGTGCGCGCAGCTGCGTAAATGTGCAATATTTATTGCACGAGGCGTTGAGAGTTGCAGCCGTACTGTTCACTCTATCCCCGTTCAGCACCCGATACATACGCGGTACCCTGCAATATTTATTGCTTTACGAGCGGACGATAGGCGGCTGACATCTGTACGACGCACTGTTTATGCCACTGTTGCAGTGTTTGATCCATGGCATGGATACTGCTTAAATAGTGGGAAGGCACGTCTGATTATTTCAGAAGGTTTTGTCCATAGTATTGCCGAGGATGAGACTTAAATTCACGTGCCGGCATCGCCAAATGAGGTCATACATGGAAAAGTCAATTTTTGTAAAAATAATTACGGCTGTCACCGTACTCCTGATATCAGGTTGCGCCACGGGCTTGAGCAGTACCATGCCGATCGACAGTGCTTCGTCAACTCCGGGCGGTACGGTAAGCCTCCACGGCAACAAACTCCAACTCACCGGCACCCCGCTCCGGGTTGGCGATCCACTTCCTGCAACCGTTCTCATTGACGCCTTTACCATGGGCAAAGTCGATCTCTCTCAATTAAAGGGCAGGGTACTTATTCTGAGCATTGTGCCATCTCTGGATACCAAGGTGTGCGAGGCCCAGACCCATCGGCTCGCTGAGCTGAAGTCTCGTCTGCCGGCAGACATTGCCGGAATTACCATCAGCCGCGACACGCCTTTTGCGCAGAAACGTTTCGCCAAGGAAGCCAAACTACCGGGGATCACCTATCTCTCCGATTACCGGGATGCTTCATTCGGTCGATCTACGGGCCTGCTGCAAGAGGAAAGCATGCTCCTGGCCCGGGCAGTGATTGTGGTGGACAGGCAAGGTATCGTCCGTTACATTCAGGTAGTTCCTGAATTGAGTCATCTACCGGATATGGAAGCGGTCTTTCACAAGGCAAGCGCGCTTTATGCGGGCACCTAACGGGGCCGGGAATGTGGTGCGGTGAATTCAGCTGTGAAGCGACATCTTCCAATGCCGCGATCATGGAGACATCAATGAACAGGATCGTGCTTAAAATTCTACTGCTACTGCTGCTGCCGGCAGGTGCCCTTGGATGGCAGCCACAGGCCGCGTGGTCCGACGAAAGCGTCGCCCAGGAACGGGTGGCCTATCTTGAATTAACCAAGGTACGGGCGCTGAGTAAAGCGGGTGTGACGTACAACGATTATCGGAATGCTCTCGTGCCGGCCCGTGATTATGTCGGCTTGCTGCGCGGTTCTGATGCAACAGTCACCTTGTTGCGACAGGCAATGGGCTACTATGAACAGGCGTTGTCGGTCTGGTCTCTCCAGACCGACAGCGAGTTCCCGGTTGACAGCCTGCGAACCGATGAACCACAGGGGGCTGCCATCCTTGGACAGTGTCCCGGCATACCACGTTTTCATTATAAGGAGAGAGACCAGATCTACGTGAAGGACGCGGTTGACTGCATTTGGCATCTGGCGGCTGAACTCCTCGACAGAGCGCCGGGCGATCTGCGCTGAATCGGGAGTTATGTGGGCTAACAACTGAGTTTAAATCAATTAATTCAAGGCACCCCGGAGAAATCATGCTGAAACGCATCATCATCATCACACTGATCAGTATTGTTGTGTCTGCACAGGCCTATGCCAGCGTTACCGATGTCGTAAAAAAGAGCGTGGATGAGGTCGTCAGAATTGTCTCGGACAAGGAGATGAAAAAGAATCCGCTGAAACGCCGTCAGGCCTTGAAGCAGGCAATCGACGCCATCTTTGATTATACTGAAATGTCAAAGCGCTCTCTTGGCAGAAACTGGGACGGTCGTACCCCTGCTGAAAGAAAACAGTTCGTCGCTCTGTTTGAAACCTTGCTCGAAAATTCATACGCCGACAAAATTGAATCGTACGACAATGAGAAGATCGAATACCTCAATGAAACAGAGGATGGCAACTATGCCGAGGTCAGATCGAGGATATTGACCCATTCTCATGATTATTTCTCTCTGGATTACAGACTGATGGACGAAAACGGCTCTTGGAAGGTCTATGACGTGCTCATAGAGGGGGTCAGCCTGGTTTCCAACTACCGCAGCCAATTCAATAAGATTATCTCGGAAAACGGCTACAGTGAGCTTCTGAAAAAAATGCAGACCAAAAGCAAAGAGATACAAGCCCGCTAGCACGCCGGAACATCTACATCCCCCCCTTGTCAGGGGGGAAGCCCTTCGGCTGGGCTC
Organism: Deltaproteobacteria bacterium; assembly: GCA_021780495.1. Classification (GTDB taxonomy): domain Bacteria; phylum Desulfobacterota; class Desulfuromonadia; order Geobacterales; family Pseudopelobacteraceae; genus CAIPTY01. Next base: position 25,259 of record JAJXYO010000036.1, read on the forward strand.
AGGACAGGCTTTGAAGTCGCCCCTGACAAGGGGAGATTTAGAGAGGTTTGCTGCGAAATAATAAGAGTTACATGGCAGCAGTCTGGTGGCCAGAGTACATTTTTGCTTACATTTTGTTCGCATTAAGGAGACAGAGGAATGAAGTACCACTACCGTTCAACGATCATGCTGCTCTTTCTTCTGACGGGCTGCGCAACCCAGGGATCGCTTGATACCGTCCATAAAGAGATCGATACCATCAGCCCCCGCCTGTTTACCACAGAAAAGGAACTGGGAAACGTCCGGCAGGAATTTTCAGATCGGCTTGCGCTGCTTGAAAATCATTACAAGTCTGACTCCGACAACACCCGCAAACTTATAGCCAATATTCAGGCCAATATGGACAGCATCAGACTGGATATGCAGGCCCAGAGCGGCAAGATGGACGACCTTGCACAGCCAATCAATAAAATGGGCGAAGACCTGGCCCGTTATCGGGAGGATGACGACAAACGCATCATTACACTGGAGGATCACATCGGCAAGCTTCAAGCTGCCGTTGACGATCTTACGGCTAAATACAATGCGGTTGCTCAACAAAAGGAAGCCGCCCAAACCCCGGATGCCATGTACGTAAAGGGAGTGGATACGTTCAAAGCCGGCGATATGGCTGCAGCGCGCGATCTATTCCAGAATTTCCTCAATCTCTACCCACAGCATGTGATGGCGGCTAATGCGGTGTATTGGATCGGCGAGAGTTACTACAACGATAAAAACTATGAGCAGGCCATCTTGAAATATCAGGATGTTATCAAAAACTACCCCCAGAACGAGAAAGTCCCGGCAGCTATGTTGAAGCAGGCCATGTCTTTCAAGGCCATCAAAGACGCCCAAAGCGCCACATACATCTTAAAAAAACTGGTGAAGAATTTTCCCAAAAGTGAAGAGGCTAAGAATGCCAGGGCGTTACTGAAAAAGACCCGCTAGCATGTGGCAACCGAATACCAGATTCCCGCCGGGCAAAAACAGCCTTCGACATCAGGCTTGCCATCGTCCTGCCCTCCCCGTGCTGGTGTCCACTAATACAATCGCAGCATATCCGTAAATCCCCCCGTTTTGAAGTGCCCACGCCGATCAGCAGCGACAACCTCCGGCGGATACCATGCATCGTTTTTTTCCATAAGATCCCACCGTGCCCATCTCCCAAAACCTGCATTTTAAAATGCTAAATTCTGATTTTGTTGTTGACACAACTTATGTGGTTTTGTTATTCCATATTCCACACTAAATACATAGGCGACTCATCGTGAGTAATGAAGGGAATGGCGCCGCGAATCCGCAAGGTGCTACATCCTGCCAAACCTTGTTAATCCCATATTCCGGATGGATTGTATATTTTTGGGGAGACCTACGAATGGAAGCACCTCTTCACTTTGATTCTCTGTTGCTGCATGGCGGGCTGGAAGCCGCTCCAGCCGGGGCAACAGCAGTGCCGATCATTCAGTCAAGCTCGTTTGCCTACCAGTCGGCAGAGGCGCTGGAGGATGTTTTTCGGGGACGTGCCCCCGGGCCGGTGTATACCCGGATAGGTAACCCGACGACCGAGGCGCTGGAACGCCGGCTGGCGCTGTTGGAAGGCGGGGGAGTGGCGATTGCCACCGCATCCGGCATGGCCGCTATCACCACGGCAGTCCTGACGATCCTCCAGGCCGGCGATGAAATCCTGTCTTCGTCATCTCTGTTTGGTGGCACCTTCTCGCTCTTTCGCGACACACTTTCCAACTTCGGCATCACAGCGGCCTTTGTCGATCCGCTTGATCTGGACGGCGTCAGAAACGCCATCAACGAACGCACCCGTCTCCTGTTTGTCGAGACGATCGGCAACCCGAAGCTGGATGTACCCGATGTGCCGGCACTTGCCCGGATTGCTCACGAGGCCGGCATCCCGATCATGGTCGATTCAACGGTTTCAACACCGTATCTTGCCACGGGGGCAAAGCTCGAAGCCGATATCCTCGCCTATTCCACCAGCAAGTATATCAACGGGACCGGAACGACCATCGGAGGCGCTATCATTGACCGGGGGATGTTTGACTGGAACAGTCCCAAGTTCCCTCATTTTGCAGCGTACCATGCAAAATATCGCGCCTTTGCCTTCAGCGCCCGTGCACGCAAACTGGTACACAAGGATCTGGGCGCCTGCGCTGCTCCATTCAATTCCTTCCTTCTGACCGAAGGTATCCAGACCCTGGCGTTGCGCATGGAACGGCACTGTGCAACGGCATTAACATTGGCCCGTTTCCTCAATAACCACTCCAAGGTGGCCTGGGTCGCCTATCCAGGCCTGGATGATTCACCGCACCACGCCATTGCGACAAAACTCTACGGTAGCCGCTACGGCGGTTTATTGACCTTCGGCACCGGCGACAAAGCTTCGGCTTTCAAGGTCATCAACGGGCTCAGATTGGCAAAAAACCTGGCCAACATCGGTGACACCAAGACACTGGTTATTCATCCCGCCAGCACCATCTGCGCGGACTACAACGCGGAGGAAAAAGCTCTGATGGGCGTCACGGAAGATCTGATACGGGTTTCAGCCGGGATCGAAGATTGCCGCGATATTGTCGGAGATTTCAAGCAGGCACTGGAAGCTGCGTAACACGTCTCAACAGGGTTAGAGGCATTGATGAAGATCTGTTCTGCACAAGATAGGCCGGGAGAACACATCATGCTGGCGATTACGGTAAACGGACAGGAAACGAAGCTTAACATCGGGTGCCGGACGTTTGTCGGCCTTGACGTACTGTTGAAAATCATTGAAGCTGATTGCCGCAACGTACATCTCAATGGAATAGTAATCCGCAGTCGAGAATTCGGGAAGACCACCGTCAAAGGCGGCGATTCACTTCTGCTCGAACAGTAAATTACAAGGAGCTGTCACATGAAGATAACCATCAACGGCAAAGACACCCTGATCGGCGAAAATCCCGAGCGCACCATCGGCTCGCTACTGGAAGAGCTGGAGGTACCGCAGCGCCTGTACGTCACGGTGGAACAGAACGGAGACATCCTGGACCGCGCGGCCTACGAAACAGCGCCTGTCAACGAAGGCGACGTCATCGAATTCCTCTATTTTATGGGTGGAGGCCGCTGACATGCTGACTGAGACCCAGATCGAACGTTACTCGCGTCACATCATGCTGAAAGAGGTGGGCGGCAAAGGCCAGCAGAAGCTGTTTGACGGCCGGGTCCTGATTATCGGCGCCGGCGGCCTTGGCTCACCGATTGCCCTGTACCTGGCGGCTGCCGGGATCGGCACCATCGGCATTGCCGATGCAGACGACGTTGACCTTTCCAACCTGCAGCGCCAGGTCATCCACCGCACCTGCGATATCGGCAGACCCAAGGTGGAATCGGCCCGCGAAAAGATGGAGGCCATCAACCCGGAGCTGAAGGTCATCACCTACCAGGAATGGATCTCGGCCGCAAACATCAATCGTGTCATCGCCGGCTACGATTTCGTGATCGACGGTACCGATAACTTTGCCGCCAAGTTTCTGATCAACGACGCCTGTGTGCTGGCCGGCAAGCCCTACTCCCACGGCGGTATCCTGCAGTTCGATGGTCAAACGATTACCATCATGCCCAAAGAGTCGGCCTGCTATCGCTGCATCTTCCCCGAACCGCCCCCCAAAGACGCCATTCCCACCTGTTCCCAGGCCGGGGTGATCGGTGTGCTGCCCGGCGTGATCGGCACCATTCAGGCCACCGAAGCGCTCAAGTTCCTGCTGGGCAAGGGCCATCTGCTGACCGACCGGCTGTTGACCTACAATGCCCTGCGGATGAAATTCCGGGAAGTGCCGCTCAAACGGAAGCAGACCTGTCCGGTCTGTGGTGACCACCCGACGATCATTGAAGTGCATGACGAGCTGGACGCCATGACGGTGTGTGATCTGAAAAGGAGCTGAGATGATCAGGATACCTCAGTCTCTGTATGACCAGATGATTGCCCACGCCACACAGGGCTTCCCGCTGGAGGTGTGCGGCATACTGGGCGGGACCGGTGGGAACGTTTCCGTGATGCAGCGCATGACCAATACCGACGCCAGTCACGAGCATTTCACGATGGACCCCAGGGAACAGTTTGCCGTGGTCAAGGATCTGCGGGCCAAGGGCTTGACGCTGCTGGCTATCTACCACTCTCATCCCGAGACTCCCGCCCGTCCCTCCCGTGAGGATATTCGACTGGCACTGACACCCGATGTCTCACACGTAATCATATCGCTGGCTGATAGAGATAAACCGGCCATCAACTCCTATAAAATCAACGACGGTAACGTTCGGTTAGAGACAATCGAAGTAATAGTATAGTTGATCTATAGATAAGTCGATTTAATTCTTGACAGATATCGTTTGTTTTGTCATGATCCTATTCACATGAACCCTGGAGACACAGATGTCCAATGCAAAGCAGACCAGGCTGGACCTGAACAACCTGAAAGCCGGCGGCTTCATAAAGGAGCGCGGCAAGGACCTTTTCACCGTGCGCCTACGCGTGCCGGGCGGCAGATTGAGCGTCCCGCGCTTAAAAAAGATCGCCGAAGTGGCCGAGAAATTCGGCGGCGAGTTTGTTCACCTGTCCGTCCGGCAGTCCATTGAGCTGATCAATATCAACCTCAAGGATTTTGATGCGGTTGTTGAGGCCTTAGGTGAGAAACAGCAGAAAGTTGCCTCGTGCGGCGCCAGGGTACGCGTACCGGTGGCTTGCGGCGGCTGTGAATACAATCCCAACGGACTGGTGGATACCCAGAAGTCCGCACTGGAGGTGGATGCACAACTGTTCGGAACCCCGACCGGCCACCACAAATTCAAGGTTGCCTTTGCCGGTTGTCCGTTTGATTGCCCCAAGTCATCCACCAACGATGTGGGTTTCTCAGGGGCTATAGAACCTGAGCTTGACAAAACCGCCTGTATCAACTGCGGTCTCTGTGCCAAAAGCTGTGTGCCCAAGGCGATCGTGATGGGTCAGGACAATCTGCCGCTGCTGACAGCGGCGGCGTGCATCTGGTGCGGCGATTGCGTCAAGGTCTGCCCGACCGAAGCCTGGCGTGTAAAAAAACAGGGGTATACCGTGCGCATCGGCGGCAAATGGGGGCGCAACCCATTGGTCGGTACGCTGTTCGCCACCTTCCTGCCGGAAGGGCAGGTTGTGGCTTTCATTGCCAGCGTCCTGGCGTGGTACCAACAGAAGGCCGAAGGTCTCGGCCGCATCCGGCTGGGAGATACGATCATCAAGGAAGGTCCGCAGGCGCTTCTGGATCACTTGCGCGCCCGGTTCCCGGAGAACACGGTTTCAGAGACCATGGCGCCCCAGATTATCGCCACCCAGGTCGGAATGTCTTCAAAAAGGGAGATTGCTCATGCCGTTAATTGATCTACGAGGCGTCAGTTGTCCCACGAATTTTGTGAAGGCCAAGCTGGCTCTGGAGGAGCTCGACAACGGTACGACCGTGCAGATCCTGCTTGACGACGGCGAGACGGTCAAGAATGTCCCTCGCAGCCTCAAGGCGGATGGCCACAGGTTGATTGGCCTGAAACAGACCGCTGAAGGACATTACATCCTGGAATTGGAAAAGGTTGAGGAGTGAACAGCAGGGACTATTTTTTCGGATATAATGCCTAGTATATCTATAGATTATGATGCAGCTAACGTGGACCGGAATATCAAAATGGATAATATCCGCTAACCGGATAGACTTACAAACAAATTAAAGCTAGTATACTTTTTTATCTAACAAGGCCCGGAAAGCAGCTATGACGTTCATAATCGATCATCACAGATTGCGCGAAATAGCAATCGTCCCGCTCAAGAGCACCACAGAATTTGATCTGTGCCGGGGCGGCCGTGTGTTCTTTGTGGGCGGAACGCTTCCGATTTATACGACGCTTGAAACGATGTTCGAGAGTTATTGCGCGGAAGCTACCGATATATTCGTACTTACATTCGGAACGGCTGATACCACCGCTCATGGGTTGGAGATGGCGAAACTGATCAAGAAGAATTTCACTATCAGGTTACTGGCTCGCCTCAACCATGCTGTTCCCGACTGGCTGTATCAGCAGATATACGCAGCCGGTGTGGACCTGATCGATATCACCGCTACCTTGCCGGGGGGCTCGTGTGATTTGCCGCTGGATGACAGGCACAGGGCCCGCTATCTGGCCGCACAAAAGGCCTTCCCCGCCTGGTCGGTGGCCTCGACCTTATCGCTCGCCGGCACCCCCGGCCCCGCACTGATCCGAACAATCGATGGGTTGCTGCAGATCGGCATCGTGCCGCTACCCAGGCTGGACGGGAACGGCGCCCATCAATCGGAACCGGAGCTCTGCGAGGTATTGCACCACATGGCAGCCGCCTGGCATACATACGGCGTGCCGATCAAACCATTTCAGGCGCTGATCGGCCTCGGCAGCCCGCTGGTGCCGGCGGTCAAGCCGGGAGCGCTGCGTGGTATCATCGACCGGCTGCATGACCGCAGGAAACTGGCTGCTTCAGACCTGCTCAGACACCTCAGGGTCAGCGCGCCCGCAGATTCGCTGGATTCGGCCGGATTATGACAGAGCGCTACCTGCTGGATAAACCGCTCAAGATCGATACACGCCCCATCTGGCTGATCGTCATGGACCGTACCGTGCGCTACCAGGTACTGGCCGGAATCCTGCTGCTGACGGCGATTGCCTACAACCTGACGCCGCCATCCGGACTTTCCGCAGCCGGTTATCACGCCCTGGTACTGTTTGGATTCACCATCGTTTTATGGGTGTCCGGGCTGCTGCCGATTGCGGTGACGGCACTGCTGGCGATGGTCATGCTCCCGCTGGCAGGTATTCTGCCGGCCAATCAGACCTACGCCCTGTTTGGTAACGAATCGGTGTTCTTCATTCTGGGCGCGTTCATCCTGGGTGCCGCCATGACCAGCACCGGGCTGTCAACCCGTCTGGCTGGCGCCATGCTGGTCCGCTTCGGAGGCTCTCCGAGGCGTCTGGCGCTGACCGTCTTCCTGCTGGCGGCGGGATTATCCTTCTGCATGAGCGAACACGCCGTGGCCGCCATGCTCTTTCCGGTCGTACTGGAGATTACTTCCAGCCTGGGGCTGAAACCCGGCAAGAGCGTCTACGCCAAGCTGCTGCTGATGTCCATCGCCTGGGGCTGCATCATCGGCGGTATCGCCACCTTTCTGGGCGGGGCCAGAGCACCTCTGGCGGTAGGGATACTGCGGGAGACGACCGGCATCGATGTCGATTTTTTTGACTGGACCATGGCCGCGATCATGATCGTCCTGCCGCTGCTCTTGATCGGCTTCAGCCTGTTGCTCTATTTCTTCCCACCCGATCTGACCAGCGTGGAGGACGGCGTACGCAAACTCAGCCGCAAGCGGCTGGAGGCCGGCAAGATCAGCTATGACGAAATGATCACCGCCCTGGTCATGATAGCCACCATCTGTGGATGGATGTTCTACGGCCGACAACTGGGTCTGGCCGCCATAGCTATTTTAGGAACGGCGGTCCTGTTTACCTTCCGGGTGGTCTCCTGGCAGAAGATTGAGGAATATGTCAACTGGGGGATCATCCTGATGTACGGTTGCTCCATTGCTCTGGCCAGTGCCATGGAAAAGACCGGGGCCGCCCTCTGGCTGGCCAACAAGGGCTTGACGACCTTTTCACTGTCACCGTTCATGATCCTCGCCGTGATATCACTGGGTGCGATTCTTTTGACCGAGTGCATCAGTAACGCCGCGGTGATTGCCATCCTGATGCCGATCGGACTGAGCCTGGCCCATGGTTTGGGGATCGACCCGCGGGTCATGACTCTGGCCATTGCCCTGCCGGCCGGCCTGGCCTATTGCCTGCCCATGGGAACCCCTGCCACCGCCATAGTCTTCGGCTCCGGCTTTCTGACAAGCCGGGATATGATCGTGCCCGGGGTAGTGGTCATGGGAACCTCCTGGTTACTCTTCCTGGGATCGGCCTGGTTCATCTGGCCGCTGCTGGGATTCAAAATCTAAAGGAACTGCGATGAACGACAACTTGCCACAACTTGCTGAAAACGCGCCGGCACGGGATATCCTCTCTGCCGGCATACAAGCGGCCAACGGGCCGGTCTCCCTGGCCTGCTCCTTCTCACGGGAGGACGTGGCCATCATCGACATCGCCCACCAAGCCGGTCTCACGCTGGGGGTCTTCGCCATCGATACCGGACGGTTGAACGAAGAAACCTACGAAGTGGCTGAGGCCCTGGTGGAGCGCTACCGCTTGAAGATCAACTGGTATTTCCCCCGCCATGAAGATGTGCAGAACCTGGAGAGCGCCGAAGGCCTGTTCTCCTTCCGCGAATCGCTGGACAAGCGCCATGCCTGCTGCGCCATCCGCAAGGTGGAGCCGCTTTCCCGGGCCCTCACAGGCCTGGCCGGCTGGGTGACCGGCATGCGCCGCGAGCAGAGCATCACCCGCAGCGACCTGCAGGCCGTCGAACGGGACCGGTTGAACGGCGGCATTCTCAAGATCAATCCCTTGCTGGAATGGACGGAACAGCAACTGAACGCGTATACTGAAGAAAAAAGACTGCCCGTCAATCGCCTCTACGGCCAGGGCTACCGTTCCATCGGTTGTGCGCCCTGTACCCGGCCGGTGCAGGCGGACGAGGATGCCCGGGCAGGACGCTGGTGGTGGGAGAATCCTGAGAACAAGGAATGCGGGCTGCATCGCAGGTGAAATCCGCAGAGTGATGTCCTCCTCTGAAAAAGGAGGGAAAAGGAGATTAATCCAATATGAACAAGAACCTGACCCATCTGCAGCAACTGGAAGCAGAAAGCATCCACATCCTGCGGGAAGTAGTGTCCGAATTCAGCAACCCGGTCATGCTCTACTCCATCGGCAAGGATTCGGCCGTCATGCTGCACCTGGCCCGCAAGGCCTTTTACCCGGCTCCGCCGCCCTTTCCGCTGCTGCATGTGGATACCACCTGGAAGTTCCGCGAGATGATCCAGTTCCGGGACCGGATGGCCGCAGAATGCGGCCTCGACCTGATCGTGCACGTCAACGAGGAGGGGGTTCGCCAGGGGATTTCACCCTTTACCCATGGCTCATCGCTCTATACCGACATCATGAAAACCGAAGGGCTGAAGCAGGCGCTGGATCGCTACAAGTTCGATGCCGCTTTCGGCGGTGCCCGGAGGGATGAGGAAAAGTCGCGGGCCAAGGAGCGCATCTTCTCCTTCCGCAGCGCCAATCACCGCTGGGACCCCAAGGACCAGCGCCCGGAACTCTGGAAGCTGTACAACACCCGCATCAAACCGGGCGAAAGCATCCGCGTGTTCCCCATCTCCAACTGGACCGAACTGGATGTCTGGCAGTATATCCACCTGGAAAACATCCCGATCGTGCCGCTCTATTATGCCGCCGTCCGGCCGGTGGTGGAGCGGGACGGCATGCTGATCATGGTCGATGACGATCGCATGGAGCTCAAGCCGGGGGAAACGGTCCAGTATAAATCGGTCCGTTTCCGCACCCTGGGGTGCTACCCCTTGACCGCGGCCGTTGAATCGGAAGCGACCACCCTGCCCCAGATCATTCAGGAAATGCTGTTGACCCGCACCTCGGAGCGTCAGGGGCGCATGATCGACCATGACTCGGCCGGCTCGATGGAGAAGAAGAAACAGGAGGGCTATTTCTGATGGCTCATCAATCGGAACTGATCGAACAGGATATCCTCGCCTATCTCAAGAGCCATGAAGAAAAGTCGTTGCTGCGCTTCATCACCTGCGGCAGCGTCGATGACGGCAAGAGCACCCTGATCGGACGCCTGCTGTGGGACTCCAAGATGGTGTTCGAGGACCAGCTGGCGTCGCTGGAAGCGGACAGCAAAAAGGTCGGCACCCAGGGAGGCGCCATCGACTACGCCCTGCTGCTGGATGGCTTACAGGCGGAGCGGGAACAGGGCATCACCATCGACGTGGCCTACCGCTACTTCTCCACCGAGCGGCGCAAGTTTATCGTCGCCGACACCCCGGGCCACGAACAGTACACCCGCAACATGGTCACCGGTGCCTCCACCGCCCAGGTGGCGGTGATCCTGGTGGATGCCCGCAAGGGCCTTCTGACCCAGACCAGACGCCATAGCTATCTGGTCTCCCTGGTTGGCATCCGGCACATCGTGCTGGCGGTCAATAAGATGGATCTGGTCGCATTCGACCGGCAACAGTTCGAGGCGATCCGGCGCGACTACGAGCAGTTCGCCGCATCACTCGGCTTTGGCGATATCACGGCCATCCCGCTCTCCGCCCTGGGTGGCGACAACATGATCGAGCCGAGCGCCAACACCCCCTGGTACACGGGGCCCACCCTGATGAACTATCTGGAGAGCGTCAAGATTGAGGGCGAGGACCGGGAAAAGCCGTTCCGGATGCCGGTCCAGTGGGTAAACCGCCCCAATCTCGATTTCCGCGGCTTCTGCGGTGTCATCGCTGCCGGCACGATCCATCCGGGTGATGAGCTGCGGGTTGCAGCCTCCGGCCGCACCAGCCGGGTGGCACGCGTTGTCACCATGGATGGCGATCTGGAGGAGGCGACCGCCGGACAGGCGGTGACCCTGACCCTGGCGGATGAGATCGATGTCAGCCGGGGGGACATGCTGACCGCGATCGATGCCCCTCCAATCCATGCCCGCCATCCGGAGGCGCATCTGGTCTGGATGCATGACGAGCCGTTGCGTCCGGGACAGATCTACCTGGTCAAGACCGCTACCGCCGTGACCCCCGGCCGGGTGACGACCGTGCAGTATGCGGTGGACGTCAATACCCTGGAACAGAAACAGGTGCCTACTCTCGGCCTGAACGAAATCGGTGTCGTCCGACTGGAGCTCGATCGCCCGATATCATTCGACACCTACCTGCAAAACCGGGATACCGGCAGCTTTATCCTGATCGATCGTTTCACCAATGCCACCGTGGCTGCCGGCATGGTGATCTCGGCCGCTCCTCTTGAGCCGCAGAAAACAGCGTTAACGGAATCCTGTCCGGAGCGGTCGGTGGCGGGCAGCGGCTACTCCCGGCGTATCAGCCTGAGCGAAGCCTCCATCAGCGGCATCGGGGTGAGCGTGATTAATCTGACCGGAGTATGGGATCCCATTGAATTCGATGTAGCAACCAGCTTCATCGACTACCTCGAAAAAGGGAACCGGGTGCTTTTCCGGCTGCGGGCCATGGAGCAACTGGAAACGCTGGCTCAGCTGGCGTTCGAACACACCCTGTCATTTGAATTCGATCGTACTGCGGAAGGGGTCAGTGTCCTGATCTTCAAACGGAACACACGGTCCGGGAGCAGGACACCGGAAGACAAGGGGACCGGGATATGAACGACAGGATCAATCCACGGCTGGCCGGCAAGTGTGAGCGCCTGGAGCAGATTCTGGCCGGCCTCGATAGTGCGGTGGTCGCCTTCTCCGGCGGCGTGGATTCCTCTCTGCTGCTGGCCGTTGCGGTCAAGGTGCTGGGTTCACGGGTGCTGGCGGTAACAGCAACATCCGAGACCTATCCCGAGCATGAGCGGCTGGAAGCGCGTGCGCTGGCCGGTCAGTTGGGAGCGCGGCACCGCGAGGTTGTCTCGGAAGAGCTGGCTATCCCCGAATTCAAGGATAACCCCCGCAACCGCTGCTATTACTGCAAGAAAGAGCTGTTTGCAAAACTGCGGGAGATCGCCGACCGGGAAGGGTTGGACCATGTGCTGGACGGGACCAACCTGGATGATCGCAGCGATCATCGGCCCGGACGTCAGGCGGCGCAAGAACTGGGCGTACGCAGCCCCCTGGAGGAAGCCGGATTAACCAAGGACGACATCAGGGAGTTGTCACGCCACCTGGGGCTGACGTCGTGGGACAAACCGGCCTTCGCCTGTCTCTCCAGCCGTTTTCCGTACGGCACCGCCATTACCGGCGAGCGGGTCAGTCAGGTAGGACGGGCCGAGGACGGGTTACGCGGATTGGGCTTCCGGGTGCTGCGGGTCCGTTATCACGACAGCGTGGCGCGTCTGGAACTGGGAGCGGAAGAGTTTGCGCTGGCCACCGGGCCGTTGCGCGACGAGGTAAACCGGCTGGTCAAGGAGGCGGGCTTTGTGTACGTGGCCATAGATCTGCAGGGCTACCGGACCGGGTCGATGAATGAGACCCCCGGACCGGCTTGATCGCGAGGTAACCGGCAGCATAGAGAAAACCCCGTCTTTTCAGGCGGGGTTTTCTCTTTCCGGTTCCAAGGCTGGTTTGAGAGCGCTGCTCAGCGCGGTCAGAGAGAATCAGATCCCCTCGAACAGGGCCGTCGAGAGATAACGCTCGGCGCCATCCGGCAGGATCACTACAATCGTCTTGCCGGCAAATTCATCCAGCTTGGCAAGCCGGACCGCGGCTGCCACCGCCGCGCCGCAGGAGATACCTACCAGCAGGCCCTCTTCTTTGGCCAGGCGCTTGGCGAAGTCGATAGCTTCATCGCTGGAAACCTGTTCCACCCGGTCCACGACCGACAGGTCGAGGGTATCGGGGATGAAACCGGCGCCGATGCCCTGGATTTTGTGCGGGGCGGGCTTGATCTCCTGTCCGGCCAGTTTCTGGCTGATGACCGGGCTTTCCGATGGCTCGACCGCCACAGAGATGATCTTCTTGCCTTTGGTGTTCTTGATGTAACGCGATATGCCGGTGATGGTGCCACCGGTGCCGACGCCCGCCACAAGCACATCGATGCCGCCATCGGTGTCATTCCAGATTTCCGGGCCGGTCGTCGTTTCATGGATCTCGGGGTTGGCCGGGTTCTTGAACTGCTGGGGCAGGAAGTACTTGTGCGGTTCGGCGGCGGCGATCTCCTCGGCCCGGTTGATGGCCCCCTTCATCCCTTCTGCACCCGGTGTCAGGATCAGGTTGGCCCCCAGGGCGGCCAGGACACGACGACGCTCGATGCTCATGGTCTCGGGCATGGTCAGCGTCAGCTTGTAGCCACGAGCCGCGGCGACATATGCCAGTGCGATGCCGGTATTGCCGGAGGTCGGTTCGATGATCTCGACTCCCGGCTTGAGGACGCCCCGCTTCTCAGCATCCCAGATCATGTTGGCGCCGATACGGCACTTGACGGAGTAGGCCGGATTGCGGGCCTCTACCTTGGCCAGGATGGTCGCCTTGGCGCCCTGCGCGACATGGTTGAGTTTGATAAGCGGTGTATTGCCGATGGACTGTGAATTATCGACGTAGATCTTGCTCATGCTGTGTCTCCTTCATGTGTAACGATTGAATGTCTATAGAAGTTATAGTCATTAATGCCAAAAAAATTATATGCTGTAATCGACTACCTTTTCGCGCTTGCTCCGTTCATTCTCACTACGCTCGATCATGTCCGCCAGGGTCAGGCCATCCAACACAGTGGCAAGAGCATCGTTTACATCCGCCATGGTCAGACGGATTCCGCAGGTTGCTTCATCCCGGCATTCTTCACAGCGCGCATAATTGGTGGTGCTGAGGCATTGGACCGGGGCAATGTCACCTTCCAGAATCCGCACAATCGAACCGATCGTTATCCTTTGTGCCGGCACAGCCAAGGTGTAGCCACCACCTTTTCCCACCCTGCTCTGCAGTAAACCGCCTTTTCGCAACGACAACAGGATAAACTCGAGGAACTTCTTGGGTATATTCTCAACCCTGGCCAGATCGGCAATCAACACGGGCTGGCCGCTGGGAGTCCCCGCCAGATGTATCAGCGCCTTGAAGGCGTATAATGTTTTCTTGGATATCATATCTATTAAGACTATAGATATAGAATTGGACCTGTACTGTCAAGAATTATTCTCCGCGAACAGCGGAACCTATTGAGGGATCACCGGCACTCTCCATCTGCATACAATTCAGGTCCGGTCATGCTATGCCGATACAGAGCAGGGCAACAAGCGTCAGACTGCTGACCAGCAACCACAAGGTAACACCCTGCAACAGAGGACGCACGCCAACCTGCCTCAACACCTCTCTGCTTAATCCTGCGCCAATCAAAAACAGCGTCACCACCAGACACTGCTTTGCGATAGCCGCTAATCCATTCCAGTACTGCCCATACTGCGGCAAACATGTTCTGATGGCAGCAGCCACAACAAATCCAATGATAAACAGAGGTATTTTGACTCTCTGTTCCGATTTTTTGAGCAAGGCCATCCCAATGACAACCGGCGTTATCCACATGGCTCTCGTAAGCTTTACCGTGGTTCCAACGGCCAGGGCCCGGGCACCATATGCGGATGCGGCGCCAACGACACTGCTCGTATCGTGGATAGCGAGACCGGCCCAGGTACCAAAAATATCCTGGTTGAGATGCAACAGGTGCCCTATCAACGGGAACAACAGCAGCGCCACGGAATTCAGGGTAAACACCGTTGTCAAGGCAACGGCGGTCTCGTCATTATTCGCCTTCAACACCGGGGCCATGGCAGCAATGGCGCTCCCGCCACAAATGGCGGTTCCAAAAGAAATGAGAGCGGACGTATTCGTATCCGTCTTGAACAACATGCCGAGCACATACCCCAAGGCCAGCGTACAACTGATGCCGACAAAGCTGTACACGAGCGACTCCCGCCCGGTACGAACAACCTCGCCAAGGCCAAGACCGAAACCGAGCCCAACGACAGACAGCTGAAGAATAACCTTACTGACGTGTGCAGATTTTTGAGGCCAGGGGTTACCGAGCAGAAGACTGAAGAGCACTCCCGCAATCAGCGCCATCGCGGTGCCAACCAACGGAGTGCAGCAGACGAGCAAGCCTGCTACGAATAACATTTTGTGTAAACGATTCTTGTCCATGTGATTTCCCCGTACTGATATTTAGTTGCACTATATGATTTTTGGAATATAAATAAAAATGAGTAATATATATCAATATCATCATTATTTTTTATGAGGTTAACGCCATGGCGATCACCCTGAGACAGCTGGCTATCTTCGAGAAAGTAGCTACCTGCGAGCATGTTACGCAGGCCAGTACCGAGTTGTTACTCACGCAATCCGCGGTCAGCATGGCGATTGCCGAACTGGAACGACTGGCGGGTGCTCCACTTTTCGAGCGTCAAGGCAGGCGGCTGTTGTTGAACGACCGGGGTCGCCAGATACTTCCGGAAGTTCGCGACGTGCTCATGAAAGTCCGGATGATCGAACAGTTTCTGAATGAATCTGTCGGTGAACCGACAGGGATCCTGAACGTAGGGGCGAGTACCACCATAGGGAACTATATTCTTCCTGCTATCGTGGGAGAATTCGCGCAGCTCTACCCGCGTGCCACGGCATTACTGCAGGTCGGGAATGCTCAACAGATCGAAAGAGCTGTGGAAGGTGGGAAGCTGGATCTTGGGCTTATCGAAGGGCTTCCGCACATCGCTTCGCTCAACACGGCACCCTGGAAACACGATGAACTTGTTGTCGTCGTCGGGAGGGGGCATGAATGGGCCTCGAAGAAAAAAGCGAGCCTCGCCATGTTGCGACACGCCGCCTGGATAATGCGCGAAAAGGGTTCCGGAACAAGGGAAGTTTTTGAGGCCGCAATGGACAGGAAGGGTGTCGATGTCACTGTTGCCCTGGAATTGGGGCATACCGAGGCGATAAAAAAGGCGGCGGAAGCAGGGCTCGGTGTTGGCTGCCTGTCCAGAATGGCAGTTCAGAGAGAAGTGGATAATGGCTGGCTCATTGAAATTGCAACCCCGCTCAATCTGGAAAGGACCCTCATAATCCTGACAAGAAGCAGCGGACAGCAAACGATGCTCTTGAAGGCATTTCTTGCGCTACTCACACAAACGAAAGACCAGTACTTCAAAAACTAATTTGCGAAAGAACCTTTGCTCAGGCCCCACGGTTGCATTCATCACCCGACATGGTCTCTTCCGGCCGCCACCTTATTGTGCTCGTCAATGATACGACCGTCACTGACTTGAAATATTCGGTCAAAACCTTCCACCATGCGATGGTCGTGGGTGACAACCAAAATGGCCGAATGATTTTCCACGGCCAGTTTCTTCAGGAGCGCCATGACGTTTTTGCCATTCTCGGTGTCGAGGGCCGCGGTTGGTTCATCAGCCAATATCACCTTGGGCTTGTTGGCCAGGGCACGTGCAATGGCCACCCGCTGGGCTTCGCCTCCGGAAAGGGCCGAAGGGTAATTGTTCAGTCGATGGCCGAGATTGAGGGAGGCGAGCAATTCGGTCGCGCGCCCTTTGGCTTCATTGCGTGTCAGGTGGTTGATCTCCAGCGCAATCATCACGTTTTCCAGCGCAGTCAAAAAGGGAATCAGGTTATGGGCCTGGAAGATGAAGCCAAGCTTTTCCCGGCGCATCCGCTTCAGATCAATGCCGCCGTGCCAGCCGCCATCGGCGACAACAGCTCCATCGATTACAACCGTGCCGTGCGTCGGCTCGTTGATCAGCCCGATGCAGGTCAGCAGGGTGGTTTTACCCGAACCCGAAGGCCCGAGGATGGCGACCAGCTCGCCCGGCCTGACCTGAAATGTCGCATCCGCAATGGCGGTCACCGCGGTCTCACCCTTGCCGTAGACCTTCGTCAGATTTTCAACAACAATGGCATACATGCTCTTATCCACCCAGGGCCTCCGCCGGCTCGACCTTGAGCGCCTTGCGTATACCCACAAAGCTGGAAATCATGCAGATTGCCATGACTATGACAAACAGCATCTGCAGGTCACCTGCCTCCAGAACGATCCGGCGGGGAAATTTATCATAGGTCAGCACGATCAGACCGTAGCCGATTGCATAGGCGATGACCCCCATCAGCAGCGACTGCTGCAGAATCATGCCGACAATCACCCGGTTCTGCGCGCCGATCAGCTTCAGGGTGGCGATCACCCGGATCTTGTCGAGGGTCGAGGTGTAGATGATCAGGGAGATGATGACTGCCGAGATGACGAGCAGGATGACCCGGAAGAGCCCCAACTGCATCCTGGCTTTTTCGATCATGCCCTTGGCCAGGATGGCGCTCTGCTCGGCATCGGAGATCGGCTTGAAATGATTCCAGCGGCTGATCCGCGCCTGGACCTCCTGGAGGTTCGCACCCGGCGCCAGACGCGCCACGATGGTGTTAACCGTGTGAGTTGATTCCGTGATAGCAGCGATATTCTGTTGCAGATATCTTCCCTGGGACGGGGAAAGGGATGGCATGGCGGCCAGATTGACCGTGATCCGCTCCCGGTCATTCCTGATGGCGTCGTTGTCCTTCTTGAACTGGATATCCTGGGCATCGGCCAGGCTTACGTATGCCGCCGGATCACCGCTGGAAGAGACAATCTTGCCGGTTATTCCCACAACGGTGTAATCATGGAGCCCCAGATGGATCGTTTCACCGATCTGCATGCGCATCGCCTTGGCAACCACCATCTCGTAGTGCTTCTGGCGGATCGCGCGCCCGGCAACAATCTCCGGTGGACCACCGAAACCGCCCAGTTCGTAACCGATCAGGAAAAAGCGGAATGGCTTGCCGGAGCGTTCGATCTGGACGGTCTGGAAGGAAAGCGGTGAGGCCTCCGCCACGCCCGGCACCGCTCGAATGCGGTACTTGATATCTTCCGGGATGCGCGAACTTTCGGCAAACGGCCCGTTGGTGCCCTGCTGCACCACCCAGAGGTCGGCCTTGTTGGCATGCAGTATCGCCAAGGCGTCGGCGATAAGTCCCCGGTAGATCCCTCCCATGCTCATCACCACCCCGAGCAGCAGCCCCAGACCGATGGAGGTCAGAATAAACCTGCCCCGGTGATAGCGTATATCCCGAATGGCAAGATTCATTGGGCGGCCCGTACCTGCATACCTTCCCTGAATTTTGCCATCTCCGCGGAAGGCGCCCATGCGACACGATCACCAGCATCAAGCCCTGCGACGATTTCGGTCAGGTTGCGCCGGTCCTCGATCCCGATGGTTACGACCCTGAACAAGAGCCGGCCGTTTTTGACCACCCACACACCGCGCTTATTATCCTTGCTGACAACGGCAACAGCAGGCAGGGACGGGGCATCTGTTTTTGTTTCCGTGACGATATACACATCCGACTGTTCCCCCAGACGGAAATGTTTCAGCGGTTCAACGAAGGCCACGTCCACCTCCAGCTCTTCGGTTACCCGATCACTCTGGCGCCCCAGGCGGGCGACCTGACCGGGCAGCTGTTCGCCGGGTGAGGAGCGCAAGGCAATCATGGCCTTCTTGCCGATCGACACGCCCCGCAGCTGGGATTCGTCCACATTGGCCTTGACCCAGATGGTGCGGGGATCAGCCAGTGTAAAAATCGGCATTCCCGGCGTAACCGTGGCCCCCTTTTCCAGGTCCCGCGTTATGATGACACCATCCTGGGGTGCATAAATGAGCGAATCAGCGACCTTGCTCCGGGCAAAGCCGAGGCCGGCGCGTCCGGCCAGCTGTTCCATCCGCGCCGCATCAATGGCTGCCGTGCCCCGGGCGACCTCGTCCCTGGCGACCTGGCAAGCGGTCTCGTACTGTTCAGCCTCCAGCTTGGATACCAGGTTCTTGTCGGACAGCAACCTGAAGCGTTGAGCGTTTTTTTCGGCCAACGCCAGGGTCGCCTTGGCCTTCTGCAGATTGGCCCGTTCCACGTCCAAGCCGGCGACAGATCGTTTGAGTCCCGCCTCGGATTGCTGCTGCTGATGGACAAGATCTTCATTCTCCAACCTGGCAAGCAGTTGGCCGCGTTTCACGCGTTCCCCCTGGTCGGCATACAGTTCCACGATCCTGCCGGTGATCTTGCTGGATATGCCAACCACGACCTTGGCCTCGACCGTGCCATTGCCGTACACCTGAGAGATCAGTTCACGCTTTTCAACAGATGTGGTCTTCACCCGCGGCGGGGCAAACAGCGTCAGCTTGAGAAGCAGACCAACAGCCAGCGCAACAGCAACCCAGATCAGCTGTTTTTTCTTTCTTGCCAGGGTTTTCAGCAGTTCCATGCGTAACTCCTCGACTGGTACGTCTCACTCTTTTCCAACGGCCCGGTCAAGCCGGGCCAGCGCAGTATAATAATCGTACAGGGCCTGAATATGCGCCGTCTTCGCATCAAGGGTTTGGGATTGCGCATCGGTCACCTCGATGATGCTGCCGACCCCTTCGCGATAACGCCCCTCCGCCAGAGACTGATTTTCTCCGGCTGCCGCAACCTCCTTCTCGGTCGAGACCAGGCGGGCGGAGGCCTCGTTTACACCCAGGCGGGCCGTCTCGGCCTCCTTGATGATTTGAAGCTTGAGATTGTTCTGCCGGGCTTCCAAGGCGCTGATATTTGCCCTGGCTTCACGTACCTGCTCGACCGAGGAAAAACCCGAAAAGAGCGGCACAGCCAGGGTCAAGCCGACTGACCAGACGTTGCCGGTGGGTGGAAACTCCCGGTCGGCATAGCCAACGCTGGCCGCCCCTGAGAGAATGGGCATATAACTGCCCTTGGCCGTTCTAAGATTGGCCGATGCTGCCGATTGCAACTCAGAAAGCTGCTGAAGATCTGCACGGTTGCGGAGGGCACCCTCTTGAATCCGGTTCCGTTCAGGCACGGGGATGAATACAGCCGGGAGCGGTTCCGCCAGGGTACGTCCTCCCAGGGAGGCGGTTCCCATCGCGTTGGCCAGCTCCATGCGGGCAATCTCGACATTGTTATCCGCGCGAATCAGGGCGGTTTTACCAGCAAACAGGTTTGACTCGGCCTTGGCTACGTCTACTTTGGCACGGATTCCCTGATGGTAGAACTCCAGCGCTTGCTGGTAGACCTGCGCCCGGGCCGTGACGGCTTCCCTGACGGCAACCGCCTGTTTTTCGGTTGCCAGGAGCAGATAGAAAGCGCTCTTGACGCGCAACGTCAGGTCCTGCCGGGCCGTTGTGAGTGCCTTATCAGCAGCTTCACGATTGCTGCGAGCCGCATCTACCGCCCCGGCGGTGCGGCCAAAATCGTAGACGGTCTGCTTCAGATACACAGCCTCGCTGGTAACTTCAGTCGTTTTGATATTTTGCAAAGCCGTAAGGTACGAACGGCTCCTGTTCCAGTCTGCTGCAACGGTGATCTGTGGGTAATAATTAGACAATGCCAGACCGGTTCTGGCTTCAGCGCCCTTCAGATTCTCCTTGGCCTCTACTATCTGCGGGTGGTTTTTCAGTGCTGTTGTCAGCGCCTCATCCAGTGTCAGGGAGGAAGCGGCATAAAGAGACTGGGCCGGGATGAGTAGGGCAAGTAGAACTAACACAGATCGTTTCATAGAGCTTCCGATGACATATTTTAAATTGAATATAACGTGATCAAATATTCACATTTGTTGTAAAAAAATCAACGGATCAGATTTATGAAATTTTGCCAGAGTTTCTCCGCCTCCGGCTGTATTTCAAAGGAGGCGTTACTAATCGTCCAGCGTAAAGCGGTAAACTGGATCATGCCCAGGAGGGTAAGCGCCGTTTCTCGGGGCAACAAGCCCGCTTTCAATTCACCTTCGGCAACTCCCGCTGCAATGACGCCTGTTATCGTTTCAATATAATTACCGATACGTAGTGCCAAGGAATCCGCTATATTCCTATGCTCAAGATGAATATCATCTGAGAAAACGAACCGCGGAATCCCCGGATGTTCTGCAATACGTGCAATATGGGATAAATAGATAGTCTCCAGCTTTTCCAGTGGTTTTCGGCTGCCTCCTGCTATGGCAGCGGCATTACCCATGACCTCACTCCCGATGAATTCCGCCAGGGCGGCAAAGATTTCGTCCTTACCGCTAAAATGTCGATAAATATTAGCTTCGCACATCCCTGCCGAATGGGCTATCGCGGATATGGTCAGAGCGCGCACCCCTTTACGACCAACAACTCCAAGGGCGGCCTGGACGATTTCTTCCTTGCGCACGCGCGTACTTTTCTTTTCTATCATTGGCACTCCATGTGAATATGTATTCACATATTATTCCAGTATTCGTCGCTGGTCAAGGATATCCTGCACACTAACTTTCAAAAAGGCACTTGTCGCTTTATTGGCGCAACCCGCACATAAAAAAGGACACC
This sequence comes from Deltaproteobacteria bacterium, assembly GCA_021780495.1. Taxonomy (GTDB): domain Bacteria; phylum Desulfobacterota; class Desulfuromonadia; order Geobacterales; family Pseudopelobacteraceae; genus CAIPTY01. The sequence continues at coordinate 46,340 of JAJXYO010000036.1, forward strand.
TGTCCTCATTCGGAAAAAAGCTGTTTCGGCCATGCTCTCTAGCCTGACCACTGCCACCTTTGCTTCCAGCCTCTTGTCCGTCTGCAAACTCTTTTTCAGTTCTTTTCGCCCCAGCCGCTCACGTAAATCAAGCGGTACCCACAGCCTGCAGTAGTTCGTTTTGCCCCGTCGTAATAGCATGTATTGCCCCCGCGACTGTGCCAAAATTGTACCAAGGGCAAAAACCCAAAAAACCAACAAAAAAAACCCGCTATAAATTAGCGGGTTACATGAGCTTTTGGAGCCGTTTGTCGGAATCGAACCGACGACCTCATCATTACGAGTGATGTGCTCTACCAACTGAGCTAAAACGGCACGACATGGACTGAGCGGTATTTTTTATATCAAATTGAAGCTGCCGTCAATGCTAAAGCGTAGCTTTAATCTTTCAAAATAGCCATACCCCTATGGCGCTTTGCCCTGCAAAGCGGTTTTCTTGATGCTGATGCCTTAATGACCGACCTGCAAACCATAAAAAAGCCCACCAAATCGTGCAGTGGGCTTTCTGTTTCCATTCTATCTTTGATTCCTTTTCAGGTATATGTCCGATTCATCGTTACAATCAGACCGGCTTTGGATCCTATGTATTAAAACAGCCTGGTGGAGTGTCTTCCATAAAAATCTCAAAGCCTCCTTCTCATGATTTTTACTTCCTTCCAGCTGATTTAAATATATCAGCAGGAAGATAAAAAAACAGTCTATTTTAAAAAAAATCATGCGCGTATACTGTGAGAATGTTGTTACACAGCGGCAATCCGGAAATAGCGCCTATAAATCTGTGCGTTACGGCTTACAAGCGTACCTCTTTATATCTTTACCATCAATGAATCGGTGTGTTAACACGTCACCCTGAGTAGTTCTGGCACGCCTGCAAGGTCCCCCATGTTATCCCGTCTCATCGTGATAGTACTATTGGTGCTGTCCGCCTCCTCCGTCCGCGCAGAAGAACCTCTTCCGGCAACCGGCGGCCCGGGTGCAAATCAATCTGACATGTACTACAATGCAATGCTACGGAGCATTGACCTGGATACAAAGAGATGGAAGCCATTCAGCCGGTCTATCGAAAGCGGACCCTGGTTTTACGACACACGGAGCCTTAAACGGAACAGCACCATGGTAACCGTCATGGTTACCCTATTCCCTAACCCTCAAAAGACAGATATCTATAAATCGGTCTACAGCGACCACACCAAGATCAGAGAAATTGTCTTCGAAACGGAAATCAACTGCAAAAAGCATCTGTACCGGCAACCGCTGATTCGTGTCTATGGGTATTACAATGAGCTCCTGACAGAACGTTCCAATACTAATCACGGCTTTTCATCAATCCGGCAAGGCACAACAATCGACACCCTGCGAAGCCTGGTCTGCGGACCGGACAAAAAGAAACCGCAGCGATAGATGCATGGCCAGCCCGGATCGGGATGGCTGGCGTGATTAGATGAAGTGAGCACATTGACGGGTGATTTTTTAAAAGAACTGCTGTATACTTCAGCTCAAATAGGTAGTTCTGGAACTGTTACAACACGATGTAAAAGGAAGTTCCCCATGCCCCTGATTGTTGAAGCATTGCTTATGTCAATGGGAATGATTGTCTTATTCTTCCTGGCCTTCCTGGTGTTGTTTATTCTTGCTCTCACCCTTGCTCCCATCGAGCGGGGACTTTCAAACTATATTTGGTTGCATACCACACCGCCGCCGCCAAAAATCCCTATCCCAACCGGTTCGTTCAGAGACTTCAGTAAGAAGCACTGAAGGGCATTGGCTCACGCGTACCGGCGAAGCCAAACGGATTGTTGTAAAACCACACCATCAAGCTATACACACGTCGCAGTCATCAGGTATGAACAGAAAAGAGACTTTCCGCCCTGTCAGCGATATGCAGGGCGCTACATGGCCGACAACGCCATGAGCGACACCGGCAAAATCGAAGAATAGCTGTCTGCATCATTATAATGCGATTGGCAAAAGGAGGCCTATCATGCTGAACTTGAATGACCCTGCGCTTTTCAGACAGCAGTGCTACATCAATGGCAACTGGCTGACAGCGGATCGTGGAACTCACATCGACGTTACGAATCCGGCTACCGGTGAAATTCTGGGTACCATACCCGGAATGGGTGCCGACGAAACGCAGCGTGCCATTCAGGGTGCAGAAGCCGCCCTGCCCGGCTGGCGGGCAAAAACGGCCAAAGAGCGCTCCATCATCCTGCGGCGCTGGTTCGATTTGATACTGGCCAATCAGGAGGATCTGGCGATCATCATGACAGCCGAGCAGGGCAAGCCATTGGCTGAAGCCCGGGGTGAAATCGCTTACGCGGCCTCGTTTATCGAGTGGTTTGCTGAGGAAGCGAAACGGGTCTACGGCGACACAATCCCCGGCCATGCTCCGGACAAACGCATCGTGGTTTTGAAGGAACCTATCGGAGTCTGCGCGGCTATTACACCTTGGAATTTTCCGGCCGCCATGATTACGCGCAAAGCCGCTCCGGCACTGGCCGCCGGCTGCACAATGGTGGTGAAACCGGCTACCGCCACACCTTTCTCGGCACTGGCCCTGGCGGAACTGGGCGAACGAGCCGGCATTCCGGCCGGCGTTTTCAGTGTAGTGACCGGATCAGCACGCGCTATCGGGGGCGAGATGACCGCTAATCCGATCGTGCGAAAACTGACCTTTACCGGTTCGACCGAAATCGGCAAGGAATTGATGGCGCAGTGCGCCGCAACGGTCAAGAAGGTTTCGCTGGAACTGGGCGGCAATGCCCCCTTCATCGTCTTCGACGACGCCGACCTGGACGCGGCGGTGGAGGGAGCGATGGCGTCCAAGTATCGCAACACCGGCCAAACCTGCGTCTGTACCAATCGACTGATCGTTCAGGATGGCATCTACGATGTCTTTTCGGAGAAACTGGCCGAGGCTGTAGCCAGGATGCGGGTGGGCAATGGCCTGTTGGGGGATTTCCAGCAGGGGCCGCTGATCGACATGACTGCAGTAGAAAAGGTGGAGGAACATATTGCCGATGCCGTTGCCAAGGGGGCACGCATCGTCCTCGGCGGAAAGCGTCATGAACTGGGCGGCAGCTTTTTTCAGCCAACCATCCTTGCCGATGTGACACCTGGGATGCTGGTTGCGCGTGAGGAAACCTTTGGTCCGTTGGCACCACTATTCAGGTTCAAAAGCGACGACGAAGCCATCCGTATGGCCAACGACACCGAATTCGGCCTGGCCTCCTATTTCTACAGCCGCGACATCAACCGGATCTGGCGGGTGGCCGAAGCGCTCGAATACGGCATGGTCGGCATTAACACCGGGCTGGTTTCAACCGAGGTAGCCCCATTCGGCGGCATGAAGCAATCCGGCATCGGCCGCGAAGGTTCGAAATACGGCATCGAAGAGTTCATTGAGGTCAAATATCTCTGCATCGGTGGAATCCAGTGAGCGATAAAGGATGGTTATGACAGCAGCACCCACCACAAGCAAACGACCACGCGTCCTCATTGTCGAGGACGATATGATGTCGCGCACCCTGTTGATGTCGGCCTTAAAAAAGGAGGGCTACGAGTTCGCCGTCGCCCGCAACGGACAGGAAGCGATCGATCTTTATAGTCAGGAATTTTTCCCGATCATCATAACCGACTGGTTGATGCCGGAAATGGACGGGCTCGAGTTGTGCCGCCTGATCCGCAGCATGAAGATTGACCGCTATATCTACATTATCATACTGACCGGGCAGAACTCCAAGACGGACCTGGTCAAGGGACTTGAAGCCGGCGCAGACGAGTACATGGTCAAACCGATTCATCAAGCCGAGCTGCGGGTGCGACTCAAAGGCGCCTGCCGGATACTTGAGCTGGAGACATCACTGAAGAAGAATATGGCCGAGATCCGTGAAATTTCGATCCGTGACCGGCTGACCGGGATCTTTAATCGTGTCTACATGGATCACCATTTGTCACAGGAGATCATCCGATCCTCGCGCTATCACCACAGTCTTTCGGTGCTCATGTGCGACCTGGATCATTTCAAGGTCATCAATGATACCTATGGCCATCTGGCCGGCGATGATGTTCTCAGGGCATGCGTTGACCACATATCTGCTTCGTTTCGGCAAGGGGTTGACTGGCTGGCCCGCTACGGCGGCGAGGAATTCGTAGTCGTGCTGCCCGAAACAGACCTGACCGGCGCACTGCATGTGGCGGAGCGAATGCGGGTACGGATAGCCAGCACGCCGGTGAATTTTGCCGGGTGCGAAATAGAAATCACCGCAAGTTTCGGCTCCGTAACGGTGATCCCCAGCTTCAACGGACAGGTTCGTTATATGGAACAGGTACTGAACGTGGCCGACACATGCCTCTACCAAGCCAAGAACAGCGGAAGAAACCGGATCGTTTCAGCGGAAATGTAAGCTCCGGGCACACTGGGAACACATGCCTGATCCGGCAGCGGGAGCACTGCCCAAGGATACCCCCACAGATGTTTTCTTTTTTCGGCATACGTCGCAGAATAACACTGAGTTTCAGCGTATTTCTGGTGATTGTCTCTATCGCAAGCGTATGGGGCATCATGACGGCTGTTTCTAACCTGACCCGCGATACCATAACCCGCCAGCAGGCCTCAATGGTTACAATGCTCGCCAGCTGCATTGATGACAAACTCGGTCTTTATCTCAGAGCAATCAACGAGCTTTCGGTCAACGTTACGCCGGAGCTCTTCAGCAACCCAACCCGGGCCCGGGCGTTTCTCGACAACAATCATGACACTAAGAGCCTCTTTAACAATGGCATTTACCTGTTTGATGCCCGGCAGAACATTGTGGCCGAATCACCGCATTTCAAAGAGCGGCAAAATCCCAGGGTTGAGGAGCTGGTCCCCTTTTTGAAAAGCATTGCGCAGAAGGGTAGGCCGGACATTTCTGGCCTCTACCGCTCTCCCCGCTCACGGGGAGCTGCCATCCTGATGGCGGTTCCCATCTATGGCCGCAACCATCAACTTTTGGGATACCTTGCCGGAAGCCTCAATCTGGTCAACGATTATTTCATTGAAGAGATCATGAGCAACAAAATCGGCGAGAAGGGCTACCTGTACCTTTTCAACACCGACCGGACCATGGTCGTCCACCCGGACAAAAGCCGCATCATGAAGCAGGATGTCCCGCGCGACGCGAATGCTCTTTTTGACAAGGCAATCGCAGGCTTTGAAGGAAGCGGCGAAACCGTCAATTCACGCGGCATAGCCCAGATCGCCTCGTTCAAGCGCCTCAGGCTGACCAACTGGATTCTGGCCTCCACCTATCCCATCGACGAAGCCTACCAACCGATCCGGCATTTTTTCTGGCACCACCTGCTCCCGGCTGCCTTACTATTGACACTGTTGTCGCTTCTGTTGGTCTGGATACTTTCCAGCAGGTTGACCGCCAAACTGAACGCCTTTACCAGCCAGATCGGCCAGATCCGCACGCAACCGGATGTGGCTCACGAGATCCAGATCACGAGTAATGACGAAGTCGGCATCCTGGCCGATTCCTTCAACAAACTCATTATCAGCCTCGACGCAAAGGAGGCCATGCTGCACGAAGTTGAAGACCGCTTGTCCCGCGCCCTACAAGGAAGCAACGACGGCATCTGGGACTGGGACCTGGTCTCGGGGGTGATGTTCTACTCTCCTCATTTTATCGATCTGCTCGGCTACGCCCCGGAGGAATTCGAGCCAACGATCAACGCCTGGGCGATGCTCATCCATCAACAGGACATTGACCGGGTGTGGGATCTTTTCCGGCAACATTTCGACAGCGAAACGGCCTTTTTCACCAGCGAACACCGTCTGCTGTGCAAGAACGGCGAGTATCGCTGGTTCCTGGCCCGCGGCCTGGCCTGGCGTGGTCCGGGCAACACGGTGGTACGCATGGCCGGATCGCTCTCCGACATCAATGATCGCAAACATGTCGAGGATGAGCTGGTTAGCGCCAGGGAGGCCTCGGACAGCGCCAACCGTGCAAAAAGTGAATTCCTGGCCACCATGAGCCATGAGATCCGCACCCCGATGAATGGCATTGTCGGTATGGGAGAACTGCTGGCAGGAACAGAGCTTTCCCCTGAGCAACGCAACTATCTGAATAACATCACCATCTCGGCCGACAATCTACTGGCCATCATCAACGACATCCTCGACTTCTCTAAGATCGAAGCCGGCAAGATGGAACTGGAAATCATACCGTTCAGGCTACGCAATACGTGTGGCCAAACCGCCAGGGCTCTGGGGGTAAAGGCCGCCGAAAAAGGGGTCGAGGTCCTGTTGAATATTGCCCCCGACGTCCCAGACTATCTGTTGGGTGACCCGCTCAGACTGCGGCAGATCATCACCAACCTGACCGGCAATGCCATCAAGTTCACGGAACAGGGTGAAGTCGTTATCAGCATCTCCTCGGATGCGGTTCACGACGACCTTATCCGCCTGAACTGTACAATCCGCGATACCGGTATTGGCATTGCGGCTCGTCAACTTGAGCGCATATTCACCCCCTTCACCCAGGCCGACGGCTCCACCACCCGCAGGTTCGGCGGTACCGGCCTGGGTCTTGCCATCACCCGCAGACTGGTTGATCTCATGGAAGGCGAACTCTCCGTCGAGAGCACGCCGGGAGTGGGCAGCAGTTTTCGAGTTTCCATCACCTGTGCTCTGCAACCAGAACAGCGTCAATGCGAGCAACCGCCCCAAGACCTCCAGGGCCTCAAGACATTTGTGGTGGATGACAATGCCAGCAATCGTTCCATTTTACAGAATCTTTGCCAGGCATGGGGTATGGAATACCGCGGTGCGGACAACGGCGTCTCGGCAGTTGAATCGCTGCAGAACGGTTCGACTCAAGGCTGGATCCCCGACGTGATCCTGATGGATATCCATATGCCTGGCCTGGACGGCTGGGAAACCTCTGCCCGCATCCGTTCCGCTCCAGCCATATCCGGATGCCGGATCATCGTTATGACCAGCACTGTTTCTCAGCAGGATGCGGGACTGCGTCAATCGCTTGACATCGACGGATACCTGTTAAAACCACTCATTCAGGATGAACTCTTCGAGTCCATTCGTTCTGCACTCAGAATCCCTGCAGCGGAGCCGGCCCGGGCAATATCATCAGGCACAGCGCCGCTGACACCTCATCAGCAGCTTTCGATCCTGGTAGCAGAGGATGTCCCGATCAACCAGAAATTGATTGAACGCATACTCGCAAAAATGGGCCATACGGTTACCATTGCCAATAACGGAGAAGAGGCTCTGAGGTTATGGCAACATAACCGCTACGACCTGGTTTTCATGGACATTGAATTGCCTGTCATGGACGGGTTGTGCGCCACTGCGGCGATCCGTGCCATTGAACGGGAACAGGGCGGACATGTCCCGATCAGCGCCATGACCGCACATGCCGTCCATGGTGATGCCGAAAGATTCCTGGCAGCCGGCATGGACGCCTATATTTCGAAACCATTCAAGAGCAGCGATGTGCGGTCCGTTATCTCGCGATTTTCCGCCAGCGCAGCATCCCATCCACCCTTGTCTTTATAGGCTGGGACATGCATTGTTGACTCTACAGCAGTACTTAATGCAAGCATCGGCAAATTATTATTGACAGCATTACTGTACTACTGATACATATTGACATACGGTTTACACACAAAAAGTAAACATACCTGCACTACTTATCGAGAGCGATCGAGGGACTGGCCCTGTGACATCGCGGCAACCGGCCTGAAAGGGCAAGGTGCCAATTCCAGCGGGATCATCATGATCCCGGTAGATAAGGGAGGATGGAGCAATCCCCTTCCGGCCCCGGAGGGGGATTTCCATTTTCACCCTGTTCATCAGGGCTCGGAGGTATGACATGCACATCTCGACACAGGCGGTTCAGACAGGACTGGAGTGGGACACGCGGACAGGTTCGGTAGCCGTTCCCATCTACCAGACAGCTACCTTCCGGCATCCCGGACTTGGCCGGAGCACCGGGTACGATTACAGCCGCTCCGGCAATCCTACCCGCCAGACATTGGAGGACGGCATCGCCCGTCTGGACGGCGGCGCGCGCGGTTTTGCCTATGCCTCCGGCATGGCGGCCATCGCCAACCTGCTGCTGCTGTTCAAATCCGGCGACCATCTGATCGTTACCGAAGATCTGTACGGCGGCACCTGCCGCTTGTTCGACAAGATCTTCAGCCAGTATGGTCTCAGCTTTACCTATGTGGACACCAGCGACAGCTCGGCCGTGCAGGCCGCTCTCACACCGGGCACCAAGGCGATTTTCGTCGAAACCCTCACCAATCCACTGCTGAAATTTGCCGACCTGACCGCCCTGTCCAGCCTGTGTCGTGAACGCTCCCTGCTGCTGATCGCCGACAACACCTTCCTGACGCCCTACCTGCTGCGCCCGTTGGACCTGGGGGCCGATATCACGATTTATAGTGCCACGAAGTACCTTTCCGGCCATAACGACACCGTCGCCGGACTGGTGACGGTCAAAACCCCGGAGTTGGCCGATCGGGTATACTTCCATCAGAATGCCGTTGGAGCCGTGCTGGGGCCACAGGATTCCTGGTTAACGATCCGCGGCATCAAAACCTTGGGTGTTCGCCTCGACCGCCAGCAGGAAAATGCCCTCAAGATCGCCCGTTGGCTGAAATGTCACCCCCTGGTACGCAAGGTCTTTTATCCCGGTCTTGAGGAACACCCTGACCATGAGCGCATGAAACGTGATGCCAGAGGTTTTGGCGCCATGATTGCCTTTGAAGTACTCAACCACGCCCTGGTCGAACAGGTGCTGCTGAAGACCAAATTAATCTCGTTCGCCGAGAGCCTGGGGGGGGTCGAGAGCCTGATCACCTTCCCCGAAGTTCAGACCCATGCCGACATCCCGCCTGAATTACGCGCCAGACTCGGCATCAACAACGTGCTGCTGCGCCTGTCGGTCGGTATCGAGGATGCCGACGACCTGATAGAAGACCTGCGTTTCGCACTGGAAGCCTAGAAAGGAAACATCATGAACATTGCAACCAAACTGATCCACGGCGGAGCAAATATTGATCCTCAGACCGGAGCACTGGGAGTGCCGATCTATCAGATATCCACCTACCGACAGACCTCGGTCGATCACTTCGGAAAGTATGACTACGCCCGAGGTGACAATCCGACCCGTGAGGCGCTGGAGGAGACAATTGCCACGCTGGAGGGCGGCACGCGCTGCCTGGCCTTCTCCTCAGGCATGGCGGCCATCTCTACCACCCTGATGATCTTCTCCCCCGGCGACCACTTGGTGGTTTGCGACGATGTCTATGGCGGCGCCTACCGGGTACTCTCCACCATCTTCACCCGCATGGGCATCAGCTCCACCTTTGTGGATGCGACCGACCTGACGGCCATAGAGTCGGCCATCGGACCGGAAACCAAAGGAATCTATCTGGAGACCCCCTCCAATCCTCTGTTGAAGATCACCGACCTGCGCGGCGCTGTCGATATAGCGCGGCGACATGGCATCATCACTCTGGTGGACAACACCTTCATGACCCCCTATCTGCAGCGCCCGCTGGAGCTGGGCTGCGACATCGTCCTGCACAGCGGCACCAAGTTTATCAATGGCCACAGCGACGTCATTTGCGGTTTCGCCGTAGTCAAGGACACCGAACTGGGCAAACGTATCCGTTATATCCAGAACGCCTTCGGGACCGGCCTGGGACCGCAGGACTCATTCCTGACCCTGCGCGGCGTCAAGACCCTCAAAGTCAGGATGGACCAGAGCCAACTGAACAGCATGAAAATCGCCGCCTGGTTAAGGTCGCACGGGCGGGTCACCGCTGTTCACTACCCCGGTCTGGCAGAACATCCCGGCTACGCCATCCATGCCGGCCAGGCCGATGGCCCGGGTGCGGTTTTCTCATTTGAACTGGACTCGTTCGAGACCACCAAGCGCTTGCTGGAAGGGTCGCATCTGGCGGTCTTCGCCGTCAGCCTGGGTGGTGTGGAAAGTATCCTCTCCTACCCTGCCCGCATGTCGCACGCCTCGGTCCCCGCGGAAGAACGACTGCGCAAAGGAATCACCGACACTCTCGTACGACTCTCGGTCGGGCTGGAGGATCCTGACGACCTGATCGCCGATCTTGAACAGGCCATGGGACGAACCGCATGAAGGTCGCCGTTGCCATGAGCGGTGGAGTGGACTCTTCGGTCACGGCCGCGCTGCTTACACACCAGGGTCACCAGGTAATCGGCATCACCATGCGGCTGTTCAACTCCTGCCTTACCGGCACCGGGTCGGCCGCCCACGATGCAGGTGTTGTAGCCGGGCACCTGGGTATTCCGCACCATGTGGTCGATTTTGAACCCGAATTTCGCGAACTGATCATCAACGATTTCATCCGGGAGTATGGTTGCGCCCAGACACCCAACCCCTGCGTACGATGCAACCGCTTCATCAAGTTTGGCCTGCTGCTGGAAAAGGCCAGGGAACTGGGTGCGGAGTTCATGGCAACCGGGCATTATGTCCGCAAAAGCACGGACCCGGACGGAACCAGCCACCTGCTGATGGCGCGTAACATCCATAAAGACCAGTCCTACTTCCTGTATACCCTTACCCAGGAACGGCTCCGGCAGTTGATCTTTCCATTGGGCGACATTGAAACGAAAGAAGAGGTCCGCCGCCTGGCCAGAGAATACGGCCTGCCGGTAGCAGAGAAGAGCGACAGCCAGGAGGTCTGCTTCATTCCGGGAGATGATTACGTTGCATTTCTGGAGGCAAGTGGCGCGCTCACCTGCACGCCGGGCGACATCATACACAGGGACGGTCAGGTGATCGGTAAGCATCTGGGCACACACCGTTATACGATCGGGCAACGCAAAGGCTTGGGCATCGCCTGGAGCGAGCCGCTCTATGTCGTTGCTATTGATGCGGGACAGAATCGAGTAGTGGCCGGAGAACAGCGGCACGTCTTTGCTGGTGGCCTGACGGCAGGGGATGTCAGTTGGATACAAGCGCCGCTGGAGCGTGAATTCAGCAGCAGTTGCAAGATTCGCTACCGGCACGCTCCCATCGGCTGCCACGTACGGCTGCTGGAGGAGGGGGGCTGCGAAGTACGCTTCAATGATCCGCAGAAGGCGGTCACTCCCGGACAATCAGTGGTTTTCTACCGGGGCGGTGAGGTGATCGGTGGCGGCAGGATTCTCTCAGCAATCAGCTGACATAGATGACATCGTCAGCGCGTATAAGCTGGGGTGGATTTGGGATTACGGATCTTGAATTCAAGATAATGGGCGGCTTTTTTGAGCTTATCGCTTGTGGTCACCTTCTCGGCAAACTCCAACAATGATTGCACAACCCTCGCCTCCGCCTCCTTATGTTCAATACCATGCCCTTCGATAATCTTCCGCAAATATCCGAGGATCGCCTTCTGTCCACCCTCGGTGTCAATACGTTCGGGCGCTACGATAAACAGGATATAACCGGCGGTGTCGCGAATGGCATCCGTCAGCGTGGCATCCGCCAGCAATGTTTGCATTACCGCCGCAATGCTACCCTTTTCAGCATAGTTAAGATTCTTGTTTTCAACATAATACTGCAGGTAAGCCAGGGCAGAGGCCTGGTTTTTCACACCGCCCAACGTAAAAAGCAGCAGATGGGCTACCTGCAGCTTGAGCGCGTCATCCTCGTCTGGCGACAGAAAACAGTTCAGCATGAGGGCGATTTTTTCACGGGCAGTTTCACTCAGCGAGTCCGATACAAGCTTCACCTTGATCTGCTCGAACAGCTCGCGTTTATTGGCATACTCGCCATACCTGATCCTGATTATCAGACCGCGAACCTCGGCATCGTCGGTTAATTCCCACAGCTCATCGACCGCAGTAATAATCCGGTGGCAAATACCCCTGAGCTTAGCATCCTTGGAGGGCTCATCCTGGTTCCAATAATCCGGATAGGTGTCGAGCACCGTATCAACCTCTTCCGGATGCCTGATTTTATCCATGACGTAGCTGAAATAGGTGAGTATTTTGACCTGATAGGTCTTGCCGCTGCCACTGAGCGGGCGCAACAGGTCATCAAGAAAGGCGGGATTCAGGCCCGAGGCACCGCTGCACAGATAGCGGTACACCCCTTCGGCCTTTTCGATCTGCTTTTCAATATACTTTTTACGCAGGATCTCGCCCAGATTTGTAGCCTGAACCTTCTTGAAAAAGACGCTCAGCAGGGTGGATGCGTAATGTTTCATATTGTTGTCGGCATCATCGGACAGAATAATGTCCAGACAGGCGTCAAAAATCTTAACCTGCTCCAGCTCATCCACAGAAGCGTCGATATATTCTTCCAGGATGGCGAGAATCTCAAGCATATGTGCCCGGTTGCGGCTACTGAGCAGGGTCATGAATGTGTCGCGCAGACTAACAGAATCGACGATTCCGAACAGGAACCGGACTGCAGCGTTTCGCCGGGCCGCGCCTTTGTGATCGGCCGTTTTGAGCAATTTGAGGATACTTTCGGCCGGGTCCGACACCCAACCCGGAACGAGAGTCTCCATCATGATTTCAGCTTTTCTGCGAAGACGAGTATCCAGATCGTATATAAAATACTTGGCCACATCAATCTTGAATTCCCGACTGGCGGATGAGCTGGCTATGATTTCCAAAGCAACCGACTTGTCTTTGGCAGAGAGTTGGGCAAGATCTTTTTTTGCCTTGGCGGCGTCATTAATTTTTATGTAGAAATTTACTATGTCTTTGACGGATACTTCTGCTTCGAAGTTCATCGTAAGCACCTTCCGTTTGTGTTAGTAAGTGAGAGCGGTGTGTGCAGAAACAATTCCGTTACCGCAGGTTTCCTGATGTCAGGATCAGGGCAGTATATCCCCAAGTGATGGCAAGCGCAACTATGAGATTAATGAAACAAGTGAGGAGGTTACCCATGAACATGTTTATCACCCTGTGCGCCATGATGCTGATTGCATCAGGCGTGACAACAGCCCACGGCAAGAGTGTAACCTTTTATGCTGATGGCGCCATAGTCGATCTGGAGGCCACCGCGTTCAAAGGGGTCCTCGAAGTCCCGCTGCCATCCGGCATAATCGAGGGTTCCTTGCGGGTCAGACCCGATAGCGGTACCACCATCCAGCGGATTGACATCATGCCTGCGACGCTTGCTTCAGGCAAGACCGAAAAGGAGCTGGACGCCCTGTACGAACAGAAGAATCGGCTAGGAGACCGTCTGCAGGCATTGGCTACCCGAGAAGAAATATTCACGTCTGCTGCAAAATCACAGAGCGGCAAAGCACCGCGCAAAACCAAGGCAAACCCGGATCCGATGCGGTCCATCAGGAAGGGCACCGAGTTTGCGATTGCACAACTGGAGACCGTTTACACAGCGCGTCGAAAAACGGAACAGGAGATCAGTCGCATAGACAGCCTAATCGCAACAGCCCAAAAAAACAATCGGGGAGCCAAGACCGTCGCCCGGATAATAGTTTCACCCCCGCGGGGAAAAATCAGGGCACAATACGTTGTTGCCGATCAAGGCTGGACACCCCGCTATGACATTTATCTGAATGGCAGCGGCAATGCCAAGGTAGACCTGTCCGGTCAATTCCCGGAGACATTTGAGGGATTTCAGCTCCTGGCTTCGCCCGCAGCATTAGCAGGCAGTGCAACAGCCAAGGTTTTTCCGGTACAGCCCGGCCCGGTCGCCAGCCTGGCCAGTTATCGACTGGCGGTCGCGGATGAGTTCTTTGGTGCTGGATTGCTGTCATCGTTTTCATTCGAACTGAAAAATCTGGAGTCCGTTCATCTGCCGGCCGGAGATGCCAACGTCTACCACAACGGGGAATATGTCGGAAGGTTACGGTTTGAAGGGCTCTCGTCAGGACGGAGCAGAAGGTTGTCCGTGAAAAGATAAACGGCTGGCGGGGGTAACTCCCCGCCAGCCGTTTGATAAAAAAACCGCACCTACTCCCTGTTTTCAAGACGATCAGAAAACGTTATTTCAACAACACCTCGATCTTGGCCGTCTTCTTGGTGTCAGCCAGAAATTTCCCAACTTCGGCATTTATCTTCTGCTCTTTGAGATATTCCTCGATGCGCGGTCGCGCCTCCTTGAATTCAACCTTCTCAGCAGCGTTCCTGCCCGTCAGTTTGATAATATGATATCCAAAACGGGTTTCAACCACATCGCTGATCTCGCCTGGCTTGAGGGCAAATGCTGCTTTTTCAAAGGAGGGCACCATCTGCCCCTTGACAAATGTCCCCAGATCGCCGCCCTGCTTACTACTGGGGCAGGTGGAATTCGCTTTGGCGAGTGTCGCAAAATCAGCTCCAGCCAGCAGCTCCTTGTGCAGTTTTTCAGCTTTTTCCTTGGCCGCTTTCTTTTCTTGAGCGCTGGCCTTCTGATCGACCCCTATGAGGATATGACTGGCCTTGACAGATTCCGGCTTGGTGAACTTGTCGAGGTTCTGGTCATAGAATTTTTTTGCATCCTCTTCCGTTACCGTAGCCTTGGGCACAAACGTTTTTTCAACGAAATTTGAAATTATCAGGTCCCGGCGGGTATACTCACGCAGATCCTTTTCAGTCATGTCCAGCTCTTTGATTGCCTTCTCAAAATCGTGTTCATTGGCAAATCGGGCCTTGCCTTGGGCAATCTTCGCGTCGATCTGCTTGTCAAGATCCTTAATTTCAAGTTTCTGGGCGGCCTCGTACAGCAGTTCGGCTGAAATCAACTGTTGAAGGGCCTGCTTGTCCAGCTCTTTCTGGCGATCGGGAGCAATCTTCATCCCTCGCTGCCCGGACGTCATGACCTTGACGGCACGTCTTAGCTCAAGCGCACTGATTACCGTCCCGTTCACACGGGCAACCGCTTCCTGCCCGTCAGCAACGGCTTCAGATTTTGTGGGGGCAGCCTTCGTATTCGACTCTGCCGCATTGGAAACAACTCCGCAAGAAAAGAGTACTGCGAGCAGCAGACCCGTTGCGCGCAGTGCTTGGCGTGATACATGCATTGTAACAATCTCCTTTAGTGATTTTTTTGTTTTTCTAGCATATTTCAAGCAGCACGAAAAGGCAAACATACTTTTGACTTTTCACTCGGTTTCGGATACATTTATGCCGCTCGTGCATAGCAGTGCACGATCTAGGGGCTTACGCCCCCCGCCATCCGCTCCACGCGCCAAGGAGGAATATACACACATGAAAAAGGTTCTAGTCGTAGACGATAGCCTTTCCGTAGCTCGGCAGCTCGAAAAAATAATTGCAGATTCTGGTGATTTCACCAGTGTCGGCCATGCCAAGAACGGAGCCGAGGCCATCAAGATGAACCACACGGAAAACCCGGACATCATCTGCATGGACATGAACATGCCCGGCATGGATGGCCTGACAGCGCTACGCAGCCTGGTGGTGCTTGACAAAGACGTCAAAGTGGTCATGGTGACCTCCCTGGGCGGAGTCGGCGACAAGTTTACCGAGGCGCTCAAACTGGGTGCAAAGAATGTAATATCTAAGCCTTTTGAGGCTGACAATGTCTTGCAGATCCTTCGGGAACTATAGCTTAGTTACAAATCATTTCTGCGGTTTTCCGACGGAAATCAATGTGGCTCACACACTATCTCTGTTTATCAGGGTACACATAATTTCCGCAGTTATCCAATATACCAAGGGGATCTGACATGGCCGTAAAATTTTTCGGGCAATTTCTTGTGGAGAACAGCCTCGTTTCCCGGGAAGCCCTTATCAAGGCAATTGACCTGCAGGATCAGAAGAACCTCAAGCTTGGTGAAATGGCAATCAGTATGGGTTATGTAACCCAGACTGAGATAGAACGCGCTCACAATGCGCAGATGTCAAAGGACATGAAACTTGGCGATCTGCTGGTTGAGATGGGTATTCTGACCCTGAACCAGCTGAACGATGTCATTACCCGCCAGAAGAACACCCACCTCTACATCGGAGAAGCACTGGTTCTGGTTGGCGCATTAAGCGCTGAAAAGCTCCAGCAGTATCTGGCTGATTTCAAGGCTGACCAGGCGCAGTACGTTTCCGAACGGATCGAGCTCCCTGGAAGTATAGCAAACAACCTCGTCTGGGAGATGACCGCCGACTTGACTTACAAGATGATCACACGCGTACTGGATCTGCAGTTTCGTCCCGGCAAGTGCCAGACGGTGACCACCGTTGACAGCAACTTCATGATGGCCGCCATGGATTTGTCAGGCGATGTCGAAGCCCGCTACATCATCTCGGTGTCAGAAGCCATCCAGAAGAGTGTTGCCAAGGCGATCCTGCGTGAGGACACAGTCGACGATGAACCACTGGAGGTCCTCGAAGACACGGTCATGGAATTCGTCAACGTAGTCTGCGGCAATGTTGCTGCCAAGGCCTCTCAAATGGGCGTTATCATGGAAATCAACCCGCCGGTCACGATTCATCCACCAGCAACGGGTCTGTCGGTCCCAACCGGACACACCGGGCTCTGTTTCCCGATCCATATTGGAGAAGACAATAAAATGGAACTGATCATTTTTATAAAAAGCTGACCTCATCCCATACCTGCTCCACGTATACAACGACCTGACCGCCATAACCTGTCAGGTCGTTGTTTTTTCAGCCATGCCCAATATTTGGGCCACCTCCGCAGTATACTCGCCATCATCGCCACGTACAATCAACGGGGCCTCAACCGACACATCAGCCCGGCGGCCCTTTGCCAGCTCTGCCAGGAACACCTTGGCACCGGCTCCCATGCTACCATGAACCATGCGCAACCTGAGCAAGGCCAGCTTCAGTTCTACGGCGCAACAAATAAACTCGGCCAAACGAGACGGATGATAGATAAAGCAGATTCTGCCGCCAGGTTTTACCAGATATTTGGCGGCTGTCAAAAAATCAGCCAGTCCGGCGGTTGTCTCATGACGGGCAGCATCCCGCCCCGGATGGGGACTGACTCTGCCGCTGCACGGGGAACGAAAGGGAGGGTTGGACACGACCAGATCAAAGGACGAAACCGGGACGTATGAGCGCATAGTCAGTATATCGTCCGCAATGATTTCAATCCGGTCCTCCAGACAATTTGCCTGAACATTCTCCACCGCCAGTGACGCCATATCGGGGTTGCTCTCCACTGCGGTGAAACGGGCATCGGGGTGCATGCGGGCCAGGACCAGCGGAATAACACCGCAACCTGTCCCCATGTCAGCCACAACGGCCCGCCGGCAAACACGAGCAAACTTCGCCAACAGCAGTGCATCCAGAGAAAAGCGATAGCCTCGATCCGGCTGCCTGATGTTCAAGCTATAACCCCGCAGGGTATCATCTGATGTCTGTCCGCTCATCACCGTTGTGCCCTTCCCTGCCTGTACGGCGCCAGAAGCGGATTTCACGACCTAGCATAATTGCAAAGATAACGAACGATAAAAATGTCAGCCACTTTCCGATCTTGAACGGCAGCGGGTCGAATCTGAATTCTATGTGGTGTGTACCAGGTGTCAGATAGACGCCCCGCAGGATATAGTTGACCGGGTAAATGGTTGTTGGTGTGCCGTCGACCGTAGCCTTCCACCCCTCATAGAATTTTTCTCCAAGGATCAGGAGACTATTTGTCTTTGGTGTAGCAGCCACATCAATGCGCTCGCCTTCATACCGTTCCACACGGGCATCTCCGGGAGAACCTGTAAAAGACTGGACCAGAGGTATCGGGGGAGAGGACTCGACGAGAGCCGTCTGAACTGGGTTAAAGATAGCGTTCTGCAACATCTGAAGGATCTGTGCCGGATCATCCACTTTCAACACCACTGGCACCAGCCAGGCCTTCGGTAAAACCGCGCGGTTTTCAAGCACAAGCTGTCCGTCCGGTGCTTGGAATACCGGGGCAAATTTGCCGCTCAGCTGGGATTGTTCCTTGGCGTACTGCTGGGTTGAAACTACCACATATTTTACATTGAGGATATCCGGCATGATTGAATTGAGACTGAAATTATCGAGATACTCCTGCCAACGCCTTTGCTGAACGGCGTTTGAGGTAAACATCACCGGTATCTTGTTGGAAACATACTGCATCGGGTCGCTGCCATCCATAGGCAGGGTCCGGTACTGGTTCGAACCACGGGCCAGATACTTCATTGTCGCCGTCTGGGTGGAACGGCCCTTTTCCGGTGCATTCACCAGGAACATAAACTTGTCATCGACACGCCAGACATCACCTGCATACAGCACAATCAACACGCACGGCAACATCCAGGCACGCGTTTTTACCCGGCTAAACAGCACCAGTGCCCCGGCACACAACGACGCCAGCCCGGCTGCAATACCGGTTTCCAACATCAGGTTGTTCCAGCGCTGACTGACCAACTGCACACCCTGCTCATAGCGCGTCGGCTGGGCCAATCTCTCGATAAACATCTGTATCCAGGTTGCCTTGCCAAGCTGCAACACACCCAGGAACAAAAGCAACAGCACGGGTAGCGCCACAACCCCTGCCAGGTAGCGCCGGAACGAACGTCGCGCCCTGATTTCCGCATCCATCAGCAGGTCGATCCCCCGTGCTGACAGCACACCCAACGCGAGCACCGAAATAAACATCATCATCTTGGGGACACGAAAACGGTTTATTCCCGGAAAATAATCATACAACAGGTTGTAAAACGGTGTGTACTTGCCCATGGAAAAGAGCAATCCCCCGGTAAGGCCGATTAAGGCCAACCAGGTGTATTTGTCACGGCGGAAGAGAAGCGGTAACGGAAGCAACAACCAGGGCAGCAGCCCCATATAGGAGAGCGTCTGGGTAAACACCATCCGCCCCCAGTAATAACTGGGGATATTGGAAGGATTTTCACCGGCTTCCTGACGGGAATATCCGAAAAAACCGGGTATCACAAACGCAGCTGTTTCTTCTGGCGGAAGTGACCATGACATGGCTTCCTCGCGGTCCAAGCCACCCTTGCCCTGGTTGGCACCGCTCTCTGCGCCCCGGTTGGTGTCTTTTGACCAATCGGCAAGCGGGATCAAGGACATGGAAACCGTAGAGAGAAAAAAGAACAGCACTATTAGATTCACTCCCAGCAACCGCGGGAGAGGATATAGAGGTCGTTCCCCAGGGTCAGCAAGTGCCGACCACGAGCGGATAAGGCTGTAGGCTCCGAGGCTGAGGCAGGTGTAAAAGGCAACCTGCCAGTGAGTATTAAAGAACTGGTAAGCCAGGACCATGGCTGTTGCAAGAAACCAGAAGGTCCGTCTTGTCCGGTATCCCTTCTCCAAGCAGTAGAAAGCCCATGGCGCAAAGGAGATAGTGGCGATCTTCATGACGTGGCCGGCATTGATCAGAGACGCGTTTTCCGGTGCCAGAGCGAAGACCAGGCCGCCAAACAGGGCGGCATAGCGGCTCGTACCGATGAGGCGGCAGCAGGAATAGACACCGGCCGCTCCGATAAAAAACTGCACGACTATGAACCAGGCAATGTTGGACGGCAGAGGTATAAAGTGTAAGAGAAGATTACGAAGATACAGAAATTGCATGGAAAGAGAGCCGCCGCCATCGGAGGTGCCGCTGTTCACGAGCAGGCTCCAGGTAGGATGCAGGTTCAACCGCAAGATATCTAACAGCGGCATTTCGCGATATGACTTCACCGTCCAGAAGAACTCGTTGATAATGTCCGGGGCACGGATGATCTTGTCGGTGAACAGAATCCGGGCATAGAACAGTATCAACAACAGCAGCATTCCCGCCAACACCAGAAGGTCCTTGTTACGCTTGCTCATCGCTTCACGTTCTCCCTGTAAAATCGGTCCAATTGCCCCGCATGGTCATGCCAGCTGAAATGCGACAGCAGATACTGCCTCCCTGTCCTGCCCATCATCTGCCGCCGCTCCCGGTCGCGCAGCAGCCCCACCGTCCGAACAACCATGGCCTGCCAGTCACCGGGGTCACAGAGAATTCCGGAGACTCCGTCTTTGACATACTCCGTCACCTGCCCTACCCGGCTCCCAACCACGGCCACCTCGGCCATCAGGAGTTCGGTCAGCTTGGCCGGACATTTACACCGGTTGACAAGAGTATCGGCAAAAGGGTAGATAGCCACATCCCCGGCCGCCAGATAGCCGGGCAGCTCACCGGGTTCCACCCACCCCGCCATGACAAGTGCCTCCGCAAAGCCGATGCTGCGAGCCGCGTCCAAAAGCTCATTCTCCTCCCCGCGACGGCCCTTGCCAACCACCAGAAACCGGACCGACGGCACCTGGTGCCATATCTCCCCGAACACCCGGTGGAGCATGCCCTGTTCAAATTCAAAAAAACGGGTATAGAGCAGGACAACCGGCGCTGCCAGTCCGATGCCGAGACGCTCCCGGACTGCGGCCCCGGCTCCCCCGGGAGCTGTCGCCACGCAGTTGGGGAGATAGAGGAGATGTTCTCGCGAAACGCCAGCTTCACGGGCTTTGGCCTCCAGTCCCCGGCTCGCCACCGTCACGGCACAGGCGTTGCGCAGCAGCCACGTTTCCTGGAACGCAAACACTCGCTTCTCCACCGGAGAGTAACCCAGGAGGTCGTTCATGCCCCCATCCCCCTCCCAGTCGTCAGTGTCCAGCATGACCGGCGGAAGCCGAAAGCCTAAGCGACGCAGTACGAGCAGCAGCATTGCCGCCAGGCCCGCATACCCCTTTGGTTTGAACAGGTGTACCAGGTCGGGGTGTTCATCGAGGACCGCACGGAATAATCGCCACGACAGGACCAGAGCTGCCATTGCCTTGTTGCGCGGTCCGAGCGTCACGTTGCGCAGGAGCACCCCCCCGACGACCTCTTCCTTACCCGAATCCTCCGGGTTGGTATAGGGAGGGGCCACAATGGTCACCCGGTGTCCGAGCTGTTGCAGCTCAAGTGCCAGAGGCAGCATACGGGCGATGACCGTTCCCTTGGGGCGAATCCCGAACGGTGCCAGAAAAACTATGTTCACCGTTCCTCCGTTTTTCTGGCGAAGGTTGACAGCGCCTTGTCCGCCGGTACCAACAGCCGTGCTACCTCGGTGGTCGTCAACCGACGGTTGGCCTGCACGATCCGACGCCGGGCAAGCAGTCGGGGCAGATTCCGGAGCACATCAAGCCTGGCCCGCATGGCAGCTCCCGTTCTACCTCGCAGGAACGCCAGCAGGAAAGCCGCCAGGTCGAAAAGGAGGATCAGCGGCAGCCTGTAGAGCAAGAGCGCTAGCGGCCAGTTTTTCACCAAAGTAAACCATTTGTTTCTCTGCACCTGGTACAGCGTGAATGGGCTCATTTTACCGCTGGTGGCCGAGTGAACGTGGAGGACCACGGCCCGGGGCGCGCTAACGCTGCGCCAGCCCGCCAGGCGACCGCGCCAGGCCAGGTCCAGATCTTCGTAATAGGCAAAAAAGTCAGGATCGAAAAAACCCACTTCATCGAGCATGGTCCGGCGGTAGAGGGCTGCACCGGCGCAGGGCCCAAAAACCCCGGCAGGCGCGTCAAACTGCCCCCGATCCCGCTCGCCAGCGCCGATATTGTACCCCATACCGTTGACGGCGGCCTTCGCCCCCACGGAATCGATTCGGCCAGGGTCAAAAAAATTGAGCATCTTTGCCGCCACCATCCCTATGTCCGGGTTATGCAGCGCAGGTTGGAGCAGTTCCTCCAGGAACCTGGAGTCAGCCTTGGTATCGTTGTTCAGAGTGACGATATACGCCCCCCGCGCCAGCTCCAGACCTCGGTTGTTCCCCTCGGCAAAACCGACGTTCTCCGGCAGTCCCACGAGCCTGACCCACGGATACATCTCCCGCACGTACGCCGCCGAGCCGTCGCTGGAGCCGTTATCGACCAGGATCGTCTCGAAGTCGCGGCAGGTCTGCCCAGCCAGTGAACCGAGGCAGTCGTCCAGGAACCGGCGACCGTTCCAGGTGAGGATGATAACCGAGGCAAGCGGCATTACTGCTCCTTGGAATTTCGCATATTGTCAATTTAATTTACAATTTGCACAACAAATACCTTGGGACATCTCATAGTTACGTATTGCTTCGAAACAACCGCCTGTGCAAAAGAGAATAAAGAAGGCGAACATAGCGAATCAACAGAAAAAGCTGAAACGGTTTCCGGCGGCAATGGGTAAAATACAGGTTGTAGTTGGCTTTATAATAAAATATAGAACGAATGTCCGTAACGTTCCGCCAAAAGCCGCCCTTATCGAGAAGGATCAGACCTCCAGACGTTGCCGTCCGCCGGTATACAACGCTGCGCGGTTCCACTAACAAACTATACCCTGCTCTTGCAGCCCGGAGTGAGAAATCGGCGTCACCATGGTACTGCGGGAAGTTGTCACTGTCAAAATAGCCGATATCATGAAACACGGCAGAGGGATAGATCGTAGAACTGGCATGTACCCACTCCGCACGGGCCGGGCTTGAAAAATCGAGGTGGTCCCTTCTGTTGGTCCTGTCCCGGATTTCGCCCCTCAGCCAATCAATACATCCACCGAATGAGCAGACATACCCCGGTTCGGAAAGGGAGAGAAGTTTCGAGGTGACGATACTGCGGGTTTCGGAGCGGACAACGCTTAGAAGCGGCCGGAGAAAACCATGGCCGACAACGTTGTCGTTGTTCATGGTAAGCACGTAGTCCGCTCCGCGCCTGAGCGCTTCCCTTACGCCAAGGTTGGTTGCGCCGGCCCACCAGAGCCCGCCGTCCCCTGTCAGAATGGTAACAGAGGGAAAATGCGTGGCGATCAGCGCCGCCGAACCGTCTGTAGAACCGTCATCAACAATGATGATTTCCAGGTCAGGGGTCTCACTGTCAGCGATGGATTGCAGCAATTCCAGCGTATCGTCTCCTCCATTGTGGATCGGAACGACAATAATGACCCGCTCTGTCATGTACGCTTTCATCCGTGGACAGTGCCTCCGGCATCGAGCATCATCCGGGCAAGATCTCCTATGACGACCTCAGGACGCCAACCAAGCGAGTTAATCGTCCCGGGATCGGAAACAAGACGGGGGTATTCCGGCAAAAACCCCTCCCGCATCCGTACATATCCGCGCCAATCGCGGCCAGTCAGGGCGAAACATGCTTCCAGCCAGTTTTCAATACTAAACGCAACTCCTGATCCTATGGCAGCCTCGAAAACGTTCTCCTGCCCAACGAGGGTCATGATTCCTTCGGCAACGTCCCCGGCAAAGGTCCATTCCTTCTGCACGCTAATGTCGCCGAGTGTAATCAGCTCCGCACTTCCAGCAGCAATACGGCGGACAGCCTGAACAATCATCTGGCTGACGTGATTGGGTTTGCGTAACGGACTCTCGTGATGGAACAGGTAGCCGACGTACGTCCTGATCCCGAGAGTCCGAAAGTAGCGTGCCAGAAAGACCGAATAATTGCGCACTACAGCATAGGCACTTGTGTGATCAAACGGGTCGTGTTCCGAAATGGGATTCCCGGTATTCACAAACTGCAACCCGCTCCCCGTCAAAAAGACCTTGCAGTCCGGCGTCCACCGTTTTACCGCCTCTAACAGATTAAGCGTCCCTGTCCCGATGGTTGCATGATTCTCAAACAGCGCCTCATGCCGGGTGGTAGAACACGCTGCGAGATGAATCACCAGGTCAGGCCTGTGATCACGTACCAGCGACTCGACAAAATCAAACGATGCCACATCGCCCTGCTGCCAGTCACCGCTGCGGGAAACCCCGAGGACCTCTGCGCCCCGCTGTCGACAGGCAGCAGCCAGGTAATGTCCATCCTGGCTGTTGGCGCCGAAAATCAGGATTTTCATCGTCATGCCGGCTTCACGGCGCTTACAACCTCTATCGTCGGCAACGGGAAGATGAAAGAGGTCCCCTGTGCCAAGGTCTCCTGCTCGCGCTCGATGAATTCCTGTTTGAAATGCCAGGGGAGCACCAGGTAGTAATCAGGTTTCATTGCCCGGGACTCGGCCTCGCTGATGATAGGGATATCGGTACCGAGGGTGAAGGCACCGTACTTGTCGGGATTGCGCTCGGCGGCGAAATCGATAATCCGGTTGTCGACACCGCACCACTGAAGAATCGTGTTCCCCTTGGTAGACGCCCCGTAGATGTGGATACTCTTCCCTTCCTTCTTGAGTTTCTTGAGCAGTGTCAGCAACTCCTCCCGGTGGACATTGATCCGTTCCTGAAAGTACTTGTACGGTTTGTCCGTGTCCAGCTCCAGGTCAAACTCTTCCTGATGCATCTGGAGGATATTCTGCTGGTACACATCGTTCTTGTAGGCGAAGTTGTCCGCATGGGTAGCATAACAGCGGAGGCTGCCGCCGTTGATATCGTTATGGGCAACGTTGAACACCTTGAGGCCGCACTGCTTGAGGATATACTCAATGACCGCAAGACTGTAGAACTCCAGGTGCTCGTGACAGATCGTGTCATAGGAGGTCATCTTGAGCATGGTGGGCATATAGGACATCTCGAAAATCCAGATGCCGTCCGGGGCGAGAATGCTCTTGATCCCCCTGGTGAAGGCGATCGGGTCTTCCAGATCATAGAACATGGCGATGGAGGTGACGATGTCGATTTTTCTGTCCCCCAGGCGGGAGAGCAGCTCTGGTGACGGGAATATATCCTGCACGACCGTGGCCATATCGGCATCGATCTCCTGGGCGACATCCGACGGATCCACTCCGAAGCGGCTGAATCCATCCGGATAAAAACCGAGAAGCGTCCCGTCATTGCAGCCGATGTCGAGCACCGTTCCCTGCGCACGGTCGAGAATTTCAAGAGCCGACTCGACGATACCCTTCAGATGGGTACGCATGGTATTGTTTGTGCCGGAACGGTACCAATACGCCGAATAGAGGATTTCGGGGGGGACCGTATGCTCCATCTGAAGAAGACCACAGGCCTGCTCGTCACGGGAAGGGTCACAACGGACGAGCGACATGGGGATCGTGCGCATGGGGGGGAGTTCCTTGCCCGGTTTCACGAATGAGCCCTGCAGATATTGGCTGCCGAGATTGATTACCGGGGTCAGGGCCTTGGAGCCGCACACGCGACAACTGTTACGGTGAACGAGATGCATAATGCCTCCTGATAAATATTATTCAAACTGACGATCGCTACAATTATGAATATTTGCTATGAGCAAGATCATACGCAACCATTCTCTTACTGTTTTTACGGACGATAGAAAATAAAAATCTACAGGCTGCATTAACCACTTTACCCGGCAAAACTGCAATACTGAAGGCTCCCAGTCTCCACCACCAGGGACTGCTATTTTGTCGTAACATAGCGGCAAAGGCCTTGTAATCGAATGCGCCTATTGCTCGGTAGTAAAGAATCTCCTTCAGGTTGCGCCATGGTTCCATTGGCATGACGAGCTGCTTTGCCCGATCTGAGATTGCCTGAAAAGACCAGAGCAGAAGCGGCCACTTAATCATCCAGATGCTGAATGCCCGCGATGTCCACTGGGCATTACCATATCTGATCATTATTTGCGGCTCAGCCACGAGCAGAGCCGATCCCGGCAAGAGCGCCTGAAATACAACTCCGACATGAACAAACTCGCTTCCCCAATACCTTTCCTTGTCCCGGTCCATCCAAAGAGAACGCTTGACAACGACGCAGCCGATAAAAGACATGAATGAAACGGCACGTACAAAAAGTGAGTCAAAATCTGCAGGCTCGATAATTTCATCAACCTCAATGTCTAACATTCTCGGGGCAAGAATTTCAGAGAGGTCAGGCGTCATTGACCGGGCATTCAAAATAATCAGGCTATAGCCGTTCCTGATATGCTCCAGAGCTATGGCGATCGCACCGGGCATAAAAAGGTCGTCGTCCGGAAAGAGCCAACAGTATTCACCTTGAGCATATTCAACAGCCTTGCAATAGTCCTGATCTACGCCTCCTTTTTCAGGGAGCTTGAAGTATTTTATCGCCGGACATGTATTTTGATAGTTCTGTACAACCCCCTGCGTATTATCGGTTGAAGCTCCGTCAACAATGACGATTTCAACTTCATTGGTAAGCTGAGGGATTATGCTCTCAAGCGTTTCTCCGATGTAGTTGGCACGATTGTAAGTTGCAATGCAGATTGATAACTTCGGATATTCCATACTGACTCTAGAATAATTAAGTTTAATGTCCATTATTGTTTAACACTATCAAGACAACATAAATTCATATAGTGAACGATGCTTATCTGCTATCTGACACCATTCATCTCTATCAATGTCAGTATTATATTCCCGTCGGATCCCCGCATAGGTACTTAATGCCGTCCTCATCTCTTGAATATCATCAACTTTTGCGTAATACACATTATGTTTTTCATCATACCCGCTTTGGGTTAGTGAAGTCGTTATTACAAACGCCCCATTTAATACAGCTCCATGAATTGAGGTATTCCATTCGCCTCCACCGATTCGGAAAGGCAAAATCACCGCATCCGCAACAGCCAACAATGCTGCAACATCAGCAGCAGGAAGAAAACCAGTGATAGTGACCTTATCTATCCATAGTTCTGCAGAGGCTTGCCTCCTTATCTCCTGAGAATAATCTCCTGAATCGCCAATTTCACCAGCAATCACGATCTGGTCTGAAATGGAATCTGCAATTTCAAACAATAAATCAACACCCTTATGGGGATATATGAACCCGAAGAATACAACCAACCGCTTCTGATTTTTTAGATATTGCTTTTTTATAGTATTCTTTTCGCTGGCAGATAGCTCAACACGAGGAATGGACGATGCATTAGGAATAAAATCCGTCTTTTTACCCCATAAGGCCCATCGAAATAATGGATGCAAATATTCCTTATACCGAGGGCGCACAAACACCAAGCTGGTTGGTATAATAGATTTCAAAAAAAGCTCAACAACATCTCGCCGATTAAATCCTTCGTGCCAGGTCTGAACGACCTTTTTACCCATCAAAATTGAAATCAACGGCAACAAACAAGGCAACAGGCCATTGCCATAACCCTGTGTTGGATATTGAATATGCACTATATCCGGTGCCCAATTCCGAATAACTTCTATGACCTTTAACGCTTCATTCAGGCTCCACCTTGTGATGACAGGAAAAACTTCAATTCCGTCAAGCTTATGCATCTCACCTACAGAGGCGCTTGTAAGTACACCAATATGGATTTTGGGATCCGCAGCAAGTGCTTTCGCCAAATTATTACTATAATCACCAACTCCGCACTTTATTGGAGGATATGATCCTGTAATAAACAGCACCTTCATGTCAGGCCCTCTTTTCAAGCACCAACCATGCAAAGGTATATTGCTTTCTCCCACAGTCAATAACCTTATCTTTGCCGTCATACATCATCTTGCCAACCGGAAACAAACCGTGAGCTGCAGCCTCTGTAATGAACTTGACTATTTCGTCCTTTGAAAAAATCATCCAGTCCATCCCGAAGAATTTTGTTCCTGTTGTATCAACTTTATCCTTCCAATAATCGATCGACGCAATAAAGTAACCACCTGGCCTCAATAGGCGCGACATCTCTCTTAATAATGATGGGGCGTCAAATCCGTGTTCAATTACAGAAATTGACGTAATAGCCTGAAATGAAGCATCCTCAAATTTTGTGTTCATAAAATTACTGATTTCATACTTGATAAAATCCTGATACGGCATTTTTTTCAAATTTGGATTCAAATCCGCGCCGGTTAAACGGGAATAGCCCAGCTTGTGTAGCGCAATAATTACTTCAGATGAATAGCAGCCGATATCAAGTATCGGTTCGTCTTTTTTAACATGGGTTTCAAGAAAATTTATTGTTGTAAGTACGTCCCAGCTTTTCACCATGTCGCCCACAGCCACGCCGCGAACGAGACCACATTTCCTCATCAGAGCTCGAAAGGGTGAGTCGGCAAGAGAGGCTCCTTTATTCACCAGCTCTTGGCGAGCTTTGGTTATTTGTTGTTTCTCCTGCAGCACTTGCATAGACATTGTGTGCCCCCTCTTAGAACAAACGTTAATACATCATGAACGTGATATCAGCGCTAAAATTTTTCGACGAATATCCCCACTGGCAGCCAGTGCGGCACTATAGGAAAACAGGAGAGACATCAGCAGCTTGGTTGCCATCAAGAGCATTGAACCATAGCGCGGCATGACCAGCCAAACAAGCATAACAGATCCTAATATAGTACACATCGGGAGCAGCACGTCTTTTCCGAACCATCGCCACCCCTCTCCAGGGAGCAGGCGCCTGAAGGTCAATGGCGCGCCGATACCTATGTAGAGAGCATTAAGCAGTATCCAGGTAGTTGCTGCGCCCTGTGCGCCGTAGAGTTTTGCAGCAACTATTGTGTATGGAATCATCAGACAGACAAGAAAAACATTAATGGTCACACCAATCTTCGTCCAGCCATGGGCCAGCTGCAGCGTATACGGCAATACCATAATACTGTTGAAGACCGCCCCGATAGCCAAGAACGACAAGACTGGACTGGAATAAACGGCAAGTCCTTCGTTTCTTGTCCAGAGGGTAATAATGCTGTGTGAAAAAAATATAAACGTCATTGCTATCGGATAGACGATCACCGAAATGAGCTGCGCACATAGATGGAACTGTTGCTGCTGACCCTCCACATCCTTGGTGACCACCATTTTGGAAAGTGTGGGAAAAACAGCTACGAATACAGGGCTTACCAGCTGTGGAAGAAAATTGGCGACTGACGTGGCCAGCATGTAATATCCAAAATGCTCCATGGTCAGAATTTTGCTCAAAATAACTTTATCAGACTGGATCAGCATCACTGAGGTAAGCGAAATACCGGTCATGCCAAGCGAAAAACGCCAAATGTGCGAAAGGCTTTCAAGCCTGAAAGTTGGGCGTTCCCTGTCTTCCGGAGTAATTAACGAGCGCCACAACATCTTGCGGGTAACAAAAACCTGAATGAGCACTATGCCTGCCTGCCAGACAAAGAACATGGACACGGATCGTGAAACTAGCATGAGAACCGCGATTGCCCCAAGACCGGTAACCGTGCTGAATATTACTTTCAGACCGTTGACGAGCGCCTGGCGCTGCAAGCCCAGTAATCCATCGCTGTAAAAGCTCATAGGCCACTGGAAGGCAGCCGTAAGTCCCATAAGGGCAATCGCGGTCTTGACTTCCCCGAGAGGAATCGACTTCACATTCACCCAGCGCGTAGCTATCAGCGTTGCGGAAAGGGCTATTACAAGACCAATCACCAACCCTGCACCACAGTAGATACACTCCAGGGTCTTGACGACATCCCTGATCTCGCGCCCCGGCGCCCCCATGGCCGAACTGCGCGCCATTTCCCGGTTGATTGCCGGCGAAAGACCAAGGTCCAGCACCTGGATAACAGCCTGCAAGGTGACAAAAAAACCGATCAATCCATAGGACTCGACCCCGAGTAATTTGATATACAACGGCACCAAAATAAGCTGAATAAGCGCAGACCAAATCGTACCGGCATAATTCGATGTCACATTAAATACGAATTTTGATTTCAAACTAAAACCGTAGCCAAGTATAGATTAATTGTGAACATAATTTTGTACCTATTGATCTTCGAAATTTTCACAGATAACCCTCAATCACTGCATGCTTTTCAGATTAAGCGCCCCCGCCACAAAAATCCTGCCATCTGCCACGCCTAAGTGATTAAGTGCCTGCGTTAGCTCAGCCCTTCGTTTTAGCGAAGTTATAATAAAGGGAACCTGCACCTGACGCACTCCTTCGGCAAAGACCACGACCGGTTTCCCGAAAAAATCCTCGCCACTTCGTTCATCATCCATCACTCCGATCAATTCCAGCCCCGCCTCCTGCAACGACAACCAGGCGATTTCTGCCACTTCATCCACACCGCAGAAAATAACCTGCGCAATACCCCGCTCGGCCAACTCTCGAAAAAGTGCCAGATAATCCTGGCGGGTAACCGTATACAGACTGGTGAAATAATTAACGTGCTGATAGGCCAGACGAGCCTTTTCGGCCATACCGTTGGGTGTCAGCAGATAGGCGTAACGGTTCTGGGGGTAGTTTTTGATGCGGATGAAACCCTTTGCCACGAAGTTTTTCAGGTAGGAATTGACGAGACCTAATGCAATGCCTAAACGTTTAGCCAGTTCTCGTTGTGATACAGGTTGCTCGTCAGCCATTTCCGTGAGTAACTGGAAAGCCTTGAGATCGCCATGCGCATTATTCGCGGGTATGTTCATAAAATGAACATACCCTAGGTCCAGCGGTAAATCAAGATGAAATTATGACGGGGAAGTATCTATTGAGGTTCCGGAAGTTCAGAATTGACATACTTGCAGCATGTACTTATTGAACAAGGAATCTATGATTTACATGTGGCGGGATACGCTATGGTGCACAACTGCGCTGCACCAAGATTCCTATAGAGTTCGCTCCCGATAAATGATACTCGCGAGCACAACCAGACCCAATCCCATCAAGATCGAAACTTTGCCATACAGAGATACACCCGCCGCCGTAGATGCAATCCCCCATGACTGGGACAGAGCCCCTCCGATAAACATACCTATCACCACCAGACCGGCATCCGCGTCTCCTTCTCCGGCTTTGATCAATTGCCGAAATGGGCAGCCGCCGATAATCACCGAAATCCAACCGACCAACCCCATACCCAGAAAACTCCAGAGATGCTCCAGATGTGCACCTGGCTGGCCGTAAAGGCCGAGATTAAATCGGCCCGATATCAGGTTTGCTCCCAGAGCCGCGGCAACAAATGCCAGAAGTCCCCACAGGGCTGGCACCCTGAGACCCATCAACATGAAATTGCGAATACTGCCGGTAATGCAGAATCGACTCCGTTGGGCCAATACTCCCAGGCCAAGCCCGACAGTCAGAGCTATCGGCCAAGGAGCAAATTGAGCCCCCCCCCCTTGAGACGAAAAGAGCAAAAAACCGGGGCGAACGATAAAAAAGAGCAGCAATAACATAAACAAGCCGGGGATCAACAAGCTGCCGTTTGCCTTGCCGGAGGATTGAGGCACTAATTCTACCCCATGAGCCAACCCCTTGAGCCCCACCCAAACACCGGCCACCAACCCTGCAACACCCGCAACAGCAGTCAAATCGCCTGCAGTAAGCCGAAGCAGGAGCTTGATCGGGCAACCGATAAAAACCGCACAACCGAAGATCATGAACATGCCGAGAAAGAGTCGCGAGAGCGGTGCGCTCCCTCCCCGTGAACGAAAATCGCGAAATAGAAGGGCACTCAGGAATGAGCCGAGCACAAACCCAATCAGTTCCGGGCGAAGATACTGCATGCGCTGGTTATCGTGAAAACCCAGGGCGCCAGCGCTGTTTTCAATGAAGCAGGAAACGCAGATACCGGAGTTTTCCGGGTTCCCCCATACCGACAGCATCACTCCGAGTACGCCAAGCAGTAGTCCCGAGGCCACAACCAGCCAAAAATCACGATTGCGGATCATCTATTCGCACCCTCCGGCTAAGCGGCTTTTGAGATAATTGAGTTTTTGGCGCAAAGCAGCCAGAGAGCGGTTATCAGGATTGGCGGAGATACGCTGGCCAACGTTCTTAAGACCTTCATCTACCAGGTGCTGGATCTCTGACCGTCTCGAGAGCGGGCTTTTTGCATCAACATAGTCTCCATTCAACTTGACTCCCTGTACATATGAAGAAACGGCTTCGTCAATAGCCCCCATTCCCGTAAGTATCTCACCTTGCAGTATGTAGCCATGCGCCTCAGCGGGGTATTTTCTGTTCAACTCGTCAAGTTTCAGAAGAGCTGTCTGATTATTGCCCTCTTTTCGTAGTTTTTCGACCGGAGCATACAGACGGGTAATTAACTCGGCCCGAGATTGGTAGGCCAGTTCGCGTTCCAGGGCTTTGCTTGGCCCTCCAGCGCGCTTTTCGCCTCCGTTACCGTTATTTGTATAGAGCAAGGCCACTAACGAGATCATAACGACCAGCAGGAACAGCCAGCAGAGTTTATCGAATATATCTTTACACATAGTCCCTTAGTATTTCTGATACGGCGGCATGTTCACCCGTTTTGCCATCTCACGGATCGGATTGTAATCGGAATCGAGGAGCTCTTCATAGCCGTCTACCCAGGCCGCTTTCATCACCTTCAATTTCTCGCCGTCAACCTCAGCGGTATCGGTTGGTTTTAATGCCAGGAGCGCTTCCCTGACCTTCTTGACCAGAGCCGGGTCGGCGTCTTTGGCAACGCCAAATGTGCAGTACGGAATTGGCTTGCTCTCGGCGAGGAAGACAAAATCGTCGGGGGTTATTTTACCGTCACGGGTCATGTTTTCTATATCTATCGCAGGAGCGGCAGCAACATCATACCTGCCGTACAGGACGCCATAGATCAACTTTTCGTGTTTGTAGGTACCTGTGGGGATCGTATAATTCGCAAGGTCATTCTCCGGGTTTATGCCGGCGGCCAGCATCATATCATATTCTGCCAGGTAGCCGGTTGGCGCAAGCATCGGCCCGAACGCCATCCTCTTGCCTCGGATATCGGCGAGCTTTGTGATACCGCTTCCCTTTCGGGCTATGATGATGCCTGCTGAACGAGAGCCAAATTTACCGCGTTTTTCAGACGCCAGCAGCTGGACCCCCTCATTTTCGTGCAGAATAACGTAAATAAGCGAATTTGAGTGGGTAAAGGTAAATTCGCCAGCTTTAAAGCGTTTCTCAAAATCATTGGTGTCAACCGGAACCATAACAAAGTCCACGCCGACTTTATCCGACAAGTACTTGGTTAGAGGAAGAAATCTCTGAGATGTTTCTTGTTCACTATTGCATATCATATAACCGATTTTGACAACCTGTCGCTTACCCTCGGTCTTGCATCCAGCAATGATGACAAGCGTTACAAACACCATGCATAACCTGATTACGTTTTTAATCCGCATGCCCACTTCCTGTTCTGTGTGATATAAGTATTTAACAACTCTGCCGGCGTTCAGCACAAGGTATACATATGTACCCAGCCTCTGCTTTACTCACTCGGGTATCCATGACAGATTCACCACAACTGGCACACATGACGGAATTTCTGACCCGGGCCGTTTGCAGATCTTCGAATGGTATGCTGACTACGGACACAATAAGATCTTCCCGTTCCGACATGATGCGCCTGGCAAAGGCCTGCTTATCCTGGCGGAGCTCAGCCGGGATACCCTTGCCATGAAAAACAGCTCGAACACCCTGTTGCTTCACGCGAGAAAACAGGCTGTAGGCGTGTTTACCGTAATCACGAAATATCAGGTTACCTTTGCCGAACGTGCACCCGCTCACGCACTGCAGGGCATCAACACCGCAGGCGTCACTTTCCACAACAGCAAATAGTTCCTCGTCATCAGAGCGGGTCGCCCCGAGTGCCTTCATGGCTGCGGTAGCCAAACGGAACCCTATGGCCAGTCCGGGGCAGGAATGACCGTGAAACTGTATGATTTCGGCGTATTCCATGATTGTTCCCTTTTCTTTTCTGTAGCCGGATCGATACGTGTGTCGAGTTTCATCATCGGCAGGCATCATCAATGTCTTCAAGCGATCCATGCATGACGAGTGATCTCCCGCGACACCCGCCGCGGCAAATATTAATCTCCTGACAACTGTCACAGGCAGCAGGGTAGCGCACAACCCTGTTGCGAAGCTCTTTTTTGGCAGGTGAGATCAGGATCTCTTTCAGTGGCATCTCCCCTATTGCACCAATCCGTTCGGGCAAGCTCGGACAGGGGAACACGCCTCCATCCGGAGAAATAGCGATCATGGTATTGGCAGCCTGACACCCGCCCTGAGGAAAGGGTGTTCCCGGATTAAACGCCCGCCAAAGAAACGGATCGTGGATAGTAAGGCGCAGACCATCAGCCCCACCTACCGTTGCAAGAGAGCGTTCGAGTCTGCCCTGCTCACTCCTGTCCAACAGAAACGGGCTTTCTCCCTTATACAAACGCTGCAACGGCAGTACGAGGCGGTTCACCCCCCGCTCCCGGCAGAAGGAGACAACATCTGGAAGCGTATGCCAGTTAGTGCGGGTCACATAAAAAGAGAGTCCGAATACTGGGATCAACGGGAGGGGGTCAAGAGACTCCAGGTTGTCACATGCAAGCAGCAGTTCCCTGACACCAAGCTCGGCAGTGGACGTTCCGGCAAGGGATACAATACACACGTATGGCACCGTCAGCGACACGGCAACCGGTGTCCCCCTGAACCTCTCCAGAATTAAACGCACACCATTGCTCAGTACTGGAGAAGGGTCGTAGAGTTGCAGCATGAGCGGATGAAATTCCAGAATCTCGTCGCATATCCGCAACAGCGTTTCATCAAGAGGCGGGTTAAGTGCCAAGTCCCAATAGACGGTAATGGGAAGAGCCAGTTCCATTCAATAATTCCTTGCGGTGCAGCAGGTGATGACGTTCACTTGGCGGTTGCGTCACTTCCCCAGCAATGCGGATCAGGACTGTTCATGTCGCCGGTGAGAGCCAGCGCCCGGGCGGTGCAGCCCCCCAGGCAGTCGTCGTATTTACTGCAGCCGCTGCATTTACCCGTTGGCTGCTTGTTGCGCATCTTATCCAGAACAGCCGACTCTTTCCAGACCTGCTGCAAATCATCGCTCACAATGTTGCCGATCACAATGGGAATAAATCCGCAGGGCGTCATGTCGCCGTTGGCCTTGATATTGAGTGACAATTTACCACAGACGCTGCCCTTTACCAGGCTCCCGGTATCGCGTGCATCAAGCAAGGCAATGATCGGATCATCAAGCGAGATATCGAGATCCTTGACCGTACGTTTGGCGGCAATGGCATCCCGGTAAAACACCTTCCACTCCTCAGGCGTCAAGTCAAGGCTATCCTTGTTGGACATGCCAAGGCCGGAGCATTTGAAATTATGGAAATTCAGTTGCCCGACACCATGCCTCAGCGCCATCGTCACCAGATCATCGATTGTCGAACTGTTGATGCGGCAGATCACCGTGGAGATGGAAGTCGTTATACCTACCGATTTCAGATGTCCAAGAGCAGCCAAAGCCCGGGCATGGCTTCCCGTTACACCACGAAAGGTATCGTGAACATCCGGCCGATGACTGTCGATACTGATCCCAACCTTGGTGAAGCCGGCATTCTTGAGTGCCGCAGCCTTGTCATAATCAATCAGCCAGCCGTTGCTGTTCATGGAAACCCGCAACCCGAGGCCGCTGGAAAATGTCGCAATATCAAGAAGGTCTGGGCGGAGCAGTGGTTCACCTCCGCCAAAGTTGATGGAAAAGACCCCGGCTTTTGACACCTTCTCGATACAGGAATAGAGCACGTCCCGTGGCAGCTCGTCATGAGTGTCTTCACGGCTGTAGCAGTGGCTACAGGCAAAATTGCAACTGTTATTGATGGCCCAGTTGATCGTGAGAGGTGCTTTAAGCTGCAGGTCACTCATACCGTATAAACCCCTTTTGTGACAAACTGTCGAGAAAGTCCATTATATCAGTCCGGAGTATACCCTCTTCGACATCGAACTCAGGCATTAGTGAAGCCACCAGTTCATCTAGCGTCCGGCCGTCACATAATTCCCACAGCTCTATGCCAAACTCGTTCAGAGAGAGCATCGAACCACCTGAGAAAAGGATGGCCGCCACCATTTCCTCCTGGGGGGTATCTTCGCCGGCATCAGATTCCCGGCGCCAGAGGACATCAGGATTGCGATAAATCCTGGGCATGATTTCTAGTCACCTTTCGCAGTAATGGAGGCAATGACAAGGTTATCGGGTGAAGCATTGCGAATACCGTGATCCTCGAATGCCGGTACGACGACGATTTGGCCGACGCTGATCTTCTGGGCTTCCTTACCGGATAACAATTCACCCTGACCCTCGATAACCGTCCAGATATGGCTACCATGATGGGTATGGGTGACGATCTCCTGGCCTGGTCTCATGCAGATCATGCTGATGCGGTTGTGGTCATCTGTGAAGATCGTCTCCTGGTAACGCTTGGCATCATCAAACTGCTTCAGTTTTAGCACATCAATAATTTGTGATTTCATTCGTGAGCCCTCTTTCCTGGTGTGTTTGTTATTGGTGCGGTTAGGCCTTGTGAACAATCTTGAGAAACCTGCCAAGCAATTTTGACGATGTGGCCAATAGTTGTGATGCAATCCCCACGGTTATACGTGGGCCGCTGTTCGCGCTGCCGGAAAATTGAACACCGAAGCGGGACGACAACTGATTCACCGTTGCATCATCGGGTAAATCCGTCTGCCCGTTACCCAGTGAAATCAGCATACCGTTGCCACGGCCATTAAACGAGGAAACAACCTTCATCTCGTCGTCAGTCAGATGTCCTTTAGCACCTTCGGGAAAAAACAGCCACAGCTGACCTACATCTGCCAAGAACTTGTCGCTAAGTTGCGGAGTATTGGTGCGGTCACGTAATGTGACAGAGTATTTTGCCTGACGCAGGAGGGTGGCAACTCCATCGCCAAAAGCGACCGTATCTTTCTTTATGCCACTGCCAACCGTGTAGATAAGCACATTTCTGCCAACGGGAGAATTACTGTTCTGCTCAAGCCAGGCTGCAATATTGACAACATAGCGCCGATCATCTTCCAAACCCGTCGCCGCAGCTGCGGCAGCGAATCGGTCAAAACCGGCATCAAATACAACGCCGCCTTTGCTTGCCAGATCGTCGGTATATGTCGCGATGATATTTTTACCAGCCGGGTCAAGTGCAATCCGCACATTCTTGCCTTCCTTCCGGATAATAGACGAGTCCCCACCCGCCAGCGAAGATACCCTCTTGAAGAGCTGGTTTCCGATATCAACACCCGGTACGAACACCAACCCTTGGAAAGCGAACGCGATCATAATCGTGCCGGCAATACAGACAAACATATACAACGCAAAGACCCGTTTCTTAAATATCGTCCAGAAAAGGACCATAGTTGGGATTGCCGTCACCGGCCCACCAATCATGAACGCCAGAGCAGACCCGCCATCCAGTGTGCCGTCCAGAGAACTCTTGATATGGGAAAGAATACTCGAGGCGCTGATCTGGTGAAGAAACATGGGCACGGAGGCCAGGGTAATCCAGACGATATTCATCGCGTCCTGGCGGCCAAAGAAGCGGTATATCCATTCATCCGGCAGGTAGCGCTCTACGATAGCTCCGATTACAACGCCCACCAGAACGTATTTGCCCACCAACCAGAACATCTCTGCGGTCTTTGCCAGAAAGATGAGAAACTTGTTGCCTGTCCGGACAGCCACACGGTTGCCAAACTTTTCCTTGCAGTTGCAGCGCAGATGCTCAATGGGATAATCTTCGTCATGAAAATCACCCGGCACAACAGCGCCTTCAATGAACAAGCCACCCTTGTCAAAACCGCGCTTACAGAGAAAGTGGGTAACACCACCAGCAAAAAAACCCATGGCAAGC
Source organism: Deltaproteobacteria bacterium (assembly GCA_021780495.1). GTDB lineage: Bacteria > Desulfobacterota > Desulfuromonadia > Geobacterales > Pseudopelobacteraceae > CAIPTY01. Next base: position 83,780 of record JAJXYO010000036.1, read on the forward strand.
GCTGAAACCGTTCTGATGACTGTCCATTCAGGCCCGAGATCGTTTAGGGTAATCAAGTAGGTGGAAGGGCTCAAGAGTGCGGAAGTCACCATCAATGACATGACTGGTGCGAGTGGCAGACCGGCAAAGAGCAGGCTCACCGCAGTAGTTATGGTTCCGCAGGCACAGAGCGGCGTAATGATTCCCACAAAAGATGCCACCACAACACTCAAGGCACCGTATTTTCTCAAGGAGGCCTGCAGCTTGACCGCTATCTTAAACGTGCGCAGATATCCTGCCAGTAGAATGCCGACAACAAAATAGGGGAATACATCCCACAGCTCTGCAACAATTCCGTGACCGTTGAATAACAGGTCCCAGATTTCATACCCGACGAGCATCGGCAATGATGCGGATAGCGGCGCTCCAACACCGGCAGTACTACTCAGGCCAAAGGCCCACACATGCCACACGATTAGCCCCACACAGGCCGTGATCATAGTCAGCAGCGTATGGTTGGCTTTCCTGGCATGCCCGCCATGCACCTGGCACTCATCCTTACGCCCTGCTAAGAGCAATTCACCTAAACCCATACCATCTCCTGAACGTCGACATGAAGGCGCCAATGGCAACGATCGCCATCCCCGAAAAAACAAGCCACCGCCCCGGGTCCCGCACTATCTGGATCCCCGCATACGGAATTCCATCACGATCGCGCTCTACCTGGGTATTGAAAAAATAGAGCCCTCTCCATTTGAATGGACCATTCACCTCAGCGGTCCCTTCAGTGACCACCCCGGAAGGATCCGTGAGCTTCAGGTCAACCCACTGTCTTTTCAGCCGTGGTGTTTTAAAAGCAACCAGCTTGAAGGAATAAGGGAAATTGGCTGGGAGATCTGATGGGCCGGATGATGTGTTGAACGAGCCTATTAGAGTGCCTTTTTCAAAAATTGATAGTTTCAGATTTTCAGATTTATATTCCACAGGGCCAACCGCTACGTGGTAGCCTTTGAAATCAAAGCCTTGCCCGGTTTTCAGTTCAAACAGCTTTTCTTTGTGCTGTCCTCTCAAAACGCCGATCTTCACGGGCATCGGGAAAAATTCCCAATGTATCTTTTTCAAGGCCATCTCAACACCAAGGGGGACATCCGTCTCCTTATCCCAACGATAGACGTGATCAACCGTTGTTCCTTCGTACATGTTGACCGTTGCCACGGAGCCAAACGAGGCCAGAATACACCCCACCAGCGTCACAATCACACCGCCGTGTAATACCAGAACAGATTTGGAGATTGTTGCAAATCTGCGTTGCGTGCAGAGAATCAGATTGATCCCGAAAAGACCAAGTAACGAACGAAACAGTGGACTTGAATAAAACGTGCGGTTTTCTGAAAATGTTCCGGGAATGGCAACAAGAGAAATTACCAGAAAAAGTGCAACTGCCAATTCAGTCGACGCAAAGAATTTTACAACCTTCTTCATCCTCTCGGTAAATTTCAACGGTACCTTCCTGCTAAATCAGTTTCTTGCTCTTCAGAAAATCCTTCGCAACCTTCTTGATTTTATCATTTGACGAGGCGGATTTAAGTAACTTGGAATAGGTATCATTCGAGAGAACGCCCGCCAGCTTATTGAGTAATTTAGGCAATGCCGGGTAATTTGACAAGGTATCAGCAGTCAATACCGGGGCATACTTAGGCGTTATTCCAAAAGTGTTAAGCCACGTGAGATTATATCTTCTGCGGTATTCATTTTTGATTACATCTGTTCCCGGTGAACCAGCGTTTTTCGTTCTCCCCAACATTTGCATAGCACTATCAGTGTTTTCCATGATGATGTTGAGCTTACCCTCTTTGACCGCTTCGTATAGTTCCCGGGAATCCTTATAGACATCAATCTTCACACTCGATCCGGTTCTTTCGGTGATCATCAAGGATGCCAATTCAGCGATAAGCTTTTCATTTGCGCTTGAAATGCCGACATGGATTGTCTTGCCGACACACGCCACGGACATATGAGCCGTCATGAGAAAAGCACCTGCGACAATTAAGCACATAATTTTTTTCATTCCATCACCTCGTTTATACTGGGTATTTTTAATAAATTGCTTACTATTCCACGCGACAATTATTGTACTGTTAACTTAATGTCTTTAGCAATATCTATTTTCCCACGTTCAATCACAAGATGGTTTACAACCCCTGCCTGATATTGCAATGGAAATTGTCGCGAAGCACCAACGAAATATGTGACGCCAGGCGGTAGATAGATCTCAAATCCCCCATCAGCCCCCGTCCACGCCGAAACAAAATCTGGCAGTTCACTAAACTCCTTCGACCTGTTGGCAAATACAACGGCTTGAGCAACGGGTGCTCCGTGGGTATCAACCACATGCCCCTTCAGATGCAGCGCATCTGTTGCAGTGGCCCGTTTCTTCTGTCCAAGCTCACGGATATCGGCAACGACAAAATCAGCGCTTGCACCGCCTGCCGTCATATCAATCTCAATCGGCTCTCCGGAGTGCTTGTCGCCCGGCATAAGCGGACCATATTTCCCATCTGATTTAAAGCGTGCGACTACCCAGTATGTTCCAGGCGGCAATGCAATTTGTACCAGGCCAGCACGATCTGACATCGAAGAAATGAAATCAGCAGGACGCCGCACGTTCGGACTGTCATAAAGAAACAGCTTGGCACCAGCCATGGGTCGGCCTTCAATATCAGAAACCTTGGACTTCAGCTGATACGTCTCTGCGGCACATAACTGAGAGGTGCATGTCAACAGGCCAACAATCATCACCATTATGAGCCTCACATACATGCGCATCATTTCAAAGACCTCACGACAATCGCAACCGGCTCTGCAAGCACAGGCTTGAACAGGACTTTACCAATACCCGGCTCATCTTCTGCGTCAAAGATAGCGTTGGACGGATCCGCCTCCCCCCACCAGTTTCCGCGGGCATTGACATCCTCATTGTTGAAATCCCCCACCCGGATGCCGTAACTGCTATTATCAAGGATATTGTTGCCGGTGATTACAAGGCCACCACCCTTTTCCCTGACAAAAATGCCAACCTCGTTTTTCCTGATTGTATTGCCCTTGATGATGGCATTACCGATATATGACCTGATACCGATAATATTATGTTCAAAGATCGAGTCCCGTATCACTGCAGGACCGCTCCTAAACCTCATCCCGCCGGTATTATTACCAAAATAGCTATCAGACACGACCAGATTGGTAAAATGACTGTGCAGGCCCCAGGTAGCGTATTCAAAGATGCAATTGGATATGATGCTGCCGGTTGCATATTCCAGCTGTATTTCATTCCAGTCGCCAGCGCCCTTTTTGCGATCCGAGGTAAACCTGATTTTCCCGTCGCTCTGCCCTTTTGCAATCAGGCGGCCTTTGACCAACATGCCGGTACCTTCAGAAAACTCTACCGTTGTGTCCGGTGTTATCGTCAATTCAACGCCAGCTGGCACCGTAACCTCGCGCGGTATAGATATAATACCTCGCCAGATAGCGTTGGCCGGTATTGCCGGTAGTGGCCACACGAAACGGAACGGGTGGGCAGCGGCCTTATCATGGTGAACGCTCCCCCGAGATGAATCTGCACGCTTGTCATAAACAACTTTGGCGGGGTCATCCCCACCCCACCAGTTGCCAATTGCCGTCACATCCTGGGAACCTTCCAGGTCAATTGCGTATTGCCGGTTTTTTATAAAGTTGTTCCCGGTTATTTCACCATCAAACGATTGTACTCCAATGCCCCGTTCACCATTGTCGGAGATCTGGTTGCCCTTGATGCTGGCCCTGGATTCCTGAATATTCAATCCGTTAAACCCGTTCGCGGCGATAAAGTTGCCAACAACTTCTACATTATCGGCATTCTTCAGGGACATGCCAACCTCAAGGTTATTGGTGATACTGTTGTTTCGGTAGTCACCATAAAACATATCCGCAACCATCAGACCGAAGCGGTTACCATCAATAAGGTTTTCCTGCAGAGACGAAACCCCTTCACGTATCCGCAGCCCTTCCTTGCCGTTCACCGTAATCCGGTTTCCACGGGCAGTCAAATTAGTCCTGAAAAAGTTGGCTCCCACGTTGTTAGCGGAAATGACATTATCGATCAGGGTTACATCAGAGTCCCGGGCCTGGACGCCACTTTTGTTGCCATAGATGTGGTTGCCCTTCAGAAGCACCAGAGATTCCTGGAACTGAATGGCGCGATAATTGTTGGTCAGTTGCGAATTGTACAGACCGACATGGGAAAAATGAAAATGTAGAGCTCGATAGGCATCCTCGATGCGGCAATACTCGATAAGGTTCTGTGCACCGGCACTGTTCATGATATTGATCGAGTCCCAGTCACCGGCCTCTTTAACCTTTTCCGCCGACCTGAAAATAATCGGGTCCTCCGGGGTTCCTTTCGCAATCAGACGCCCTTGGATCAGGAGACCGTTTTCACCGATGCCATCACCATTGGTATCCTTCTTCACAAATTCCACAATTGTGCCCGGCAGAATGATCAGCCGACTTCCCTCGGGCACTCGAATCAAGCCCGCAACCTCGATCCGTCCCCGCCAGATTGTGTCGCCCCTGAAAACCTCATCCTGATAACGCCTGCTGACAGGGATCTCAACCTTTGGGGCAAAGGCGACCGGTGGAGCAGCGACTTTTACCGAAGCAGCATAGCGGTCCTTTTTCCTGTTTCCAGTGACGATCGTGTCCAGCGACAACAGCCGTGCTCCTTGAAACGTAAAGACACCATACTCGTTATCGGTAATATGGGAGCCTTCGATCCGTACATCGGCCCCGTTACCCTGAGCGACCACGCCATAGCGGTTCTCTTTGAGGAGAGCATCACGGACACCCAGACTGCCATTTACAACGTACAGAGCGGTATCGGCATTTCTGATCCGGAATGAGCGCATATTTGCGGTACCCTGATCGATGATAATACCGGCCCAACTTCCTGCTTTGGCATCCACGCCGGAAAACTCGACCGGAGCTCTTGCGGTACCCTCAACCTTGAGCGCTCCTCTAATGGTTATCTCGGTCAGGGGTGAAACATATTCGGGGTCGGTTTTAGTGCTTTCAGCAGAAACCACCTTGACATTTGTACCCGCTTTGACAGTCAGAGTAATACCCTTCGGCACCAGGACATCCGCGCCAACCGTGATATTCCCTTGCCAAACCGTGTCTTTGGTAAGCATAACGGCGCGGGCGATTCCAGGCGACAGCATGAAACAAAGCAAGGACAGGAGTGCGGCAGCGTGGGATGCTCGGGAGAGAAAATTCATGATTTTCGTACTATACACCATTTTCTTTTTAAGAGTAAAGGGGTACTGAAAATGCTTCCGCAATATAGGTGACACACCTTTCGAAACTGCGTTTCTGCCGGCCAAATGAGGCCTCTGTGCCAGCACAGTTTAGTGGACCTGTCCTTGCCACCAGTCAAAGCGGTCGTGAGACCGACACCTCACTTCCCGTAGAATAAAATCGTGGACGAGGCTTGAAAAATAAGAAAATAAAACTATAATTAAGCATGCTGTTATTTCGCCAGAGAACAGAGCTATTGCAGTTCATGGTGTAAGCAAACATCGCGAGGGGGGCGTATGAAAAAGTTTATTGCTTTATTGTTTGCAGCGGCACTGTCATGGTGTGTTGCCGCCATTGCTGTGGCCGAGACGAATGAACAGGTCGTCAAAGAGAATACTATTGCAAAAACGGCAAAACAAATTAGTTCTGATGAAAAGATGATGCCGACACCGGAGGTGCAGTTAAAGCGTCTCACCAAAGGACTGAAACTGACTGCCGAGCAGCAAAAACTAATCAGTCCGATGCTTGAGGATGAGTATGCCAAGCTGAAAGAGCTCAGACAGGCCGACAATCTCAATCTCAGCCCGAAACAGATTGGGGCAAAGGTTGAAGCATTGCGTAGCGAGACGGCGAGCAAAATGCAGACCGTGCTTACTCCCGAACAGAAAAAGAATTATGACATTGTCCGCAAAGAGATCAGGGCGAACAAAAAGAAACGGATCAAAGAGAATCGCAAGGGCCGCATTGGGATCCGGGCAGAACCTTTGGCCCAGTAATCCCAATAGTTGTCTAGCCTTTGAAATCTGAAGGCGGCCAATCGACCGCCTTCAGATTTCTGGAAGTACAGCTCACGACAATAATCGACGGTAAGGGCGCCTGACAATAGCAGGGGCTTCCAGATACGACGGTTCCAGACTTTACCTATCGAGATAAACGGTGAGAATGCCGATCAGCGCAGCATATTATATTTGATGATGCATCGCAAAGCTGAAACACCGTCCATCCAGCCTATCTTTTTACCCTCAATGTAGGTTCTGCCTGAGTAGGAAATGCCCACCTCATATATTCTCAGTTTTAGTTTGGCTATCTTGGCGGTAATCTCGGGTTCACAACCGAAACGGTCCTCCTCAATGGTGATCCTCTCCAGGACATCCCTTCTGAAAACCTTGTAGCAGGTCTCCATATCGCTGAGGTTGAGATTCGTGAACAGGTTTGACAACAATGTCAGCAGCTTATTTCCCACCATGTGCCAGAAGAACAACACTCGCCGATAGTCTCCCGTAATAAATCGAGAACCATAGACGACATCGGCCTTTCCGTCCATGATCGGCTTGATGAGCTTGGGGTATTGCGCCGGGTCATATTCCAGATCGGCATCCTGGATAATGACGATATCACCTGTAGCATACTGAAACCCGCTTCTCAAGGCAGCACCTTTGCCCATATTGCGGTCGTGCAGTACGATCCGGATAGAATCATTGGCCAGACTCTGAAGGATCTCGCGACTTCCATCAGTGGAACAGTCATCGACAAAGATAATCTCTTTCTCAATATCTACAGCCATGACACATTCAATCATTTCACGAATGGTGGCCTGTTCGTTATAAACGGGGATAACGACGGAGAGTTTCAAGATTCCGTCACAGATTTTCTGCTGTGGTGGTCAAAACCAGCTTGCCGTGCTTGACCCCTTTGACACCGATCAACTCATGTGCAATCTGCTTGATGTCCTTGACGGCCCCACGGATAATCAGCACCTCCAGGCAGTTATGGGCGTCCAGGTGTACGTGCAGGGCCGAGATGATATGATCGTGGTGGGAGTGCTGGTGCTCCGTCAGCTTGTCTGAGAGGTCTCGCACATGGTGATTATAAATCAGCGTAACAGTCCCGACCGCTTCCTGCTCTTCGGAACCCAGCTGTTCCTCTACCAGAGAGGCACGGATCAGATCTCGAATCGCCTCGGAACGGTTCATGTAGCTCTTCTGTTCGATCAGCTGGTCAAAATTTGCCAGCAATTTTTCGTCAAGCGAGATGCCAAACCTGACCGTGTTTCCCATGACTGACTCCTTGCACAAAAAAACATTTGAACGCCGGAAACTATTTTCCGAGCTTTTCGACAGAAAATGATTTCCTTTACGCATTTCCTAATTAATCCGCATACTACCTGATTCAGGGCTATAAATAAAATATTTTCCGTGTAGCTGCAGTTATTATTCACGACACGGCACCACACCCCGGTAGCACGATTTTTAAAAAATAGCGCTTGACACTACTTTTCAATTACTATATCAAAATCGTGTCACTAAAATCACAAACAGGTTCGCAGCCATCGGAGGATTTCAGCATGCATATGGCAGATGCACTACTGTCACCCACAGTCGGGGGGGGCATGTGGGCCATTTCAGCCGGAACCATCGCCTACTGTTCAAAAAAGGTCCGGGCAGAACTTGACGACAAAAAGGTGCCACTCATGGGTGTACTGGGTGCGTTCTTGTTTGCCGCCCAAATGATCAACTTCAGTATTCCGGTTACCGGTTCCAGCGGGCATCTGGGCGGCGGAATGATGCTGACTATACTGCTGGGTCCATATGCCGCCTTTCTCACGATCGCCTCCGTGCTGTTTGTGCAGGCGCTGTTTTTTGCAGATGGTGGCATATTGGCTCTAGGTTGTAACATTTTCAACATGGGTTTCTGGCCAGCATTCGTTGTGTATCCCTTCATTTATAAAAAGATCATCGGAACAGACCCGAGTCGAAAACGACTGGCAGTGGCCACGATGATCTCCGCCATTATCGGATTACAACTGGGACCATTCAGTGTCGTACTGGAGACCGTATTATCGGGTATTTCTTCATTGCCCTTTTCCACCTTCCTGTTCCTGATGCAACCGATACACCTGGCCATCGGGGTGGTAGAGGGACTTGTGACCGTCACCGTCATATCGTTCGTTTACAAAGCCCGGCCCGAGATCCTCCAGGGAGCTCTGGAAGCTCGCCCTATTGGCAACCATACGGTGCGAAACGTAGTGACAACCTTCTTGATCGCCGCCCTTCTTACCGGGGGGATAGTTTCCTGGTTTGCCTCCGGAAATCCGGATGGGTTGGAATGGGCCATTACCAAGGTAACCGGCAAAGCGGAATTGGAAGGCTCGCAACAAGGGCTTCATGGAGTATTAGCCTCCATCCAGAAGGCCACCGCCTTCCTGCCGGACTATTCATTCAGGAAACCTGCTGAAACAAAGCAGGAAGCATTGAAACCGGATGCGTTGCAAGCCGATCCATCCGTACGCCCCGAACATATAGCGGAAGCAAAGAAAACTGTAGGGCCTAAAAACATTGTTGGAACCAGCGTAGCTGGGCTTGTGGGCGGGACGATAACCTTGGGGCTTGCCTTTCTGATCGGCCTAGCCCTGAAACGTAAGAATCAGCCTGTTTAACGCTACTGCATGCTCTACCAGAGTGTCTTTGCAATGCTGTTCGATATATCTTTATGGAGAGCAAAAACAATGAAAATGCTTTTGCCGGCTCTGCTTACGATATGGTGTATGTCATTGCCTGATCCGGCCCAGGCCGCACATCCGCTGGCAACAGACGATACCGGCACCCAGGGAGTGATGAAGTTCCAGATGGAAAGCAGTGCGGAATTTGGCTGGGACACGGAAAACAAACGCGGTATAACCACGCGATCTGACTATCAGAAGCTGACTGTTGCAGCCACTGCCGGGGTATTGGAATCTCTCGACCTGCAAGTATCCTATCCGTACACGTGGCAGAAGATCGAGGAAAACGGCAACGACAGGATCGACAACAGTGGCCTGAACGATCTTGCGATGGCGCTCAAATGGCGCTTTCTGGAGCTTGGACCGGCCAGCTTCGCCATCAAGCCTTCGATAGCATTTCCAACCGCCAACCGGGACAGGAACCTCGGCTCCGGACGAGCCGGATACGGCGCGACCCTGATCTCAACGGTCGAATTCAAGCCCGTAGCCATTCACACCAATATCGGCTATACGAACCAGAAGTTCACGGATGCCGACAAAGATGGTTCACGTGAACATCTCTGGAACGTTTCTCTGGCAGGCGTTGTCGAAATCCTGAAGGGATTGCAGCTTGTTGCCGAAGCCGGCACAACCACCAATCCGGATAAGGGGAACAGTGCCTGGCCTGTCTATCTGGCCGGCGGCGTCATATTTTCCGTACTGGAGAATCTTGATCTGGATGTGGGGGCAAAAGGAAGTTTGACTGCCCCGGAGACGGATCTGGCATTATCATCAGGTATCACCTTCAAATTTCCGTAACCACCGATCGTAATGCGGGATAATTCGAATCGAATAACGCGGCAGGCAATTGTGATATTTCCGTTAATATGCTTTATTGGTGAAGTGAAACGATCCGTCTTCACCCCTGTTCTATAAAAGGACATCCCATGTCTTCACTACATAGTGCGGTTCTCGACTTGAAGCGCCTGGACCTGCTGGCAAACGGCGACTCGCGCATCCACCGGCTGGATGCGCGAGCCAAGGTCCTGGTAACACTGGTTTTCATCCTCTGTGTCGTGTCCTACAACAGGTACGAGCTGACCGCCCTGTTTCCCTTCTTTATATTTCCGGTCGTCATGATCTCTCTGGCCGGCCTCCCCCCCCTGTTCATCCTCAAAAAAATCACCCTGCTCTGCCCATTTGTACTGGCAGTTGGTATATTCAACCCGGTTTTTGACCGGCAGATTCTCCTCCACCTCGGTCCAGTGGGCATCTCTGGCGGTTGGATATCATTTGCCTCCATCCTGACCCGCTCCATTCTTACCGTTGGAACCGCGTTTATTCTGGTGGGGGTGACCGGCTTCACCGCTGTTTGTCAAGCGCTGGAGCGGCTGGGAATGCCGCAGGTTTTTGCCGTGCAACTGCTGTTTCTCTACCGTTACATCTTCGTGCTCACGGAAGAATCGGGCAGGGCTTCGCGGGCACGGGAACTTCGCTCCTGTGGAAAAAAAGGCCAGG
>JAJXYO010000048.1 GCA_021780495.1 Deltaproteobacteria bacterium
CCGTAGCTGCGGATGTTCTGCAGGAAGAGTTTGTTGGCCAGCTGGACGTAGCTTTCCTTGGAGGCGCCTTCGGCGTCCCAGGAGAGTTTGCGCAGGGCGTCCATGATGGAGGTCAGATCAACCTTGTTGGGGCAGCGGGTGGTGCAGGTCTCGCAGGAGGCGCAGTACCAGATGGAGCGGCCGGCCAGGATGCGCTGCCACTGACCCAGCTGCAGCAGGCGCACGACCCGGTTGGGGGGGTGTTCCATGAAGGTGGCCATGGGACAGCCGGCCGAGCATTTGCCGCACTGGAAACAACGGCGCACAGAGGTGCCCGATAAGGCCTCGACCTTGCGGACAAAGTCCACGTCCATCGTAGACTGGGAAATCAACATCTTTTTCTTTTTCACGCGGGTAACCTTGCCGAGTAGCGGAGAGTGAGACAATCCGCCAGTGGGAATAGCCGTCAGATCCTGTAATAGATCAATACATCATGATAGCAAAATATGGACCAATACCGCGCAGACAGCTGTGATGAGCCGATTGAACAGCGAGCGGGATCGACAGAATAAAGCCTTGTAATATCAGCTAGTTAATTCCTGCAACAGCCCGCACCGATCCGACCCGGAATAACTCGATACCTGTGCTTTACCAGCTCGTGACGAGACAGAATCAGCCATCCAGATCGACGTTGCTTGCAGCTAAATTACTCAATGTGGCGAAATCCCCCAAAATATATTGCTGGCGGACATGCCAGCGCTGTCGGACTGCCCGTAATCTCCCCAATATTCCGCAAGCAGTCCCTGGGCGCGACTCAGGAAGCCAGGGTGAATTGTGCGACCAGATGCTGGAGACCATCGGCACAGGTCGTAAGCTCACGGGCAGAGGCGGCTGAAGCATGCGAAAAGGAGGCGCTGGTCCGGATCACCTCGGTGATCTGCTGGATGTTGCAGGAAATGTCCGTGGAGGTGGCGGATTGTTGCTCGGCGGCGGTTGCGATCTGGTTGATCTGCACGGTGACATCGCTGATCTGGTTGAAGATATCCTCCAGGGCTTTGCCGGACCTGGCGGCATCCTGCGTGCCGCGCTCGACCTCATGCACACCCTCTTCTATGGCTGTGACCGCCTCTTTTGTATCCGTCTGGATGGCCTTGATCATCTGGCCGATCTCTTTGGTTGCCCGGGACGTCCGCTCCGCCAGGGCGCGCACCTCATCCGCCACCACGGCGAATCCCCGCCCCTGCTCGCCTGCCCTGGCGGCCTCGATGGCGGCATTCAGGGCCAGCAGATTGGTCTGATCGGCGATGTCTTCTATCGTCCCGACGATTTCCCCGATCTGATCGGAACGTGAACCGAGGTTTTCTACGGTCACGGCCGTTTCCTTGACCCGTTCAGCGATGCGGTTCATGCCGGCCACGGTTTCCCGCACCACCGTAACACCCTCGGTGGCCAGCCCGCTGGCCTGGCTGGAGCTGTGGGCCGCTGTCATACAGTTACGGGCAATTTCCGAGGAGGTAGCCGCCATCTCCTCACTGGAGGTGGCCACCGTACCGGCCTGGGCCGCCACCTGCTCGTTGCCGGTGGCGATCTGCTCCGAATTCGCGTACAACGAATTGGAAGCTGAAGCAACGTGATGTGCCGTGCTTTTTATGGAGGTGATCATGTCACTGATCGAGATCAGCATGCGGTTGATGTTTTTGCCGAGTTCGCCTATTTCGTCCCTGGCGTAGATTTTCAGCTGGGTCGACAAATCACCGTCTGCCACCCGGTTCATGGCCGCCGCAACGCGGTTGATCCTGGTAACGAAATTGGTGATCAGAAAGATGGACGCTATCAGCCCCAGGACGATAGAAACCACTCCGGCGCCGATTTGGACCAGCTTCACCCTGTGATACAGCGCAACTGACGAGCTGTACTCGGCATCCACACCCTTGCGCTGAAACTGTACCTGTTCGTCGAACAGCGCCTGAACCTTCTGCGTCAGCGGCACTCCTTCCTTGAGCAGCAAGGCGACAGCCGCGTCGCGCTGGTTGGCTTCAACCAGCTCCATGACTCGATTGTTGGCGGCCACGGCCGGGACAAGGGCATTTTTTACGTTTTCAAGCAGCTTGATGCCCTGTTCGGATTTTTCCAGTTCTGCCAGTCCGGCCATGGCCTCTTTATATTTTGCCCGGGCGCTATCGATATCATGCTTCACGCGCATGACTTCATTCTCGTCCTTGAGCAGCACCGCCATGCGGACGTCGCCCTGGATCTCCTCCACGGCCTTTGAGGCTTCAAGGGCATACATGGTTTTCAGGTAGTTGCCCTTGGCGATCCGTTCGACAGATTCATTCACTTTGCGGGTGCTGCCGAGCCCCAGGCAGATCATGACCACGATCATCGACAACAGAAAACCGAACACCATCCCCAGCTTGACCTTGATACCAAATTTAGCGAATAACATCACACGACTCCTTGGAATACCATTACCCACTGGCCATAAAATCACACACCACGACAGGCAGTTAGCGCCGGTGGCTTCATTCATGCCGCTTGTTTCGACAAGCAAAACGGCTCGCGACCGGCGCATTGGGATGGAGTTAGCAAAAGCTGCGCCAGGTTTTCAACAAACTGATATACAAGGGTTTTGACCAAGAATGTTTGCCGAGGTTGATTCGAGTAGTGGGGAGAAGTTCATCTTGAGTGCCGGAAGGCATGTGGATAATGTCAACAGAAGACCGGGCGTGTGTTGTGTAACTGTGGTAACAACGGCCTGATGGCGCCGGTATGAAAAAGGCGACCAACAGGGTTCGCATGTAGTGATCGTCAGCAGCAGCAGAGGTTACAGGGTATGATTCATTCCCCGGCCGGGCGCTCGTTGCTCAATCAATTCTCCGGCCATGCAGGAGGGACCAGTGCCGGAGATTGCCGGGCAGGTGACTGCCGACAACCCCGGCCACCAGCACCATAGCCAGCACCTCCATATTGGGATCCGGCCGTCCATGAATCAACGCAATCAGGCCGATATGCGCTGCCGCCATCAAGCCGCGTCCCTGATAGGGCCAGTGCCGGCACCTGCAGATGCCGGAGATGATCAGTGCGCATCCTGATGCAATCGTCAGATGATGCCAGGTTGAGAAGCGGACAAACGGCACACCCCAGACAACCGCGCCGAACAGTACGCTCGATGCCCCGACGTGCCAGCTGCGCAACACCAGGTCCAGCAGCTTGGGCCAGTCTGAGCGTTGCTTTTTATCCGTTCTGTTTTTCAGGACACTGCGTGGATTTTCTGGCAAACATGCCTCCCGATGTTCATCGTCTCAGGCCGATACTGAGGCTGCAAGCCCCGCGGGAATCAGTTTTGGTAATGACAAACATGTCCTTGAAATAGGACAGCTTACCCAGCGCAGTCGGGTCAGCCGCCGTGCTCAGTACACCGCTCACATCCATGGCAAGGTTGACATCAGGCGGTAATGAAGTAGTACCGGTGCTGTCGACATAGGCGGTATAGGCCGCGCTGCCGGAAGAATTTATCACGATGCTTCCGGCAGCAGACAATGGGGTAACACCGGTCAAAAGCGTTCTGAGATCGTAGGCACCCGCCAGATCAGCCATGCTGAACGTAGTGGGGTCATTGGGGATAATATTTTCCATCTGGTAGATCCGCAACAGGTAGCGGGGAGCGGCACCACTGGTATCCGTGGCTGTTCCGACAATTATCGATTTATCGGCAGACATGACTCCCCGGTCGATCACCGCAGCCGGTTGCGGAACAGCGCCTGTAAGACTTTCTGTAACCATGCCGTCTGCGGAAATATTCAGCATGCTGGCCTTGTCGCCCGGCTGTGCCGGATTTGAAGGTGCGATAAAAGACGTATACTTGATTTTCTGGTCCTTGCCGATCTGTCCAGCGGCGAATTCCCACTCCGGATTAAAGCCGCTTGCGATCTGGGAGTATATAAAGCGGCGCGCTCCGCCCCCCGTGTTCCCAAAACCCTGTACATCGCCGGCATCGCTGAACATGACACCGGGAACCTGTTTCTGTAGAATGGCTATCATCGGGGAGGCAGGATCAGGAGTTGCATGTGCAACAATCATTTTTCTGCCGAGAGCCATAACACCCTGAAAGGTTGGTGTCCCCGCCGGGACATCGCGCACCCGGCCGTCGGAAGCCACGAACAGGGCCGGAAGCAGGTAGACCGGTGACTGGGTATGTCCGGTGCTGTCGAGAAAAGAGTTGAAGGCGACGGCACCGGCGTTGTCAACGGTCACGCTGCCGCGCATCCAGCCTGCATTGGTGCCCGCGACCAGAATACTGAAGTTCCATGTGCCCGCCAGGTCAGCCTGAACATAGGGACCGAGCATTTCCGGCGTTGCAGCCACCTGGTTGGATTCTGCACTTTCACTGTTTGAATTGACGGACGTGACCACAAAATAATAGGTCGTGCCGTTTGCCAGGCCGGCCTGGATGTAGGACGTACCGACAACAGTGGCAATCTTAGTTCCGGATGTCCTGGAAACGCCAGGCGTTGTTGAAAAGTATATAGCGTACTCTGCGGCGTTATGTGCCGTGGACCAGTTGAGCGCCACCTGGCCGTTATCGGCAGTTGCGGTCAGGCCGGTCGGCCGGTCTGGAGGTCCGGGGTCGTAACGCCACGGCGCATCGCCGCTGCATGCGCACAACTGTAGACAGAAAATGAGTGTTAAAACTATATGTAAAATATTCCGGCACCAGTTGTTCATCGGTCTTCCCCCAGACGGTTTCCCGTCGCCATATATTGCCCGCATGCTCCTGTTACATCCGGATCTCAACGCCGCCGTAGATATAGCGCCCGGCTTGCGGCATACCGTAACTCGTCTCATAGTTTTCGTCGAACAGGTTGTCGGCCCCCAGATAGAGGGTTACCTTGTTGTCCAGAACTCTCTGGCTCAGCTTGAGATTAACCAGGGTGTAGTCGTTCAGCTGTGCCTTCTGCACGGGAGTTACGTTGTTTTTGGTATAAAAATACTGGTTCCCGACATAGAGCAGCGACGCATAGGTCGAAAACCCGGATCCAAAGTCGTAGGTGACTTCCAGCGTGGCCTTGTCTCCCGGTGTATACTGCTGCTGGTCTCTGCCCGCCCGTGACCTGTCTTTGGAGTAGAGATGTGCATATGAAGCGCGCAGCAGGAGATTTTTTACCCAGCGCGTCGCAGCCGACAGCTCGATCCCGGCAAAACGTACCTCTGCCAGATTGGTATTTCTGCTGGTTGACTGGTCATTCTGGATCAGATTTATCGCCTGCGTGTAAAACCCGGTGATACTGGCAGTACTTTCCCGGGGAAGTTTCCGCTCCACCCCGGTCTCATAGGTGTAGGAACGTTCTGCCGACAGGTTCGGATTACCCTTGGACAGGTCGTACAGATCACCCAGTGATGGGAAGCGGACGTTCCGCTTGAAAGACGCCTTCAGACGGGTCTCCCGGGACAGATCATAGCTGGCTCCGGCCAGCACGCCGTAGTCGTCACTGTTAAGTTCGTCCCTGGTCTGCAGGTAATGCCCATAGCCGGCCACGAGCCCCAATCCCGGCAGCGGCGACAGCTCGTACTCGATACCGGCTGAGTAGATGGAAAGGTATTTGTTCCCGTCCAACGGGACGAAGGTTGGCGGAATAGTGCCAAGCGACTGCTGACCGCTGTTATTCCAGTTATCCCGTTCGCCGGCGAGGGAGAGCGTCACTGTGCCGGCCTTCCCCAGATCGTATCTGGGTTGCAGGGATACCCCGCTGATGGAGCTTGTGACGTGCTCCCGGAAGGAGCCGGCCAGGTTAATGGAGTTGAAGCTGCTGGTGTCGAACAGGTTGTCGTGCCCATCGAACTGATTGGTAAAGACCCAGCCCCTGAGGCTCAGCTGATCCGTTACCTGGTAATCTGCCGCCAGTTGGGCAGAAACACCGGTAGCGTTGTCAATGCGCTCATATTTGGGCGGGGAAGCAAAGGGATCATGGGAATCGTTGACAATACTGGCGGGTTTGCCGAATGAACCCTGGCTCAAATTGAAGGTTAACCCGAGGGCCAGGTCCCTGTTGGGGGTGAAATCGACGCTGCCGAACATTGAATTCCGTTCCCGGTCGCTGTTTATCCGGTAACCGGCGCCCTGTTCAGAGGTGGATCTGAAGCCGTCGGACAGGGGATAGCCATCAACCTTGCCAGTGCTTCCGCTCAGCAGGTAACTGAAGCGATCCGTTGCACCGGATATACGTGCCTTGCCGAGATAGGGCGCGTGGTCACCGCTTTCCCCGGCCACCATCCCCTGCACACCGCTGGTGCCTTTTCGGGTAATAATATTGATGACGCCGCCCAATCCACCCTGGCCATAGAGCACCGAACTGGCACCCTCTGTCAGCTTGATCTCGGCGATGTTTTCCGTGGGTATGAGAGTAGGGTCGAACTGCTGGTCAAGGGCCGAGTTCATGGGGATCCCATCCAGCAGGAGCACAACGTGCCGGGTGCGAAAGCCGCGGATATCGATACGCGGGACCCCTTCACCGCCAATCCTGACATTGACGCCCGGCAGCAGGGCAATGGCCTGATCCAGTGTCCTTGCCCCCCTGCGGCGGATATCCTCGGCAGTAACGGTATGAACCGTTTCACTTGCCTGGACACCTTCATCCTCCTGACCGGAAACAACGATCTCGCCGAGGGTATAGACGCCCGGCCGATTCTGCAGCTCTGCCGCAGAAACATCATGCCGAAAGAGACACAGGCTACAGACAGCTGATAGCACGGCATAGTGCCGATATTTTGAGTTCATGAGGTACCGTCCGGGTTTCACTGGTAAGAATCCCCCCCGGAGTTGATCCGGGGGGGAGGTGCTGATGTCAGAGTACGGTGATTGCCTGGGCATTTGTCTGCGTTCCACTTTCACCGGCGGCATTTACAGCGGTGATCAGGACGTAGTAGGTCGCACCACTGATCAGACCGGCTACGTCAATAGAATTTGTAGCGCTGCTCGCAGGGGTTGCAGCCAGGACGGCTGATTTAGCCGGAACGGAATTTGACTGCAGGTAGTAGACGTTGTAAGAAGTGGCGCCCAGAACCGCATTCCAGGTAACGGATATGTGACCTGCCACTGGTGACGTAACAACCCGTCCGGTTGGGCTTGCCGGAGGTTGCGGCGCTACGGAGGGGGTGGCGCTTTTTTCACTCGACACACTGCTCTCTCCGTTTGAATTCACGGCGGTGACAACAAAATAGTACGGGGTGGCGTTTGCCAGACCGGTCACCACCAGCGGGCTGGCCACGGCGGCAATCTTGGTGCCTGTCGATACGGAAATGCCCGCAGTTGTTCCGTAATAGACATTATAGGATGTCGCTCCGGCCACCGCGCTCCAGGAAACAGTTACCTGGCCATCACCTCCGGAGGCTGCAATCCCGGCCGGTTTTGCCATTGGTGTTGCGGGGACCTCGTTCGACACGGCACTCTCGCCGACATTGTTCACTGCGGTGACCACGAAATAGTAGGGCGTACCGTCGGTGAGCCCTGTTATCACCTGCGGAGCAGTAGCGTTGACCATCACCGCGCCGCTGGCGGTGGTAACGCCGGGGGTGGTACCGTAATAGATGTTGTAGGACGTGGCTCCGCTTACGGCGGTCCAACTGACGGTGGCCGTGGCACTACCCGCCTTCACGGCTAGACCGAACGGCTGCGCCGGGGCCGTCAGGACCGTATTGCCGCCCCCGCCACAACCCGTAAAGAGCATCATCAGAACTGCCAGACTGGCAACTGCCAGCCACCCCATCAACTGTTTTCTCCATTTCATACCGTTCTCCTCCTAGCAGTTAATTTCGGACCAAGCCGAATTCCCTATCGAGCAAGTGTAAATGTCATGGTAATGGTGAAGGTTGTCTCGGCTCCCTTGAACACGCCAGGGAGCGGCGGAAACGTTCCAACCGCGCTGATGGCTCGGCTGGCTGCTTCATCGAGAAAAGGGTGGCCGCACGACGTAAGCGCTTCAACACCTATGAGCGACCCGTTTCGGGCCAATACGAACCGGCGCCGGCAGCTCCCCTCCCTCCTCAACCTGCGGGCTGCCAGGGGATACTCCTTGTGCGTATCGATGAGGCGCTCCAAGAGCCGCTGGTAGGCGTCTCGCTGCTGTTGTGCAGCAACCTCGGTTCTTGTCCCGGTACCGTCGCTGCGCGGGCTCGTCTCCCGGCCTGCAGGTGCTGGACGGCCGGCTGCTGAACCAGAATTGACGCCTGGCAGCACTCCTCCCGGATTGCCGAGGGCAAACCGTGGCGTAACAGGTGGCGCCTGAGCGGGCACCGTGGTGCCCTGCTGAACCGCCCCTCCGGCTAGCGGAAACTGCCTGGCGAGAGGCACCGCGGAGGCTGTTGCCGTGCGCCTGGGCTCCGGGCTCCGGGGGACTGCCGGAACAGCCCTGATCTGTCGCGCGCGCTCCTGACGTTCGCTGCTCTCCATCCGCTTCGCCGGCAACTCCACCACCATGTTTGACGAAGCGCCCCGCGGTACTGGCTGACGACCGTCAGTGGTCAATGCGATGATCACCGCCAGATGGAGCAGCAGAGATACAAGCAGAAGGGGCGCAAGCCGCGCTATACCCCTTCCGCCGCTATTCACCGTTTTTCGTCCTCTCCCTGATCGATCAAGCCGTTACGCTGCAGCCTCCGAATGATCGACGGCACCGCCAGAGCGCTGAGCCCGGCGTACAGGGCAAATAAGGACGCCGTAATGATCGTCTTCTGCAGGACAATCTCAGTGTCCATTCCGCTCAGCCACTCAATCCATGTGTCTGAAAGCGCGCGAACAGCGGCAGACACAGACCCTACCAGGACACAGGCCACCACGCTGGTTACAAAGGCCGGAAAGATATAGCCGGCACAATCCACAAGCAGAGCCGGCAGGAGGAACTTGACAAAGACAGCCGGACCTTTGGTACCCATGCCGAGCAGAAAACTGGCAAGGCTGACGATCAGCCCCACCAGGGTAGCCGAGCCGGTTTTCGGCACGCAGCCCCGCGCCAGGAGGAAAAAAAACATGGTAAAAAACATGACGTGGCCCGGGAGGTGGAGGTGCAGACGCAGGCCGGCCCGTGCCAGGATGATGAATGTGGCGCAGAAGCCAAGGAGGATCCCCTCCCGTAAGGTGAAGCGGCGCCAGAGAAACATTCGTTCAGGGGTGTGCATCATGTTAGACCTTTCTGTTAAGCTGGCCTCTGTTGCAGCATGGCTGCAACAGAGGCGGGGTGACCGGTTGAGGCTTATCCGGCGACCGGACCGCCGGTTCACCACAGAGGGATACGTCGAAGTAGGTGCGCTGTTTCCGTCTGCCGAATTCGCGGGCCTCGGCCGACAGGGATACCTCTTCGGCTGTTTTGAGGGCCCGCACCATGAGCGGCAGCAGAAGGCAGTGGAACAGGTCGCCCCAGTTGCGCGGGTCAAGCAGTTGCCGGGGCAGCAGGCGCGCGCCGCGCAACCGCTGCGCTGTCGAAATCTCATCCAGCTCTCGAAAAAAGAACGGCACGAACCTGATGCTCACAAACACCAGAAACGAGAGCCGATACGGGACAACCCGGCGCAGCCCTCTCATCATATCGCCGGTACTGGTGGTGCGCAGGAGCACCGCTCCCGGGATGTAGAACAGGATTACCTGCACGGACGTCCGGATCCCCGGCCAGAGCCCCTTGGATAGACCGCTGTGCAGGCAGTAGAGGCTGATGACGACCACAGCCTGGTAAACAAAAAACTTGATATCGCGCCACAGGTCAAAAGGTGTAAGCCGCGCCGCAAAGTAGTAGATCAGGGTCACGGCAACCAGCGCCAGCAGTTCGCGGGGGGTGCGCGCTCCCACGGCGAGTGCGCTCAACAGGGTGCAGAAGGCGATTTTCCACCCTGCCCCGAGCTGGTGTACCAGCGAGTCGCGGGTCATGTACTGGCAGGCATAGACACTCGTACGGGATAACTTGTGCCCAGTTTTTTTACCGGCAGGTTTCTTCAAGCCACCCCCCGCTAAGCTTCAGTCTGCGATCCGCCCAGCTACAATCGGGAAGTTCATCGTGAGATGCGATCACAATCGTGGTTCCGTAGCTGTCGGGCATCTTCGCCAGGATAGCCAGCAGGGCCAGACGTTGCGGGAAATCGAGGCCGGCAAACGGCTCATCAAGCAGGAGCACACCCGGTTGAGGGGCTACCACCGCCGCAAGAGCCACACGGTGCTGTTCACCGAAACTGAGGGTCAGCGGCGCCCGCTCGGCAAGATGCTCGATCCCACAGAGGCCAAGCGCCTCAGCCACAACCCGCTCGGTTTCCCGGCGGGAAGCCCCCATTCGGCGCAGGGTGAATGCCACTTCCTCATAGACACTCTCGGCGAATAATTGCCGTGAAGGGTTCTGGAACAGCACCCCGACCTTTCCCGGCAGATGTTCCGGCTGGGGATCAGCAATGCCGGCAAGTTCTATTGTGCCGGAATCGGGTGTCTCCAGACCGGTCAAGCAGCGGAGCAGGCTTGACTTCCCGGCGCCATTAGTGCCGAACAGGTGTATCCGCTCCTCCCGCCTGACCTCCAAACTCACCTGCCTCAACACAATGCCGGTTTCAGGATAGGAGAGACAGACCTCCCGCATGGTAATGACAGCCGCTGACTCATGTCCTGATCTCGGCAGCGGTATGGCGGCGCGGTTTGGTTCATAGCGCTCAGGCTCCGGCATGGCAGGTGTTGAGGCGCCGACCCGGCCCCCTGCGATGGGCAGATAGCGGTCGATGATGCCTGAAAACGGACGTGGATCATGCTCGGCCATGATGATGGTATAGCCCTGGCCCTTCAACCCGGCGAGCAGCCCGCACAAATCCAGTTTCCCTTGGCTGTCCAGTTGCGAGGTCGGTTCATCGAGCAGCAGCAGTGACGGATTCATCGACAGGACCGCGGCTATGGTCAGCCGCTGTTTCTGGCCGGCCGAAAAACGCTCCACATGTCGCCTGTCACACCCTTCGAGCCCCACTGCCAGCAGAGATTTTCTGACTCGCCAGGCGATCTCCTCAGGCGGCAGGCAGAGGTTTTCAGGTCCGAAAGCAACCTCTTCTGCAACGGTCGTGCACAGGATCTGTGATTCGGCATTCTGGAACACCAGTCCGACCGGTGCCGACCATTCGCCATCACGTGCCGCCTCGGCAATCCTGATTGCCCCTGAATATTTACTGCCGGGCAGCAGCCCCTTGATGGCCAGCAGCAGGGTCGTCTTGCCGCAGCCGGAGTCGCCGGTCAGACAGATACACTCTCCGGTCCCCACGCTGCAGGATACGTCTGACAATGCCGGGCCAGAGGAACCGGGATAATGGTACGTAAGGCCGCTTATGGTCAGAGCGTTACTCTGCATGGAAGCTCTGGCCCATGAGCAATGCAATGATGGCTGCTTCGTACAATTGATCACTTCCCCTTGATATCAAGGGAAAATTTCCTGCCCTTTGGCGACGTTACGGTAGCACCAACTACCTTGCCTGCGACAACTCTGGCATCTAAGAGCGATTTCCGTCCGCCGTTCCAGTGGTAGTTCACGACAGGTGGGGATGTCCGTTGTACGTCACCCACGTTTATTCCTTCCGCACCGATCATTTTCACCAGCTGGGAATACGGCATCATCGGCTGCATTTTTTCGTAAAACCGCCTGTTAAAGACCGTGTCCGCAGTTCCCGTTTGAGCGGCAGACAGTGCCCCTGTTGCAATGCAGAAAATCATCAGCGCCAGCGTAGCTATGGTTATTTTCGTACTCATGCCGTACTCCTTCTGGTCGATACTTTTTGTTGTGGGGTCTGACCGTTGTAAATCCCGTCAACCCTGGGCCGGGTTGAAATAAAACAGGGGTCCTTCATACACGAAGAGCCCCCTGCCAGTACGCTGTTCGTGCGCTCGGATGAAGTTTCTCCTTTTCAAAAGGAAGACGCTGCTGTTCCCGGCAGGACCCAAGGGCCGTCTTCCATAGGGCAAACTCTGGCAGGAAGAACAGCTCGGAGAAGCTTATGCGCTTTTCAACAGAGCGGCGGTCACAGGGACGGCTACCGCCTGCAGCAGCTGATCGCGGCGGCCGTCCAGCGCCGGTAGCGGCAGTTGTAACAGGAGCACGGTTCGTCAGCGACCTGCTCGTCCTCCTCATCGGGGTGAAACGATCCACAGGCTGCAGCAATGCGGGCGGCTTCGGCCCAATCATCTATCCCCAGCGCTGACTCCTGCAGGGCGGTTGCAGACGCTATCATTCAATACTCCTTCAACTGCTGCCGCGAACAGGTCTGCCAACGGACGCCATCGGACTGCCCGACGGCAGGAACAACCAGCAGGATCGCCCGGCCGTCCAGAAGGACCGTCTTCACCTTATCGCCCAGACGCACCATATCCCGGTTTTCCACACTGCTACCATCCAGGGCACGGACCTCATCGATATCTTCACGATCGCGCAACGCAGCGACGCTCACGGCGCCTCCGGGTTCGGCGAAGGCCAGCTGCCCTTTCAGGCGGCCGTCATTGCCACCCAGCCGCAGCCCCGCCCCAGCCAGGGCCCCGATCACCCCCAGCCCGGTGCCGCCATGTTCAGAGAGATGGACCCCCAAACGCCGGGCCAGTTCATAGGCCGATTCCTTTGTCAGGACGGATTCCTTGGCGGTCCGGCCGTATTGTATGATTTCTCCGGATTCCGGCAGGCGATCAATGACGGCAACGCACAGCCCCGGGTCGGATCCGGGGGCACTCTCCCTGGTCAGAAATTCGGCCGCATGGCTGATCACCTGCTCCAGGGACTGCGGCTCTATCCGCGCCTGGAAACACATGGCGCTATTGTGGGAGGTGTAGGGGATATCGGGGTGAACCAGCAGCTGGTGGCGGGTGATAAAGCTGCTCGTTCCCCAGCCGTTATCCTCCAGGTCAACGGCAATCCTGGATGCCAATGCACCGGTGCCCGGACTTTCCAGGTTGTCGGTATCGTCAATGCTGATCAGTATCTGCATCTGAACGCCTCCCATGTACAGCGTAAAACGTTTCAGTCAATAAAAAAGGGGGACCCCTCCCCATGGAAAGGTCCCCCTGCATCCGGACGCGGGTCCGGTTGTAAGTGATTCTCCTTTTCAAAAGGAAGGTGCTGCTGTTTCCGGCAGGACCCGTTGGCCTGGCACCATGAGGTTTCCCTGGTAGGCGCTGCAGCTCGGAGAGGTGAGGTATCTGTAGTTTACTGGTCTCGGTACATGCTGGTGGCAATCACCGTTTCAACATGAATTTTGCGAGTAGTATCCACAAAGAATCGGTGAGTGCAAGAAAATTGTTGCCACACCGGCCGCGCATGGTGCCGGCAACTTTGAGTTATGGATTAATACATATGTGCCTGTGGCCTGTTTACGAAACAATCAAGCTAGTAGCAAAAGTTGCGCCATTAATGTAACAGACTGATTTGTCGCATATTGTGTATTGAACCGGTTCGGACGACGTTAACGGCATTGGTGCCGGTGAGGAGAATATCTACAGGGGGATTAGTACGTGATACGAAGCCGATACAGGAACCCGAACGAAACGACCTCCGAGGCATTCTACACCTCGGAGGTCACCATGTGGCGCGGCAAACAGTCCCGTCAGAGCCCCAGTGACTTCGGGTTTTTTCCTGCATCCGGGAAGAACAATGGCGCGCCGAACTTCTCCACCCCGAAGCGGCCAATAACGGCCTGGGTCTTCTTGGCCACCATGAAATCGGCAAAGGCCTTGCCGCCCTGAACGTTGATCTTGGGCCACTTGACCGCATTGAGTTCAATGACATGGTAGACGTTGAGCAATTTACCGTCCCCCTCCACCAGGATTTCAAGCCCCAGCCTCTTTTTCAGCGCCAGATAGGTCGCGCGGTCGGTAAGGGTATAGCATCTTTTCTCTGCTGCCACGTTCAGGGTCTCCCCCATGCCGAGACCGGTCGGCTGGTACCATTTCTGTCCGTTCGGGTTGATCGCAACAGCTTTCCAGAGTCCCTTTTCTTTGGCATGGGTACCGGAATTGTCGCCACGCGAGATGAATATGGCGCCGGTTTTGGCGATGCGCTTCAGCGCCTCGGCGGCCGTAGCCCCCTTGATCCGGGCCGGATCACTGGCAGGACCGACAACAATAAAGTCGTTGTGCATCACCAGGCGGCGGGTAACGCCGAAACCACCGGCCATGAATTTCTTCTCGGCTTCGGGTGAGTGCACCAGCAATACATCGGCCTCACCCAGCTCGCCCATCTTCATGGCCTGGCCGGAACCGACCGAAATCGTTTTGACCACAAAGCCGCTCTGCTTCTCGAACAGCGGCACTAAAACATCCAGCAGGCCTGAATCCTGGGTGCTGGTGGTGGTGGCCAGGATGACCGATTTCGAGGCGGCGGCCGCCGGCAGTGAACCAATCAGCAGGGCCAGTATTGCGATAACAAGGGTAAATCCGGTCAGTCGTTTCATACATGTCTCCTTTTGTCAGATTAAATCGGCATACCTCTCCGTTTTATGTATGGTCGCCATCTTCTTCATGCGGCTGATGCCGTGCCTGCACGCCTCGAAGGCATCCTCGCTGTTGGGCGAACTGGCAGCCACCAGCGAAATGATATCGCCAACGACCAGGCAGCCGGTCCGCCGTATCAGCAGCACATCCTCCAGTTTCCAACGGCTTTCAAGTTCCCCGGCAATCCCCTCCAATTCCCGCTGGCAATCACCGTGAGCCTGGTACTCGATGCAGGTGGTGGCCTTGCCGGAACCGGACTGCTGTTTGACGACCGCAAAATGAAAGACCACGGAGCCGGAGAAGGATGAGCAGATGGAATCGTAGACAGCGGCAGGCTCAATGGGGGTATCAACGAGTTTGACCATTGTGTGCCTCATTTCTCAAAAGGATAAAAAGCAAAAAGCCCCTTCTCGCTAGAAAAGGGGCGCGGACGGACCACCGGCAGCGGCCTGTCATGCACGGGTTCCCCTTTTCATCCCTAACCCGGATAAACCGGATAAGTGCGTTAACAAAATTATTTTCTTGCCAAAAAACAAAGAAAATAATTTCTAACTCACTAATAGACAGGATAGTTCGTTCACGAAGTTATTTTTGCCAGAACAACGCAAAAAAACTTCTAACTCACTAAGGAGGGCGGCGCTGTTTCCGGCGACACCCGCAGGTCGCAGGCCGTGAGGATTATCCCTGGTAGGCCGGTACGACTCGGAGACTGGCAAAATATGGCGGCACTATAACGGGATCGCTAACGTCTGGCAAGCTGGAATTTGTTATCGTTTCCCGCCGGAATATTTACGCTCCGCACCAACCAGGCTTCATGAGCGTATTCCAGAACATTCAGGCAGCCGTAGCCCTGTTCCAGGCGGAAGAGATTGGCCAGCGGCAGACCGAGCAGGTGGCAGAGGATGACCCGGTTCACCCCGGCGTGGCCGACGATCAGGATGTTTTCTGCGGACGGTTTCAGCAGCCCTTCAAAGACCGGCAGCACGCGGTCCGAGAGGTCGGCGAAGTTTTCACCTCCCGGCGGGCGGTACCCGGCCAGATCGGCTCCCCGTTGTTCGTATTCCCGGGGGAACAGCCGGCGAACCTCACTGAACGGCAGGCCGTCCCAGCGGCCGAGATCGATCTCCGCCAAACCCGGCAGGACCGTCAGGGGGGCCTTGATCCGGCGCCCGATGATGCGTGCGGTCTCGACGGAGCGCTGCAGATCGCTGCAGCAGATGCGGCTGAACGGGATTCGTGACAACTCCCGGCGCCACCGTTCGGCCTGTGACCGGCCTGCTTCGTTGAGCGGACCATCGCTCCGGCCGATGAAGCGGCGGACCGCATCCGGCCGCGAATCGCCATGCCGCAGCAGATAGATCGTGCATCCCGCCTGGATTTGACCGGATCGGTTCATGACTGGACCTCTTGCAGCAGATCGGCAAGGGGACGTGCCAGACGCTCCTCGACGCGCCGTTGAATCGTGCGTGCGCATTCGAGACGCCGGGTAATCTTTGCCAGGAGCGGGAGTTCATGGGCATGCCGGTCCAACTGGCGCTGGAAGCGGGTCGCAAGCGGGACGATCCGGTCGCCCTCCACCAGTTTGTCAGCCAGATACAGCAGATCGGCGGCAGCGATGGCCGGGCCGGATGGCGGCGGCAGTTCCATGTGAACAGCCACCAGATCGGCGACAGCAGCATACCCCAGCCCCCTCAACAACGCGGCCCCGGCTGCGGCGTGCTGCGGCTCTCCCTTGGCCAGATCGTGCAGCAGGGCGGCCGCCTCGATCAAGGCCAGGTCCAGCTCGCAACCGTTCCGATTCAGCCTTTCCGCCAGGAGGCACGCCAGGCGGGCCACCACGCGGCTGTGCCCGATCAGCGGACTGTCGGCTTCAAATCTGCCCAGCAACAGCTGTTCGCAGGCCTGCCGGGAGGGGATGGCCAATTTGTGCAACCTTTCCTGCAACTGTCCATACTCCTGCGGGGTATCCATGTCCAGCAGGATGCCCTCATCACCGGTTTCAACTGTTTCCGCATCCGCCTCGTACTGCCTCAGTAAAGCCTTCAGGCCACCGCTACCCTGCCAGGCAAGGATGGCATCGCGATACGAGGCCGCAATCAATGGCGGATGTCCCCGCCGGCCGTGGCAGGCCGGGTAGATGATCCCTTTGCCGGAGGTTTGGCAGGCCCGTACCAGCTGTTCAACCGTCGCCTGGCTGACCAGCGGGATGTCCACCGGCAGCAGAAAAAAGGCCCGGCTCCCGGCATCGAGGCTGGCGGCAGCCGCGAGCACCGAGGAGAACATCCCCTCCTGATAATGTTCGTTCAGCAGCGGCCGCGCCTGCAGGCTCTGAATGAGCGGCAGCAGGTCGCTCGATCTATGGCCGGCCACGACCCGGATATCGCGGATACCGGCGCCACGGAACAGGGCGATGGAACGCTCCAGAATCGTCGTGCCGCCAAGCGGCAGCAGCGGCTTGAAGGCTCCCATGCGGGAAGAATAGCCGGCCGCAAGGATGATGGCGGTAATGCCGGCACTCATATCATTGGGCTGTCCGGGCCCGGGCCTGGATCAGTTCGGCAATGATACTGACGGCGATCTCACTGGTTGTGGAGGCCTTGATGTTCAGGCCGATCGGGCAGTGCACTCGCTCCAGCGCCTCGGGCGGGAACCCTTCCTGCTCCAGCACCTTGAACAGCTCTTCCCGCTTGCGGTGGCTTCCCATCATGCCAATGTAGCCGGCGCCCGTCCGCAGGGCCTGGGCCAGCACGGTCTTGTCATGACGATGTCCGCGCGTGACGATCACCACATAGCTGTCGCCATCCAGTTCCGATCCGGCGAAGCATGCGTCGAAAGAGTCGAGCACCTTGATGGAATCGGCCTTGGGGAAGCGTTCCCGGTTGGCGTATTCGCTGCGGTCATCCAGCACAACGGTCTGGAAGCCGACCATCTCCGCCAGCTGCGCCACCTGTTGCGAGACGTGACCGGCCCCGTAGATGTGGACGGTGCTGGGGATGAAGCAGCGTTCAATGATGAACTGCTCATCGGCAATGGTCTCCAGCACCGGATAGGTCGAGCGGTAGGCCTTCTCGATCAGCATATCCAGCCATTGCTGCGGAAAAGGGAATTCGCCGCTCCGCGAACCATCCTCCAGAGCCAGGCAGCGCAGGGTCGGACGCTTCTCTGCTCCGGCCTTGCCGAGCGAGGCGACCAGATAGCATTTCTCCCCGGCTTGCAGGGCATCGCGCAAGCGGCGGAACATCCCGATATTCTGCGCTGACGCCGGCAGATAATCCACCAGCAGCTTGACATTGCCGCCGCAGATCATCTGCATGCTGGCGGCGTCCGCACCCGAGAGATCGAATGACAGGATCTCGGCCACGCCAGAGGTAAATACCCGGGCGCCTTTTTTCTGCGCGGCGGCCTCCAGCACCCCGCCCCCCACGGTGCCGATGGAGCTCCCATCGGAGCGGACCACCATCTTGGCACCCGCCAGACAGGGCGCCGAACCCGATTTACTGAGTACCGTTGCCAGTACCAGATCTTCTCCCTCGTCCTGCAGACCACATACGGTCTGCGCCAGCCAACTCATCAGCATTTCTTCTTCTCCCTGTAATCATGTAATGTTCGTTTGATACTGCTACTGCTCTGCCAGTTGCTGTCCGTCATCACGACCGGCGGAGCGATCCGGAGATAGTCTCCGGCCACAGCCTGCCGCAGGACCGGGATGCCCTCCAGCGCCGCTCGGACCGCGCGGCAGAGACCTGCTGACGCCCCGGCCCGGCTTAACAGGCTCACCTGCAGACAGTCCCGGTTGTGTTCCACCGTCACCGCCGCCCGGAAATTGAGCAGACCGGGCAGCGGAAACAGGGCCTCATCCAACTCGGCCATGCCCAGCCGGCCGCCACTCGCCAGCTGCAAGCGGCCGGCCAGGCGGCCCGTGACCCTGGCGAGACGCTTCAGAACGGTTCCGCACGGGCAGGGTTGCGGAATAAAGCGGGACAGATCGCCGGAGCGGTAGCGGATCAGCGGCATCCCGACCCGGGTCAGGGTGGTAAAGACGACCTCGCCCGGCTCCCCGTCCGGCAGCGGCCGGCCGCTGACCGGGTCGATGATCTCGACATACAGGTCCGCCTCCCGCAGGTGGCCGCCGTTGCGCGCCCGGCAGTCAACCGCCCCACCCAGCCCCATCTCGGTCATGCCGTAATGGTTGAAGACCGGGCAGCCCCAGGCGCGCTCGATCTCCCGCACGATGGCCGCGGGTACATGGTCGGCGCTCAGCAGGACGCTCTTGATCCTGCCAGGCGGGATAGTCGCCGCATCCGCATGCCGTACCAGTCCGAGCAGCTGCACCGGCAGACCGACCAGACAATCGATCTCCTCCACGATGATCTGGTGAATCGCGGCAGACTCGTCCCGGACAATGCCATGCAGGATGCCCTGGGCTCCCAGGCGCTCCAGTCCCTGCAGCAGCAGATCGCCGACGCTGCCGGGCAGTTCACCCGGCATCAGGATCAGCACCCGTTCGCCCGGCGCGACCAGGGTGGTCATGCCGTGGTGGAAAAAATCCACGGTCAGCTCCAGCTCCTGCCGGGTAAAGTGCAGGCGTTTGGCCGCGTTGGTGGTTCCGGAGCTGCACAGGGTCACCACCCGCTCGATCTCCCCCTGGGAAACGCACAGGAAACGGAGGTCATGCGCCAGGATATCGGCCGGAGTCGTAAAGGGCAGCGCGGAGATATCCTCCAGGCTGCGCAGGCCTGTGTCGACGATCCCGGCCAGTTGCCGCTGATAGAAGGGGCTGTGGCTGCGGGCATGCTCAACGGTTGCCCGCAACCTGCCCAGCTGATAGTCTTCAAGCCTGGACCTGGTCAGCGGCTCGTTCGGCGCTCCGGTAACTGACGGGGCAATTTTCGAACAGATCCATGCGTCGAGCGGCGTCAGCACGCGTTACCCCGATGTAGCGGCTGACCATCGGCGGAGGTCAGGTTGTAGAGGCAGAACGGGATCATCCTGCCATCCGGCGCCACCACGTGGATACAGCACTCCTGGACCCGCTCCAGGTCCAGATTCCAGACATCCTGGAAGGCCATGGCCGACACGGCAAAGGTGTTGCTGTGATGGTTTTCCAGAAAGGCGTCCAGGCTGTTGGCTGGGCAGCAGCTGCTGGCGGGCGCCGGAGCGGACCATTGCCGGGCCACGTAGGCGACCGCCCGCCCGGTCCCGGCGTTCTCCGTGGCACACTCGGCCGCGGCTGCGGTCAGAGACCGGAGCCCGCCATCCGGGAGCCGCAGGAAGTTGCCGTGAAACGAGCAGAGCGGATGCTCGCAGCCTGGCGGACAAAAGTGCTCTGTCCGCATCAAGCCGCTCGTCTGCTCCTCGATGGCCCGCATCAGATCCGGCAGGGTGAAACGGTCGCCGGCTGCGGGCGCACCGGGATGGCGGCCGAAGTAGCTGGCGGGCTGGAAATGGACCCCCCGCACACCGGGCGCCAGCTCCAGCGCCAGCCGCAGGATGGCGCCGATATCTTCCGTGTTGACCCCCGCTACGATGGTCGGGACCAGCACCACCCCCAGGCCTGCGGCCGCGCAGTTCTCGATGGCCGTGAGTTTTTCCGCCAGCAGGGCGCGGCCGCGAATCGCCCGGTAGATCGAGTCGTCGCTGCCATCGAACTGGAGGAAGACGGAGAAGAGTCCGGCCCGCTTCAGCTCAACGGCATAGGCCGGATCAGCGGCCAGACGCAGGCCGTTGCTGTTGAGCTGGATGAAGGGGAACCCCAGCTCGCGCCCCAGGGCGATGACGGCCGGCAGGTCGTCGCGGAGCGTCGCTTCACCGCCGGAGAGCTGGACGATGTTGTGCGGGCCGCTCCGCTCCAGCGCAATCCGGTACCACTGTTCAATGGCCGCCAGCGGCGGATCCTGCCCGGCCGGGGAACCGGCGGCAGCAAAACAATACGGGCAGGCCAGGTTGCAGCGTCCGGTCACCTCGATCAGGACCGTGCAGGACTGCTGCCGGTGCCCGGGACAGATGCCGCAGTCGAACGGGCAGCCGCGCGCTTGTGATGCCAGGTGCGTGCCAACCCGGACAGTTTTTTTGGGTCGCGACCAGCCGGAAATCTCAGGCTGCCCCCGCCAGACCGGGGTCCGGAACTCTCCGTGCTCGGGACAGCTCTTGACGAGCACGACATCCGCGCCTTCCAAGCGCCGCTCGGCCGGGATCCGGGTCAGACAGTGGGGACAGAGACTCTCGGTGGCTTGATTATTTCCCGACCGCAACGTCATACCCTCCGGCAATCAGCAGCTCCAGCACCTTGGTGTAGGTTTCGGCGACAATAGCGCCGCAACGCTGGCGCATTTCGCTACGGTCGCCGACGATCGTTTCACAGGTGGTGTCACCGTAACGCTCCCCATAGGTTTGGGAGAACCACTCGCCAAGATCCCGCAGCATGTACTGGAGCCCCTCATCCTGGTATTCATCGTCAACCCCCTTGCCGGCATACAGGCTGAGCAGGCAGGCGGCGCCGGTCAGGGTGCCGCACGGACCGCTTGCGAAGCCGCAGCCGTTGGCCAGTCCGCCCATGGCCCGGATCAGGTCGGGATTTTCCTTCCCCTGGGCCTCCAGCCCCAGGATCAACAGGATCTGGCTGCAATAATAGCCCTGATAGGACAATTCCATCATCCGCAACTGGGTCTGATCCATGTTTCAATCTCCTCTAATATTGCCGACACCCGCCTCAATCTTAACCCCACCTGTCCTCCCCTTAGACAAAGGGGAGGGACGCGCGTGCACTCTCCCCCTCTTAAGTTAAGAGGGGGCCGGGGGGAGTTACTGTTTACGCGCCACCAGCAGATAGTATCCCGGCCGCTGCCCGGCGCTGTTCGCAGCACAGCACAACCCCTCCAGGGAGCCGCCTGCCAGGATCAGGCGTGCCGCTAGTTCTTTCAACAGCGGGGTGTGGTCCTCCCAGAGGAGGGTCGCGAAGCCGTGTGTGGAGAGCCATTCTTCAACCGTTACGCGAGACACCGCCCCCTGGAGAGAACTGTCCGCCCCGTCCCTGCTGTACATATCGCTCAGGATCAGGTAGCCGCCGTGGCGCAACACCCGCTGGAACTCCGTCAGCGCCCTGCGAGGCTCCTCCAGCAGCGAAAGCACGCATTCGCAGAGGATGCCGTCCTGGCTCGCATCGGCAAACGGCAACGCCTCGGCCGTGGCCACAGCCAACAACAGGGCGGGGTTGCGATTCAGCCCCTCGGCGACCAGCACCGGGGAGCAATCCACCCCGCAGACCGCAAAGCCGTAGCGGCTGGACAGGTGTTCGACACTGACCCCGGGGCCGCAGCCCGCGTCGAGCAGCTGCGCTCCGGGGGCGAGGCTGCAGACAGCAAGCGCCCGGTCGGTCAGGGTCAGGCCGCCCGGCCGGATCGTTGGGCCGGTGACCGCACGCAGCGGGCCTGATTCGTAAGGATATTGGGTAGAGGGCACCGTCAAAAGCAAATCCCCCTCAATCCCCCTTTGCAAAGGGGGAGGTTTAAACCGCACCTACTTGTCCTCAAGGATCCGCTCCGCATCGGCCATCTTGCCGGTCGCCAGCTCCTCGGAGACCAGGACCAGTCCGCAGTTGCGGCAGGCGGGCAGGTCGACTTCGAAATTGCCCTTCATGTAGGTAAAACCGACTTTCATCATCTCAAGCTCTCCACCGCAGGCGGCGCAGATCCACCCCTGGGCTTCTCCCGGCAGGTTCATTTCTTGACCCCCACTATTTTCATACGATGGCAGTAGGCATTATGGACCTGGAAGCGGTTGTCTGCCGGGGTATAGTCGACCCAGAAGGTGACGTTTCCCGACTGGAGGCAGGCCCGGTACTGCCCGCTCGCGCTGTTTCTCAGCCGCTGACCGCTGCGCTCGGCATGGTCGATCACGGTGCGGACGTCTCCCTCCAGGATTCGCCGTTCATCGATCCGGCGACTCACTTCGGGGGTCATCTCCAGCAGGATGTTCGCGTACGGTTCCACGATATCTTCTCCCTTCCCGCCCAGCTCCCGGAGGAGTTCCTGCTTGACCCTGGCGCGATTCGTGCGGCGCTGGCTCCAGGAGATCCAGCCGCGGGCCGCCGGGTCCCCTCCCGCTACGGTCGGGAAGATGAGTTCGATCAGGTGGCTGACCCGCTTGCCGGCACCGGCCAGCTTGTCGCGGCACATGGCGCAGTAGGCCAGGTAGTCGTGCCCGCTGACGGTCGTGTGATAGTATTTGCCTGGATCGGCGGTTTTTGTCGAGGCTCGGCGGTCGATCACGTCCTTGGCAAGCTTTGGGTTGGCATTGTACATCAGTCCGCCGTAGCCGCAGCACTCAGGTTTGTCGCCACTCAGGGGGAGTTCCTCGATGGTCATCCCGATGGCGCCTGCAATGCGCCGGACGCTCCCCTGGGTCTCCGGGTCGTGACGGGTGATGCAGGGGTCGGCGACGGCGACCGTTGTTCCCGTTGCCGCGCAGGCATCAACGGGCAGTCCTGTCTCTTCCAGGACCCGCCAGAGCGAGACCGCCTCCATGCCGGGGATCTGCTCCCGGAAGAGGCTCAGGCAGGTGGAGCAGGCGGTGATCACCCGGGGGCTCCCCAGCTGTTCCCATTGGGTGCGGAGCGCGTCCATGGTCTCCCGGAACAGGTCATCGCGCCCAGCCCAGTAGGCAGGGGCGCCGCAGCAGCCCAGCATGACCCCGACCCCGCCGGTCAACCGTTCCTGCAGGAAGCGGTACGAGGAGATGACCTCGCCGGGTGAGGTGGCGCACAGTTGGCAACTGGGGAAATAGAGCCAGGCGCTGCCCTCCGTTCCCGGCTGGTGGTGGCTGAAGGCGAACTGCTCCCCGTTGCTGTGGGCCATGTCTGTAAGGGCAAACTCGTGGAAGGAGAGCGGCATGAACTTCTGCTCGTTCATGGCCCGGCGGGCCTGCAGGCAGAGGTCCCCCATGTTGAACGCATTCGGGCAGACGGTCTCGCAGAGGCCGCAGGTGCTGCAGGAATTGACGAACTGGTTCTTGGTGTGGGCCGCGCCGTAGATGACCTGCTCGTTGTTGAAGATCTGGCGGGCATATTTTTTTGGGTAGGCCTGGTAGCGCTCCAGGTAGAGGCAGACCTTGACGCATTCCATGCACTCGCACTGGATGCAGCGCCCCGCCTCCGCCAGCGCCTCTTCGTTGCTGAACCCCGCCTCGGCGTCCTTCGGCTGTACTCGGGGAATGGGGTCAATCCCGGCAATGCTGGTAAAGAGCCTGGTCTGGAACGGTCCATCATTCTCCCGGCCGGCCCCCATATTGGCCTTCTGGATAAAACGCTCGATGGAGAGGCTCCCCTTGCGCCCCTGGATGGTCTCGTTAATGGGAGAATAGGCACCGATGCAGCGGGTCCCACCGCCGGCATAAACCCCCTCCCGGTCTGTGGCGCCGCTGGCGGCATCGATGGTGATCTCCCCGGCGTCGTCCAGCTTCAGCGGCAGGTTGCACCCTGCGACGGCCTCCCGGTCGATGAAAACGGCATCAAACTCCCGGCAGATATCTTCGAACACCGTCGCATCGAGGGCCTGACCCAGCCGGCAATCGGCCTTCAGGGTATCCAGGACCGCCAACTCCTCGTCGATGATCTCTTGCGGCAGGGTGTTCCCGGGGAACTCCCGCAGCGAGCCGCCGAGTTCATGGCTGCGCTCGAAGATCGTAACCCCGAACCCTTTTCTGAGCAGATCCCAGGCAGCGGTCAGGCCTGCGAGGCCGCCACCCAGAATCGCTATTGTCTGTCCCCTGCGGGGGAGCAATTGAACCCGCACCTTGCCGGTGGCTCGTTCCACGCAGTTACGTTCGAGCAGGCCGATGGCAATCGGCGCTTCCACCTCTCCCCGTTTGCACTTCAGCTCGCAGGGGTGGTCGCAGATCCGGCCCAGGATGCCGGGGAACGGCATGGTCTTGGCCAGCACCTTGAAG
Organism: Deltaproteobacteria bacterium; assembly: GCA_021780495.1. Classification (GTDB taxonomy): domain Bacteria; phylum Desulfobacterota; class Desulfuromonadia; order Geobacterales; family Pseudopelobacteraceae; genus CAIPTY01. The sequence continues at coordinate 24,398 of JAJXYO010000048.1, forward strand.
GCGGCCTCATGGTCACCGCGCCCCATCTCCTTCACGAACAGCCGGGCATCGATATGGATCGGACAGGCCGCCGTGCACTCGGGAGGTTCTTCCTGGATGCATTTCTGTTCCCATTCCCGCAGGTTGTCCTGTTTCATGATTGGTGTACTCCAAAACAACCACCCCCCAGCCCCCTCCTTAAAGGAAGGAGGGGGAGCATTTAAAGCTCCCCTCCTATTTTAGGAGGGGTTGGGGGTGGTAAGGTTCTAACTTCTTACTTCTTCAACGTTTCAATTCCACCCTGTGACATGTAACCACCTGCCACGGCGTCGCTGACGTCGAAGGCCTTCTTGTCCGACTTCAGAGCGGCCAGGACCTTTTCCGGATAGGCCGGGATGGACCTGATGCGCACGCCGCAGGCGCTGTCGATGGCGTTGATGATGGAGGCATGCGGGGCGGTCAACGGCCCTTCGCCCACACCGGCCTGACCGAAAGCGCCGTCTTTGCGCGGATACTCGGTGTAGATCAGTTCCATATCATCGGGAACGTCCTTGATGAACGGAAAGCCGGAGCCGATCAGGGTGGTGTGCTTCTTCAGGTCTTCGAAATCTTCGGTCAGGGCCAGGCCGACACCCTGGACCAGGCCGCCGTACACCTGGCCGTCGACGGTCAGACGGTTGCTGATGGTGCCGTTGTCGCCGGCATAGGTCATCTTCAGCACCTTGGTCTTGCCGGTGGTGACATCCACTTCCACCTCGGACATGAACAGGGCGTACATGTAGATGCAGAACGGCGCCCCCTGCATGTTGTCGTCCATGTGGGTACTCGGTGTGGTCCAGCTCCCCTCGTACTTGACCGGGAGCTCCGCCTTGACCATCTCGTCATAGCTGCGGAATGTGCCGTCAGGCTTCCGCAGTGCTTCGAGCAGCAGGCAGCAGGCGGCATGGATGGCGTTGCCGGTGACCACGTTCTGGCGGCTCCCGCCGGAAGGGCCGGAGTTGGGGTGCAGGCTGGTGTCGTTCATGCTGAGATGGATCTGGTCCGGTCTCAGCCCCAGGGGGCGCAGGGTGTTGTGGGCGAAGGTGACCGTGCCGCCGTCAGAGCCCTGGCCATGGTCCTGCCAGGCATTGCCGACCGTGACGCTGTTGTCCGGGTTCAGTTCCACCCAGGCGCCCGAGGTGTCCGGGCCGTCGAGGCCGCAGCCGTACACGCCCAGGGAGACGCCGACGCCCCGCTTCTTGGTGTCGGTGGAACCGTTCTTGGCGCGCAGCAGGGCATCCTGGTACTTGGGACGCATCAGGTCGAACAGCTCCTCGAAGCAGAATACTTCCGGCGTCTGGCCGGTCGGGGTGGTGGCCCCGGGACGGTAGATGTTCTTGTAACGCAGTTCGAACGGGTCCACCCCCATCTTCTTGGCCAGTTCGTCCATCAGGGATTCGGAGGCGAAGAAGCTCTGGGGAGAGCCGTAGGCGCGGAAGGCCGAGCCCCAGCCGTGGTTGGTGCAGACCGTGCGGCCAACGCCACGGATGTTCTTGATGTCGTAGCCTGCGCCGGTGAACTGGGCGCCGCGCGTGGTCACCAGGTCGCCGAACTCGGAGTAGGGACCGTGGTCGCAGCTCCAGTCGGTCTCCATGGCCAAGAGTTTGCCGTCCTGGTCGGCACCCATCTTGATCTTGAACCACATGGGCGAGCGTTTGCCGGTGTAGGTCTGCTGCTGATACCAGTCGTAGCCGAGGAAACAGGGACGGCCGGTCGCCAGGGCGGCAGCGCCGACCAGCGCCTCCAGGGTCGGGCTGAACTTGTAGCCGAAGGTGGCGCCGGTGGGGTTCTGGACCACCACGATTTCATGCGGCTCAACGCCCAGGCCCGGGGCGATCATGTAGAGGTGCAGATGGATGGCGATCGATTTGGAGTGGATGACGACCCGTTTCAGGTCATCGATGTAGGCAAAGCCCACATCGGCTTCGATCGGCATATGGGGCTGGCGCTGCAGGTAGTACTCACCTTCGACCACGTGGGCGGCCTTGGCCATGATCGGCTTGGTGTCCTCCCCCTTGTTGAGGGTGCACTCGTAATAGATATTCGGCGTGCCGGGATGGATCTCGATGGCGTCATCGGCCATGGCGGCCGGGGCGTTCATGTAGGCCGGCAGCACTTCCAGGTCGACCTTGACCATCTTCGCCGCTGCCTTGGCGTTTTCCTTGGTATCGGCGCAGACGATGGCGACCACGTCGCCGTACTGGAAGATCTTCTCGTCGTTCAGGATCGGGCGATCCCAGCCGTCACCCTTGTTGGTCGGGAAGGTGATCAGGCCGGTGATACGGTTCTTGCCCTTGACATCCTTGTGGGTAACGACCTTGAAGACGCCCGGCATCTTTTCCGCCTCGGAGGTGTCGATGCCCTTGATGATGGCATGGGAAACCTCGGGCTGCACCAGGGCGCACTGCAGGGTCCCTTCGGGGAGCTGGGTGCCCATGTCCTCGCCGAAATCCCACAGGCCGGTGACCTTGGCCACCGAGGTCGGACGGGGGAAGCGGGAACCGTAGATTGTGCCGTCGGCCGGGATCTTGAACTCCAGGGCCTGGTCGCTGATCTCGCCGCGCAGCACCTTGGCGGCGTCCATGACCGCGTCGACGATCATGCTGTAACCGGTGCAGCGGCAGGCGTTGCGGTACTTCTGGAACCAGTCGCGCACGTCCTCGCGGGAAGGGCTGGGGTTCTCGTCGAGCAGCGCCTTGGTGGAGACGATGAAGCCCGGGGTGCAGAAGCCGCACTGCAGGGCGCCGTGGAAGATGAAGGCCTTCTGGATGGCGTGGAGATTGAGCGGCGTGCCGATGCCCTCAATGGTGGTGATCCTGGAGCGGTTTTCAACCCGCTTCATCTTCATGACACAGGAGCGGACCAGCTTGCCGTCCAGTATCACGTTACAGGCGCCACACTGACCGGTGCCGCAGCCTACCTTGGTTCCGGTCAGATGGAGCTGTTTGCGCAGCACATCGGACAGGAGCGCTTCCTGGTCAACGATCAGCGTTCGTTCGATGCCGTTGACGATGAGAACCTTCTTGTTCATACGGTATTCCTCCTTGTGGTGTGTACAACAGGCGATATGCCCAGTGAAAATTGTTGGTAATTCAAAGGTGACAACTCAAAACCCAACCACCCCCAGCCCCTCCTTAGTAAGGAGGGGAGTTTTAAAAGCCCCCCCTCCTTCCTTTAAGGAGGGGGCTGGGGGGTGGTAAGGTTTGATATCACGTCCCAAATCCGCAGTCCGGAAAGCGGCAGTCGGGGCAGCCCAGGCACAGGCCTCCATGGCCCAAGCCGGTAATGTCGGACCGGGAAAGCCGGTCGCCGGCCAGGATGCGGGGGACCAGCAGGTCGAATACGGTGGCCTTGTTGTACATGGCACAGCCGGGCACCCCGACCACCGGGATATCGCCGATATAGGCCAGCATGAACATGGAACCGGGGAAGGTGGGCGAACCGTAGGACACCTCCTGTCCACCTGCAGCCCGGATACTGGCAGGGGTGCGGTCGTCGGGATCGACCGACATGCCGCCGGTCAGCACGATCATCTCCGCCCCTTCGTCCAGCAGGTCGTGGATCGCCTGCACCGTCATGGCCACGCTGTCCGGCACCAGGATCTGTCGCAGCACGCTGCTTCCCAGATCGCTGATCTTAGCCATCATCACCGGGCCGAACTTGTCCTCGATCCGGCCATGATAGACCTCATTGCCGGTAGTGACGATCCCGACCTTCAACTGTTTGAACGGCACGACATCGATCACCGGGCCGGACTCGCGACAGATATTCTCTACCGCGACGATCTTGTCTTCCCCGGTATAAAGCGGAATGATGCGGGTACCGCCCACAAGGGCCTTGGCCGCTACCCGCCGGTTGGTATGGGCGGTGGCAAAGACGATCTCCTCGATGGCATTGATCCGCTCCAGGGCTGCCACGTTCACCTTCAGCAGACCGGGTTTGGTCGTCATCAGGCGGACCTTGCCCTCGCTGGGCGGCATCATCTGGATGCCGCGCCCCACCGCCGCCCTGGCGATCCTGAGCGCTGCGGCATCTTCATGAATAAAGCCCTCCTCCAGGTTGAGAACATAGATATTGTCCTTGCCCAGCTTGAGGAGTGTATCGATATCGTCCGGCACGATGATGTGCCCTTTTTTGAAGGCCCGGCCGTGAAATTCGCCCGGCACAATCCGGGTGATATCGTGAAAAAGAACCCTGCCGACCGCTTGTTGTACCGGTATTTCCGTCATCATGATCTGGCACCCTTCTCTGTCTGTCGTTTCAATGACTGCCGTGGTTACAGCTATGCCCGCCTTCTCCGGCGCTGCAGCGCCCTTCCAGATGGCTGTTTTGGAGTGTCACTTCCGGCAGGTTGCCGCATTCCAACAAGGCTGCGTTCTGTGCCGCAGAGGCCGAATCGGCCTGATAGATCCTGAACCCGCACAGATTCATGGCCCGCAGCGCATCGTCACCGATGCCTCCGACCACGATGCCGTCCAATTGCTGGCCGCGCAGGGCGCTGAACGGGTTGCAGCCGGCATAGGGATTGGCAGGGTCACAGTTGGCAATGACACTGCTCTGCAGCGTCTCCGTATCGATGATCACAAATAAGGGAGCCGAAGCAAAATGGCCGTAGATGGTACTTTCTATTCCTGCGTCAATTACCACCGGGAAACATATTTTCATGATCAACCTCCTGGGTATATCTTCCTCACTGATGCTAAATTCCCCAGCCACCTCTGAAGGTGGTCCGGAAGTCGCGGCAGGCTACCGGCCGTAGCAGTTCTTGAGCGAGTAGGTCTTGCAGGGTGTACACTGCGATTTGTACTGTCCAAGATGCTGGTAGCAGAACCACGAACCGCACTCGCTGCACTGTTTGACACGATAGTCGTCGGGATCGACCGGATCGCCGCAGATTGCACATGTTGTCTGAGCCATCATTTCCCCTTGATTCTTTAGGTTATTTTTCAAACTTCCCCCTGAGAAACGTCCGACACCGAATAAAAAAGGGGCCCCTTCCGCACACAGGAAGAGACCCCTTTCAGACCCAACTGGGACTGATTACGGCTCTCCTTTTCAGCCCTGCTTCGCAGGATAAGTACGTTAACGATTTTGTTTCTGCACAAGTTTCACAAAACAAATCTAACGTACTAAAAGGAAGGCGCTGCCGTTTCCGGCAGGACCCATGGGTCGGTCACCATGAGAAGTTACTCTGGTAGGTGCAGCGACTCGGAGATGTTGTATTGAACTATGTAACGCTGCCACGAAACAAAAAAAAGGGTCTCTTCCGCATACAGGAAGAGACCCCTTTCAGACCCGGCCGGGACCGATTACGGCTCTCCTTTTCAGCCCTGCTTCGCAGGATAAGTACGTTAACGATCTGTTTTCTGCACAAGCCTCATAAAAACAAATCTATAGGTACTAAAAGGAAGGCGCTGCCGTTTCCGGCAGGACCCATGGGTCGGTCACCATGAGAAGTTACTCTGGTAGGTGCAGCGACTCGGAGATATAGTATTTGTCTAAAAAATAATTTTAAAATCCGATGTATCCGTATAACCAATAAAATTCAATAAATCAAATGATAAAAATCACGGAAACCAGACTCAAATGTAAATCTGTTCTATTAAATGCTGGCCACTATTCGCAGCCAGCATTCCGTCTGACGTTTGCTGTTATGCTTAGTTGGCGGTCGCGTTCCGGCGGGCCAAGCGCTTGATGTTGAGCAGGTTCTTGTAGCCGACGTTCTCGGTGGTGATGTTGCCGCCCATGGCGCCGCAGCCCAGCGTCAGAGAAGGGACCAGTGAGTTGTACAGGGCGCCGATGGTGCCGTGCACCGAAGGCTGGTTCCAGACCACGCGGTTGGCGTGCACTTTCAGTGCAAACTCATGGGCGATCTCTTCGTTCTCGGTGAAGACCACGGCCGAGTGGCCGGCGCCGCCGAATTCGAGCTGCACGGCTGCGGCATTGATGGCCGCTTCCTTGGAATCGACGATGAACCAGCCCAGTACGGGCGAGAGCTTCTCGCGGCTCATCCAGTCTTCTCCGCCGGTGGTGGTCAGAGGCACCATCAGCAGCTTCCTGTCAGCCGGGATCTTGAAGCCGGCCAGCTCGGCAATGACCTGCGGGCTCTTACCGACTATGGCCATATCGGGCACCCCGCGCTCCTTATCGAACATGACGGATTCCAGCTTGTTACGTTCTGCTTCGGTGCACAGATAGGCGCCACTTCTTTCAAAGAGGATCAGGGCTTTTTCGGCGATGTTGCGATCATCGAAGATCACGGACTGGTCCGACGAACAGATGGTGCCGTTATCGAAGGTCTTGGAGGCAATAACATCGTCCACGGCCATGCGCAGGTTGGCGGTTTTTTCGATGAATACCGGCACGCCACCCGGTCCAACTCCCAGGGCAGGATGGCCGGAGCTGTAGGCAGCCTTGACCATGGCGCCGCCACCGGTAGCGATGACGATCGATACATCCGGGTGCTTCATCAGTGCATCGGTGGCCTCGATGGATGGCTGGGTAACCCATTGGATGCAGTTTTGGGGTGCTCCGGCGGCAACGGCGGCATCCAGCATGATCTGGGCGGCGGCGGCGCTGCATTTCTGGGCGCGTGGGTGGAAAGCCAGAATGATCACGTTACGACCCTTGAGTGCGATCAGGCATTTGAACATGGTAGTGGAGGTCGGGTTGGTGGTCGGTGTGACGGCCGCGACAATCCCGAACGGCTCTGCAATGGAGATGATGCCGTCGGTTTCATCGATAACGCCGACCGACTTACCGTCCTTCATGTAATCGTAGACGACCTGCGTGCCGAAATGATTCTTGATGACCTTGTCTTCTACGTTGCCGATACCGGTCTCTTCGACCGCAAACTCTGCCAGATACCGCTCATTGGCGACGCCGGCCGCCGTCATGGCCGCGCAGATGCTGTCTACCTGTTTCTGGGTGAACCCTTTGAACTCTTCGAGCGCTGTGAGTGCTTTTGCTGCCATCTGATCAATTGCCTGTACCGCTGTTGTCATGTTTTCACTCCTTTGTGTGGATGGTGGATTGCCTATCCCACTGAATAGATGATTCCGGTTTCGGATGTAGAGAGCTAGAGCAGTGTGCATGCCAAAAAATAAAACCTTTTTCTAAATCGTTCTGACAAGCGCATTGATTACCTCGTTTTTGCAAGATATTCGGCAGGTTGGCGATGATGGACAACCGATATAAAATAATCAAACAGGCGTTGGGCGGGCTTTTGAGAGAGTATTCCCCACGGCACAGTGCTCCATGACGTAGCACTCACCGAACAAGGTGTTCCATAATGGAACAACTAACACTGTTTTGTGGCACAGAAATAGCAAGGTTCATTAACGCTGTATTGATGACAGGTGAGACGGTAGATAGGCCTAGCAGTGCGGAGGAAGACATGGGAAGTTTGGCAGCCGACAGGCTCAATTGTATCAGGAAGGCCCGTGAGGATTTTCTGTCCCACGGCATAATCCCGGCAGGCGTCATTAACGAGACCATCCTCCGCTCCTGGCAAAGATCAGCGGAACGCGGAATCGGGATGGAGCGGGGCGAAACCCGCTGCATCCCCCGCTATGACCTGATGCAGCGCCGGGAGATGAACAATACGCTGCTGCTGCGTTCGCAGCCGGTTATGGAAAACCTGTATCACGAGATCTGCGGCACATCCAGCATGGTGCTGCTGGCGGACAGCGAGGGGGTCATACTCCATTCCATCGGTGATCCGGACTTTGTGGACCAGGCCCAAAAGGTCTATCTGAAGCCGGGCGGCATCTGGTCGGAAGGGGTCAACGGCACCAACGCCATCGGCACCGCACTGGTAGAACAGAGCGCGGTACACGTACAAAGCAGCGAACACTTCATCGACAAGAACCGCTTCCTGACCTGTTCGGCTACACCGATATTCGATCCTCGCGGTGCGATACTGGGGGCGCTGGACGTGTCCGGCGATTATCGCGTTCACCAGCAGCACACCATGGCACTGGTGCGACTTTCGGCGCAGATCATCGAGAACCAGATGTTCGCCCCGGAGTTCCCCGATGACATCGTGGTCTGTTTTCACCTCAAACCCGAATTTATCGGCACCCTCTACGAAGGCATTGCCGTCTTCACGCCGCAGGGTGATTTTATTGCCGCCAATCGGAGCGCGCTGCTGCAGTTCGGTCTGGACCGCTTCAGGATGGCCGGACACCGCTTTGATTCGCTGTTCCGCCTGAGCCTGCCGAAACTGCTGGAACAGGACAGTTTCCAGCACCATCCGGTTCTGAAGCTGCAGCTCCAATCCGGCGCCGAGGTCTACGCCCGTGTCTGGCCGGGAGCGACCATCTCACCGGTAACCTTCCTCCCCGTCAGCTCGTCGCCGTCACAAGAAACCAAGCCGCGCCCAAGCGGGCCGGGCAAACCAAGCCTGCTGCATGAACTGGAACTGGGCGACCGGCGGATGCAGGGCCTGATCGGCAAAGCCCTTAAAGTTGTCGGGCATGACATACCGATCATGATTGAAGGGGAATCCGGTACCGGCAAGGAATTGCTGGCCCGCGCCCTGCACATGGCAGGTCCGCGCAAGAACGGGCCGTTTGTACCGGTCAACTGCGCCTCCATTCCGGAGGGCCTGATCGAATCGGAGCTGTTTGGTTATCAGGAAGGGGCCTTTACCGGGGCAAAACGCAAGGGGCATATCGGCAAGATCCGCGAAGCCGACAAGGGCACCCTGTTCCTCGACGAAATCGGCGAGATGCCGCTCCAGCTCCAGGCGCGACTGCTGCGTGTCCTGCAAGACCGCATGGTGTCCCCGCTGGGCGGCACCGGCAGCTTCCGGGTCGAACTTTCGGTGGTCTGCGCCACGAACCGGCGCGTCCGGGATGCGGTTGCCGCCGGGACCTTTCGCGAGGACCTCTACTACCGTCTCAATGGGCTCCTGCTCACCCTGCCCAGCCTGAAAGAGCGCGAGGACAGGGTCCTGCTGGCCACGAAAATCCTGCATGACCTGGCGGGCACGGAGCGAACCGTCAGCATCAGCCGCGAGGTCCTGCAGATCTTTGAACATCACCCCTGGCCCGGCAATATACGCCAGATGCATAATGTGCTCAGGACTGCGCTGGCACTGCTTGGGGAAGGTCACGAGATCACCGTGGAAGAACTGTCTGAGGATTTCATCGAGCAGGCCGGTAACGGCATCACAGGCGTGAAGCAAGGCGGGGAACCCGTGGCCGGAAGCAGTGGCAGTGCGCTCCTGGCTGACGTTGAGGCACGTCTCATCTCCGCGACCCTTGACCGGACCGGGGGAAATATCGCCGCAGCTGCCAGGAACATGGGGATCGGCAGGAATACACTCTATCGAAAGCTGCGCAGCCTGACATCCACACACGGTAACGTGACCGCGCACGACGTCTGATGCTGTGACGGGCCGGCAATCGGCTACCTGTCGAGCAGCTCCCGCACCTTCCGCAGCAGTTCGATGGGCTGAACCGGTTTCATGATGAGCTCCGCACCCGTGTCCAGCACATCGCGGCTCTGAATGATATCCTGGGTATAGCCGCTGGAATAGACGATCTTTACATCGGCATCAAGCTGCATGATCTCGTGAAAGGCCTCTTTACCGCTCATCTTCGGCATGATGATGTCCATCAGGATCAGCTTGATACTCTCCCGGTTGGCCTTGAACTTCTCAACGGCCTCCAGCCCGTCCTCGGCAGAGATCACCACGTACCCGAAACTGGTCAGAACCTCACGCACAAGCTCGCGCACCTCACGGTTATCCTCGGCCACCAGGATCGTTTCCGTGCCACCTTTGGGCGGAGCCGGCGCGATGATCTCCCCGGCCTCCTGCTGCTCCATCTCGATCAGGGGCAGGTAGATGCGGAAGGTGGTCCCGATCTGCGGCTCGCTATACACATGGATAAAGCCGTTATGCTGCTTGATGATCCCGTACACGATCGCCATGCCCAGCCCGGTGCCCTTGCCCAGCTCCTTGGTGGTGTAAAAGGGTTCGAAGATCCTGCTTTTGGTTTTCTCATCCATGCCGCAGCCGGTATCGGAGACGGTGATCAGGGCGTAACGGCCCGGTTTGCCATAGCCATGGGCCTGAACAAAGGATGTGTCCACCGCCAGAAGTCCGGTGCCGATGGTCAGGGTCCCTCCCTGGGGCATGGCGTCCCGGGCATTTGTAGCCAGGTTGATCAGCACCTGCTCAATCTGGCCGCTGTCTATCCTGACCAACGGATCGGACGGATCAAGATCGGTTACAAGCTGGATATCCTCCCCGATGATCCTGATGAGGAACTTCTGCACCTGCTGGACGAGATCATTGAGAATCGCCACCCGTGGGTTCATCTCCTGTTTGCGGCTGAACGACAGCAGACTGCGGGTCAGTTGGGCGGCCTTCTCCGCGGCATCGATGATCTGCTCCACCCGTGCCTTCTGCAAGGCCTCCAGAGCAGGATCCATCTTCAAAATGTTGCCATAGCCCATGATGACCATCAGGATATTGTTGAAATCATGGGCCACCCCGCCTGCCAGCTGTCCAACCGCTTCCATCTTTTGGGATTGGAGCAGTTGCTCCTCCAGATGCTTGCGATCGGTGATATCTTCCGCAATACCCAGCATGTAACAGGCCTTTCCCTGGCTGTCAAAGAGCGGGATTTTTTTTGCGCGCAGGATGCGGTCTTCACCCGACCTGGTTTTGATAGTCTCCTCGGGTATTTCAAGCAGTTCGCCACGAGCCAGCACCTCCCGGTCCTTCTGGCTGAAGAAGGCGGCCTGCTCCTCCGGAAAAAAGTCGTGATCTTTTTTGCCCAGCATCTCTTCACGGGGATAACCAAACACCCCCTCGCCCGCCTTGTTAATGGCGACATAACGGAGATCGGTCGCGTCTTTCGCAAAGACCATGGCCGGGATATTGTCGACGATGTTCTTGAGGAAGTCCTCGCTCTGGCGCAACGCCTCTTCGGACCGCTTGCGCTCGGTGATGTCCCGGGCGACCGCCAGCACATAGGCCACATCGTGAAAATACATGCGATTCAGGGTGAGTTCGGCCGGAAATCGTCCGCCATCCTTCCTGAACAGATCCGTAACCGCCAGAGCCCGTTCGCCGCTATTCTCCTGGGGTGCCTTGATCAATGTCAGCGCGTCGGGACAGCTGCCCAGCGCCGAGAGATCGAAGATGGATTTAACAAGCAATTCCGGGCGGCTCCAGCCGGTCTGCCGGCAGGCGGATTCATTGACATCAACGATGAGACCGCTGACAACGCTAACCAGAAACAGGGCGTCGTTGCTGTGGTCGATAAAGGCCTTCAAGCGCTCCAGTTCTTCCTGGCGCTGCTGTAATTCGGGGTAATAGGTTTTGCGGAGGGAGTAATCGCCGAATCCGGCCAGTTTTTTCTGCAATGCCTCCAACGGGTCGGGAACATCAGAGCGATTCTTCATAGACAACCTCGATGTCACGTTGGGACGCCTTTCTCGGATTGGTGGCCATGCAGGGGTCTTTCAGGGCGTGATCGCTGAAGAAGTTGACATCGCTGCGTCCCACACCCAGGTTGTTCAGCGTGCGGACAATGCCGGCCGCGGCTTTCAGGTCCCTGATGTGATTGAGCAGGGCTGATTTCTTCTGCCGGGAACTTTTGCCGCGCAGATCCAGTCCCATGGCCGTGGCGATGTGTTCAAAGCGCTCCGGCGCCGCCGGCAGATTGAAGGCGATCACATGATCGAGCAGGATGGCGTTGCACTCGCCGTGGGCGATATCGAGTGCCCCGCCCAGGCTATGGGCCATGGCGTGCGTGGCCCCCAGGATAGCGTTGGAGAAGGCCAGTCCGGCCTGCAGACTGCCCTGCATCACATTGCCGCGCAATTCCAGGTCATCAGGGGCTGCAATGGAGGGCAGCAGATTGGAGGAGACCAGCCGGATCGCCTCAAGGGCATGCAGGTCGGTCATGGAAGAACGGGCCGTGGAGACATAGGCCTCAATGGCGTGGGTCAGGGCATCCAGACCGGTGCAGGCTGTCAGGTACGCGTCCATGGAGGTCAGGGTTTCCGGGTCGATCAACGCCAGGTCAGGGACAACCGATTTGCTGATGATGGCGAATTTGACCTTTTCCAGCGGGTTGCTGATGATGACGAATTGCGACACATCGGCCGAGGTCCCCCCGGTGGTCGGCACACAGATCAGCGGCGGCATCGGCAGCCGTACCATATCCACCCCTTCGAACAGCAGGATGTGACGGTCGTTGGAGGTGACAATGCCGATACCTTTGGCGCAGTCGATGGGGCTGCCGCCGCCCACGGCAATCAGCGCATTGCAATGCTCTGACCGGTAGAGCGCGACTCCGGCCATGATCTCATCGGCCTTGGGATTGGATGTTACCCCCGTGAACAGTGCGTAGGGGAGCCCTTCCGCTTCCAGGCTGTCCGTCACATCGCGGGTCCATCCTGCCGCAACCACGCCCGGATCGGACACAACCAGGATTTTACGCCCCCCCAGATTTTTGGCATAGCGTCCGGCCAGACGACGTGCCCCCACGCCGAAAACAAATTCAGGGGCAACAAACTTCCGCAGCTCAAAACTCTCTGACATGTCGCCTCCTGATTATTTGAAATTTATAACTGTATTTTATCCCATGCCGTGGCATCACTCAACCTTTTTCAGGTTATTACCACAAAAAACAGGGGGATTACTCCCCCTGAATATAAAGCATTTTCATAGATAAACAATATGAAATCGATTACGGCTTACCTCATGATTTGAATTGAAGCGATTTCAATTCCAGAAATCCTTCCAGCCCATAGGCCCCCAGCTCACGGCCATAGCCGGACTGTTTGAATCCACCGAAGGGCGCCAGGGGGTTGAAGGTACCGCCATTGAGGTCCACCTGCCCTGCCCTGAGTCGCCTGGCCACACGTTCAGCCCGTTCCGGATCGTTGGACCATACGGCTGCTGCCAGGCCATACGAGGTGCTGTTTGCAATTCTGATGGCATCTTCTTCATCCTGATAGGTCATGATCGACAGCACCGGCCCAAAGATCTCTTCCTGGGCGATGGTCATATTCGGGGTGACCCTGCCGAACACGGTCGGGCGGACGAAGAATCCGGTTGCCAATCCTTCCGGGGCCTGAGCGCCGCCGGTCAGGAGTTCGGCCCCCTCGGCGACGCCTTGGAGGATATAGTTCCGCACCCGTTCCCGTTGGTGCGAGGATACCAGCGGTCCGAGCCGGGTCTGCTCATCCAGAGGGTCACCCGGCGTGTAGGCGCAAGCGGCGGCTACCGCCAGGTTTGCGGCCTGATCGTAGGACTGTTCCGGAACCAGCAGCCGAGTCAGGGCATTGCAGGTTTGGCCGGAGTTGATGAAACAGGCGCCTACGGTGGTTTTGACCGCCGCCTGCAGATCGGCATCATCGAGCACCACAGCGGCGGACTTGCCGCCCAGCTCCAGGGTTACCCGTTTGACCGTTCCGGCTGCCAGCTCCGCCACCCTGCGGCCGGCGCGCAGCGAGCCGGTAAAAGAGATCAGATCCAGAGCGGCATGCCGGGCCAAGTGTTCTCCCACCTCCGTACCGCTGCCGGTCAGCAGGTTGAAAACCCCAGGCGGAAGCCCAGCCTCATGAACGACCTCTGCCAGAATGATTGCCGACAAGGGCGCCACCTCGCTCGGCTTGAGGACTACCGTGCAGCCGGCGGCCAGGGCTGGCGCGACCTTGGCAACGGCTTGATGCAGCGGATAGTTCCAGGGGGTGATGCACGCTGCCACCCCGACCGGATCGCGTAGTACCAGCGAATTGCCGATCCGCTCTTCAAAGTCGTACGTCCCCAGGAGCGTGACATAACTATCCAGGACAGTGGCCGGAAGCCCGGCCTGAATACGCCGCGACAGCTTGAGCGGCATGCCGGTTTCGCTGGAGATGATGCGGGCGATCTCCTCCGAGCGCAAAAGGAGTCCTTGGTGTATTTTGGACAGATAGCCAGCACGCTCTGCCGCGGATGTCCGGCCCCATGAGCAGAAGGCGGCGGCAGCTGCTGCAACCGCCTTGTCGGCATCAGCAACCGTTGCCGCCGGGACCCGGCCGATCACCGTTTCGGTCGCCGGATTCATGACGTTGAAAACCTGCGTAGCGCCAGGTGTCACCCAGCTGCCATCGATGTAAAGCCTGTCATGAACGCGCATACAGCCCCCCTTGCCCGTGTTTGTCAGATCCAGCGCTAATCATTGCCAAATCATGCCGCACAATTATTGTTCCTGCAAGCGTATCCCGAGAGTTTCCACAAAAAAAGCCGTCCCGGCCGGGGCGGCTTATGAGTCTCATGTGAGAACGGACGAGTTGTGGCCGGATGTTACGCCGCTTTTTTCATGGCAACGTCTACTTCGGCGAAGGAGTCTTCGTCGTTATTCAGGCATTTGGGACACTCAAGGGCTGCAAAATTGGCGCTGACCGTAATCGGTGTAAAATCCTCGGACAGGCTCTGGTAATAACAGATTCCACATTCAAACGAACTTTTCGTTTCCATAGTGATCTCCTTTTTTTTGCTCAGATGTTGTTGCGTGGTGCGATTTCGCCCGTTGCTTACGCGCATGACAATCCCTGCAAGATCTGTTTCCCTAAACAATCAAACGTTTGTTTTAACAACAAATATAAAAAAACCTGGTTTCATTACTTGAGAATACCTCGGGTAAAGATATCCATGATATGGCGGATCAGCTCCTCATCGCGCTGCGGGGCATGATCGACCAATTCGGCTGTTGCCGGTTCGAGCAGAAAATAAAAGTTAATCATCCCGGCCAAGGCCAGTACCGTATCGGCGGGATTCAACCCCTCCCGGAACCTTTCATGGGAAAGCCCGTCCGTGAATGTCTCCAGCAGCATCTGCACGACCTTTTTAATCGCCGGTTTAACGATGGCCTCGAAGCAGACGGTTGGATTGGTCAACTCACTGGTATAGAAGCGGAGCAAATAAGGGCTTTTGCGGTAGCGCGAAATCGTGGCACGAACATACCATTCAAATTTCTGTAAGGTATCGATGTCCATCTGCTCCAACTCATCCAGTTTTTCCAGTACGGCAAACTGCTCCCTCAGCACGGCGGCATACAGCCCCTCTTTGCCACCGAAGTAGTATGAGATCATGGACAGGTTCACACCTGCCGCACCGGCCACCTCACGGACACTCACGCCGTTCAACCCCTTTGCGGCAAACAGGGGAATCGATGCTGTAATCAGATTTTCTCGACAATCGTTATCAGCCACGCGTGGTCACCTATATACATATTTTCCCGGCTGCAATACAAACGTTTGATTGAGTTTAATTGTACTCGCAAAATAAAAAAAAGCGAACAACTTCTTTGATCAGTTCCGGAAAGGCACTGCTTCAGTCGAGACCTGCGAGGTTTCAGAAACCTCGCAGGTCAGTAACAGATCCACGTTACGAAAATCTCTACTTACAGTCCGTTCAGTATCTCCATGCGCTTGCTGCGATATTCATCTTCACTGATGAGGCCCTTGCTCTTCAATTCGTTGAGTGTGGCCAGGCGTTCCGCGGGACTCCGTGTGTCGGTGCTTCTCACGTACGGAGCAGGTGCAGAGGGGTGCTGTCCAACCGGCATATTCTGTACCGCAACCGGCATCTGCCATGCGTCGCTGAAAGTCACCCAATCATTCCTGATCTGGTTGTAACCATTCTGGCCGGGCTGCGGCAGAAGCGTCCAATCTCCTTTCGAGATTGTGAGTCTGCTTCCGGGCGTAAAAGGTGAAAGCCGGCGGTCGTCGCGCTCGTTGAAATCCTTCCGGACAAGTCCGAAGATGATATTGAAATGACCTGCCTTGTAGAAGGCGCGCCCCGTGGTCACTTTGGCGGTTTTGGCAAAACCGAACATGGCCTTGTACAGGCCGATGATCGCGAAGGTTACGTCTTCTCCGGGTGCGGCTTGTTGAAAGCCCTGCACCAGCTGTGGCACAAGCACCTCGAGGGATTCGTTGGTGATGAGCTGTTCGGGCTTGTTGTTGTCTTCGGAACGAATCTCAATGGAAGCAAGCATCGCTCTCAGCCTGACTGGGTTAATGTCAACCGGGTGATCATTCAAGATCACATTTCCGGCCGCAGGTGGATCCTGTGGTTCTAGAGCTACAAACTGGTCACGACTTTGCCAGAGATAGTGCACATCAGACGCAAGGGCGGTCGAGGAGAACATCAGGAGGACCAACAGTCCGGAAGCTACAGAACAGAGCCAGTTGGTATCACTGCTACGAAACATCTTCATACTTCCTCCGTGTCATACATGGAATTGTTTGGCATCCAAACCATGGCTATAATACGCAATAGTTGAGCCAATAGCATAAAAAAATACAAACTGTGTTTGTCTGAGTTTGCCGGGGCAGTCTTCTGAATTCCAGAGCAATAAGGGCGAGGCAGGTAAGTCTACCATAATGATGCAGGTATATAAAAAAACAGGGGCACCATAGTGCCCCTGCTCCAGTCTCGTATTGCGCTATTCAGTAGCTTTACCGCTACGGTTGCCCTGCCACAATGGGTCCAGGTTCTTTGTTATGAAAACACGCTTTCGAGTTCGGATCATTTTTAATGTATCACTACTCCCGGCGACCCGGGTATATTTAAGCCCTGATAAACAGGATGGGAGCATCAACAAAGCACTTCTCTGCCAGAAAGCGCAGAGAAGTGCTTTTTCCTTACTAAAATGGCAGTTTGCCGTACGCCATCAGGCCGAAGGCCGGAACCAGCAGGCAGGTGAAGCTGAGGACAATAAACATCGTGGCAGCGACCTTGGGGTTGATCTTGCCATAGGTCACACCGGTTACGGTAAAACAGATCACCACAAACGTCAGGTTCATAAATGCCAGATAGGGGGTTACACCGATAAACGTCTTGCCATCCGGCTTCATGCCGCCGCCGGTGGCAAACAGATACGCATATACGGCACACACGATGCCGACCAGCAGAGCGCCGTTTCCTACGGTACGCAGATCAGTCACACCTGTCAGCAGGGCATGGCCGGTCTGCAGGTAGAGGACACCGAAAACAAACAACAGCCCGGCGGTAAAGGGATCGGCAAAAACTGCGGCCTGAAGCGTCGCTCCGATAACCACCAGGACACCTACAACCGCACTTACAAAACCGGTGCTTTTGGCTTCGCCGTAGCCAAGAAAAAACATACCCACCGGAACCCACATAATGCTGATCAATACAAGCAGTGCTAATGTCATTGTCTTTCTCCTAAATTAAATTACAGTCCCATAGAGGGAGCAAAAGAATACTTATTCGGCTGTGGTCGGATCAATCATGGTTCTTACTTCAGCAACGCTGTTGGCGGGAAATCCGCCCTGCTTGGCGTGCTCCAGCACCAGCTCCTTGTTGGGAGCGATGTAGATGCAGTAAATCTTGTCATCAGTGACATAACTCTGTACCCACTGAATCTGTGGGCCGAGACCCTGAAGGACACTACAGGATTTCTGTGATATCGCCTGCAGGTCAGCCGGAGGTATCGCGCCGGCGCCGGGAATTTCTCTTTCTATGACGTACTTAGGCATGGCAGGCTCCTTTACAAAGTAGCGTTCTTAAAAACTACCAGTAGAACATGGTACCAAGCGCAATCTGGTTGGAGTGCTGTTTGGAGCCGTCATGCCACGTGTTCTGGGCATAGATGTACTCAGCCACGAACTGGGTGAACTTGTTCAGGTTGTAAGCAGCCATGAAAACAGCCGACTCCTGGTTTGTTACGATCACGGGGTTAGAGGCGCTGATTACCGGCTCGTTATCATTTTTCTCCTGGCGGGTCGAGCCATAGTTGGCACCCAGTTTGACGGATGGCGTCACCTGGTAGGTAGCCTGGAGCAGATAACCATAGGCCAGGCGTTCTTTCCCGTTGGCATCAACCGCAGAGCTATTGGCTCCCAGAACATCTCCATCCTGTGCGCTCAGCATACCCAGTCCCCTGCCGACGTAGCCGGAGCCCATCAGGCTCAGACCGCCAAAACCGATGGTCGCTCCACCGGAAGCGCCGATGGATTGATTGTCCTTACCGGGACGGGCAGCAGCAGCTTCACTGCGAGGAGCGGTTTGATACAGTCCGGAGAGCCAGGACTGTACGGACGTGCTGCCAAATGCTTTAGCGTAAGAGATCTCCGCCTCGACACGAGGGGAGTTGGTTTTGGCAGTGTCGCTACTGATCTTATATGGCTCGGCAACTTCCAGGGCTACTTTCACGCCAGCCAGATCAGGGGTGGTGTAACGGATCTGGGGACCAAAGTTGGTATAGAGGTAGCCGTAGCCGATGTGACCCAGGGTCGTACCGCCACGAAAGGCAGCTCCAGGGACTGTACCGGAGGTCAGTAAGGTCATGTCATTCAGGATGTTCTTGCCCTGATACAGGTTGAGCGCGCGACCGGCCAGCAGTTCACCGTAAGCACCCTTGGCAGTGTAAAAGAATTCGCGGAAATCGATATTTGGTGAGGTGTCGAAACGCTGGCTCGATTTATTCTGAATGTTCGGGTAGATACCAACCCTGACAGTTGAATCAACACCATTGGTGGTAGGTGCCTTAACGTTGAAGGCAATGACCGACGGCAGAAGACCGACACCGACACCAAAATGCTGGTCATAGCTGTTCTCAGTACCACCAGCGCTGAGCAGACTCAGGGCATGGTTGCCACCGGGCGCAGGACTGGTCGTCGCATAGGTAGCAAACACATCCACAATACCATCCGTGCTGAGCTGCCAGCCATTTTCACCACCAATGGTGAAGGCTGCATTAGCTGGCTTGCCGATTGTTAACGATGCTGCTACACAAAGCCCAAGTGCTACTAGAATTCTTTTCTTCATAAGTAATCTCCCTCTTTCAATGAATTTGAACCCTCAAACAAGAATTCCAATCTAAAACAGTAAAACATCTTCAATCCGTTTCAGTATCCTTCCATGCAAACCTTCCGGCTGTACATCTGCCGCATCTCCTTTCTATAAAAATAGTCTGTTCACTGCTTCAATTGTCGGTATCAAATGCGGGAATAACCACCGGTCCATTTTACAAGCCGCTCTTTCATAATCGCGGTACCGTGAGCCCCCACTCACCCTGTGCAACCATGCCGGTTTAGTGCACGCACTACAAAGCCTTGTGCAACCGCGGTGCCAAAAATAAAACAATGGTTTTTTTGTTTATTATTATTATGTTACACGAACTACATCCAACAACACACTGTTTCATACTCATGTAGACAAACTGGACACATCGAGTAATACACTGTATTTATTGCACAATATGGCAATGAGGAAGAGTTCTACACCGTAGAGAATAGTCCCAAATATCTCCGTACCGAATGACCAGATGGTTTTGATGCGGGCAATTTAAAATTTATTGCTTAAAGGGCTCAAAAATCGATAAAATATAAAACCTGGTTTTGTATTAGGCACGGGCATTGCTTGTATTACAGTATACTTCTGTCGCTCTGATGCCCTCACATCAGCGTAGATCGCGACTAGGTTGGCTGGCTATGAAAGGTCTGAAATGAAAAAAAATCAGGACAACACTTTGCATAATTATAAGTTTGAAGTGCCTGAGATCATTTTCGGCAGAGGCATGTTGAGCCACGTGGGTGCATGTGCCCGCAGGCTGGGAGGTAAAAGAATATTTCTGGTCAGCGACAAGGGACTTTTCCATGCCGGCTGGGTCGATCTGGCCATGCGGAGCCTGCTTGATGCCGGCCTGGAGTTCATATATTTCGATGGAATCACCCCAAATCCCAAGGATCACGAGGTTGAAGACGGGGTCAGGGAATATCTTCGTCACGGCGCCGATGTAATTGTCGGCCTGGGTGGCGGCAGCTCCATGGATGCGGCCAAAGCAATCGCCATCCTTGTGTCCAATGGAGGGAAAATCTGCGATTTTGAGGGCACGGATCGCATCATTCGCCCCCTTCCGCCGCTGGTGCTCTGCCCTACAACCTGCGGCACGGGTTCGGATGTATCCCAGTTTGCAATAATCAGCGATACCGGGCACCATCGTAAAATTTGCATCATGAGCCGTTGTGTAGCCCCGGATATCAGCCTGACAGACCCGGACACCCTGGGAACATTGCCGGATGAATTCGTCGGCACCACTGCCACCGATGCCCTTAGTCATGCCATGGAGGCTTTCTTTTCGATTGCCTCAACCACCCTCACCGATGTTCACGCCATCAAGGCCTTACGTCTGCTGACAGACAGCCTGGCAGACGCAGTTTACGAGCGCAGGCCGGAAGATCTGGAAAATCTGGCGCGGGCCAGCCTGCATGCCGGCATGGCCTTTTCCAACTCCATGCTGGGCATCGTCCATGCTCTGGCCCACCCGATTGGCGGCCTCTACGATGCAAATCACGGCAGTATCAACGCGATTCTGCTGCCGGAAGTCATCCGCTACGACATTCCGGTCGTTACCGAAAAGCTTCAGGAACTTGCCTGGGGGCTCGGACACCGTTCCAACGGAGATATCAGCGCTGCCAGTGAAAAAGTCCAGGAAACCCTCGACTCGCTGCTGGAAGCCAGCGGTGCCCCGCGCAACCTCCGCAGTATCGGAGTCCTCCGCAAAGACCTGCCGGAACTGGCGCGTCAGGCACTCAAGGACGTCTGTATTGTCACCTCCCCGCGTGAAGCAGATGAAGAGGATCTCCTGCATATTCTCGAAAGGGCGTACTGATGAACAAGGTTGCCGTTCGAACAAAAGTGGACGAATCATCACTTGAGCGGCTGCTCGGTCTGGACAGCTCCAAAATAGGCTTCTACGCCGAGGTTAAGCAGAAAATTCACGAGCTCGAAGCGGCAAATCAGGGCCTGCGCAGTAAAAGCAGTGAATTCCAAGCCCTGTTTGACTCCATCATTGATGGTGTTATAGTGTATGACAACAATGGCATGGTGCAGCATCGCAATCATGTCTGCCCGCAGTATTTCCCGCAGCAAACCTTGCCAGGCTGCTCGTGCCGTGAACTCTTTCATCCCGAGCTCGAATCCGCCCCCCATGTGTGCCCCGTGGAACGCGCCTTGGCCGGCGAACGGGTTGAAATATCGATCAGCTCTCTTCCTGCCGACGGGAATGCCCGTTACTTCGATGTCACCGCAACAACGATCGAAGGCGGCATCAACGAACAGAATCGGGCGCTCCTCTTTCTGCGTGATGTTACCGATAAACGGCTTCACGAATTCCAGCTCATACAGGCCGAGAAGCTTTCCAGCATCGGTGTGCTGGCGGCCGGCGTGGCCCATGAAATCAATAACCCGCTCTCGTCGGTTGCCGGATATGCAGAGGCCCTGCTCCGTCGCTTCAATGAAGAGCATTCACTGGCGGAAGATCCAAGGCTGGATGATTTTACAAAATATCTGCAGGTGATCGTTCGGGAATCGTACCGCTGCAAAAGCATCATCGATTGCCTGCTCTCCTTCAGCCGCAAATCCGATGGATCTGTCAGCAACGTAAATATCAATGCCGTACTGAATGAAGTCCTGGAACTTATCCGGTACAAATCACGCTACGACAGAATCGAAATACAAACCGATTTTCAAGACGATCTTCCCGATGTTATCGCCGATCAGACCGGTCTGCGACAGGTGTGCATGAATCTTCTGATCAACGCTCATCAAGCCATCAACGGGGCGGGCCTGGTAAGAATAACCACCCGGATGACACAACAAGCAATGGTCATGATCCAGATCAGCGATTCCGGTTGCGGGATATCCAGAGAGGCTATCGACCAGATCTGGGATCCATTTTTCACCACAAAAAATGTCGGTCAGGGTAATGGTCTCGGACTGGCGGTTACCTATAACATCGTTAAACGCTTGGGCGGAGATATCAGCGTAGAAAGTCAGAGTGGCACAGGATCAAAATTCACCGTAAGGATACCGGCATGTCAGAAATAGCTCGAAACGATACAAAGGTACTAGTTGTCGAGGATGATAAATCACTTCGGGAACTGCTGCAGATGGAGTTGTCACGCTCCGGATACAAGGTTACTGCCACGGCGAGTGGTGAAGAGGGGCTGACGGTATATCGCGAAGAGATATTCAACGTGGTGCTGCTGGATGTCCGTATGCCGGGAATGGATGGGGTGGAGACTCTCAAGCTGATGCGCGTGGAATCAACCATTCCGGAGGTTATCATGTTTACCGGCCATGGTACCATTGAAACGGCGGTGGAATGCATCAAACATGGCGCCTATGATTATCTCACCAAACCCATAAAGCTTGATGAACTGGAGATGCTGATCGACAAGGCCTGTGACAAGAATCGTTTACGACTGGAAAACATAAATCTCAAACTTGAAATAAACCGGTTCAGCAACCACCGCATCATCGGCAGAAGTCAGCCGATTCTGAAGGTTCTCGAAACAGTTCAACGGTGGGGCGCGACCGATGAGCATGTTCTGATCGCCGGCGAGAGCGGTACCGGCAAGGAATTGATTGCCCGGGCGGTCCACGATGCCAGTCGTCGCAGCAGCAAGCCCTTTGTGACGGTCAATTGCGGCAGGTTCGATGCCAATACCGCGGAGAGTGAACTCTTCGGACATATGCAGGGAGCCTTCACCAGCGCAAACAAAAGCCGTGCCGGACTGTTCGAGCTGGCTGATACCGGCACCCTGTTCATGGATGAGATCTCGGAGATGCCACTCGATGTCCAGGTCAAACTCCTGCGTATCCTTGAAACCAGCACATTTAAACGTATGGGGGGCAACCACGACATCCGTGTCAACGTGCGCTTTGTCTTTGCCTCCAACAAGGTCCTGGCCGACTGCGTCAGCCGCGGCGAGTTCAGGGAAGACCTGTATCACCGTATCAACCTGCTGCCGATCCCCGTGCCGCCGCTCCGGCAGCGGCCGGAGGACATCATCCCACTGGCCTGGTACTTTATCCAACAGTGCAATGAAAATGATTCCCGCAGCTGGGAGATCACCGATGAAGCCATGGCCTCGCTCTGCGCATATCAGTGGCCAGGTAACGTCAGGGAGCTGCGCAACACCATCCGCAGGGCCTGCATTCTGGCCAACGAGCCGATTATCACCCCGGATCTGTTTCCTTTCGCGCCTCAAAAAGCGACCTATTCTCCAGCGACGAGCGTAGCACGAAACGAGGACCAAACCTTCACGGCCGCGCCGCTCTGGGCTGTGGAGCGAGACCATATCCAGAAGGTCCTTGAACTGGTTGAGCAGAACAAGAGTCAGGCCGCCAAACTGCTCGAAATCGACCGAAAAACCCTCTATAGCAAGCTGGAACGATACGGCCTGGAAACGTAGCCCTGCTACGCTCGATACGTGCGTTCACGAAACAATTTCTGCTTAACAACCGCAGAAATTGATTTCTAACTTACTGCCTTGCTACGCAAGATAAGTGCGTTCACGAAACAATTTCTGCTTAACAACCGCAGAAATTGATTTCTAACTTACTGCCTTGCTACGCAAGATAAGTGCGTTCACGAAACAATTTCTGCTTAACAACCGCAGAAATTGATTTCTAACTTACTAAAGGTTACGACAATGCCGCTTATCGACTCCATCGGCAGAACCATCAACTACCTGCGGCTTTCCGTTACGGATCGATGCAACCTGCGCTGCAGATACTGCATGCCTGAGGATGGGATCGGCAAGGTTGCTCATGGTGATATTCTCAGCTACGAAGAACTGTACCAGATTGCGCGGGTCGCCGTTTCGATCGGTATCGATAAGATCCGGATAACCGGTGGCGAACCACTGGTGCGTAAAGGGCTCATCCCGTTCCTGCAAAAGTTGGCCGAAATACCGGGGCTGGGACAACTGGTGCTGACGACTAACGGGGTGTTGCTGGAAAAAATGGCTGTTGACCTTCGTGCCGCCGGGGTACAACGGCTCAACATCAGCCTCGATTCACTGAACCCGGATACCTTTTCTCACATTTCCCGTTGCGGTGACCTGGCGCGGGTCTTGGCCGGCATCGAGGCGGCCAAGGCGTGCGGTTTCCCGATCAAACTCAACATGGTGGTAATGCGCGGGGTCAACGACCACGAGATACCGGAGTTCGCCACACTGGCAACGACCTCGGCCACCACCGTGCGTTTTATCGAATACATGCCGGCAATCCGTGAACATAACTGGCAGCGACTGGTGGTCACGGGCTCCGAAATACTGGCTCGGCTGGCGCAACACGTTACCCTGATACCTTTTGAGCAGACAGAACTGGCCGGACCGGCACGAAACTTCCGCATCCCCGGCGCAGCCGGAACCCTGGGTGTCATTACACCGGTCTCCCACCATTTCTGTTCCGATTGCAACCGGATACGGGTTACCGCCTCGGGCCTTGCCAAAGGGTGCCTCTTTGCCGGGTCGCAGGCCGACCTGAAACCATCCTTGCGGAGCGGCTCCCGCGGGCTTCTCGCCCAGGCATTGACCGCGATTGTTGACACCAAACCGGTTCGTCATCAGATGAGCACGGAAACATGCCATCACCAAGCCTTCAGCATGTCATCCATCGGCGGGTGAGCACGCATTTGAGATGAATGAAGGCCGGAGACAATATCCGGCTCATGAGATCTTTGGAACGGATTTCATTTCTCAGCCATTCATGCGGCCCGTTCGCTGGCCCCGCCCGGCAGAACTGTAGCGATTTGCTACACAGATCACCATTGCGTACATCCCGCACGTCATGCATATCAAGCCAAACAACGCAACATGTTAACTAATAAGTATTTTTACTGGCAAAACCCTGCTGTGTATTTTTTACTCACTGTAGATTAATGCGCCATTTTGGCCTATAATAAGTTTGACCAGATGCTAAAGGAAAGAACCGCTCCACACCGCAGGAACGGGGTCAGAACATGACACCTTCAAAACTATTGAAACAGTTGCATCGGAGCGACCTCCATCCCCCCGGAGTATTAACGCTCGCCATCACCAACGCCTGCAACCTTACCTGTTGCCATTGCTGGGTCAGCGCAGGCGAGACACCATCCCCCACTCAGGTGCCAATACGAAAACTTTTCAACATCACGAAAGAGTTTGCGGCAATCGGTGGGCACGGAATCCGGATTACCGGGGGCGAACCGCTGTGTCACCCGCAATGGCTCGACATAATTCGTTTCGCCTGCTCGTTGGGATTCAAAAGCATTGCACTCCAGACCAATGCAATGCTTTTGACTGATGAGCACCTTGCCGCCCTGCGTGCATTGGACTTTCCGGGCTTTTCAATCCAGATTAGCCTGGATGGAGCTACGCCTCAAACACACGATCTGGTACGCGGGGCAGGCGCCTTCAGGGCAGCCTGGTCAGGAATCGAAAAGCTTGTTGAGGCAGGTCTCGGCCGGCGAATTTCGATTTTTTTTACAGAGATGCGCCACAACATCGTTGAAATCCCTGCACTGCTCGATTTGGCAGACAGCGTTGGTATCGTTTCTGTTGTTACCGGAACCATGGTGCTGTGTGGACGCGCCGCCGAAACGTCATTGATCGCGCCGCCCGAGGTGGAACAATACCTGAGTTTGCTGCAACGGTTCGACGAGGACATTCACTTCCGGGACCTTTACAACAGGATGGGAACCATATCCGCACTGGAGTGGCGGGCGGGTGATACCGTCCGTCAAGGATGTTGTACCTTCATAGAGCATCCGTATCTCACCCCGTCCGGCAGGCTCTACCCATGCCTGCTGTGTCACAGCGATGAATACTCCGTAACGGGTGTCTATGAAAAAGGGCTCACTGCGGCCGCAGCAGAAGGCATCCCGCTCTGGACAGCACTGCTTCACATCAGCCGCCGGCGCGCCGTTGAAATTCCCGAATGTCGCGATTGCCCGGGTAAACAATACTGTTCCGGAGGGTGCATGGGGCGCGCATGGGGCAGCTGTGGAAATCTGCTGGCTGCAGATGACCGTTGCGCGGCGAGGCGGGCTATCTATCAACCGGAAAGCATAAAATCGAATGCAAACGACCATTAGATACTGAGGCCGCAAGCACACAAGAATAAAAATCAGGTTTACCGGCATACGTCAAACTTTGATAACAAACAACATCTAGTTCAACAACTATTTGTTATTACTATTGTTATTTATTTCGTAAACACTTTTATATTTATATGCACCCCTGTTTTTAATACGTTTCAGCCAGCCCATTTGTCCCAGTCGAGGCTATTGGGTGGAAATTCCCCAGTGTAGATAATATCCATAGCTACAAAATCACCACATTGTGGACATAATTATATAAAACTGTTTCATATCACCCCGCAAAGACCCTCCACCAGACACACCCGTTCAGCAAATAAATCGCAACTAGCTGTTATTTTTACGTATTTAAAGTTGGCATTCAACTTGCTAAAGTTATTATCAACTCGATCATAACGGGCCTTGAAGTGTAGCCAGTCGGCTCTTTTGCAGCGAATGTAGATGATCGTATAACCAAGTTATGAGGAGGTGGTGGCGAAGTCTGAAAGGACACTTGCAGGAGAGGATGAAGCTTTTCAATGTAATCAAGTCAGCGCAAACAAAAAACACACACCAAAAAGGAGGAAGTACCCATGTCACACAACAAAGACGTCAAACGGACCCTTAAGAATGAAAGACTGGAATACCCGATCAAGATGATGCATGCATATCCTTCCGTAAATGTCGGCTGGGGCGCACACACCATGGTTGGCAATGATGCCAGAGCACTGGGTATGACCAATGCCCTGATCGTAACCACCGGCCTTCGTGGCACCGGCATTGTCGAGACAATCCAGGGCGTGTTGAAAGCTGCCGGGGTTGCTTCTGAAGTGTTTGATAAAGTTACTCCCAACCCTAAAGACCATGAAGTTATGGCCGGCGCCAAGGTTTTGGCAGCTGGTAAATTCGACGGCATCATCAGCCTCGGCGGCGGCAGCTCTCACGACTGCTGCAAGGCCATCAAACTCGTTCACAGCCATGACGGCCAGGATGTACGTACTTTCGAAGGCGCATTCAAAGCAACCAAGGCCAACACGATTCCTCAGCTTGCCATCAACACCACTTCAGGTACCGGTTCGGAAGTATCTTGCTTCTCGATCATCAACCATACCGATAAGAAGTACAAAATGGCCTTGTTCGATCCGAACTGCACACCCAGCAAATCAGTCAACGACCCGTTGATCCATCAGTGTATGCCTGGCGACCTGGCCGGCTACACCGGCATGGACGCCCTTGCACATGGCGTTGAAGCCATCACTTCCCGCCTGGGTGTTGTCTCGGCCTACGGTCCTGGCCTGAGCGCAATATCATTGATCTTCGGCAACCTGCGTCAATCGGCAATGAACAGGAACAACGACAAAGCCATCGAAGCGATGGTCTGGGCTGAAATGGCCGCAGCCTATAGCTTCAACAGCGCCGGTCTCGGCCTGATTCACAGTATGGCTCATGCTCTGGGCGGTATGTACGACGCTCCTCACGGACTCTGCAACGCCATCGGCCTTGGTCCTGTCATGACATTCAACCTGCCGGCCTGCCCTGAGCGTTTCAGGATGATGGCACAGGCTGCCGGTATCGACACAAACGGCATGTCTGACATGAAAGCCGGTCATGCCTTTATCGACGCATGTCTGGAACTGAAAGCTGACCTGGGCATCACCAAGACCTTCACGGATCTTGGCCTGCTCGAAAAAGACGTCGAAGGTCTGTCACGCTTCTCGGTAAACGATATCTGTACAGAGGGCAATCCTACTGACACAGGTCTGCAGGATATGATCAAGATCTTCCATCAGTGCATGTAACAAACATGTAACTCATTGTGTGTCTATGTGATGTTATGCCGCTGGCCCCGAAGGGAACGTACCCCCTCAGCGGGCGCCAGCGGTTTTTATTTATTGAGATTTGATACTGCACCTGAAACACCATACACGCTGTTTCCTCCGGGCAAGGCACAATGATTGCAATGTTATTGGTCGTCGGGAGATTTAAATTCAACGCTGCGAGGCCATCATGATAAGCGAACAAGGGGTTAAGGATCTTCTCAACACAGGTGGCTACATTGCCGACGATGCCATCGCTACCGCCGTTTTTCTGGCTCTCCACATGGAGAAGCCGATCCTGATCGAAGGCCCTCCCGGCGTAGGAAAGACCGGTCTGGCCAAGGCACTCTCCACGGCCCTGGATTTCCCGCTGGTGAGATTGCAGTGCTACGAAGGGATCGACGAGGGCAAGGCCCTGTACGACTGGGAGTACGGCAAGCAGTTGCTCTATACCCAGTTGCTGCGTACCCAGCTTGACACCTATCTCTCCGTATCGGCAGACCTGCGGGAAGCCGTCGAGCGTCTTTCTGCTGAGGAAAGCCTGTTCTTCTCCAAGAACTTCCTGGTGCAACGTCCGATTCTGCGCAGCTTTCTGTCGGAAAAACGTTCGCTGCTGCTAATCGACGAGATCGACCGCTCCGACGACGAGTTTGAAGCGCTGCTGCTGGAGTGTCTGAGTGATTTTCAGGTTTCGATCCCCGAACTGGGAGTGATCGAGGCCAAGAGAAAGCCGCTCACGATTCTGACCAGTAACGGTACACGCATGATCTCCGATGCGCTACGGCGCCGCTGCCTGTATCTCTATATCGGGTATCCGGAACTGGAGCGTGAGGTCGCAATCGTGCGGGTAAAATTCCCTGAAATCTGTGAGGATCTGGCGCGCCAGATGGTGAGTTTCCTGCGTAAGGCCCGTGACTTGAACCTGCGCAAGCCCCCCAGTGTTTCTGAAACCCTGGACTGGGCCCAGGTGCTTTCGATCCTGAAGGCCACGCAACTCACGCCAGAGATCGTCGCCAATACGGTGGGGGTGATTGCCAAGCACCAGACCGACCTGCAGAAGGTAACGGATCTGGCTGCCCAGGAATTGAGCTAGTCATGGAACGGATCATCGCCGGTTTCGTCGCAGATCTTCGTAAGAGCGGCATCCGCGTCTCACCCGGTGAGAGCCTGGACGCGGTTCAGGCCTTGGGATTTTGCGGCATACATGACCGCAAATCATCCCGGCAGATCCTGCGTCTGACACTGGTGAAGAATGTCAACGACATCCCGACCTTCAATGAGGTGTTTAACCGATACTTCAGCCGGTTTCAGTTCGTTGACCCGGACACGAATTTACCCGATCTCATGGACGCGGCCATCACCAATATGGAGGGAGAATTCAACTACCTGGATCAACTGCCGGGAGACGATCACGACGAGAACGGCCCCCTGCTCAAACTGGACAGCGATATCAACCCGGAAGATTTGGCCGAACTGAAAAGCCTGACGGAGATCGACCCGGACGACACGGACGGCATTGAAATCACCGTGCAGATGAAGGGGTATCGCGGGAAGGCCAAGAAAGCCCCCCGCCCGACGCGCCGTTACACGCAAAATCCGCTCACGATCGAACTCAACAAGAGCAACAGCACCCAGATGGGGATCACCTTTACGCCGGAAGAGCAGATCGCCATGCAGGATGTGGTCTCCCGCATGATGATGCGTCTCCGCAAAGATATGAAACGAATGAAGAACAACCAGAATCGCGGGAAGTTGCATGTCATCAAGACGATCCAGAAAAATTACCGCCACGATATGGTACCGTTCCAGGTGGCGCTGCGCCGCAAACGCCGGGAAAAGCCCCGGCTGGTGGTACTCTGCGATGTCAGTTTTTCCGTAAGCCACGCCTCGCGCTTCATGCTGCTGCTGCTGCATACCCTGCATAATCAGATGCTGGATGTCCGCAGTTTCATCTTCAACCGGGAGGTGGCGGAAATCACCGAGATGCTCGCCAACATGCCGGTCAACGACCTGATGGAAACCATCGACATGGGCGATATCATCGATCTGGATGAAAACAGCAGCTTCGGCCAGGTATTTCTGGCCTTCAAGAAACGCTACCTGGAAAACCTGCGCGGCCGACCGGCCTTTATCATCCTGGGTGACGCCCGCAACAATTACGATGAGGCCAATGACTGGGTGCTGGACGAGATTCGCGAAAAGGCCCGCTACATGCTCTGGCTTACCCCTGAAGAACGGGACACCTGGAGTCGCGGCGATTGTTTGATGGACATCTACGGCTCCTATTGCGACAAGGTGGAGGTCGTAAAAACGGTCGAGGATCTGAGCCTGGTTGTGGAAGACCTGCTCCGCGACATCTATGCCGACCGTGCACACCCGATAGACAGGAAACGCCTGTTGGAAGCCAAAGCAGCGGAAATCTACGATTCCAAGGACTATTATACCCGTGGCACGAGCGGCGGCGCTGGCAGTGAACCGGTTTTTGACCCGGCCGGCCGCAGCCATTGGTGACCACCTGAAAGAGCAAGTACCACCCCCTGATAAATGTCGACGAAAAGGAGTAGCTATGAGTTGCGATAGCAAACATCACCAGATGCACATGTGTGCCCTTAAGGCCCAGGGACTGGACGACTGCATCAAGAGTCTTTCAGACCATCCCACGGTTGAATGCAGACAATGCGGAGCCAAGGCGAACAGTTCCCAAAACCTGTGCGCCGCCCATCTGGGCGAATGGGCCCCAAGTGTGGAGGGCGGCCATGGCACGGTCAGCCTGGATGAGATCGGCAAGCCGCACGAGGGCTCGGCCGTGCACAACGATAGCGATCCCCAGATTGATATCAAACAGGTACCTGGGGATGGCGTCTGCGGTGGATACTGAAGGTGACTAAGGAAGTGAGCCTATGAGCCGGATGCTGTTTTCGCCAGGTCGTTATATCCAGGGCGCAGGTGCCATCAAGGAAATTGGTGTGCACGCCGCGCGCATCGGCACGTCTGCCCTGGTTATCGGAGGGAAGACCGCTCTGTCGTTGTGCGCTCAGGACATCCTGGATAGTTTCAGCGCACATGGCCTCTCCTGTCATCAGGAATGCTTCCAGGGGGTATCATCCCAGCAGGAAATCAGACGACTCACGGGACTGGCAGCAGCCAACCGGGTCGATGTCATTATCGCGCTGGGTGGCGGGGCTGTCATAGACGCCGGCAAGGCGGTAGCGCATGAGATGAACCTACCGGTTATTGTCGTCCCGACGGTGGTATCAACCGATGCACCCTGCTCCGCACTGTCGGTAATCTACAGCGACACAGGTGTATTCGAGCGCTACCTGTTTTTGCGAAAAAACCCGGATTGCATCCTGGTCGATACGACGTTAGTGGCCGGGGCGCCGGTCAGATTCCTTGTGGCCGGGATGGGGGATGCCCTGGCCACCTTCTGGGAATCCGATACCTGCTTCAGAAGCGGAAAACCCAATCCGCTTACCGGGGGAGCCCTTCCCACTCTGGCTACCAGGGCACTGGCGCGGCTCTGCTACGAAACATTGCGGGAATCCGGTCTTCAGGCAAAGCTGGCGGTCGAAAGACATGTGATTACACCGGCGGTAGAAGCGATTGTCGAGGCAAATACCCTGTTGAGCGGACTGAGCTCAGAAAACGGCGGACACGCCGCTGCGCATTCGATTCATAACGGCCTGACGACCTTGAAAGCGGCGGGTGACAAGCTCCATGGCGAAAAAGTCGCCTTCGGGCTCCTGGCCCAGCTGGTGCTGGAGGGACGCCCTGCCAGCGCCATCGAAGAGGTACAGGATTTCTGTTTCAGCGTAGGACTGCCGCTCTGCCTGGAAGATCTCGGCATCGCAAACCCCGGCCCGGACGACGTCGAACAGATTGCCGCCGCAGCTGTTGCAGCAGGCGAGACCATACATTCCAGCTGGTTTCCTGTTACTGCCGATATGGTCGCAGCTGCCATCTGGACGGCTGATGCCCTGGGAACACACTACAAAATGGCTTCCCGATGCTGAACCACCCTTCTGACACACCACTCGCCGCCGCTGCCGCGGGCACTTCGCTTCCCGGCACAGACCTGGAAACGCTACAGCTCCTGCAACAATCGCAACAGCAGGTACAAGACCTGGAACGGCAGCTCGAAAATCTGCAAAACGCCAATCTGGAATTGAAGGCATCGCGGAATAAATACGCTCTGCTGTATGACTGCGCCCCTGTAGGCTATTTCACCTTCGACCGCGAAGGAGAAATACGGACCGTTAACCTGACCGGGGCCAGCCTGTTGGGGGGCGAACGCGCCATTCTGGTCAACCTCCATTTCGAGCAGTTCGTAGCCGTGGAAGATCGCTTCATATTTGCCGATTTCCTGCGGATGGTCTTTCTGGGACGCGATAAGATCACCTGCCGGGTGAAGCTGTCAATACAGGACAGACCGCCGTTGTATGTGCGGATCGAGGCGATGGCTGCCGGGATGGGTGACGAGTGCCACGCCGCGATGGTGGATATCACCGAACGTAAACGGGCGGAAGAGCACTTGCGCGAGAGCGAATACAATCTGGCCAAGGCTCAATCGATGTCCCATGTAGGTTCCTGGCGTTCGGACCCCCTGACCGGTGAACTGCGGGTATCGGACGAACTGCTCCGAATCATGAATCTCAGCCGCGAAGAAGCCAGCCCGGAGGCCTTAACAAACCTTATCCACCCGGAAGATCGCGATGCCGCCATGGCCCTGTTACGGCAAGGCACTGAACATGGTACTACCTATGAGATCGAACATCGGCTGCTGCTGAAAGACGGCACCTCCAAATGGGTCTATACAACGGTCGAGCCGTCAGTCAATATCGCCCGGCAGGTCGTGAAACTGTACGGTACAACCCAGGATATCTCTGAACGCAAAAAGGACGAGGTCCGATTACGAAACAAGAAAAACGAGCTGCAAGCGATCTTCGATGCTGTCAATGATGGTGTCATCGTCTTTGACCATAACGGTTCCATACAGCATCTCAATCACATCTGCCCGCAGTTTTTCCCGGAGGAGGTCCTTGCCGGAGGTGGCTGCCGGGACGTATTTCATCCGGATGTGGCCTTCTCACCGCATAATTGCCCGGTTGAGCTGGCTCTGCATGGCGAACGGGTAGAGACATCCCTGGTTTCTGTACGGGAAGGACACAACACCCGCTACATCGATATCACGGCCAACCCCATCAAGGATGAACTGGGTGAAAAAACCCGGGCGCTCGTATTCATGCGGGATGTGACCCTGAAGCGCCTTCATGAAATGCAGTTGATTCAAACCGAAAAAATGTCTAGTATCGGAGTCCTCGCCACGGGGATCGCCCATGAGATCAACAACCCGCTCACCTCGGTGGCGGGCTACGCCGAGGCGCTCCTGCGACGCTTTCGCGACGAGCCCTCGCTGGGTACGGACAACAGGCTGGATGACTTCCCCAAATATCTGGAGGTGATTGTCCGCGAGGCATACCACTGCAAGGGGATTATCGGCAGTCTGCTCAATTTCGGCAGAAAATCTGACGGCTTGATCGGGACCGTAAACCTCAACGGACTGCTGCTGGAAATCCTTGAGCTGTTAAAGCACCAGCCCAACTATCGAGAGATGGAGGTCGTAGCCACGTTGAAGGAGAATATCCCTGCCATCCTCGGTGACCCATCCGGTCTGCGCCAGGTTTTCATGAACCTG
This sequence comes from Deltaproteobacteria bacterium, assembly GCA_021780495.1. Classification (GTDB taxonomy): domain Bacteria; phylum Desulfobacterota; class Desulfuromonadia; order Geobacterales; family Pseudopelobacteraceae; genus CAIPTY01. The sequence continues at coordinate 57,820 of JAJXYO010000048.1, forward strand.
TTGATAAACGCCTGCCACGCAATCAAGGATGGCGGCCGGGTCGAGATATCATCGACCTATTCCGATAAGGAGCGGGCGATTCTGGTTCAGGTTTCTGATACGGGCTGTGGCATTGCGCACGATGTCATTGACCGGATCTGGGACCCGTTTTTCACCACCAAAGAGGTTGGCAAGGGGGTTGGTCTCGGACTGGCGCTCTCATACAATATTGTCAAGCGTCATGGCGGCGAGATCAGCGTGAAGAGTACCGCCGGTGAAGGCTCACAATTTACGGTACGGTTACCGGTGCGCTGTGAACAAGAGAACGTACGTGGTGCGGAACTCTAACCATAGGTAACCGTGGATGTTGATATGAATCAGGCCACCCCGGAGCTGGCGCCAAATACGAAAAGCATACTGGATGCTATCCCCGCCTTTGTATTCGCGGTAGACGAAGACGTGCGCATCATTGAATATAACAGTGCGGCGGCGGCGCTCATCGACAACAATCGCAGCGCCATCAGCGACATGCGGGCCGGAGAAGCCCTGCACTGCATCCATTCGCGCGACGTGCCCGAAGGATGCGGGCATGCCACCATCTGCCAGGATTGTATCATCCGGAACTCGGTTGGGATGGCACTCAGGGGCGATAAGGTTTACCGCAAGCGGGCCAAGATTGAACTCAACAGGAAAGGCCGCACAGCCGAAATCTTTGCCGTGATAACCGCTTCACCGATTGAGCTGGATGGCAGGAAACTGGTATTGCTGCTGATCGAAGACATCAGCGAACTGATAGCGATTCAGGACATCGTACCGATCTGCATGAAGTGCAAGAAAGTCCAGAGCGTTGACGAATTCTGGACTGCGATTGAATTGTACTTCAAGAAGAACTGGGGAATCGATTTTTCCCACGGATACTGTCCGGAATGCGGCGATGAGGTAAAAAAACAGTTTAAAGAGTTCATTGATATCAACAAAAGTTAAATCAGTGCTTCGGCAGTACAGCCTATCGGGGCGCGGCCACCAACAAGCTTTCATTCCGCCATATCGGTGTTTCAGCGCATCCCCCCTACCCCGCTACGACCGGAAGCAGCAAGGTAAAGGTCGTTCCCTTGCCGACCTCGCTTTCGCCTGTATCTCACCCTTGTGCTTCTTAACGATGCCGCAGGCTACACATTACACAATTCACCGTCATTGCTGATCCAGTCAGATGGGTAACCCTGACACCACATCCGCCCGTTTTGCCTCATTTTAAGGCTTGGAGCTGCCCCCCTCATATTCCCTTACTCATTGAATTTGGCATTAACGTAGAGCCACACCGGCCACAGCACGAGGACAAAAGGGAACATATATTTTATGACGTCGGAATAGGTGAGGAATGCGAACATTCGTTCCACTTTTCCCGCAAACTTGCTCGTATCAGTGAGCACATAGATAAGTACGCCAATAAGTAAATAGACCGCTAACAGGGTGATCAAAATGGTTTTCATAAAGACCTCACGATAGTAATGAGGCGTAGCGGGTTCACCGCTGTCGCCGATTATTGGACATTTTTCTGAATAGCGCCATTAGGGTCACCCATTTTTTTATCGCTCAACGGCTATGAGTGTGACCGGAGCGGCAGATTTTCCGCCGCGACCGAGTCCACACGAGAGTTGGGACATCCCTTTCCTCAAATGTGAATGTGCAAAGATCGTCTCCAAATGGTCCACCCTTCAAAGTTGTAAAACACAACGCATATTTGTGACCAAACGCATAGCATGAGCTTCGCTAATTTCTTCAAACGTAGCATACGGAATTGAGGGTTTTATTAGAAAAAAATATCTTTTCCCGCCATTGAAGAAAAAGGTGTACTCCCTTTGCTTGTATGATGGGAAAATCCAGCCAAAAAACATACTCAATGCAATTGTATTTTTGCCATCATGCAATTCACTTTGAATATATTGTTTTTTATAAAGCTCGACATTTTCGCTGCCATTGACTTTCACAAGAATTGGTCTGATTCCTGTTATATGTTTTCGTATAATATATACTTCAGCAGTCTTATTGAGCTCAGCGCTAACTTTTGGATCTGATGAGCTTGTTAGTGAGAAATTCGATTGTGAAGTATCTTCTGGATAGATCTTCTGATTGATAAAATTCAAAAACTTGTACCAACAGTAGCAACCCGCAACTGAGAGTGGGCATGTGAGAAAGAAAGCAAGAATAGAAGCCGACTTTCCTGATTTGTTACCTCCAGCTGTAACCGACTGCCATGTATCTACAAGTGCAGGGAAATGATCCGCCACAAAAAAATAGTTGATAGCCATCAGAACAAAAAATAAGGGGACTACAGTTAAAGAAAATAATATTCGTAGTGGTAGCCGAAATTTTGTATTCCTGTAGGCAATCCAAGAAGGTGGGACAAAGAATAGGAGCAAAAGTCCGCCGATGATGGTCGATATAATAATTTTGTCTTGATCTATCATTTTATTTTTCTCTTCACCGGGTAGGCGGGGGGCCTTATGGCCCCCAACCCCCCTCAGAACCGTACGTGACAGTTTCCCGTCATACGGCTCAAGCACTCCAAAGTAATCTCCCTCTCGGGATACCCGACCACAGCTTCCGCTTGTGAACTTTACGATACCGGCCAGCAGTCTTCACCCGTAGGTGGAGGGCGCACCAGTCAATCTTGCGATTGCCGCCATTTGCTTTCCCTCCTGAAGAAGATTCTCCTGACTTCCACGTAATGGAGCACCGGCATGGGACGTGGGCTCCCTTTCGGGCCGGGTGATGTTGCAACCCGTATCCGCCCCATTACAGGACGGCATTCGCTTCTTCCCGCCTCTTACTCCCGCATCTCCAACAGTGTGCCTTACGGTTTCACCTGCTCCATTCATACCGGAGCGGAAATACGGGGTTTCCACGTTCCGCGTTTCTGACAATTGAATGGATGACTTAGGCCCGTTCTGTACACCGGCAGCTCTGTTGTCCCCGCAGGGGCACCGTTACATCCCCTGACCGGCTGCATACCTTTTGGTCCAAGCCTCTCAGCCTCATTTGGCTTGCTCCCCTTGACGGCGCGAGCGAACGTTCACTTGTGTTGGCCATATCACCCGGAACCCTAGCCCTCACCCAGGTTGAGGCTTCCAGGAGGGCAGTTGCCTCACGGCTTCCACCCCTCCCGCCAAAGCGGGATTCGGTACATTGTCGGGAGGGCTTCGCACCAGCATGGATGCACCATGACAGCACGCCTCCCTAGGATACCCGTGGGGGAACACGGGGTCTGGTCAGAACCTCACGGGATTCAGCCAGACAGTCTTCAACGCGACATCGTGTCGCGACAACGGGACCGAGGCGCACCAGCGCGTCAGCGCCTGCGTGCCGCCGAGTGGTTATGTGCCTGCTTGCACTTTGACTAAAGCGTTGGTCTTTTCGATGTCAATTCTGCCAGCATCTATAACCACTGGGTGGTCCTTGAAAGTCGCATCCGAGGGCAGATCCACGACCCACCGCAGTTCTGACAAAAATGGCAAACAATTGCTGCATCGTTCAACTCGAAGAATCTTCATCGATGTGCCTGGAGGGATAGTTCGCAGCGACACAACCTCGGGACCACCGATTCCCGGTGGTTCCATGATGGTATAGTAGTCAACGATTTTCGGATACCCGATATCCTTTGCGATACCACAGATAATCAGCTCCGTTTTCGTCTTATACGCAGTGCCTATAAAGCGAGATAGCGATACATCGGCGCTTACGTCTTTGAACTCCTTTGATTTGCAGCCCACTGCCCCCAGCAGCAGGCAAGCGACCAGAGCATATCCCAAATATTTTTTCATATTTCCTCACATAACTCGTAGATCAACGGTTTCCGTATATACGGAACTTGTTCCCTATATACGGTGCTTGCTACCTATACAAGGAACCTTAAAGGTTACCTATATTAGGAACTTGCGGACTCGCGCTTTAATGCGGCATGACCCTCGCTTCGCAAGAAATCCACAGCATCTTGTGCAGCTATATCACGAATGAATCTTAATAAAAATAGAAACTACACTCTTTGATTTTCTTTTGAAAGACACGGGAAGATGGGGAGGGTAAGCGGTGTCAGAACGACGCGGGAGGGATGGTGCAGATAGAGAATGGTAAGGGTTACCCCGACAGTGTGGCCGCTATCCTGTGATTATCGGCAGGAGAAGTGTGAAGGTGGTTCCCTTGCCGACCTCGCTTTCCACCTGTATCTCGCCGTTGTGCTTCTTGACGATGTCGTAGGCTATACTCAGGCCGAGGCCGGTGCCTTTACCCACCTCCTTGGAGGTGTAAAACGGCTCGAAGATCCTGTTCAGCTTATCGGCGGGTATGCCGCTGCCGGTATCGGATATCATTACGTAAATGTTATCATGGTCGCTCGACGTTCTGATGCTGATCTCGCCCTGGTTCTCCAAAGACTGTGCCGCATTTACCAGGATATTCATGAAGACCTGGTTCAGCTGCCCGAGATTACAGACTGTTTGCGGTATATCCCCATACTCTTTATTCACGGTCGCATTGTATTTGAGTTCATTCCAGACAATCTTGATGGTGCTCTCCAGGCCTTCATTGATATCAGCCAGCTTACAGTCGGATGCATCGATGCGGGAGAAGCTCTTCAGCTCCTGCACGATCTTCTTGACCCGCTCCGCCCCTTCAAGGGACTCTTGAATCAGGCTGTCCAGATCTTTCAGGACATAATCGAGTTTCAGCGCTTTCTTGTGTTCCATGACATCATCCGCTACCTGGTGGGTACCGGCAGTGGCTAAGAGCGTATTGATCGCTGCGGACTGAAAATCCGTAAAACTGATGATCTTATCCGTATATTTTTTGAGCGAATTGAGATTGCTGATGATGAAACCCATGGGATTGTTGATCTCATGCGCGACTCCAGCCGCCAGCTGTCCGATGGACGCCATCTTCTCCTGCTGCAACATGCGGGACTGGGTGGCTTTCAGTTCGCCGTAGGCACGTTCGAGCTGCCCGGTGACCTGTCTCAATTCCAGGTTGGCCGACACAAACTCCTTGGTGCGTGCAATCACGCGCTGCTCAAGTTCCTCGTTCAGATCCTGGACGGCCTTTTCCGCCCGCTTGCGTTCGCCGATATCCTGGATGATGCCGTCCACATGGAGTATTTCACGGTTGTCATCGAAGGTGGGACGGGTACTCAGCAAGGCCCACATCTTGCTGCCGTCTTTCCGGTAGAACTCCACTTCGAAACTCTTGACATCCACCCCGTTCCGCATCAACCCGAACAACTCCCGGCGACGCTGCGGCTCAACATACAGCTGGGATTCGATATCGGTAACGCTCTCTATCAGTTGCTGGGGAGAATCGTAACCCAAGATAAAAGCGGTGGCAGGGTTGCAGTTGATGAACCTCCCCGCGGGCGTAGACTGGTAGATGCCTTCCAGGGCATTTTCGAAGATGCTGCGGTACTTTGCCTCGGCACACCGTTCCTGTTCGATGGCTCTCTTCATGTTGGCGTAGAAGGTGTGGTTTTCTACCGCTGAGACGAGCAGCCCCACCAGATTACCGATACCGAGCAGCGCGCCGTCACTGCTGCCGATGCGGTGGTAAAACTCTGCATTGGCGGCGGAATTTCCAACCGCCAGGAGAGTGTGAGGGGGCTTGTGGGAGCAGAGCGGGTAGATCAGATATTCGTTCATGTGCAGCCTGGAGCGGGACTCACCTAACACCTTGCTGTCTGTCTCGGCGCTGCAGACTATACATTCCGCTCCCTCTTGAAGAGCCGACAGAAGAGGATCGTCCTGCGTGATGACCAGCTCCGCGACAGCGCCCTTTTCGTGCTGGTCGTAATACCCGTCAAACGTGCAGACGGCATAACAGTCGCTCTGTTCGCGCTGCTCGAAGAAAATGACCCGTTCATATTCAAGGTTGTTGATGATGTATGCGATGGAATATTCAAAGACTTTCCGGATATCGAAGGTGGCATTGAACCTTCGATTCAGAGCGTAGAGATCTTTGTACTCCTTCAGTTGCGCATCGAGTTCTTCCTGATACGCATACAGCTTGCCCTCCGCCTTGATCAGGCGTTTGACCTGCTGGGCAAGGCCCTCTTTTTCCAGCCGGAGTGCCGCTGTTTCGGCGGCCTCCGGGGAAACGATGTCGGTGCTGGTTTCGCTTTTCATGGTTTCCGCCGGGTCATCGTCAGTAAACCGCAGTGACTACGGACGTGAAGTTATGGAAACAGTTGAAATTCGCGATCGGCCCGATTTCGCCATAGGAGTAAAAGCCGATCCAGGGGATCTCTGAGCCGATTTCATCCTGAAGCGATCTGGTCAGCTCCATCTTCTCCTGCTCCCGGAAGACCACTTTCCCCCGCCCCACGCATTCGAATTGCAGAATGAATTTCGGTCTCCTGGTCCCGGTTGTGCCCTTGATCTGATGGGATATGGCCTGCAAGCCGCCGCTGATCAATTCCCGGTCGCGACGCACGATCCAGAGATCGGTGCCGTCCTGGACGTCGGACTGTATGGTGACGGAACCATCCTGATCATTTTTGCTGACCATATAGCGGATAACGAACTCTTCATAGCCCTGCCTGATATGCTCGGGGGTTTTGAATCCCAGGCACAGGTTCAGAGAGGTCTTGTTCCATTGGCTCTTCCAATCCTCATCGAAATACTCCTTCATGGCATCCAGGGCCGGGATCCCGTCGATCTCGTAGATGATATTGCCCGTGCTGCGCGTGATGGTGCGCGTGGATCCTACCGGAACGCAGCCGTGATTGATGCCCCAGGCAACGGCCCCGCTGCCCGACATGACGACGCAGGAGATGCCCTCGCAAAAGACGTCGTCATCATGATACTGGTAGGTTTTCTTCGATGCCCAGTTATCCGCGGCCAGCCCGCCAAAGACTGGCAGGGGACTTTCGCGCTGCAGCGTTTTTTCAAACATCGCCAGGAAGGGGTCGAAATCAAATACCAGTCCGTCGGCAAACATAAAGCAGGCGATACTATCCGCGGCCAGAAAGGGCTGGATCGCCGTTGCCAGCCGTTCTCCGGCGCCGGCAGCCTGCTGGTCGATTTCCCTGACCCGGGCGTTATGGAAGCGGAGCTCGTCCGAGCTGATGACCATAACGGCCACGGCGAAGTTGGTTTCTGCAACCGTCTCCTGGGTTATGATGCCTTCGCCTGAACAGCCGCTTAACGGAGCCCCGCCTGTCGCCGCACGTATGGAGCGGATCAGAATCTCCTGGTTGTAGCCAACGGTAGCAAAGACGAAGACGAAATCGGGCCTCGCAATGCCCGCCTGCTGCAGAGCCTTCAGGGCGGCCTCTTTGCCCGCCTCGGCCGGGTTCCTGTGAATGCTGTATCCCACGCCTGCCGCTGTGCCCATCCGCGTTCCTCCACTGTGAGGATTCTTCACACTTTACAGCACCATATATATCCCATCCTGCGGCTTTTCGTCTAATGTAATCTGAGGGCCCTGTTCAAATCCGGAGCCAGCAAGAAGGCTATGGCGGAGTTCCGGGCGGGATCTTGTTGCAAGCGCTCATCCCCTGTTTTGCCGTGGGCAGGCTCCGCAGGAAGAGCACGGCCAGGGGCGGCAGGGTAACCAGAAAGGCGTACAGCAGATAGTGAAAGGCGTGGCTGACCCCGAACCGGTCGGCCAGCGTGCCCACCAGCGGTCCGCTGCAGACGAACAGCAGACGGAAGCAGAGCGACTGCAGCGACAGGATGCCGGCCCGGTTGGCTGAGGGGCACTCTTTTTGCGTGAGATTGAGCATCATCGGCCCCCTGAGCCCTCTCATGCTGGTCAGCAGGTAATAGAACAGAAAGCCCCACAATCCGCCGATGGTCCCCAGCCCGAAATACCCCACTACGATCAGGGACAGAAACAGCAGCAGCATGAACCGGTCGCCCAGGTACGCGCTGATACGATGACTGGTCAGTGAAAAGAACGCCACCGTCAGGTTGGCCCCGCTCCAGACTGGGCCGAACCAGGTCAGCGGCACACCCGCGTGCTGCATGTAGGGCTGGATCAGCCAGACCGGGTAAAACGAGGCGATCCCCAGTAGCGAGTTAAGCAGGATCGTGTAGCGCAGGAGCTTGTTCTCCACGAAGGCATAACGTGTCGAGTGCCACGCCTCTGCCAGATGACTGGCGGGCGAACCCACGATATTCCTGGGCGGCTCGACCATCGCGCGGGTCAGGAGCAGGGCCAGCAGCCAGACCCCTACCTGCAGGACGAACGGCAGCACCGGCGCATAGGCATAAAATACGCCGGCGAAGACCGCCCCCAGCGCCTCGCCGCCCTGGGCAAAACCGCTCATGCGCCCCTGATGCCGGGCATAGTTCTGCTCCGAGCCGTCTGCCTTGAGGGTCTCGTACAGCAGTGCGCTGTCCGAACCGCTGATGAATGCCAGGGAGATCCCCAGCAGGATCTCGGCTGCCATGACATGCGCAAAGGTCGTCGCCACCGTATAGATGCCCCAGCCGGCCATGCCGAGCAGAGAGGCCAGGGTCAGGGCTACCCGGTAGCCGATGCGGTCGCTGACGTAGCCACTGGGATACTCCATCACCACCATCACGACCGAGAGGATGCCCTGCAGCAGGAGGATCCGGGTCAGGGACAAGCCGATATGATCTTTCCAGAACAGCGTGATGATCGCCATCGGGAAGAGGGTCATCTGCAGGAAGGAAAAGGCATACAGCTTGGTTATGTTGCTTCGGACGGTTTTCATGATGACCTCAGGCAACCCAATATCCGACGTGTGGTGAGGACAATCTCCGCAGCGTGGCCTTTCTCTGCATCCCGTCAGCGTTCGCTGCCATGGCGCCCCAACACCAATCAACCCTTCAATATCGGCAGGTTGCGTGTAATTTAGATGCCGTGCCTCTGTGAGGCCGGTGCGCCGTTACTTATAATAATATCGTTTTATTTATGGCATCCATGTTGCAAATACAACCCCGTAACAGCAGGAACACCACCTGGTAATGGCGTATAATATTGATGTTATCATGCCGGTCGTTCAAAAAATATTGTTTTACACTTCACCACATCGATTGCAGGTCAGCGCAATGCAGATCGGGACAAAGAAGTAAAGAAACCACAAAAGAGGTCCTTTTTGCAACGGGCAATGACAAAACCAGGCGTGCCGAAATGGTAAAACCCGGGTAACCGGGTGACACAAAGCTACCATCCGCAATGATGCGGATAGAGGGGCTGCCGAAGCGACGAATAAAGCATAGCTATCATCCAGCTAGCCTGCCTTCTTCAGCGGCAGGCTATTTTTTTGTTGTAACATCTTGATTTCATGGGGGGGGATATGGCGGGTAAAATCAGAGAGATGATAGATTTTGTTCTCAGGCAGAGAGCGGCAGGCAACCCGATGCTGGAAAAAATCATCAAAACCAAAATGATTCTGAAAGGTATCAATCCAAGCAAGTACACACCGCTGTCCGACGACGACCCGGAGGTATTGCAGCAGCTGGAAGGCATGTCGATGGAGCTCGGCTATCTCTGCCGGGAGGCCTCTGCCCCTGCCCCTGGCGAACAATCCGGCGACAGCGACCCGGCAACGGTCACCCATCCGGCCAAAAAAGTCCAACGGCTGGATTTTATTACAGCACATTCATCGCAAGACACCATTGACGAAATCACGCGCGATATCAGCGATCAATTAGTTCTGTTCGACACAAAGCTCCTGATGTTCTTTGCGTCTTCAAAATATGCCCCTGCCGAAATTAGCCGGAAGATGCAGGAGGCCTTCCCGTCTGCGCTTGTGTTCGGTTGTTCGACCGCCGGCGAGATTGTCACCGGCCGGATGCTGGACGAGTCTGTGGTCGTGATGGGGTTCAACGACGAATCTCTTCTGGATGCAAAAATTGAGATCATTGAAGATCTCAAGGACCCGGAGGGGGTTAAAAAGGCCTGTGATGCCTTTGCGAACCACTTTGGGGAATCGGTTGCCGGTATGGCCTCGCGCGAGTATGTGGGAATCATCCTGGTTGACGGATTAAGCGGCACTGAAGAGAACCTGATCGAAACCATCGGCGACCTGACGAATGTCGTATTCATTGGCGGCTCTGCCGGAGATGACCTGAAATTCAAAGCCACCCATCTGTATGCCAATGGGAAAACCTACAGCAATGCGGCCATAGTGGCGTTACTCAAACCCGGGACGGACTTTACCTTTATCAAGACGCAGAGCTTCCGGGATCTGGGCACATGCCTGGAAGTCACCAAGGCCGATGAAGCCAGCCGGACTGTGATTGAATTCAACGGTAAACCCGCGGCTGTGGCCTATGCCGAAGCGGTCAACAGCCCGGTCGCGGAGGCCTCGAACCGCTTCATGCACAATCCGGTCGGCCTCCTGGTGGATGACGAGCCCTATGTCCGGAGTCCTCAGCAGATCAGGGACAATGGCAGCATGGCATTCTATTGCGGCGTCCGGCAGGGGATGGAGCTGTCGCTGCTCGAATCGACGGACATCATCGAGGATACCCGCGCCGCCATCAACAAGGCCAGGGAGGAATCCGGCAGAATCATCGGCATAGTAAATTTCAATTGCATCCTGAGGACGCTGGAACTGAAACAGAAGAATTTGACCAAGGAGTATGGCGAGCTGTTTGCGAAGGTCCCAACCGTTGGCTTCAGCACCTACGGCGAGCAGTACATCGGCCATATAAACCAGACCGCGACCATGCTTGTCTTCACCTAGGGCGTTCACAGGCAACCCCGCCAGACCGGATAGCAGGCACGTCACATTCTATGGTTATGCAATAAGATGCAGATACGAGGAGGACACCCATGCCGAACAGAGCCGAGCGCTTGCAGGTCACCGACACTACACATTTTTTGAAGGGCAGCCTTTCCCTGACAAACATCACGGACCTTGTCCAGTTTCTGGCTGCCAGCTACAAAAGCGGGATGATTCATCTGACCAGACATCCTGGGGGGGTCGAGGGCAAGATCTTTTTTCTGGCCGGGACGATCACCAACGTCACCACCGATACGTTATCAGGACTGGATGCCCTGTCAGATATCCTGAACTGGAATCAAGGCGAGTTTCAATACAACCCGGATGTCACCTCAATCGACAAGAATGTCGGGCTCTCGGTGCAGCATGCCATCATCGAGGCGGCTGTATTGTACGACCATCGCAGCGAGGTTGTTAAACAAGAATCAACAACACATACAGGCACAACTATCGATGTCACATCAGACGAAAGGAGTACTGAAATGGAAACCAGCCAACGTGATTCAACGACGGTGTTGAACGATCTGTTAATGATTCCGGGAATAGACGCCGTTGTCGTGGTCGGAAGAGACGGATTCGTCATTGAATCTGCCGGCAACAGCAGCCGAATCAACATCGATGAACTGGGGGCATCCCTGGCTCATGCCAGCAATGCCATCGAGGAAATGGGCAGTGAGCTGAAGGTAAACACGTTTCAGGACATGTTTATCGAATACGGCAAGGCGGTCATCATGTGCAGACCCATCGGTGACGCCATTGCGGCGGTTATCGCCCCGGACGCCTCGAAACTGGGCATCATCAGACACAAGACCAAGAAATACTTTGAAGAGCTTGCCCTATTATTCTAGGAGGTAGCGATTAATGTCACTGAAATTGGATTTCAGCTTGGATAATGACACCTTCCGTCATTATTTAAACGGGCATGCCGTCGTGATGCATTCCCATCACTATCTGGCGTTGATGACAAAACTGGCAGAAGAGTTCGACACCATCGGCGGGCCGCAGCTGCTCAAGGATGTTGTGGAAGAGAGCATGTGGGCGGTATTCAACGACTACGTCACCCAGAACAACCAGAGCACTCCATTGCAGAGATGCAACGTCGGCAGGGAATACTATTCCGTCTACGGCCTGGGCAAGATGAAGGTGGCCGGTACCGAAAACGGTGGCGAGGTGTGCCTGATCAGGTCGCATATCGACGAAGGCTGGATCAGAAAATGGGGCCGCCATACCAAGCCGATAAATCACTTCACCTGTGGCTACATTGCCGCCATGTTCGCGGTGGCCTTCAATAAACCGGCAAAAAGCTACACGGTGGTTGAAACGGCAAGTATGGCCGTCACGGGGGCTGAAGGTACATTTATCGTTACGTTATCATGAAATCGAAGGAGCACTGCAATGACCGTTATGCGAGATACTGTCGTAAAGTCCCTTGCCAAAATCAACATCCAGGGCGATGAAAACGGCTTGATACCGGAATACGACGTTCTGGTCAACCAGCTCCCGGCCGCCCTGTTAAATCTGTTTTCCGAAAGGCTCATGGCCGCGGCGCCGCCTGAGCGCAAGGCAACCGTTGCGGACGGCCTGGTCAGGGCGGCCTATGAATGCGGCTACCATACCGGCTGCGGCATCATAACGTCTGAGGCCTTTAACGATGTAGTCCTGCCGATGGTAACAGAGGGGGAAAAGGACATCCTGCGGGGGGCCTTTGCGGCCTTCACCGCCTGGGGCTGGGCCAAATCAGGCATTGTGCAGCTCAAAGACGGCGAGCGCATGGTTATCCGCGCCAACGATTATTACGAAGCCGACAGCGGTGGCGACGGTCTGCGGGCATATATGCTGCGGGGCTTGTGCCAGGCCTTCTTCGACCTGACCTATGCCGACCCGTACCCCAACGGCATGGATACCTTTGTCTGCCAGCAGACCAAAGGGATCGAGGCCGGCGACCCGCACGGCGAATTTGTCGTGACCAAAAAATAGGTGGCGTTTGCGACGTTTGGCAGTGAACAAAATTGCCAGCAATGAGAAACCATATGATGAACTCCAGTGAAAAACTCCCTGTTGTCGATTTCCTGAAAAATGCCGCAGGACTGAGCTGGAGCGGCATGTTGCGCGCCAACCTTGCCGGAAAACGGGTTGGCGTGGTCGTCATGCACCAGGGTCGTGTGGCCTGGGCGGTCAGCGATAGCCTGGCCGAGGATTTCAGCTCCGTGCTGGAGCGGGTCGGCCTCGTCTCCCGGGACAAGCTCATGGCCGCCAATCACGCCCTTCAATCCCAGCGTTCCCAAGGGAACAAACTGAGCCTCGGGGCACTGCTGGTGGAGGAATGCCTGATCTCCACAACGCTCCTGCGGACCTGCTTCAAAACCCATGTGACGGCCGCCATCGCATCCCTGGTCGAGACCCCCCTGCTTTCCCTGCAGGCCGAAAATGAAACCGTGGCGGTCGATACGGACCTATTGTTCCATCTGGGCGAAGTACTCCCCGGCACCGGGCCGGGCCTCATCCTCCCGCCCCCCGCCCGCCCGGCAGCGCGGCGCATGGGGTCAGCGACAGGCATGACAAAGGACGAACTGCTGACCGGACTGGCCTCACTGCCTGGTTACCGTTATTCGTTTATTGCCGATACGGATGGTAACCTGCTGACATGCCATCGGGACGATGCGGTCCAGGTAGAGTTGGAACGCATCATCCCGAAGGCCCTGGCCTGGCTCTCCTCAGCCTGTACGATCTCTGAGGAAACGGAGATGGGGCTGGTGGTATCCTCTTTTCTGCACGGGGAAACGGGATCGTTGTTTGCCCAGATGACCGACGCAACCAACCGCTTTTTCGTAGCAGTATCGTTCAGTCCGGACGGCAAGCTGGGTGTCATCAAACACAAGATCTCGGAACTCATACCAACGGTCCGGAGATTCACCAACGTATTATAAATAGATCGGAGAGACGATATGGCACACATTCTTTCCATAGTCAGTTCAAAGGGGGGAGCCGGCAAAACCACGGTAGCGCTGAACCTTGCCGTGGCACTGGCCGAAGGCGGCGACAACACCCTGCTGGTGGATGTTGATCCACTCGGCGCGATCGGATTTTCACTTGCGCAGAGCGATACCGAATGGCGGGGACTGGCTGAATGCATGCTGGATCAACTGTCGATCGATGAGATCATCATGCCGACAAAACTGCCGACCCTTTCGTTACTGCCGCGGGGGCGGCTGGACCCGCTCGATGTAGGTATCTACGAGGAGCTGCTCCATTCTTCGACAGCACTGCGCGATGTCATCGCCGCCGTGGAACAACGATTCCGTTACATTATTATCGACACCCCCTCCGGTCTGGGGATTATCACCAGGGCGGCCTTGTCCGTCAGCAACCTCGTCCTTCTGCCGCTACAGGCCGAACCTCTGGCCCTGCGATCGATCTCGCAAACCCTGCGGGTGCTGATGCACGTCAAGGAGCATGAAAACCCGAATCTGGAGTTAGTGGGCATCCTCGCGACCATGGTTCAATTGCACAAGGACGCGTCCTTCAACATCATGACAACGGTATGGGAATCGTTCAGCGGCGTGCTGGAAACGTACATTCCGCGAGCGGACGTCTTCGGCACCGCCAGTGAGAAGGGATTACCCATCGCCTTCCTGCCGGGACAATACTCTCCGGAGGCCGCCAGATTCCAGCTGCTGGTCACAGAGATCAAAGGCATCATCCAGGGCCTGGGTGGTGTGACAGGAGAAACCGATGAAAGACCGCAACGCGAACTCATATGATCTGAAACAGGCGCAGCAGATCCTCAACGCCCTGTTTCCGTCAGCGGAAGGCTCCACGCCGGAGAAACAGATTCCGGTTCAGGCCCCGCGCTACCTGCAGCTGTCAAAAGCCTTCCCTGCCCGCATGGCCTCATTGCCAGCGGCCATTCCCGCCGGGAGCCTGCCGGCGATTATCGAGGCGACGGGCGAGGACCACCCCCATCAATTTTCCAACTGGGAAGGGTGCATCGCCTGGTGCATGAGCCTGACACGGGCCGAATCCGTGTTCGTCGTGGATTCGCAGGGTTTTATTATCGCCAACAGAGGAAGAATCCCCGGGCAGGGCTTCGAAGCCGTGGGCGCCGAACTGATCTGCTCGATAGAACAACTGGAAAGGGTCGCACCGGATGCGGGGAAACTTTTATGGCTCGATCTGGATTTCGATAAAAGCCGGGTGGCCGGCTTCATCACCCCCCCGGTTGACGCGGAATACTACGTGGTAGGCTTGATAGCCCCTGATACCGCCGCGTTCCATTCCAACAAATGGAAAATCACCCGGGACATCCTCGAAAACCTGCCTAACCTGGATTAAGAGGCGTGCCGTTCAACCTTTTGCTAGCGGTTGCGCCGTGAGAAACAGGCCGTGATTCATTCCTGGGCGAGGGACAGGCCTGTTTCGGCAAAGTATCTCCGTATCAACAGGTTATGCAGCGGGAAGCCGAGCTCGACCGGTTTCTTTATCAGGGCTATCTCCTGTGTCTCTGACGATGAAAACGGCTTCAGGCAAACGAGCGGCTGCCTCAGGGCCAGGCCGCTGATGACCAGGGTATTGTCCAGCCCGTTCTGGACATCGTACAGGCTGATTTCATCGGCAGAGATCTGTATGCCGGTTTCCTCGCATAGCTCGCGCCGGGCCCCCTCCTGCCAGGTTTCGCCCAGATCCAGGTAGCCTCCCGGCAACACCAGCTTCCCTTTTTGCGGCTCGATATTTCTCCTGGCCACTACCAGCCCGTCTCCCACCGGCACAAGCAGCACGACCACCGGGATGGGATTCAGGTAACTCTTGTTGCCGCACGCATGGCAGGTAACCGGCCGCAAGGTGGCGTCGGGGAAGCGGGCACCGCAATACGAACAGCAGGAATTTTTTTCATACATGGGACACCCTTCCCTCTACGTAGATATACTGTTGTCCGGCTGGATGCCCTCGCTCCCCTGCTGGCGGAGGACGCAAAACAGGCGGGTCCGGGTCTGGTCGATGCACAGGTTTCGGTACACACAAAGACATGCAGGCTTTGTTCCCATATCGCCATCTTGCGCCGGACCTGCAAAACAGAGGTTTAAAATACTGTAGATAATATCCTCATTGCTGCTATTTGCTACACATAACGGGTCATGTCGCTTAATCCCCCGATTACATTGTGCCCTTTTTCTCTACACCACCCGTGGGGCATATCAGGACACCCGGTATGAACCAATTGAAATTACTATTTAAATCAGCGTTATATTTATTGGCATTGCCGTTGCAATAAAGAAGCACATACCACAGCGCATCCGGTAACGGTGCGACAAAGAATGAAAGGAGAATACCATGGAAGTAGAAATTCAGTCAGAAGTAAGCTGCAGCGAAGAACCCCGTATCCTTGAGGAAATCCAGGTTGAAGAGCTCGCAATCGACGGCATCTGCGGGGTGTACTAAGATGGCTGCGGCAGGCATAAAGCTGCATCCGTCCTGCCGCGCGCGGCAAGAGGGGTTCGGTCTCCTGTTTTACGACTGCAAGGGACCGCGCCTCCTCTTCGCTGCAACTGGCACCCTGCTGCCCGCCGACTACTTTGCGACCGTCCGCGCCAGGGATGAATTCCCAGCTGGGACATCGGATTCCGAGAAGAAGGCCCTACAAAAATTCGTAACACAACTCCTGGAAAAAGGATTTCTCCATGAGCAATAAATACGTCGAAATGGGGATGCGCTCCCCGGTAAACCTGACCTGGGAGGTCACGCTGGCCTGTAACCTCCGTTGCACCCATTGTCTCTCCTCATCCGGGGAAAAGGCCTGCAACGAGCTCTCCACCGCCGAGGCCCTGGACCTGGTGGAGCAACTGCACACCGCCGGCGTCTTTCAGGTCAATTTCGGCGGAGGCGAGCCGTTTATCCGGCCGGATTTCGAAGAGATCCTGGCGGCCTGCCATGCGCACGGCATCATGACCTGCATCTCCACCAACGGCACCCTGCTCACCCCCGAACGGGTCGCGCGCCTGGCCACAAACCGCTTGGTAGCCATCCAGGTCAGCCTGGACGGAGCCTGCCGGGAAACCTGCGATGCCGTTCGCGGCGACGGGGTCTTCGACGCCGCCATCGAGGCCGTCAAGCTACTGGCTGCAACCAAGATCCCGGCCAGTATCAATACGGTCCTGACTACCCACAATGCCAGCGAGATACCGGCCATGCATGAACTGGCCCGCTCCCTGGGCGTGTCGCTCAGGGTCAGCCGTTTCCGTCCGTCCGGACGGGGCGCGGAAAACTGGGAATCACTCCGGCCGACCCCGGCACAGCTGATCGCCTTTTCCGACTGGCTGGCCCAAAGCGGCGACGTACGCACCGGCGACAGCTTCTTCTCGTTGACATCTCAGGAACGCCAGGGGCTGGGTCTCAACCTGTGCGGCGCCGCCAAACTCACCTGCTGTGTCAGCCCTACCGGCCACATGTATCCCTGCGCCTTTCTGCAGAGCGATCGCTTCGAAGCCGGCGATCTCCGCACCAGCAGTTTTCAGGAGATCTGGGACACGTCGGAAATCTACAAATCCTTCCGTAACCTGCGTATCCATTCCTGCGAAGAGTGCACACGCTTCGATCAGTGTCACGGCGGCTGCCCGGCCGTGGCCTGGCATCTGAAAAACGATATCAACGGCGGTGACCCGGAGTGCCTTGAGCGCTGCGTGACATCCATCGCCGACAACCGGCTGCCGGCTGCAGCATAATGTTTTAAATCCCCCTTTTTGAAAGGGGGATTTAGGGGGATTTGCCTTTTGCAGTCAACCGCAAATCCCCCCCGCCCCCCTTTTCAAAGGGGGGAGATAAACTGACAGGAGCTACCACCATGATGTTTCCGAATCTGTTCTCACCCCTCACGATTGGTACGGTCGAGGTTAAAAACCGCATCTCTTTCCAGCCACACCTGACCAACCTGGCCGTAGGCAATCTCCCCAGCGAACGCCAGATGTACTACTGGGGTGAGCGGGCCAAGGGAGGGGCCGGACTGATCATCACCGAGGAACTGACGGTCCATCCGACCGACATGGCCTACGAGAAGCTGATCGATGTCTACCATGCGGAGGTGATTCCCGGCTTCAAGAAGATCACCGACTACGTACACCAGTACGACTCAAAGATCTTCGCCCAGCTGAATCACAACGGCCAGCAGGGTGACGGCAGCATCTCCCGGCTGCCGGTCTGGGCCCCCAGCCCGGTACCGGACGTCCTGTTTCGTGAGACCCCCAAGGCAATGGAGCCGGAAGACATCGAGGAGGTAGCCCGTTATTTTGCCAAGAGCGCCATCCATGTGCGTGAAGGGGGCTTCGACGGGGTAGAGATCCAGTTCGGCCACTCCAGCCTGGCGCGTCAATTCCTCTCACCGCTCACCAACCACCGCAACGACGAATACGGCGGCTCGCTGGAAAACCGCATGCGGGCGCCGCTCAAGTTCATCTCCGCAGTGCGCAAGGCAGTCGGCAAGGACTTCACCCTCGGTATCCGCATGTGTGCCGACGAGATGATCCCGGGCGGACTCGACCTGGCCCAGGTCCAGGAAATTTGCGGCCTCTTCGAGGCATCCGGCCTGATCGATTTCATGGACCTCTCCATCGCCACCTTCTACAACCTTTATCTGGTGGAAGGTTCGATGCACACCCCGCTCGGCTACACCATCCCGCTGGCGGCCGGCGTGCGTGAAAAAATCAAGCTGCCGGTCTTCTGTACCGGCCGAATCAACGATCCGGTCATGGCGGAGAAGGTCCTGGCTGCCGGACAGGCCGACATGATCGGTATGTGCCGTGCACTGATCTGTGACCCGTTCCTCCCCAAAAAAGCGCAGGAAGGACGATTGGATGACATCCGTTACTGCATCGCCTGCAACCAGGGCTGCATCGGCCGCATCGGCATGAACAAGAGCCTCGGCTGTGTTCAGAACCCAGCCATCGGCCGGGAGAAGGAGTGGGGCGAAGGGACCCTGGAAAAGGCTGGCGTGAAAAAGAAGGTGACGATCGTCGGCGGTGGCCCGGCCGGTATGTGGGCTGCCAAGATGGCCGGACGGCGCGGCCACAGCGTCACCCTCATCGACCGGAACGAGGGCCTGGGCGGGCAGGTAGTGACCGCCATGAAAGGGGTCGGCCGCGATGAGTTCGGGGTTATCATTCGCAACGAAAAACCACAGGTCGACAAGGCCGGCGTGACCGTAAAGCTCGGCGTGGATGCGTCTGTCGAACAGATCCTGGCCGAAAAGTCGGATGTGGTAATCGTGGCCACCGGCAGCGTACCCAAGAAGCACCCGGTGGGTGGCGCCGATGGTCCGGCAATTTACAATGTGGTGCAGGTGTTGAACGGTGAGGCGCAACATCTGGGCGAGAAGGTCTGCCTGATCGACTACGACGGGCACCAGCGCGCCACGGCAACCGCCGAGTTCCTGGCCAACCAGGGGAAAAAGGTCGATATGATCACCTCCAGCCTCTTCATCTGCGCGGAACTGGGACCGACCCAGGATCTCTATTCGTCACGCCAGCGGCTGCTGCAAAAGGGGGTCACCTTTACCCCGGACATCGCCGTGATGGAAGTCGGCGGCGAAGCCGGGGCCAAGACCGTCAAGGGCTTCAACGTCTACTCCAACGTCTGGTTCGACTGGGGCCCCTATGACTCCATCGTCCTGGCCATGGGTCAGCAGGTGGACGACGACCTGTACATGAGCTTGAAGGGCAAGGTGCCTGAACTGTACCGGATCGGCGACTGCGTTGCCCCTCGCAAGGTCGATATGGCCATCTGGGAAGGCCATAAACTCGGGAGGGAGATCTGATGGGCATCAACGGCAAAATCCTCGTTTTTGTCGACCTTCCCGGTGGCGAACTCGATGAGACCGGACGAGGGCTGCTCTCTTACGCGGCACGCTTGGCCGGAACCCTCGACGTCCCCTGGGGAGTGGCCGTGGCCGTGGCCCCCGACAGCGCTCAGCTGGCCGGCTTCGGCGCTTACGGCACCCCGGCGATTACCTGCATGGAAACCGGCAAGGCGCTGCTCGACACACCGGCCCTGCTCGGAAAACACCTGGCGGCCATGGCAGTGGACGAACTGGCCAGTGTTATCATTCTTCCGCACAATGACCTGGGCGCCTCCCTGGCTCCGGTTGTTGCGCATGCGCTGGATGCCGCCATCATGACCGAGCTGGCTACCGTCCGGCAGAGCGCTGACGGCGTACGCATCTCCCGCAATGCACTCGGGGTGCGCATCGCAGAAACGAGACTATGGGACCGCACACGCCCCCTGGTTGCGACGCTTCCGCTTCGTGCCATGAGCCAGGTGCTCTTGGCCACGGTCCGTCCCAGTTCGCCCGCTGTGGCTACCTGGCGGCCGGCTGCGCCCATCTCCGGCCCGACAACAGCGGTGACCGGGCGCATACCACCCGACCCGCAAACCGTCGATCTGACCGAGGCCGAGGTGATCTTCAGCGCCGGTAAAGGCTGCGACCCGGCCACCTTCGATCAGCTCAAGGAGTTGTGCAAACTTCTGAACGTCTCCTTTGGTGTCACCCGGCCGGTCTACGACCTGGGCTGGACCGGATTCGAACGGATGGTCGGCCAGACCGGCCGTACGGTGACACCCCGCCTGTATGTAGCCATGGGGATCTCCGGTTCCATGCATCACGTGGGTGGCATCAAGGATTCTCGCCGGATCGTGGCGATCAACAATGACTCCAAGGCGCCCATCTTTCCCAATTGCGATGAAGGATTCGTTTCCGACCTTAAGGAGCTGTTACCACGCCTCCTGGACCAGGTCAAAGCCAGGGTCGGAGGTGCAGCATGAGCAAGTCGTATCAAGCAATCGTTATCGGTGCCGGTCCGGCCGGATCATCGGCCGCCCTGACCATGGCCCAAGCCGGATTGGATGTGGCCCTGGTTGAACGCGGCTCCTATCCGGGCGAAAAGAACATGTTCGGCGGCATCCTGCACCGCATGACCTCCATCGAAGAGCTGCTGCCCGACTTTTTGACCGCAGCGCCGCTGGAGCGACACATCTCCAAGAAGGGCACCACCTTCATGACCGATGATGCCAGCTTTAACGTTCAGCATGAAGCCTCTAACTTCGACCGGGCCCCTTACAACGGTTATACTGTTTTCCGTCCGCGCTTCGACCGCTGGCTGGCCGAGCAGGCCGTCAAGGCAGGCGCCACCCTGGTCACCCGTTCGACCGTGGAGGACCTGGTCCTCAAGGATGGCAAAATTGCCGGAGTCACGATCCAGGGCCGGAGTGGTCAATTGAACGCCCCGCTGGTGATTGCCGCCGACGGAGTCCTGTCGTTTACCGCCCAGAAAGCCGGACTGCGCCGTCCCAAGTTCAATGCCGACCAGATGGCGGTGGGTGTCAAGGCGCTGATCGATATGCCCCGCGAGATGATCGACGACCGCTTCGGCCTGGTCAAGGATCAGGGTTTTGCCAACGAGTTCGTCGGCTGCACCGGCGGCGTACGTGGCGGAGGCTTCCTCTACACCAACTACGATTCGCTCTCCATCGGTCTGGTTTTTCACCTGGCCAGTCTTCGCACCAGCGGCAAGACCCCCTACGACCTGCTCAACGCCTTCATGGAGCAGCCGCAGGTAGCCAAGATGGTACGCGGCGGGCGACTGCTGGAATACTCGGCCCACGTCATCCCCGAAGGTGGTTATGACATGATTCCGGAGCTGTTCGGCGACGGCATCCTGGTCGCAGGCGATGCCGCGGCGCTCTGCAACGCCACCGGCGTCAATCTGGAAGGCATCAACCTGGCCTCCCACTCCGGCATACTGGCCGGACAGACCGTGATTGAGGCGTATCAAAAACAGGACTTCTCCAAAAAGACGCTCAAACACTACAAAACCCGACTTGATCTGAGTTGGGTCATGAAAGACCTGAAGGGCTTCAGAAACGCGCCCAAGATGCTTCACATCAACCGGATCTACAATGAGTACCCGGAAATGGTCTGCAGCATGATGGAACACCTCTACCGCATCGACGGCACCCCCAAGACGAGCATCACCAAACTCATCTTGCGTGAGGTTAAAGAGAAGGTTGGCCTGAAGAATGCCATCTCCGATGCACTGACCGCCTGGAGGGCATTGTGAACATAGACGAGATTTTCGACAACACCAGTTTCACCATCGACCGGGAACCGCACATTGTCCTCAACTACGACGTCTGCAGCGATTGCGATAACCGCGGTTGTGTTAATTCCTGCCCGGCTCGTTGTTATACCTGGTCGGAAGAAGCCCAGAAGATGACTTTCGTACATGACGGCTGCCTGGAATGCGGTACCTGCTACGTAGTCTGTCATCGCGACGCCTTTACCCGCTGGCGCTATCCCCGGGGAGGCTTCGGGGTCGCCTACAGAATGACGTAAACGATTGTTCTCTCCTGTGCAAAGGGGGGCCGGGAGGGATTGCCCTGCGACGAAATCCCCCCTAAATCCCCCTTTTCCAAAGGGGGACTTTGAATACCAAAAGTGGAGACTATCCATGCTCAACAATAAACTCGACATCCTCGTCCTCCTCAGGGAAACCAACGACCCCCGTCCGCCGGCCCGTGTCACGACACGCGGTGCAGGCATCAGCGAGCGGGGCTTGCGCCGTGTGCCGAACCCGTCTGACCTGGCGGCCCTGGAAGAGGCGCTGCATCTTAAGGACACACTAGGAGCACGCGTAACCGTACTTGCAATCGGCCCAGAGCGACTGAACGACACCCTTTACCTGGCTTTCTCCATGGGAGCGGACCAGGGCATCCGTTTCTGGGAGCATGGCCTGGAAGACAGCGACGCCAGTGCAGACGCACGGGTTCTGGCGCGCATCACAAAGATACTCGTACCGGACCTGCTCTTCACCGGAAGCCGGATGATGGATAGTGGTGATGATCCGGTTCCGGCCCTGGCTGCAGCAGCATCCGGCATGCCCTGCATCTCGGCGGTTGTCTCATTTACACCGAAGCAGGAATGGGTCGAGGCAGAGCGCAAGTCGGACCGGGGCGCCCGCCAGAACGTAAGCGCACCCCTTCCCTGTACGGTCCTCTTCGAAGAGGTGCGTACCCCTCGCTATCCGTCCATCGAGGCGGTCACTCAGTCACTGAACGTACCAATCGAGACCTGGGATCTGGCTCATCTGGGACTCCCCTTCTGGGAGATCGGCGCCAGTGGAGCCTATCTTGCCGCAGCGGATTACAGTACCCCCCGCCCTGACCCGGTCCGGGTGGTGACACCCGATCCGAAACTGCCGGCCTTCGAAAGGATACTCTCGCTCCTTTCCGGCGGCATCAAGGCTCGCGAGGGGAAACTGCACACCTTTTCGACCAACGACACAGCCGCTGCCCTGGTTCGAATCTTCGGCGAGGAAGGGCTGCTGCCCGAAAGTACGCCATGAATTATCGCCTGGCGCAAAATGTGGAACTGGTGGAACGGGATGGGGGCATCTACCTCCTTTCAAAAACGCCACTCTGCGTACTGCGCCTCAACCGCTCGCTGGCGGATCTGGTCGGGCGGGGTGCGGGCGGTGCATCGATCAGCGCTTCGGCAGCCGAAGTCCCCGTCATGGAGCAGTTGGCATCCAAAGGGTTCGTGGAACGGCTGCGCAGCACACCGCAACAACCAACATCATTCCCGGACATCAGCATCGTCATCCCGGTCAAGGACCGCGCCGGAGAATTACAGCGCTGCCTGACCTCCCTCTCTCTCCTCAACTATCCCCAGGAAAAGCTCCAGGTCATCGTAGTGGACGACGGCAGCAGCGACGACTCCCCGCTGGTAGCTAGGCAGTTCGGAGCGCTCCTGGTGCCATCGGGTGGCACCGGAAGAGGGCCGGCCGCCGCACGCAACGTCGGCGCCGCCATGGCCACGGGCGAAATCCTGGCCTTCATCGATTCCGACTGCAGCGCCTCACCGGAGTGGCTCGGGGAACTGCTCCCGGCCTTTACCAATCCTGCCATGGCGGCGGTGGGGGGACAGGTGGACGGCATGTGCAGCGCATCGGCCATTGACCGCTATGAATCCATCATGTCCAGCCTTTCGCTCGGTTCACGCGAGCGCTCCGGCAGTGGCGGCGATGACACCTTTTATCTGCCAAGCTGCAACCTGCTCGTCAGACGCTCGGTTTTCCGCAGCGCCGGCGGTTTCAAGGATGAAATGCACGTCGGCGAGGATGTGGATCTGACCTGGCGGATGCGCGACCAGGGCTGGACCATCTGCTATCTGCCGGCCGGTAACGTGCTGCACGAGCACCGCAGTTCGATCCGTTCCTTCATGTCCCGGCGTTTCGATTACGGCACCTCCGAGGGGATGCTGCAGATCCTCCACCCCGGGCGTCGCAAACAGATGGTAATCCCGACCCTGCTGGCCATCATACTGACCCTCTGCATCCTCGCTCCCTTTACCGGCTGGTGGTCACTGCTGCTGGCGGGCGCCTTGCTGGCTGCTGATGCAACGGCTGTTCGAAAACGGATCGGCACACAGGGGCTGTCCATCGGTCTTGGCGCCATCCTGGCTGGACGGCTGCGGGCCCTCGGGAGCCTGGTCTATTACCTGTGTTACCACCTGATCCGCTATTATGCAGTGCCGCTGATCATTGCGGCCTTGATCGTTCCGAAGCTGTGGGCGTTTTTCATTTTTGTCCTGGCCTGCTCGGCCGGGGTTGATCATGCCGTCAAGAAGCCCCCTTTATCATTCCTGGCCTTCGCTGGCATCTATTTTCTGGAACAGATCGCCTATGGCAGCGGCGTGTTCTGGGGCTGTCTCAGCCGAAAATGCTTCGCGTCCTACCGGGTGCACATCCTCAGGCATGCGGAGTTGTCTGCCTAATACGTTTATAAATCTTTTTCAGATGACCACAGCAGCAGATCGAAGAATCGCGTTCTGCCGTTTGCACGATCTGGTCATCCATAGTATAATATCATTCTACTCCGAGCCTGACCGCCTACAGGAACTATCCCATGGCGAAAGGCCATTGGGTTGTACGGGAAACGGTACAGCCTTCCTTTGAAAAGGAGCATTTCATCTGTGCCCGTCACAGAACAAGGGAAAGGAGAACTGTATGGACAAGATTGCACGCATTGACATGGGGGCCGCAGGCGGACCGAAGGTAACCGTAGGCGATCTGGGCGAGTATGCCGGATTGGGCGGCAGGGCCATGACCTCTCTGGTGGTCGCTGCCGAGGTCCACCCGCTGGCCCATCCGCTGGGCGCCGAGAACAAACTGGTCATCTCCCCCGGCATGCTCAGCGGCACCACCGGCTCCATGACCGGCCGCTTGTCGGTCGGCTGCAAAAGCCCCCTGACCGGTACCATCAAGGAATCCAATGCCGGAGGCCAGGCAGCCCAGGTGCTGGCCAGGCTCGGCTATGCCGCCGTTATCCTGGAAGGCAAGCCCGTGGGCGACGACCTCTACAAGATCATCATCAACAAGGATGGCATCCAGGTCATCGTGGACAACAGCCTCAAGTTGATGGACAACTACCCTCTGGTTGAAAAGCTGCGCGGTGAATACGGTGACAAGGTGGCCTACATGACCATCGGCTCGGCCGGCGAGCGCAAGCTGCTGGCAGCATCCATCGCCTGTACCGATCCCGAGCTGCGACCGACCCGCCACTGCGGCCGGGGAGGCGTCGGCGCCGTTATGGGTGCCAAACGGGTCAAGGCGATCATCATCGATGACGCCGGTATGAAGATGCGCCCTCCCAAGGATCCGGAAAAATACCGCGATGCCAACCGCAAGTTCGTCGAAGGCCTGCGCAAGCATCCGGTGACCGGCGAAGGTCTGCCGGCCTACGGCACCAACGTCCTGACCAACGTCCTCAACGAGGCCGGCGGGTATCCGACCTACAATTTCAAGGACGGCCAGTTCCCCGGTTCCGCCAAACTCTCCGGCGAAGCCCAGGCACAACTGGAAATCGATCGTGGCGGGACGGCCACTCACGGCTGCCACCGCGGTTGCGTCATCCAGTGCTCGGGGATTTACAACGATAAGGATGGCCACTACCTGACCAAACAGCCGGAATACGAGACGGTCTGGTCGCACGGCGGCCACTGCGGCATCGATGATCTTGACACCGTGGCCATGCTCGACTTCCTGGACGACAACATCGGCGTGGATACCATCGAGATGGGGGTCACCATCGGGGTAGCCATGGATGCGGGCGTCATCGAGTTCGGCGACAAGGCCGGCGCTATCCGGCTGGTGGAAGAGGTCCAGCAGGGAACCCCGCTGGGTCGTATCCTCGGCAGCGGCGCGGCCATCACCGGCAAGGTCTTCGGAGTAGAGCGGGTGCCGGTCGTCAAGGATCAGGCGCTGCCGGCCTACGATCCGCGCGCTGTTCAGGGTATCGGCGTCACCTACGCGACGACCACTCAGGGCGCAGACCACACCGCCGGTTACGCCATCGCCACCAACATCCTCAAGGTGGGCGGTGACGTAGATCCGCTCAAGACCGAAGGGCAGATCGAGTTGTCGCGCAACCTGCAGATCGCCACGGCCGCCATCGATTCCACCGGCATGTGCCTGTTCATCGCCTTTGCCATCATGGATCAGCCCGAGACCTTCCAGGCCCTGCTGGACATGCTGGGCTCCTTCCATGGCATCACCATGACCGGTGATGATGTTGTGGCGCTGGGCAAGAAGGTGCTTTCGGCCGAACGGGATTTCAATACCCGGGCCGGCTTCACCAAGCATCACGACCGGCTGCCGCGCTTCTTCTACAACGAGCCGGTTGCTCCCCATAACCAGACTTTCATGATGAAGGACGAAGAGCTGGACGAGGTCTTTAATTGGTAATGTCATTACATCGGCGAGGGGAAAACCCTTCCTCCTCGCCGATGTAATTTCCCGGAGACGGCCGTGAAGCACACGATACCTGAACAGTCAGCCGTCGTACCAGAATTGGAAACCCGGGGGATGCACCTGGCTACCGGCCAACTGAAGACCTTCTTCCCGATTCTCCAGAAAGGTGTCATGGTTCCGGCCACGGTCGGATGCACATTAAAAAGCCTGCTCTGCGACCAGCTTGCCATCCCGACTGACTATGTCACAGACCGGATAACCACCATATTTGTCAATAACCGTCCCGTTGACGACCTTGAGGGCACGATCATACAGGATGGTTCACGGGTGACCCTGTCGGCGGCCATGCCGGGTCTGGTTGGCGCCACCATGAGGCGCGGCGGGTACTATGCCGCACTCCGCCAAGGCATCAGCCATATAGTGGAGAGAGGGGCAGCTACCAGTCAGCGCGGGACGATCCGCCTGAAACTCTTCAATCTGCTGCTGGCTGAAATTGGACCTCTCATCCTGGCCCATGGCCTGATCCTGGAGCAGGATGAACTGATTGAACTGCTGGAACTCAGCCCCGTGCGGGCAGCAAGACCGGCGGCCGGCTCCGGCCGGGTACTTCTGACGGTTATATGTAATGAGTGAGACTATGAAAGTTACCGTAAAACTGTTTGCTTCATTCCGCACCGGGCGCTTCGATATTGAGGCCGTTGATTATCCGGTAGGGACCACCGTGGCTGATGTGGCGGATGGCCTGAAATTGCCGCGCACCGAGTTGGGTATCATGATGATCAACAACCGCCATGTCAAGCTGGAGCGGGTACTCGTAGAAGGCGATACCCTGGCGCTCTTTCCCTTGCTGGGAGGAGGATGACATGGGTACCCTGCCGATTTTCGTTCGCGATCACGCTGAAAGCCAGCTGCTGTCCTGGCAGCGCCAGGTCGAAGCGGCCGATCGCTTCGGTGTTACCCTGGCCCAGGTAGAAGGGGTCGCCCTGGAACGGGGCATCCTGCCCGCCCGCTATCAGCGCAATCGCAAAGCCCTGTCCGTAACGGACCAGTTAGCCCTCTTCCACAGCTGTGTCGCCGTGATCGGGTGCGGCGGCCTGGGCGGCTACGTGGTGGAAGAATTAGCCCGGCTGGGGGTCGGCAGGATCGTCATCATCGATCCGGACCTGTTTGAAGAGCACAATCTTAACCGCCAGCTGTTCAGCACTCCGGCCAACCTGGGCCACTCCAAGGTGGAGGCTGCTGTCACCCGGGTGGGCCAGATCAATCCCGCCGTAACGCTGGTACCGGCCCAGACGGCATTCTCATCAAAAAATGGGGCTGAACTGCTGCATGGCTGTCTGGTTGCGGTAGATGCCCTCGACAGCATTCAGGTCCGTCTGGAGCTGGCAGATGTCTGTGCCGGGCTGAACATCCCCCTGGTGCATGGCGCCATCGCCGGCTGGTATGGACACGTCACCACTCAGTATCCCGGTGACGACACCCTGCAGAGCATCTACCGTTCCTGGAAGGGGGGCAAGGGGGTTGAAGAAAAACTGGGAAACCCCTCTTTCACGCCTGCTCTGGTAGCAAGCCTGGAGGTGGCGGAGGTCTGCAAGCTGCTGACCGGCCATGGGACGCCTTTGCGGGGAAGGCAATTGATGATCGATCTGTTTTCTATGGAGATGCACGTACTTAACATACATGAGGGTAACAGGGAAACGGCATGAAAGCAGTTGAGGGAAATTACATCATTCAGACTGTGTCGCGAGCCCTGGATCTGCTTGAGCAGTTCCAGGTAGGCGATGCAGAACTCGGCATCACCGATTTGAGCAACCGAATGAATCTTCAGAAAAACAATGTGTTTCGTCTTGTCGCAACATTGAAGGCCAAGAAATATATCGAAATCAATGCTACTACGGGTAAATACCGGCTTGGGATAAAGACCAGGGCCCTTGGACAGGTTGCAACCCGGCTGATTGATTTTGCGAGCCAGGCGCGTCCTTTTCTGAGCGACCTTAAACAGCAGTGCCATGAAACATGCTATTTTTCGATTATTAAGGACGGAAATACCTGCTATCTTGAAGGCGTGGAATCCGACCTCCCGGTACGGGTATCGCAACAGATCGGCAGCAGCCGTCCCTTGTACTGTACCGCTGCCGGGAGAGTGCAACTGGCTTTTATGGAACCGCAGACCCAGCTGGATCTGTTGTCACGGTCAGAAATGAAAGGGCTCACAGCCAGGACCATTACGGATCCTGTCGCGGTACACAACGAACTGCGTAAGGTGGCGCAACAAGGCTACGCCATTGAGGATCAAGAGCATGATGCCGGGGTAATGGAGATTGCGGCGCCCGTCTTTGACTCGCAAGGTGCCGTTGTAGGCGCACTCAGCATATTGGGACCGGAAATGCGGCTGGCGGGTGCCCGGCTCGAAAGCGAATTGCTGCCACTCCTCTGCCGGAGCGCTGCACGCCTCTCCAGCGCCCTTGGATACTGCAGAACCCAGGAGCCGCGCACCGAAATCAGTGTGCCGGCGCCTACATCGAAGCGAAAAGCTAGAACAGCTGGCTCGAAACAGCTTTTATTCGGTGCTTAAAAAATCCAGCTGGTGATCTGCGTGACGGTCAACAGCGAATATTGAGAAGACAGGCTTACCATGGAACTCTTTATTGAAGGCATCAGTAAAGCTTGGAGTCTGATCGTCAGTCTCGACGCCGAGGTACTGGCGGTTACACTGCTTTCGCTGAAAATCTCCTGCAGCGCCACGTTTGTCAGTCTCTTGATCGGCATCCCGGCCGGCGTATTTCTGGCACTGTCCGCTTTCCACGGCCGGCGTTTTGTCATCAGTCTTGTCAATACCGGAATGGGGTTGCCACCGGTTGTGGTTGGCCTGTTTGTGACGTTATTTCTGTGGCGAAACGGCCCGCTCGGTTTTCTGGAAATCCTGTATACCCCTACCGCCATGATTCTGGCCCAGGCGGTCATCGCTACGCCGATCGTAACAGGCATCACGGTGGCCTCGATACAAAACCTCCCCTCCAATCTCAAGCTGCAGGTTCAGGCACTGGGAGCCACCAGGCTGCAAACGGTCTGGATCCTGGTACGTGAAGCGCGTCTGCCGCTGCTGGCAGCGGTGATGGCCGGGTTCGGCGGCGTCATATCCGAGGTCGGTGCGTCTATCATGGTGGGGGGCAACATCAAAGGTCAGACGCGGGTGTTGACGACCGCCACGGTGATGGAAACCGGCAAGGGGAATTTCGATGTGGCCATCGCCCTTTCACTGATCCTGCTGGTGCTGGCGTTCAGTGTCAATTATCTGTTGACGGTCCTCCAGCAACGCGAGCGGCCACGTTGAACGGCACGGCTCCCTTCCAACGATCCGCAATCTTTCGTTGCCCGGGGCGGAACGCGTGAGCTCCGGATAACGTCGTCTGTCCTGCACGCTTGTATGGCAACCCGTCACCAGCGTCCTGAGGGCTTCCCTTCCTGCATACTACAGCGCACGGCATTTTGGCCGTGGCATCTTCACCTCATGCCCCTTATTTCTTGCTCAAAGCATTATTTCAGTTTTCAGACTGCTCGATGGATACCAGCTCCAGTTCGTAAATCAGCGTGCTGTTGGGAGGAATACGGCCAGACTGGCGCTCTCCGCCGGCAAGTTCAGAGGGAACAAAGATTTGCCACTTCGAGCCAGTTTTCATACGCTGGAGAACCTCTGACCATGCAGCGTTCACTCTGTTGACGTCAACGATCACAGGTTTGCCGCGTGAGTAGGAGCTGTCAAACTCGGTCCCATTTATCAGTGTACCGCGATAATTTACCTTGACCTTGGCCGCCCCATTCGGAACGGGGCCGGATCCATCGACCAAAACCTTGTATTGCAGGCCGTCGGGGAAAGACTTAACACCCTCTTTCCTCTTGTTTGCCAATAAAAACACCATCCCATCTTCTTTATTCTTGCTTGCCGATTCATCTTTGCGCTGATTTTGAACGACCAGCAACTTGCGCTGCAGCTGTTGTCTGGTTTTGCGCGATTCCTCGGGATCCAGCCGGGGCTGTGCTCCTTTGAGACCGTCATGGATGGCGCTCATAAGAACCCCCAAATCCACGTCGATTTTCTGGTTCCTCAGGTTCCCGCCGAATTCGTAGCCAATGAAATAACTTTCCCTTGACGTCTGGTCCGTGAAGGGTTTGGGCTCATCCGCCCGGCACACCTCTGACAGCAGGCTCAATGTCAGGAGGATCATAACCATTTGTCTCATGCTGCTTCTCCAATAGCGTACTGAGAGGTTCAGGGAAAGGAGGGCCGCAATAAGCGGCCCTGTCAGGTTACTGCTGTTATGTGTCAATTCGTAACTTTATACGGACGCATCATATCATTATCTTCATGGTCTATGATGTGGCAGTGCCACACATAGCCCGGGCCTTTTGTCGGATCGAACGGGAAGAAGTTGTG
The DNA here is from genome assembly GCA_021780495.1 of Deltaproteobacteria bacterium. Classification (GTDB taxonomy): domain Bacteria; phylum Desulfobacterota; class Desulfuromonadia; order Geobacterales; family Pseudopelobacteraceae; genus CAIPTY01. The sequence goes on from JAJXYO010000048.1 coordinate 88,763, forward strand.
GCCAGCGTACGAGTAATTCCTGGCAACGGGGATGGATGTGGGTGTCCACCTCACAAGCATTCTGGTTACCTGTCCGGGATATGCCTTTGCAGTGTCTTTCCAGCCCGCCTCTTCCGGGGCAGGAGGTTGGGGATTTCCCATCAGGTACGTGGGTACGGACTTGTCTCCGATGGCCGGATTTCCGCCAAGGGCGCCATCCGCATTTGGAGTATCGTAAGGTCGTGGCGGGCCGTAACCCGGGCAAAACACACCACCCGTGCAACTGGGGCTGTATGATGTTGCTGCCGGGAAGGCGCTATTCCAGGCAGCCAAATAGCCACCGGCAATACCGGACCCCAGCGTACCGTCCAAATCGATGGTTTCCCGGTTCTGCACCTGGAACTGTACCAGGTGTGTATGCATTGGATGCGCGTCCATGGTCAGGTTGATGATCTCCCATAATTCCGTCGAACCTACCCGCGGCAACTCGGTGATCCCATCCGGGAAAATACTGGGGTCGACTCCGGGGGACATCTGGCCCATAAACTGTGTGTTGTTGACAAGAATAATCTCCGGGCCTCCCGGACCTTCAAATTCCTTCAGGATAAGTTGTCTGACCTTGTCAATCTTCACTCCTCTGGCTATATTTCCCTGCCCATCGGCAAGCCTTACGAGCGGTTTGGGCCGCACACACTGCCCCACGATGGCGGGATTGCAGCTTTTATCCTGGGATAATGCCTGACTGGCTACCTTGATTTGCATGACATTGGCCATTTGAGGCTGGTCGGCCGGACATGGGACATTCGCGGATTGGGGACATAAAACCGGATCGAAAAACGGCACGGGGGACAGCCCGCTCGGGAAAGGAACAGGCGCATCGTTGGTAACCGCTATGGTCTGATTTTTGAAATTTGTGAAGTCCACAATTACATCGTAACGTTCACCGGGGGCGATGAACACCGTACTGATTTTTACCGGTTTGTCGAGGTAGTTGTCATCTGACCCGATTGCGTAAACGGGGGCGCCGCCAAAATTGAGGTTATACATCCTGGCATTGGTACCGCCCAGCAACCGGAAACGGTAACGTCGCGGTTCAACATTGAGCACCGGCCAGGGGGCGCCGTTTACTATAACCACATCTCCAGCGAACTCGGGAATCCAGTAAGGATGACTGGTCGGGTTGGGGGGGCCGCCGTTAAGGCAGGGATCGTTCAATTGACCGCTGCCGCACAACGGATCGCTTCCGTCCGGGTAATAGAGCTGGCCCGTTGTGTCGAACTGACGGTCCTGAAGGGCCATCTCGATTTCATAGGCGCCACCCGGCAGGTTTTTGGGCTCGGATTTTGGATCCCGGAGGAAATAGAATGCTGCCATACCGCTGTACACATTGGTACGTGTCTGCCCCATGGCATGATCATGAAACCAAAGGGTTCCCGGTTCCTGCATATTCTCATACAGGTAGAGCGCCTTGTTGTTGCCCACGTTAAAGAGAGACTGGTAATCCGGTCCTCTGCGGCCGTCCGGCGTAAACCATGCCAGTGGGCCGCCGTCATATTTAGATGATACTTCTCCGCCGTGCAGATGGCCTACCGCAGGGGGAGGACCGGTGTAAGGCCCCAGTGTCAGACAGTTCGGAGAAAAACCGTCGAGCTGCGGGAACATTGTGCAGCCGTTTGCTGCCGCCAGCCCCAGCGGGTCGGCCCAGTCGATTGTCTGATCGACCGTCACCAACCCTTGAACCAGGCCGGTGGCGGGTTGACCATTGATCGTGATCGGATCACCAAATTTCGGCAATTCGTTATTATAGGTAACAAACGTCGGAATGTATCTCCTGGTATCGACCGTTACTGCAGGCCAGTGTGCCGGTCCGAGGATTTTTTTTGTCAGACTGTTCGAGGTTTCGTAAGCCCAGACCCGTGTAGGACCCAGAGTTACCTGTGGCACCGTCTGTCCAGTCGGATCCAAATCAGGGCAGGCAAGGTTGCCTTGTGGCAGTACGACCTGATCAATCTCCTTCATTGTCACGGTAATCGCTGGATTTTTGAGGGCATCCACCCTGGGGATTGGGCCGGCCGGACCGAATACCGGCATGGGGACTGCAAACTGTGGAACACATTTTCCGGGAAGAGCCGTTTGGGGCACAAGGGTACTTGCACCAGCGGTCCCGCTAAAGAATATTCCCAAGGCAATTCCGGCTGCTTTAATTTGTGAAGGTCGTTTAAGCATTGTCTCCTCCTTTACAAGCCACGTTATCTATATGTAGGGCTCTATGAAACAAAGGGATACATAATTTCAAAATTCATAGTTGCATTGGTATCGCCACCTTTCGTCTGCGTACGCGTAACCGCTTCCTCACCGGTATGCGGTACTCGGCATCAAGTTTGATACAGCGGTTACACATGCACCAGTTGTGAATGTATCCGCGCTACCGGCGCCTTTTCCAGAAAAAAAAACCGAGCACACCGGAAAGAATCATCCCTTCGGTAGCCCGGCCATCTTCATCTTGAAGACCCGACGCTTTCTGCCCTCCCCTCACGAGGAGTTTAGCTTTATCGGTTATTGCAGATTTATTTGTGTTTAAATTTAATACAATCCGATGATTGATTTAATCTATCAACCGATCGCATTGATTTTGAATGTATTTATGTACTGTCATTATAGTTGTACAATAAATAAACCAAGAATCATGCCAAAATATCATCGCCGTAACATTGCGTATTTAAAATGATATTCAAGAGAGCTTATGAATTTGAAATCTCATATTGAGATTATTTACTCAAACATGAGACGATTGTTCTGACTCGGAACGGAACCGGGACCTTATCATCATGAGGTTAATCAAGCAGACACCAATAACGGCAGAATCAACCCGCTGAGACAATTAAAGGCTTACGGATCAAGTCCGTAAGCCTTTAATATTGTTGCAATGCTCAGTGCATCCACTTCAAGCGGTGACCCTAATCGAACTTCCCCTCGAACTTCCCCTCGAACTCTGTGAGTATCAGGGGGTTTTGATCATATGAACAGTCCCCAGATCCGTTGTCAGCCCTTGCATCACATTTAATGTTGAAGATGAGTAGAGGCCAAAACCTTTCGAAGAGATGAAGGTCTTGTACAAAATCGCCGGGGAACTGGGTGGAACGAAAGCAGTGAACGGGGCCTGCCATGCGCCGCTGGTGTAGTTACTGAAAACGCTGCCGGTAGCTATCGGATCGACGTCGTTGATGGCCCCGCGGCGTTTGACGGAAATTGTCGCACTTGACCAGCGGTCGAAAGCTGCAACGGTTCCGGAAATGGAGCCATACTGTGTGAGCAACTCAGGCATGCTAACAAGACGGACCCCGGTCGGCTTCAGGTTGTATTCTCCGTTTCCCCGTGAAACGATAGCCGTATTCGGATCGAAATCGATCATTACCGCGTTGATGACGCCCGGTTTGATTTCAAGCGGACCCAGTATTTTCAGGCCGGACTGCTGGGCACTGGGAGTGGTGAGCGGGATTTTGGTTGTGAGATTTGATTTCAGCACGAGATAGTTTGTCTGGCCAGCAGGGTTGGGTTCAAGTATCAGCCGAATCTGGCTGTAGGTGCCTGATGGCAGGACAGCATCACCCAGCACTTGCTGTACGAACTGCAACTGCATGATATCTATGACCTTGGGCGTTGCAAAGCGAACCACAAGGGGGAGTCCGGGGTCATTATCCGGGGCGTTCTCTCGGCCAACCGGTACAATCCGTATTTCACGTATGCTGATGACGACATTTTGGAAATCATCACTCATCTTGTCGGTGATCGCGAGCTTCAGCGTTCCAGTGGACACAGCGCTGTTTCCGCTCCCTCCACCACCGCACCCCGTAATTTGAAGCAGTGCAACTGTTGCAGCCAGAACCATTGATACCTTCAGTAGTGGTAGTGCCTTTTGAAACATGTGGCCTCCTTTTCCCGGGAAGGTGTAACCAAAAAAAGCCGGGTTGTCGAAATATAGTGATATTTCGGCAACCCGGCTGTCTCTGTAAGACCCTTTGGGCTTTCCGCCCCACCCTCGCGGGTGGTTTAGTATTTTCGTATATCATCTATTTTTAAAAACTATAACGGTATGAACCTTGAAGTCGATGTAGTAAAACGGTGAAGCGATGCTGACAACCATAAAATTCAGGAGCGTTATTTAGCACTGTCAAAAATAATTGACCGTCAGTAAAGGTGCCCGGTTGATTGTCGTGTCGTCTATTTCGATAAGCCCCGGATAAACGAATCCATCATCCTCCAATATGCGGACCTGAAAGTTAGCCAATCCCCGGCGCTGGGCTTCTACCATCAATGAGGTTACATCTACCGTAACGTGACGGAGAACGTCGCTACGGGCAATTGGGGGGTTAATCGTCGTGAACGCCAGAGGCGGTTGGATTATGCGATCGAAATCTGATGCAAGCAATGTCGGGGGGGTAAAAGATACAAGTTCGATACGAATTGGAATTGAATTGGCCACAGATTGGATGGAAATACTGTCGATGAATATATCAAGTGTCGCCCAATTGATGATGGCGTTTCCTGGAATACCGCCTGCACCCGTCAATGGGAAATCCAGAAAAGCACGAAATTCAGACCCTGTGACAGGATCTATACCAGCAAACACACTCGCTACGTTGCCTTGCGTTACTGTAAAAACGTTGGGGGCATCGAACCTGATATCACCGTCAAACGCTGCGCTGCTGAGTATCTGCGTCTCAACCGCCGGTGGTTGATTATTCCCCCCACCACACCCTGACATTGCCAGTACAAGGGACATCAGAACTGTCGCTAAAAGTATTTTTTTCATATCTGCCTCCAGTATTCCATTAGTTTATCCCAGTATCAGCTTGCCACTATAACGGGTGTTTAATACTACCATTGAGGCGATCATTTGTACAATTGTCTTGGCGGAGTATTAATACAAACAGCAATTAACGCACCAGCATCACACGTGCGGTTACTGCAAGCGCAACCAGCTTATTATACAGGACAACATAAATAAGATACGAGCTGGGAGGAAGAAAAGTTGTCCGTTTGGGCCTGTCAATCCATTTGTGTAAATGGTTTTTTCGGTCTTTTACAATACAGGCATTCTGTCTTCAAAAATTATGCTGAATTGATTCAGTGCTGACTTCCAGTCTCTGATTGGCATCGTCCACTT
>JAJXYO010000005.1 GCA_021780495.1 Deltaproteobacteria bacterium
AGTCGCTGGTTTTCCTCAACCGCCGCGGTTTCGCCACCTTCCTGGTCTGCGGCGATTGTGCGGAACCACTGACCTGCCCCAACTGTTCGGTGACACTCACCTATCACCGTCAACGCCGCCAGAGTGTCTGCCATTACTGCGATTATGCCGTCCCGGCCCCGGGGGTCTGTCCAGCCTGCAACTCTCTGGAGATGAAGGAGCTGGGCGCCGGTACCGAACGGGTTGAACATGACCTGCGCGAGTTGCTGCCGACTGCAGGCATCATACGCATGGACAGCGACACGACCTCCGGCAAGGGCAGTCATAACCGGCTGCTCGGCCGCATGGCCGACGGTTCGGCCGATGTATTGATCGGCACCCAGATGATCGCCAAAGGTCACGACTTTCCGGGTGTCACACTGGTAGGAGTAGTCAATGCCGAGGCCAGCCTGAACATGCCCGACTTCCGCAGCGCCGAGCGCACCTTCCAGGTGCTGTCCCAGGTCATCGGCCGCGCCGGTCGCGGCGAGCTACCCGGCAGGGTGATCGTACAGGCGCTCAACCCGGCGCACTATGCCATACAGAGCGCCATCGAGCACGACGGCGCGGGCTTCTATCGCCAGGAACTGGAGTTCCGCCGCGAGGCCGGTTACCCGCCCTTTGCCTTCCTGGCGGCACTTTCGATCACCGGCACGGCCGAGAAAGCCGTCGAAGAGCAGGCCGCAGCGGCAGCCCGGCTGTTTGGCCAGGTAAAGCGCGAACTCAAGCTGCGCATCGACGTCCTCGGTCCGGCCCCGGCGCCGCTCTACCGCCTGCGCGGCCGTTTCCGCCGCCAGATCCTGCTCAAGGCCCCCGGCCGCAACGACCTGCGGCGGCTGATCGCCGCCTGGCAGTCTCACCGGACATCATCCCCGAACGTGCGGGAGATCATCGACATCGACCCGGTCGATATGATGTAAACCGCTGGAGCAGCTCCAGGGCGGTCATAGCGACGATTCGGAAACAGAAGAAGCCGCCCGAAATGGGCGGCTTCTGTGTTGGGGCACTACTTTTTTCCGTTCAACTCCTTACCTGCTACCAGGCATGGGTTCCATGGCAGGAGTTGGCACAGGTGCGGTTGGTTGCATTCCAGCCGATAGTAGACGTCAGATTCACAGTGCCGTTATCATGGGTCGCGGCAACGACCGTCGTGGTGCTGTAACCCGCCCCGTGACAGCTCGCGCACGCAATGCCTTCGCTGGTATGGGTCGAATGATGACCGGTCGCCGGAGGGATGGCGTGACAGCTACCGCAGGCCGGCGCAGGTGTCGGTGATGGAGTCACACCGGCAAGGGCCGTGGCAATGGCCGAAACCTGGGCCGAAGTCAGTGTTGAAAGCGACCCCATACCGCCGGTGTTGCTGTTGATGGCGGTCTGGATGCGGCTGACCGTGGCCCCGGCCTTGGCCGACGAGGCCAGAACACCATGGCACCCTGCACAACTGGAAGCATAGAGTACCGTTCCATCCAGTACCGGAGTTGGTGTGGGTGTGGGCGTCGGAGTTGACGGTGTCAGGGCCGTTACGATGGCCTGCACTTGGGTAACGGTCAGTCCCGACAGTGATGACATGCCGCCGGTATTGTTGGCAATGGCATTCTGCAGGCGGGCAATCGTAATGCCCAGCTTGGTGGAGGTTGCCAGGGGGCCGTGGCAGCCGGCACAGTTGCTGGCATAGAGCGCCGCCCCGTCAGGAGCGGGTGTTGGAGTCGGTGCCGGTGTAGGGGCAGGCGTTGGCGTTGGCGCTGGAGTCGCCGGTGCAAGCGCTGTGACAATCGCCTGCTGCTGCGCGGCCGTCAATGTCGACAAGAAGCTCATTCCGCCCGTATTGTTGGCGATGGCGCCCTGCAGCCGGGCAAGCGTAACGCCCTGTTTGGAGGAGGTCGCCAATGGCCCGTGGCAGCCGGCGCAGTTGGAGGCGTAGAGTGCGGCCCCATCAGGAGCTGGGTTAGGTGTTGGTGTTGGCGTAGGTGTTGGCGTAGGCGTCGGTACAGGTGTCGGGGTTGGGACGGGAGGATTGAGAGCGGTTGCAATAGCCTGCAGGTCTGCCGCAGTTAAACTTGCAAACATACTCATGCCGCCCACATTACCGCTGATGGCATTCTGAATCCTGACAACCGTCGCCCCCAGCTTGCTTGAGGTGGCAAGGGCGCCATGGCAACCGGCACAATTGGTGGCGTATAAGGCTGCGCCGTCGGGTTGAGTCGGCGGAACAACCGGCGGTGTAGGAGTAGGAGTGGGGGTTCCTCCGCCAGGAGCCATCAGGACATCGCTGACCGCCTGAATATCGGCTGCTGATATGCCATTGAGCATTCCCATGCCGCCCAGATTGGACGCGATGGCGGTCTGAATGGCGCTGACACTGGCACGGCCTTTCAGGGTCGAGTTGCCAATATCACCATGGCAACCGGCACACTTTGAGGTATAGATAGCCGCCCCTGAAGCAGGTGCCGGCGCCATGGGAGGAGCGGGCATATTGGAAGTAACGACACTTCCGGCAGCAAGATTCGAGCAGGGCGCCGTGTAAACAACCATACTGTTCTGTTTGTTGGTGATGGTAACCGTACCATTGGCAATGGAAACGGAAATTGCATCGAGCAATGCATCGACTCCGGTGTGGTTAGCACTGAACTTGCCGGTCAGAATGTTGTTCGTGACCCCGAACGAGTTTAATAATGGAGCCAGATTTGTTTGTACCGCCGTGACGGCATCCGGCATTTTTGATGCTGCCGCACTGATCGCGGACTGGACATGTTGATTGTAGAGCGCATCAAGATCGGCGCCGCCTGCGGCCTGAGAAACAGCCATGGTTGTGAGTGGCGTCACGTTATAGATGCCGTTGTCGCCGGCAAGGGAGTACAGGTTGACAGCCGCTGCGGTGGTCTTGATGATGAATGGCGGGGTCAACCCGGAAGTATTGAAGGCAAATGAGCCGTCACTGGCGGTGGTAGTGGTGAGTTGTGCAGGCGTTGGCGAGGAATCCTTGAGCATCACCACACCCGCAACAGGCGCTCCGGTGGCTGCCACACCGGTTACCATCTTGGCGGCAGCAGGTCCGGTGGTTGCGCCACCTCCGCCACCGCATCCTGAAAGTGTCAGGGCAAATAACGCCAGCACTACAAAAATACATCGGAACTGTTCTTTCATGCAATCTCTCCTTTGTCCGTGGTGAGTACCCCTGCTCTGGACATGAAAAAGCCGGGGGCGTGGTATCGATATGTTCGATATTTCGGCGACCCGGCTGTCTCGGTGAGACCCGTAGGCTTTCCGTCCCATCCTCGCGGATGGTTTAGTATTGTCGTGTATCCAGTATTCCAGGCATCTGCCTGCAACTTAGAACAACATACTCATTCGAAAGCTCCTTTCGTAAATTGTACTCCCGCCCTGGATATGAAAATAACCGGGCGTCTCGCATCGATTGATCGATATTTCGGCGACCCGGCTATCTCGGTGAGACCCGTAGGTTTTCTGTCCTATCCTCGCGGATAGTTTAGTATTGTCGTGTATCAAGAAATATTTAATTGCGTACTGTTGTAGTAAACAATACTATCCCCCAAATAATAAATCAAGATAATTTTGTACAAGCATCTTACAGAGCCGAGGCGTGAAGGCCGGAGACAACATTTCACAAATCCATATATTTCTGCTATCGTCAGGGCATTCTCAAACGGGAGTTGCAATGCGCCACGGCAGCATATATGAAGAAGAGATCGCCGGCAAAGCCTACGACACACGCATCCTGGCGCGTTTTAGCCGCTATGTGCTTCCCTACCGCACACCAATCACGCTCGTATTGCTGATCCTGCCGCTGGTAGCCGCCTGCCGTCTGGCCCAACCCTGGCTCATCAAGCTGGCCATCGATGAACACATCACCACCGGCAAACCGGAGGGGCTGGTCAGCATCGCCCTGGCCTTTATGGGCATCCTGGTGCTTGAGTCACTGCTCTCCTTCCTGGAGGTATTCCTGCTTCAGTCTGTCGGCCAGAAGGTCATGGCCGACATGCGCGAGGAACTGTTCCGGCATGTCATCAACCTGCCGGTGTCCTGGTTCGACCGCGTGCCGACCGGCAGCGCGGTAACCCGCCTGACCAGCGATATCGAGGTCTTGGGTGAAATGTTCGCCTCGGGTATCATCACCATCATCGGCGACATCCTGCTCCTGGCCGGTATCGTTTCCATCATGCTCTGGATGAATCCCAAGCTGTCGCTGGTAACATTCACCGTGCTGCCGTTCTTGTGCTATGTGGCCTATACCTTCCGGCGACGCATGCGCCAGGCATTCCGCGAGGTACGGGCCCGCCTGGCACGGCTCAACGCCTTCCTGGCAGAGAGCATCGGCGGCATCTCCATCATCCAGTCGTTCAACCGCCAAACGGATGAAGAGCGGCGCTTCACTGAATTGAATGCCTCCTACCGCGACGCCAATATGCCGGTCATCTTTTGGGATGCCTCACTGTATGCCATCGTCGAGGCACTCTCCTCGATCGCTGTGGCGCTGATCATCTGGTACGGTGGCGGAGAAATCGTCAAAGGGACCTTGACCTTCGGTGTGCTGGTGGCATTTATCCAATACATCGAGAAATTTTTCACCCCCATCCGCGACCTTTCCAGCAAGTACTCGGTCATGCAGGGCGCCATGGCTGCTCTGGAGAGGATATTTGCTCTCCTGGATACACCGTCTGCTGCCGTACCCTTCAATGGGCAGGGCACCGCCGGACTGAGCAGCCAACCGCCGGCAGTTTCCCGGCAGCGCTCCGGTCCATTCACCGCGGGTGACACGACAGCCCCGCCCCTGATCGAGTTCCGCAATGTTTCCTTCGCCTACCACGACAGTAACAACGCCCTGGATGACCTCAATCTGATTATCCGGCGTGGCGAACGCATCGCTCTGGTCGGTGAAAGCGGCGGCGGCAAGACAACCATCACGCGCCTGCTTACCAGACTCTACGAGATCGACAACGGCGCCATCCTGATCGAAGGCGCGGACATACAGACGATGCCCCTGCCTGCCCTGCGGCGGCGCATCGGCATCGTTCTTCAGGATCCCTGCCTGTTTGCCGGCAGCATTGAATTCAACATCTGTCTGGGGGATGAGCTGGCACGCGAACGCGTCCGCATGGCGGCCGCTATTGTCGGAGCGGACCGATTTATCGAACAGCTGCCTCTCGGCTACGCCGAAGAGGTCAGGGAACGGGGCAACAACTTCTCCACCGGCGAAAAGCAGCTGATATCCTTTGCCCGGGCCGTGGCCTTCAACCCCGAAATCCTTGTGCTGGACGAGGCCACCGCCAGCGTCGATTCGGCCTCGGAGCAGATGATCCAGCAAGGAATCAAGGCGCTCATGCAGGGACGCACCTCATTGGTGGTCGCCCACCGCCTCTCCACCATCCAGGATGCCGACCGCATCGTGGTTATCCATCGCGCCCGGAAAATGGAGGAGGGCACGCATCAGGAACTCATGCACTTGCAGGGGTTCTACTATCGCCTGCATCAGCTGCAGTTTTCCTGACGGAGTTATTTGCGTATCCGGGTAGAAGCTGCTAAATATCAGTTTATTTATACCCTACGGGAGAAACCACTATGTGCACCACCTGCGGCTGCGGCCCCGATCACGCGCATGACCATGACCACGACAACGAACATGGCCATCATGAAGGCAAACGTACCGTCATCGCCATCGAAGAGGATATCCTTGCCAAGAACAACAGACTGGCCTCCTTCAACCGCGCCCTGTTCAAAGACAAAGGCATCTTTGTCCTCAACCTGGTCAGCTCGCCCGGTTCCGGCAAGACCACCCTGCTGGAGCGCACCCTGCGCGACCTGTCCGGCAAACTTTCTTTTGCCGTGATCGAAGGCGACCAGCAGACCGACAACGATGCGCAACGTATTGCCGCCACCGGGGTGCCGGTGCGCCAGATCAACACCGGTGCGGGCTGTCACCTGGATGCCCACCAGGTCATGCACGGCACCGATGGTTTTGACCTGGACAGTCTGGACGTTCTGATGATCGAGAACGTCGGCAATCTGGTCTGCCCGGCCGCCTTCGACCTGGGCGAACACCACAAGGTGGCGGTCCTCTCGGTCACCGAGGGCGAAGACAAACCGCTCAAGTATCCCCAGATGTTCCATAACTCGACCGTTATGCTGCTCAACAAGACCGATCTTCTGCCCTACCTGGATTTTGACGTTGAGAAATGCAAGGCGTATGCACGCCGGGTAAATCCGGCCATCACCATCTTCGAGGTATCCGCCCGCAGCGGCGAGGGGATGGATGCGTGGTACCACTGGCTGACAGCCAGGACAAAAATCGGATAGAGTACTTATTCGTAGCACGTCAACAACAATGTCCACGTCAGATGCTTTTTGCCGTGACGATCGGTCATGATGTTGGTGTTTATCCGGCCTGAGGCTCTACGTCCGCGACGGTATAAATGCTTGATCCAACGAGCACACGTTTTCCCCTGTTTCATCCGCGTGCCGCCCTCCCCTCCAAACCGTTTATCGCCGAGATTGCCTTAATGGAAGTTTAAAATCATGGCTAAAGTGGGTAAAATCTGCTATGGCAATCAGACCGGATCGATATGCGTTACTGCTCTCTGGCAGGGCTTCTTGGTTTGGTTTTGTTTGTCTTGGGGAGCGGATGGGTTGGTTGCGCGGGGGAAGGTGGGCTTGGATAAGTGCATAAAGCTAAGGTGACCTGCTGCCACCCATGATTAAAACAATGGTGAATATGTATCAAGTTACCTATATAAGGAGCCCAAAAGCTCCCTATATAGGCAACCGATTACTTATATAGGGAACAAGTTCCTTATATAGGGGTGCCACTATTAACGAGTTGATCGTGAGAATATTATGAATAAATTTAGAGACTGTTTTTCAGCCTTGACCGGTTTTTTCAAGGAGAAAAAACAAATTCAAACAATTAAAGAGCCAATTTGGAAAAACTCCGCTGGAATTAGCGCAACTAATGAATTTATAAATATTTACACCTATTCGGGTTACCGTCTACTTAGAGCTGATCCTACTTGTGAAGAACACTTTCTTCCAATTGATGCAGCAAATGAATTACTTGGAAGTATTGTAATGGAAGCACTGTCGAAGAGCCGCTTTTTGTCACTCGAAGATGCCAGAGCACTTGACGAACATGAAAAGAATCGTAATGAAGACTGGGATAAAAACGTAATGGAACGCTACGCTTACAAAAGTAAGGGGGCACTGTACAAAAATATGAAGTACTGCTCAATTAGTAGTTTTGACGGTCTTTTGACAATTTATCCAACACGACATGAAAAGCTTCAAAGCTGGGGAGTAGACAAAAGGGATGGGATTGAGAACGTGATAATTCCTGTCAATAGTTCAATGGCAGAAATTGGAGATGCCATTCGTCTAGCATTTAGCAGGTGTATTGAGTAGCGGAGAGTTTGCCACCTGAGACTGGCGGAGTGAGCGACCAACCAGAAAAATGGACGCCGACCGCCCGATAAGGCTGGGGGTAAACTAGGGACACTCCCCATATTTCTGTTGCTGGGTAAACTAGGGACACTCCCCATATTTCTGTTGCTAACATAAAAATCAGGGAAAACTAGGGAAAACTAGGGACACTCCCCATATTTCTGTTGCTAACATGAAAATCAAACGGTACTATCTCACCCATGCCAAGAATAGCCCGCATCATAGCACCCGGTTACCCACACCACATCACGCAACGAGGCAACAACCGCGCTATGGTATTCTTCGATGATGAGGACCGACAGACATATTTGAAGTTGCTGGCAGGCTACACTCAGAAGCATCATGTACAGATCTGGGCTTATTGCCTGATGAACAACCATATTCATCTGCTCGCCGTGCCCGAGACGGAAACCTCCCTGTCGCGCGGTATCGGCCTTGCTAACCAGATGTACACCCAGTATCTCAATCGAAAGCTTAAGCAGTCAGGCCGCATCTGGCAAAATCGTTTTTTTTCTTGTGTAGTCGAAAACGAGCAATATCTTAGGGCAGTCGCACGCTACATCGAGCGCAACCCTATTAAGGCAGGACTTGCTACGAATGTTGAAGGGTTTCAGTGGTCCAGCGCCAAAGCCCATGTGTCAGGCGCACATGACCCACTGCTTGCGGCAGATACTTGGCTTCCACCACAGGATCACAATGCGTATCGGGAATTTGTGGCCTTTGAAGATGAAGAAACGGATAGCGCCATACGCAAGGCCACTAACTCCGGACGGCCTTTTGGATCGGAATCTTTCGTGGACATGCTGGAATTTAGATTGAATCAAGTACTCAAGCCAAAGAAACCTGGGCGGCCTAAAAAGAAAACCGGGGAGTGTCCCTAGTTTTCTCGAGCTTGCGCAGTCAATACAAAATCATAAAAACGCAATCCTAGATGGTATGCGGCAAGAGCGTGGAGTATAACCAGCGGCGACAGCAGTCTCCGCTGACGTTCCGCCGCTGGCGCTTTGAGACGTTATGCGAAAGAATCGAAGGTGCTTAAATGAAGCATACCTCCCAAGTCACAGAGCAAGACATTGAACGTATAGTGCGCAGGGATCATTCACCGGAAGATGTCGATGAGATTTTACATCTAATCGAGTTGGTAGAAGTTCGCGAAAAGGAGCGGGTTGTTCTTGCGTGTCTGAAGAATGCGGACGGAAACATGACAAGATTAAAAGACGAACTGGAAAGTGCATCTGGATACTGGCGAGAAATCATCTCAAAGGCTGAATATCCGCTTACGTCAAAGAGATGGAACAAATTGCAAACCATGCCTGAGAGCGAGCGAGAAAAAGTATCTGATAAAGACAGGGCTCAATATCAGGAGTGGTTGAACCGAAAGACTGGATGCATAACCAGAAAAATGCACCTGACCAAAAGGCTGTCAGGTGATTTTCCGAACCGTTGTTAGCGTGGCAAGCGCTTTAACACTTTAACAGCGTACTCGTTGTATTCAGAAAATAAAAGTTAAGCTGCTTGTTTGCGGTGAATATATTGGCCTGCAGCCTGGGCCAATAGACCGGAACGAGTCATGTGATACTGCACGGCATAACGGTCGATCTCTTGCAGAAGATTTTCCGACATGGTGATATTCACCCGCTTTGCTTTAACTTTGAGCTTGGCAAGATCAATGTCTACCAAGAGCCATACCCCTCCCTGATATTCGGGGTTAGCGGTCAATTGTTCTAATGATGTTGGTGCCGGTACGGGTATATCTTCGCCTTCAAAATAGACTTCGGCGGCCTCTTGGATCATACGTGGCAAGTCCTCCCAGTCGTCGGCGGCTGAGAAACAACCGGGAAAGTCGGGAATAGTTACGCCGTGGGCGTGTTGATCGTCTCCAACGTGAATATATGCGGGGTATAACATTTTATCTCCATTCCCAACCAGCTTGACGGTAAATGTTCCGCAAGGTTCCGGTTGCCATGTCTTTCCGTGGATGTGGCACCACCACATGACCAGCTTTCGAGGGGTGTTTGTACTTCTGGTGGTCGCCTTTGCCACCGGCACAACACCAGCCCTCGCTTTCAAGTCGCTTGATGATCTCTTTACTGGTCATAAGTTATTTATACACATCAATACACATCTCGTCAAAGTAAATTGAATCATTGGTGTTCATCTGGCGGAGCGGAGATTGACCTGCTGCTGGAAAAGGATAATACTCTTTCTCCGTTTGAATTCAAATTATCCACCAATCCTTTCCGACGCGATGTCTCGGGCATAGCTGCTTTCAAGGCTGCCCACCCATCGGAAATGGCGCCGTTGTCTGTGCCGTGGAGCGACCATACTGGATAACTGAGGATGTCATGGCCATACCTTGGAACATGGTGTAACTATGTCGCTGACCCGCCGACATTACAATATCAGCGGCATCGTGCAGGGGGTCGGCTTTCGCCCCTTCGTCTACCGCCTGGCGCATGAACTGGACCTGTCCGGCTGGACCCGCAATACCCCGGCCGGGGTCGAGATCGAAGTTCAAGGGGCGACTGAACGACTGGCTGTTTTCAGCCAACGGCTTTCCAGCGAAGCCCCGCCACTGGCGGTGATCACTGCCATAACCGTCCAGGAGATGCAGGGCAACGAGGAGCGGGGTTTTACCATACGCCCCAGCGCCGATGGCGAACCGGACATCCGGATCGCGCCCGACTCCGCCCTCTGCAACGACTGCCTGCGTGAGCTCTTCGACCCCGACGACCGCCGCTACCACTACCCCTTTATCACCTGCACCAACTGCGGCCCCCGCTACAGCATCATCACCGGCACCCCTTACGACCGGCCAAGAACCACCATGGCCGGGTTCCCGCTCTGTCCGGCCTGTCAAAAGGAATACCACGACCCTTCCGACCGGCGCTTTCACGCCCAGCCGCTGGCTTGCGCGACCTGCGGCCCCCGGCTGCGACTGCTGGACAACGCGGGAAACGCACACTCGTTACAAACCACCGCTCCTGGCACAGCTGACGAAAACGCCGCTATCATTGCCAGGGCCATCGGCCTCCTCAAGACAGGAGCCATACTGGCCATCAAAGGTATCGGCGGCTTTCACCTGGCAGTGGATGCCTGCAACAATGACGCGGTGCAACGGCTGCGGCTGCGCAAGAAACGTGATGAAAAACCGTTTGCCATTATGGCTGCAAACCTTGCCACCGCCCGCAGAATAACCGAGCTTACAGATATCGAAGAGCGGCTGCTCGCTTCCACGGAGAGCCCGATCGTGATTGTCCGCAAGAGCGCGGATTGCCCGGTATCGCCGCTGGTGGCCCCCGACAACGGCTGGCTGGGCCTGATGCTGCCCTATACGCCGATCCACCACCTGCTGCTGCGCTTGGGCAACTTCACGGCGCTGGTGATGACCAGCGCCAACCGCTCGGATGACCCGATCGCCTTTGAGGAGGGCGACGCCCTGCGACGCCTGTCAGGTATCGCAGATTTCTTTCTGTCCCATGACCGCCCCATACATATCCGCTGCGATGACTCGGTCATACGTGTTTTCCAGGGCAGACCGCTCTTTTACCGCCGCTCGCGAGGGTACGCGCCACGGGCTATCCAGCTGCCTTTTGAAGTCCAGCCAATCCTTGGCGTTGGCGCTGAAATGAAAAATGCCATCTGTCTTGCCAACGGGCGGCAAGCCTTTCTCAGCCAGTATATCGGCGACCTGCAAAACGAATCAACATATGACTCATTCCGTCATATAATCACACACCTGTCCGGGCTGTTGCAGATATCGGCCGAGGGTGTGGCCTGCGACAGCCACCCGGACTACCTCTCTTCGATCCATGCCGTGGAATCCGGGCTTCAGTTGACCAGGGTTCAGCATCATCATGCCCACCTGGCAGCCTGCATGGCTGACAATGGATTGACAGGCGAGGTGATCGGCATAATTTACGACGGGACAGGCTATGGTACGGACGGCACCATCTGGGGTGGCGAATTTCTGGTTGGCGGCTACGACGGCTTCCTGCGGGCCGGCCATTTCAAACCGGTCCGCATGCCCGGAAGCGATGCAGCCGTGCGTGAACCGTGGCGCATTGCGCTGGCCTATCTGTATCTGGCATACGGCCAGGGAGCGCGGACCCTGGATCACCCCATTGTCAGTCAGCTTTCTGCTGCAGAACATGACATCTTTGCCGGCATGCTCGACAAAGGCCTCAACTCCCCGCTGACATCCAGTTGCGGGCGACTCTTCGACGCAGTGGCTGCCATCCTGAATGTGCGACAGCATGTGTCGTATGACGGGCAAGCCGCTATCGAGTTGGAAGCACTGGCAGAAGCGGCTGGCTCTGGTGAGCCATTTCCCTGTACCATCATACCGTGTGCACAAGGCCCCATACAAATCGATTTCACCCCCCTGTTTCCGGTGCTACTTTCCGCCCAGCAGAGCGGTGTGGCCCCTGCCACACTCGCCTACCGCTTCCATGCGACGGTCGCACGGGCAACCATCGAAGCAGGCGAACACATCGCCAGGGCTTCGGGACGGGACCGGATTGTTTTGTCCGGCGGTGTTTTCCAGAATCGTCTTTTGACGGAGATGGTGTATACTGGCTTGACAAAATCAGGGTTACAGGTATTCACTCACAGGGTAACACCGCCCAATGACGGCTGCATCGCGCTCGGGCAGGTGGCAATAGCGGGTTGGCAGACAAGGAGAAACATCTGATATGTGTCTTGGCGTACCGATGAAGATCATAAGCAGGGACGGCGACAGCATCGTTGCCGAGGTAGACGGCGTCCGGAAGGAAGCCAATATCATGCTGCTGGGCGAGGAGGTCACGGTCGGCGACTACGTCATTGTCCATGCCGGGTTTGCCATATCGCGGCTGGATGAGGAGTACGCCGAGGAGACGATCCGCCTGATGAAGGAGATCTATTCCTCCGAGGACATGGCATGAAGTTTCAGGATGAATTCCGCGACCGCAAGCTGGTTTCCATCATGGCCGACAATATCCGCCGCATGGCCCGGCATTTGAAGCATCCAGTCAGCTTTATGGAGGTGTGCGGCACTCACACCATGTCAATCTACCAATACGGCATCCGCTCGCTTCTGCCGGAGGGCGTGCGCCTGGTGTCCGGCCCGGGCTGTCCGGTCTGCGTGACGCCGGTGGGATATGTGGACGCAGCCCTGGCCTGCGCCGCCGACCCTGTCAATATGGTCGCCACCTTCGGCGATATGCTGCGCGTCCCGGGCAGCAGCTCGTCGTTAATGGAACAACGGGCCCTGGGCGCAGACATACGCATCGTATATTCACCGCTGGATGCGGTCGCCCTGGCCAAGAACAATCCCGAACGCCGGGTGATCTTCCTGGGGGTCGGCTTCGAGACCACCGCCCCGGCGGTTGCCGCCAGCATCCTGGATGCCGTCCGACAGGGCCTGTCCAACTACTGTGTACTGGCCTCCCACAAAACAATGCCGGTACCGATGGAGATTCTGACAGCCGATCCGCAACTGAACCTGAGCGGCTATCTCTGCCCGGCTCATGTCAGTACGGTTATTGGCGGCAAGGCCTACGCTCCGCTGGCAGAGAAATTCCACATCCCCTGTGTCGTTACCGGCTTCGAACCGGCCGACGTCATGCAAGGCATTGAGATGCTCCTGGCCCAGATTCTGGCTGGTGAGAGCCGGGTCGAGATCCAGTATAAACGGGCGGTCACCTGGGAGGGCAACCCCAAGGCGCAGGCCATCCTGGAACGTGTGTTCGTCCCCTGTGACACCACCTGGCGCGGGCTGGGGGTGCTGCCGGGCAGTGGATTGCGAATCCGCCCCGAGCTGTCCACCTTCGATGCCGAACATGTCTTGAATCTTCCCGTGACCGAGGGAACGGAAAATCCGGCCTGCCGCTGTGGCGAGGTATTGAAGGGCAAGCTATCGCCCTTCGACTGTCCGCTGTTCGCCGGGCTCTGCACGCCGGAGGAGCCCGTGGGGGCCTGCATGGTTTCCAGTGAAGGCACCTGCGCTGCGGCATACAAATACGGGAGATGACGGATGATATCCATGCAGGAATTGAAGGACCACTACCGCTTCAGCGATGACGACGCCGAACTGCTGAAGGCGTTTCAACCACTGGCGATACAGCACCTCGATCGATTCAATAGGGAGTTCTACGACTACCTGTACGGCCTGCCCGAAACCGCCGCCATCCTCTCGCGCAGCAACCAGCCCCGTCTGCGCGAGATGCACAATCGCTGGTTCCTGTCGCTGTTCGACGGCGCCTACGACAATCACTATCTGAGCCACTTGGCCCGCATCGGCAACGCCCACGTCAAGGCCGGACTCAATGTCCATTTCGTCAATGCAGCCATGAACCAGATCCGCCGTTTTCTGCTGGACCTGATCGACAGCAACTACTCCGATCGTGAGCAACGCCGTATCCTGCGCGAAGCCACGGAGAAGATGCTCGACATGCATCTGGACGTCATGAGTTCCTCCTACCGCGAGGAGGAGATGAAGAAGGTCTTTCTCTCCCGCAAGGTGGAGTCGTTCCTGATCAAGGCCACCGAGCGCTTCACCTACGGTCTCAACCTGGCGTTGGTACTGGCCCTGGCCGGTGTCTCCATCTCGGTCGTTTTCCTCTTTGGCTGGGATATCATACATATCTTCGAGGGAGATATGGAGAAGGGCATTCTCTCTGCCCTGGGCGAACTGCTGATCCTCTGGATGATGATCGAATTGATGGACAACGAGATCAAGAACCTGAAAGGGGGCAAGTTCAACATCCTGGTCTTCATCGGCGTGATCATCGTGGCCATGATCCGCGAGATACTGATCTCTACCCTGCGCAAAGACGACCTGACCACCCAGGCCTTCCTGGCCGGCACCCTCCTGATCCTGGGGATCGTCTATTACCTGGTTTCACGCGCCCAGCAAGAGCAGTCGCAGAACTGAGCGATGGGCGCCTGCTCCCACATACTGGCCGGCTTTTCCCTCGGCATCCAGCACCGTCGTCATCTGCGGAGCATCTTGGATACTACGCCGTACAACACCTGCATCCTGGACCTCAACCCCGATACTCTGAAGTCTTCGGGAATCCTGGCCCTGGCTCTGGATTTTGACGGTGTTCTGGCCCACCACGGCGCACCAGCACCGCGCGCCGAGGCAATCGAGTGGCTGAAACAGTGTGAATCCATCTTTGGCGGCGAACGAATCTTCATCCTCTCCAACAAGCCAACCGCAGGGCGCAAGCAATGGTTTGCCGGGCACTTCCCTGCCATGCGTTTCATTTCAGGTGTCCGGAAAAAACCGTTTCCCGACGGCCTCAACAAAACAGGGGAGCTCGCCGGGATCCCACTGTCCCGAATCCTGATGGTCGATGACCGGCTGCTGACCGGCTGCCTGGCCGCGTTGGTCGCCGGCACCCGTCCCTGCTACATCAGACACCCTTACATCGCCTTCGATCAACGTCCGCTGGCCGAGTTGTTCTTCTATCTGCTGCGTGCCGGTGAGCGCCTGTTCGTCAGACTGATTTCCCTTAATTGACCTTGATCTTCAAACCGAAGAATAGGACGTAGTCTTAAACGGAGCCCGACCATGCCAATTGCCGTATTCGACGCCATCAGAGGGAATATCAGCTCATTTTTGGGCGGGGCGTCTGTAGACCTGCTGCCCGGCAATTGCGAGATCCCGGCTGATGAGAACACCATCCGCGAGATCGTCTCCATCGAAGAGCAGACCTACTGCTTCATGGCCCGGCGGGGGATACTCTCCTTCACCCGCAGCGAGACGGCCTTTTGCCGGGAGCTGCTGGCCGCCTTCTCGGGCCTGTACAGCGGCTTTCAGCAAGAAGGGTTCACGGCCCAGTTCCGCACGGCACTCCTGGCCTCGATCATGGATATCGCCGTGGCCCGCTCGCTGCGGAGCGATCACCGCAAGGGGTTCTGGCCGATCCAGCAGCTGATCCAGCTGATGAAAAATCTCTCCTACCAGCGCTACGAGGGTACACCGGCTACGTCCGGCTTCATCGTGCATCGCACCACGCTGCCCCTGCTGCGCAAGCTGGTGCGGGAGCGGCACCACAACCTGATCCCGCTGCAGCCCCATGAGGACATATCCCCCACCTTTTTCCATAACCCCCTGCCCTACCGCTTCGTCGACGGCACCAACCTCTTCTTTGTCGCCAACATCCAGATGCAGGTAACCGGCGTCCTGCGCACCTCGCCGACCGTGCTGCACACCGATATTGAACGGCTGACCCAGCGGGAGATCTTTTCCGTGGTCCGGCGCGCCGGCCGTGGCGCCTTCGCCGTAACGGTCAACGATGCCTCCGAGATCGAGGTGCTGATCAGCCCGGCCAGGCTGCTGGTGTTGCGCAAGGGTGCCTGGGCCATCTTTGACCCGGACATCTTCCGGTCGTTTCTGGCCGGCAGCATCGACGCCGAGGCCATCGACGAGCTGCTCTGGACAGTCTATGCCCTCTCCAAGGAGCGACACGGCACCGTAATCCTGGTCTACAACCAGGGGGCGCGTAAACTGGCCTTGTTGAAGAAGGGTTCGGTGGGCGGCGACGATCCGATCGGCCGGCTCCTGACCGGCCGCGTCAAGAAACGGACCATCAGCGAGCTGAAGAAGGCCGGGATTCTGCTGCGCATCCTCTCGGCCGACGGCATGACGGTGTTCAACAAGGGGGGCAGGCTGATGGAGACGGGTTTCATCTTCGATACCTCCCACGCCCGGGAGGTCGTCACCGGCGGGGGACGGACAACAGCCGCCAGCGCCGCTTCCTATTTCGGCAAGGTGATCAAGGTCTCCCAGGACGGACCCATCGAGCTGTATCAGGACGGCCGGCGGGTCTATCGCTTCGGATAAGGGCATGACCGTAAACACCGACTGAATCCGGTTCAATCAACTACATCTGTTGCCACACCATAAAGGATGTAACCATGTTCCTGCGCCTGTTCCTCGTCTTTGCCCTTGTCCCGATCATCGAGATCTGGCTGTTGATAAAGGTCGGCCGCGTGATCGGTACCCTCCCGACCGTGGCCATTCTGCTTGCCATTTCCATGACCGGCGCCTGGCTGGCCAGGTCACAGGGATTCCGGGTCATCGTTGCGATACGTGACGACTTGGCGGCAGGGCGTCTGCCGGCTGAACACATTCTCGACGGCGCCCTCATCCTGACGGGTGGGATGCTCCTCCTGATCCCCGGCTTCTTCACCGACTTTATCGGCCTCTTCTTTCTCATCCCTGTCTGCCGTCTGTTCCTGAAGAGATGGTTACGAAGCTGGCTTGAACGCAGGCTCCTTCGAGGAAATTTCGTCATCCGTCTGCGCTGACGCTGCTTCTACCGGTATTCGAAGGAACGATCCGGCACGTTCACCTGGAGCAGGCCCTGATGCAGTGGGTTGATGGGATAAAGAAAACGCCCTCCGGTTTCCCGGGGGGCGTTTTCATCTGCAATATTCAGCTGCATACTACTTCCCCAACGCATTCTCAATCCGCTCGCAGACTGTTTTCATAACCTTGATGCGGGCATAATACTTGTCATTGGCCTCGACCAAGGTCCAGGGGGCTATTTCCGTGCTGGTGCGGTCGATCATGTCACAGACCGCCAGTTCATACTCATTCCACTTCTCCCGATTACGCCAATCGTCATCGGTAATCTTGAAGCGTTTGAAGCCGACCTTCTCACGTTCCTTGAAACGCTGGAGCTGTTCTTCCTGGCTGATCGAAAGCCAGAACTTGATGACCAATGTCTTTTTACGATGCATCTGTTCTTCGAAGTCGTTTATCTCACCATACGCCCGCATCCAATCGGTATGGGCACAGTAGCCTTCCACCCGTTCTACCAGTACTCGCCCATACCAGGAACGGTCGAAGATGGCAAAACGCCCTTTGCGGGGAATATGCCGCCAAAACCGCCACAGATAGGGCTGGGCCCGTTCTTCCTCCGTAGGGGCCGCCACCGGAATGACCCGGTACTGACGGGCGTCCAGGGCTTGGGTAATGCGCCGGATGCTGCCTCCTTTACCGGCCGCGTCATTCCCCTCAAAGACAATTACTATCGACAGTTTTTTGAAATCTGCATGCCTCGTCAACAGGTTGAGCTTGCCCTGATACCTCTCCAACTCATCCTGATAGTCTGTTTTTTTAATTTTCTTCGACAGATCAAGGGTTCTGAGTATCAACAGATCATCAATAGCGGACATGATCGGCGGAATCGGCTCTTCGTGCTGCGGCGGTTCCGGGGTATCGAGGCGCTGTCGCAGGGCATTGAGGACGGTCTTGCCGATAGTGAGGTAGCGGTAGCGCGGATCGGTACCTTCGACGATAATCCAGGGCGATTCGGGAGTACTGGTCTGTCGCAGCATGCGCTCGGAGACCTGGCGAAACTTGTCGTACATCTTATAGTGCTGCCAATCAACGGGAGACACTCGCCAGCGGGTATTGGAATCCTTTTCAAGGCGCTTCAAACGCTTCTTTTGCTCGTCCTGGGAAAGATGCAGCCAGAATTTGAGGATCAAAGCGCCCTCATTGCAGAGCATTTTTTCAAAGCGAACGATTCGCTCCAATTGCTGGTCGAGTTCGGCATTCTTGATGGCACCATATACATTATCGATCAGGGGGGTAGAGTACCACGTGCCGATAAAGATTGCGATCTTGCCCCTCGGTGGCAGCACCCGCCAGTAGCGGTACATATGTGGACGCTCAAGCTCCTCGTCAGTCAAGTCCCGCAAGGCGTGAGTCTCGATATGCCGGGGATCCATCCATTCGTTGAGGATGTTAACGGTCTCACCCTTGCCGGCGCAATCCACGCCGGCAACCAGAATAATGACCGGGATCTTTTTTGATTGCAGCAGGTCGAGCTGGGCGTCCAATAGCCCTTCGCGGAGCCCGGGAATTTCCTGCTTCCATTCCGCCTTGCTGATTTTGTGGCCGATCTGTGCGGATTCAAACATACACCCCCCTTTTCAGTACCGTAGAACCGTATCAATAAACAACGTAATTCCATTGGTGCAATGGTTGGATCATGAATTTGAGTAATCGCGGCAACATAGCCACATACCGGACTCTTGCCTTCAAGAATGCGGCATCTTTTCAATTAAATAGCGATGCGTCCTGTATACCATGACCCCGTATATTCAAATACAGATTTATTTGACAAGCGGCCGATTTTCTCTAATCTTTTTTCTTTGATCATCACGGTCAAATATGCTAAAAGTAGAAAGCTAAATAAAAATCAGGAGGTCGCAGGTGAAAAAAACAGCATTAGTACTTCTTTCCATTGTTGCACTCGCCGTTGCCGGGTGTAAAGACAAGCCAAAAACCGAAGCGCCACAACAGGCAACTCCCGCTGGAACGCCAGCCGCTACTACCGGTGCAGATCCACATGCAGGCATGAAAGCTCAGGAGATCCCAGCCGGTGTTGGTAAAAAAGCCAAGGTCACCCAGACCATGAATTCTGGTGGCTACACCTACGTTGAAGCTGCTGACGAAAAAGGTGCAAAGACTTGGTTGGCACTGCCAGAGATCAAGGTGAAGGTCGGAGATAGCATTGAATATCCCGACACGCCACCTATCTCTAACTTCCAGAGCAAGACCCTGAACAAGACCTTTGATAAAATCTCATTCATTCCCGGCATCAGGATCGATAAATAGGATTTTTCTTTGGTTCCAGCACGTAGCGGGGCTGTCATGGCCCCGCTTTTTTTATAGCTTTAAAGCGAGACGCGACGGACCATGCTCAGGAACGATTTTACAGACAGCGCGATAACACTCAAGCGACTTTGCAACCCTGCCTATTTCACCATATAACTCACCCAACAAGTACCAGCCCCAAGGATTTTCAGGTTCCCGGCCCACTATTTCACTGAATTCCCGTTCTGCGGCTCCATAATCTCCGCACTGCCGATAAAACTCACCTGCCAGTACATTGGTTGCATAACAATACCCCAGCAATCGTTTCTGTTGCCGGAAACGCTGCGCATCTTCTGATGCCCCATTTGCGAGGCATCTCAGGATCCGGCGGGAGTTCATTCCGAGCTTATCGGCAGCATACAGGGCAATTTCCGGTCTTTTCTTGAAAACATCCCTTTCGACACTCCCGGCTGCAACCGCCTCTTCAAACAGTCGCGTACCCGGAAAATAAGCAAGAGGCGAAACATAACCGTCATCCGGGCGAATACGCCGAATGAGATCAACGGTCTGCCGCACATCATCCTCTGTCTCTCCGGGGATATCAGTAATCAGGTAGATGGAAAGATTGATGCCAACCTTCCTGACAAGTCCGGCGGCCTGCTCAACCTGGGCCGGAGTTATTGACTTGCCGATCTGCGCCAGGATCCGTTGCGAACCCGATTCGACTCCCAACTGAACACACTCGCAGCCGGCTCGCTTCATCCAGACCAGCAATTCCTCGTCCAGCGTATTGACGCGTGACTGGCAGTTCCACAAAACATGAAGGCGACGATCAATCAATAACCGGCAAAACTCAATCGTCCGGTCACGATCAACGGTGAAGGTATCATCCCGAATGGAAAAGTAGATCAGGCCGTACCGGGTACGGTTATACATCATCTCATTGACAATGTTTTCAGGTGATCGGAAGCGCACCCTGCGCCTCCAGAATTCCGGGGAACTACAAAAATGACAATCAGAAGGACACCCCCTGGTGGTTATGATGAACTCTGATTGCAATTGGAGGTCAACAGCGATGGAGTATTCCAGATATCTGGTAGCAATGGGAAGTTGATCAAGATCTTTCAAGCGTGGTCGCGGGGAAGTGACAACAACACTTTCGCCACGAAGGCAAGCAATACCGGGAATGTCACGCCATTCCAATCCGCATTGGCAGTTGCGAACTATTTCAAGAAGCGTTTCTTCACCTTCTCCCAGCACGATGCAATCAACCGGAGATCCCGGGCAAAGAATGTCCGAAGCGCTAAACGTTGCATGGACCCCACCCATGATAATGGTACAGTCTGGGGATTCTTTCCGGACAAGCGCGGCAAGATCCATGGATTCATGGCGGTTGTGAGTCCACTGCGAGATACCGACTATATCAGGCTTTACATCTGATAGCTGCTGTCTGATATCGCCAGCAGACCACCCAGAGAAATTTGCAACAACTGCATCAAAGCCAGCCTCCCTCAAAAAGGCCTGGAGAGAACAAACTCCCGTTGGCAACAGACTGATGTACTTGTCCTGACGGTCCGGCATTCCGGATATGTAGCAGAGCAGAATTTTCATAGGTTCATATCGGGTAGGAGGCGGGATTACTCCCGCCGTCCTCCCACACCACCGTGCGTACGGTTCCGTACACGGCGGTTCACGTTGAATGTTGAAAGTGGTGAAACTGGTTGAGTAGTGAAAGAAGTCCCAG
>JAJXYO010000047.1 GCA_021780495.1 Deltaproteobacteria bacterium
TTTCCGCATATCGACCCGGTATTTTTGAGCATCGGCCCGCTCCAGTTTCGCTGGTACGGGCTGATGTATGTTTTGGGATTCGTCGCCACCTACCTCATCTTCCGCTCCGAAACCCGCCGCAAGCAGTTACCGCTGACCAACGACGATGTGGCCGATCTGGTTTTTTACGGCGCCATGGGTGTCGTGCTGGGCGGCAGACTGGGTTACATACTGTTTTACAACCTGCCGTTCTACCTGGCGCATCCCTTGCGGGTCTTTGCCGTCTGGGAAGGCGGCATGTCCTTCCATGGCGGCTTCCTGGGTGTCCTCTGTGCCGTTGCCATCTTCGCCCGCCGCAAGAACATCCCCTTTTTCACATTGATCGACATTGCGGCACAGTGTGCACCGGTCGGGCTGGGTTTGGGCAGGCTGGGCAACTTTATCAACGGCGAACTGTATGGCAGACCGACCGACGTACCCTGGGGGATGATCTTTCCCGGCGGCGGCGGTGTGCCGCGCCATCCGTCGCAGTTGTACGAGGCGTTTCTTGAAGGTCTGTTTCTGTTCCTGCTGGTGCGATTTGCGGCCAGACGCTCGTCGGCCACCGGCATAGCCGGGTGGACCTTTGTGGCCGGTTACGGACTGTTCCGCTTCATCGTCGAGTTTTTCCGCCAGCCCGATGCCCAGCTCGGCACCTTCCTGGACGGCTATTTTTCGATGGGGCAGCTGCTGAGTCTGCCCATGTTCCTGATCGGCAGCTACATGGTTTACCGGTACACAAGACGTTCGTCACGGGGTACCTCATGAGACGACTTGCAATCCTGACCAGCGGCGGTGATTGTTCCGGCATGAATGCTGCCATCCGCGCCGCAGCCCGCACAGCGGTTGCCAACGATATCGAGATGATCGGTTACCATAAAGGGTATGCCGGGCTGCTGAAAAACGATTTTCAGGTCCTCGATACCCGGGCGGTTTCCGGTGTGCTGCAGCGCGGCGGTACCTTCCTGCAATCGGCCAGATCCCAGGAATTCCGCTCCGAGGAGGGCCGAAAGAAGGCCCTGGACAACCTGTTGAAAGAGGGTATTGAAGGGTTGATCGTCATCGGCGGCGACGGCTCGCTGAACGGTGCCCTGGCGCTGGATAAAATGGGTTTTCCGGTCATCGGCATACCGGCCAGCATCGACAACGACATCCCCTACACTGACATGGCCCTGGGCGTGGATACCGCCCTCAACAACATCATCTATGCCGTGGACTGCATCAAGGACACCGCCAGTTCGCATGACCGGGCCTTTATTGTCGAGGTGATGGGGCGCAACTCCGGTTACCTGGCATCCACCTCCGCCATTGCCACCGGGGCCGAGTTTGCCATCGTGCCGGAGGTTGAATTCGACCTGTCGGAGATGTGCCATCAGCTGCGCCGCCGCTACGAAGAAGGTCGCACCAATGCCCTGATCATCATGGCCGAAGGGGCCGGCAATGCCCAGTCGATCGCCGACGGCATCAAGGATTCGGTCGGCTTTGAAACGCGTGTTACCGTGCTGGGACATTACCAGCGCGGCGGCGCTCCATCCGTCTTCGACCGCCTGCTGGGCAGCCGCTTCGGCCGCAAAGCGGTGGAGCTGCTGCTGAACGGCACCAAGGGTGTCATGGTCGGGCTGTCGGCTTCGTCCCTGACCACCACGCTGTTGGAAATGGTTGTCAATGGCGGCCAGAAAAAACTGAATGAAGATCTGCTGCGTATGGCTGATATTCTGGGAATTTGATGAACAATCATCGCAAATTTCTTAAAAAGCGTTCGATCAAGGCCGGCATGCCTCCCGGAAGTATGGTCCATATCGGCGATACTCCTGCGGCAGACGTAACCATCGACCTGATTGGATATAATCAGGATACCTTTGTAGAACAGCGCTTTCAGTCAGTTGACGACTGCCTGCCGCACCTGGAGCGCTCAGGCGTCACCTGGGTAAATGTGGAAGGCGTCCACAACATTGATGTCATTCGCCACCTGGGCGAACTGTATTCCCTGCATCCCTTGGTTCTGGAGGATGTTGTCAATACCGTTCAGCGACCGAAGATCGAGGACTACGACCACTACCTGTTTATTGTTCTGCGCATGCTCAAGCCAATTGGAGCGGGAGAATTCAGCTCCGAGCAGCTCAGCATAATTCTCGGTTCGGACTATCTTTTCACCTTCCAGGAGGGGCTTCAGGGCGACGTATTTGATACTGTCCGGGAGCGTCTCCGCAACGGCAAAGGCAAGCTCAGAGCCATGGCAGCCGATTACCTGGCCTACGCCCTGATCGACGCCATCGTTGACAGTTACTTCAGCGTCCTGGAGGATCTGGGAGAACAGATCGTCAATCTTGAGGGAGATCTGGCGCTGACGCCCGACAAAGCCACCCTGGTCGAAATCAATACCATCAAGAAAGAGATCATCTTCCTGCGCAAGGCCGTCTGGCCCCTCCGGGAAGCGGTCTCGTTTCTGGAACGGGGTGACAGCCACCTCTTGTCTCCGGAGACACGCCTCTATTTCCGCGATGTCTACGACCATACCGTTCAGGTGATTGACACCGTTGAAACATATCGCGACCTCCTCTCGGGGATGCTGGACCTGTATCTTTCCAGCATCAGCAACCGCACCAACGAGGTCATGAAATTTCTGACGGTGATCGGCACCATCTTCATGCCGCTGACCTTTCTGGTCGGCGTGTATGGCATGAACTTCAAGCACATGCCGGAACTGGAATGGAGCAACGGTTATTTCATGTTGTGGTGGGTCATGCTGGCTCTGGCGGTAGTCATGATTATCTATTTCAGGAGGAAGCGCTGGCTGTAACCGCCAGGCGACTACTATGACACGACTGCTGCTTACATGGATAGCTAACTCATTGGCTCTCTTTTTCGTTATGAAACTTGTTCCGGGCATCCACATTGATCACTTTCGCGACCTGATCGTGGCAGCACTGGTACTCGGCCTGCTGAACACCTTCCTGAGGCCGGTCGTGATACTGCTCACCCTACCGGTCACGATCCTGACCCTGGGTCTGTTCACTCTGGTAGTCAACGGAGTGATGTTTTATCTGGCATCATCTCTGGTTGATGGATTTCGGGTAGCCGGATTCGGCACAGCCTTCGTGGCGGCCCTGCTTTTCAGCCTGCTCAGTTTTGCACTCAATGTACTCCTCCACACCAACAAGGCTTAGTTCTACGCTGAACGAGAGCGTAGCGACGACAGCTCTTTCCAGCCTAGCCACTCGCATCACCGGCACAGTTCACGAACAGCAGCTCTTCAGCCCGGGTGATACGCTGATAATCGGTCTTTCCGGCGGAGCAGACTCCTCAGCACTACTCGACCTGCTCGCCGATCTGCCCGGCATCCCCTTACGCCTGGTTGCCGCTCATCTCAACCACTGCCTGCGAGGCGCCGAATCCGACCTTGATGAGGAATTCTGCCGAAGTCTGGCCGAACGGTACCAGATCCCGTTCGAGTCGCGGCGCATCGATGTCAAGGCCATGGCCGGCCGAAGTTGCCTCAATCTGGAAGATGCCGGGCGGCGGGCGCGGGTCGCGTTCTTCGACGAGCTTCGTACGGCATGGCAGGCATCGGCGGTTGCTCTGGCACACCACGCCGATGACCAGGCCGAAACCGTTTTGATGCGATTGCTGCGCGGCTCCGGCATGCCGGGACTGGCCGGAATATCCTATCGAAACGAGCGCGGCTACGTCCGCCCCCTGCTGAACGTTACCAGGGTTGAGATCGAGACCTATCTGACTGAACGCGGCCTGGTCTGGCGCGAAGACGGCAGCAACACGGACAGGTCCTTCCTGCGAAACCGCATCCGTCACGAACTGTTGCCGCTGCTGGAACAGTACAACCCCTCCGTCCGGTCATGCCTGGCAACAACGGCCTCCCTGCTGTCCGCCGAGAACAAGCTGCTGGATGACCAGGCCGCACAGGCTGCCGAACAGATCTGCCCCGAATCGCCGCGGGGCAGAACCTGCAGCGTCAAACTTCTGAGCGCACAGCCGCTGGCCCTGCAGCGGCGAGTCATCCGCTTGCTGCTGTCTCGACTGCATGGCAATCTGGAACAGTTCAACTACCAGCACATCGAGGCCATTGTCGGACTGGCCGCATCGGCGCGACCTAATTCGCAGATCAGCCTGCCTCATGGCGTTGTCGCCGTGAAGGAGTACGATGCTCTTGTTTTCAGAACAAGGGAAACCACCCGGCATCATAATTTCGATCTCCGGATATCCGGCCCGGGGATATATCCACTCCCCTGCAACGCTCAGCTGACGGTTGCGATGTCG
This sequence comes from Deltaproteobacteria bacterium, assembly GCA_021780495.1. Lineage (GTDB taxonomy): Bacteria > Desulfobacterota > Desulfuromonadia > Geobacterales > Pseudopelobacteraceae > CAIPTY01. The sequence continues at coordinate 4,294 of JAJXYO010000047.1, forward strand.
CAAAGCCCCGCCGATTTCGACACAACCAGTGCAGATATCGCCTACTTCGATCTCGACAGATGCCCCTTTCCGTGGCATGTGCGTACCTTCCTCCCGGGCGACCGCATCCAGCCGCTCGGAATGACCGGAAGAAAGAAGCTCAAGAACCTCTTTATTGACAGTAAGATCCCCCTATCGCAACGCAGCCGGATTCCCCTCATATTCTGCGGAGCTGAACTGATGTGGGCATGTGGCCTGCGCAGGTCGCAGCACGCGTGCCTTGACTCCAGCTCAGCTCGCATCATCAGGGTTGTGTTTCACGAAACAGTGTAATGCCACACCCGTCAATTGACTTGTATCTCAGCCTCCGATATGGTAATTATGTAAAATTTTCAAAGCCATAATCCGCACACATTGCCGGGGGTACACGTGAATCAGTTTTACAAAAATCTATCGCTCTGGCTGGTAATCAGCCTGATGATGATCCTGCTGTTCAACCTGTTCAGCAAGCCAAAACCAACCGCCGACAAAATCTCGTTCAGCGACTTCATCACCCAGGTGGAAGCGGGCAAAATCACCGCCGTCACCATTCAGGGCAACGATGTCTTCGGCAAGTATGACGGCAAGGATGGAAAAGATTTCCGTACCTACAAACCTAACTCTGACGCTGATTTGACCAAATTGCTCCTTGACAAGAAGGTGGCGATCCAAGCCAAACCGGATGAAGAAAAGTTCTCCTGGTTTTCCATCTTCATCTCCTGGTTCCCTTTGATCCTGCTGGTGGGGGTGTGGATCTTCTTCATGCGGCAGATGCAGGCCGGCGGCGGCAAAGCCATGTCATTCGGCAAAAGCCGGGCCAAGCTGTTGACGGAGAGTCAGGTCAAGATCACCTTTGAGGATGTCGCTGGCATTGAAGAGGCCAAGGAAGAGTTGAACGAGATTATTTCGTTCCTCAAGGACCCGAAAAAATTCACCAAACTGGGTGGCAGGATACCCAAAGGGGTTCTGTTGATGGGTCCTCCCGGCACCGGCAAGACACTGCTGGCCCGTGCCATCGCCGGTGAAGCCGGGGTGCCGTTTTTCTCCATCTCAGGCTCTGATTTTGTAGAAATGTTTGTGGGCGTCGGCGCCAGCCGGGTCCGCGATCTGTTCCTGCAGGGCAAAAAAAGCGCCCCCTGCATCATCTTCATCGATGAGATTGATGCCGTCGGTCGTCACCGTGGCGCCGGCCTGGGCGGCGGCCATGACGAGCGCGAGCAGACTCTCAACCAGTTGCTGGTGGAGATGGATGGCTTTGAATCCAATGAGGGCGTGATCCTGATCGCTGCCACCAACCGTCCTGACGTTCTCGACCCGGCCCTGCTCCGCCCCGGTAGATTTGACCGTCAGGTGGTTGTGCCACGACCGGACGTCAAGGGGCGCGAGATGATCCTCAAGGTACATGCCAAGAAGGTGCCGCTCTCACCCGATGTTGACCTGGCAGTGATAGCACGTGGAACCCCCGGCTTCTCAGGGGCCGACCTGGCCAACGTAGTCAACGAGGCGGCCCTGTTGGCGGCGCGTACAGACAAAACCATAGTGGAATCCATTGATTTCGACAGCGCCAAGGACAAGGTACTGATGGGTGTCGAGCGGCGCAGCATGGTCATTTCAGACGAAGAAAAGAAGAGCACGGCCTACCATGAAGCCGGCCATACCCTGGTGGCCAGAACAACCCCCGGAACCGATCCCATTCACAAGGTATCCATTATCCCGCGCGGTCGCGCCCTGGGTGTCACCATGCAATTACCGATCGAAGACAAGCACAGCTATTCCCGTGAAGCGCTGTTGGCCCGCATTACCGTGCTAATGGGAGGTCGTGCCGCCGAAGACATCATTTTCAATACGTTTACAACCGGTGCCGGAAACGACATTGAGCAAGCCACTGAAATGGCACGCAAGATGGTCTGTGAATGGGGCATGAGCGACAAACTGGGTCCCCTCTCCTTCGGCAAAAAGGACGAACAGATCTTCCTGGGCCGAGAAATGTCCACCCACAAGAATTACAGCGAAGCCACCGCGGTTGAAATCGACACGGAAATCAGGCGGATCGTCGATGAGAGTTACGCCAAGGCTCATACAATTTTACAGGATAACCTTCAAAATCTGCACAACCTGTCCGAATGCCTGATCGAAAAAGAAAACCTGACCGGGGCCGAGGTTGATGAAATCATTGCCGCCGGCAAACCGATCTATGGTCATGTACAGCAGCAGGATGCTGCAGAAGCGGACGCTCAGCCGCATACCGACCTCCAGGCGTAAAAGATGAGCAGTTTCCAGGCGAGAATGTTGCAGATCGCCTCCCCGTTTGATGCGGAACAGGAACTGCGGCGTATCAACGTTGACTCGGGTGGCATCGGCATGATGTCCACCAAGATGTTGACCCGGTGCGTAAAGTTGCGTGCCCTGCAATGCCGTCAGGCCAACATACTCAAGCAGGAGATGCTTGCCGTGGGTGGTGATGCAGCTGTAGCCAGGGGTACCGTTGCGTGCAGCATCGACAGCACTGATGTCATCCTGATCGGCACCGACAAACAGCTTCACAAACTGTGTAACAAACTTGCCCCGCAACCTTTTGGGCTTCCTGCCCTGGCAGCTGACCTTACACGGATTCTGGCTCACGCCATTCACCCCCCGCAATCCTGGAGGACCTCCCAGCGCTCCCTGTCGCTGGAGCGTCCTCTGATTATGGGCATCCTCAATGTAACACCCGACTCATTCTCTGACGGCAATCTCTTTTTCAACCCCCAACGCGCTATTGATCGGGCCCTTGAGATGGCCGCAGAAGGGGCGGATATCATCGACATCGGTGGCGAAAGCACCCGCCCCCGTGCCCCGGCGGTGGCGGCTGATGAAGAGATGAAGCGGATTGTACCGGTCATTTCCGGGTTGGCCGGCAAAGTACAATGCGCACTATCGGTCGATACTTGGAAAAGCAGCGTTGCACAGGCTGCCATTGATGCCGGTGCCGAGATCATCAATGACATCAGCGGATTCACCTTTGACCTCCGGATGGCGGCAGTAGCCGCACAATCCGGCGCCGGAGTTGTCCTCATGCATACGCGCGGCACACCACAGGAGATGCAGACCAATACAGCGTATACCGACCTGATCGGCGAGATCATGGAGTCATTGCGGCACTCGGCCGTTTTGGCCGAAGAGGCTGGTATCAACCGGCATAACCTAGCGATAGACCCAGGTCTCGGCTTTGCTAAAGAGTCCGCACACAACCTGGAGATCTTACGCCGGCTGCGTGAATTTACGAGCCTCGGCTTGCCGCTCCTGGTCGGGCCGTCACGCAAATCGTTCATCGGCAAAATTCTCAACCGGGAGACACGCCAGCGTCTCCACGGAACAGCCGCCACCGTCGCTCTGGCAGTTGCCAATGGCGCCTCCATCGTGCGGGTACACGATGTACGCGAGATGCGTGATGTTGCCGACATGGCACACGCTATCGCAGCAGGTAACACGTAAACCACTCCTACGGGTATGAGGCCATGACTATTCCAGCTGATCTGACAGGGTTGTCAGACACGCTTCTGATGACTGCATTGGTAGTTGCATGCGCCTACGTTATCAGACGCGATGTGGCCATGCGCCTGCTGGGGATCATGTCCCTGCTGTCGTTGCTGACATTTTTCGCGCACGTTACCGAACTTTCCGGTCCGATTCGCATCCTGGGCATCCTGACAGCTTCGACCCCGGTTATCCTGGCCGTAATTTTCCAGACTGACCTCCGACGAACCCTGCTGGCACTCGGCAAACGATCTCCACAATCATCCGAGGGTGAAGGAGACAATGAAACCGTCGAAGAGCTTCTCAAGGCGCTCCGGGAGATGGCCGACAAACAGATCGGTGCCCTGATTGTTCTGGTCCGTCATATTCCGCTTGATCACATTATCAACGTAGGCACCCAGATCGAGGCCAAGGTTACCAGCGAGCTGCTCAACTCGATCTTCCTGCCTTACTCTCCCATTCACGATGGTGCGGTGATCATAGAAAACGGCAAACTCACGAAGGCCGGCTGTCTGTTGCCACTCTCACAGAATCCTGACATTGCCAAGAGCTTCGGAACCCGGCACCGTGCTGCACTCGGCCTATCGGAACTTTCAGACAGCTACGTAGTTGTAGTTTCGGAAGAGACCGGAAAGATTTCTCTCGTACATGATGCAAAAATAACCTACGACATGGAGCATGGCGAATTGCGCAGATCTCTTAAAAAAGCGCTCGCTGTCAAGCGCCAGACCTGACTTTCGGCACACCTGCGAACTACTTACCTGGAGGTTACATGAAAAAACTTTTCGGCACCGATGGTGTGCGCGGCGTTGCCAATGTACATCCCATGACAATCGAGATGGCCATGCAGCTCGGCCGCGCTGCCGCCTATATATTCAAGAGCAGCAGCAAGCGCCGGCACCGCATCGTGATCGGCAAGGATACGCGTTTGTCCGGCTATATGCTCGAAAATGCCCTGGTGGCCGGCATCTGTTCCATGGGAGTGGATGTGCTGATCGTCGGCCCCTTGCCCACACCCGGCATCGCAAATATCACCTCGTCCATGCGAGCCGACGCCGGGGTGGTCATTTCTGCCTCTCACAACGCCTTTCAGGATAACGGCATCAAGTTTTTCTCCGCCGACGGCTTCAAGTTGCCTGATGAGATCGAGCTGAAGATAGAGAAATTAATTGCGTCCAAGAAGATTGACACCCTGCGGCCCACTGCTACCGAAGTAGGCAAGGCCTACCGCATCGACGATGCCGCCGGTCGCTACATCGTATTTCTCAAGAACACCTTCCCCCATGAGATGGACCTTTCCGGCCTGAAGATCGTGCTGGATTGTGCCAATGGGGCCGCCTACAAGGTTGCTCCGGCAGTCTTTGAGGAATTAGGCGCCGAAGTAATCCCCCTGGGCGTGCAACCCAATGGGACCAATATCAATGCAGGCTGCGGCTCGACCCATCCCGAGATTATCAGCGAAGCGGTCAAACAGCATCGGGCCGACATCGGTATCGCTCTGGACGGCGATGCCGACCGCGTAATCGTATGCGACGAGTTCGGCAATGAAGTGGATGGCGACCATATCATGGCCATCTGCGCTACCGACATGCTCAAGCGCAAGACGCTTAAGAAGAAGACCCTGGTCGCCACGGTCATGAGTAATATGGGGCTGGATATTGCGCTCCGCAAGGCAGGCGGAAAGATCGTTAAAACCGTTGTTGGCGACCGCTACGTTGTTGAGGAGATGCGCAAAGGTGGCTATAATTTAGGCGGCGAGCAATCCGGCCACATGATTTTCCTGGATTCAAGCACGACCGGCGACGGCATTCTTTCGGCTCTGCAACTTTTGGCTGTCATGCGACGCGAACAAAAACCCCTCTCCGAACTTGCCCAGATCATGATCGCGCTGCCGCAGGTACTCGTAAACATCAGGGTCCGGGAACGCAAGGACATTCTGACCATTCCTGATGTTGCCGCCAAAGTCCACGCTGTAGAGGAAAGGCTGGGCAACGAAGGCCGTGTACTGATCCGCTACTCCGGAACGGAACCGTTGTTGCGCGTCATGATCGAGGGGCAGGATAAATACGAGATTACCAGCTGGGCTAATGAAATTTGTGATATCGTAAAAAAACACATCGGGGAGAAATAATGGCACGACTGGGCCTCAATGTTGATCACATCGCCACCGTGCGGCAGGCTCGCGGCGGCATTGAACCTGATCCTGTTACGGCTGCTGCCCTGGGGGAACTGGCCGGTGCCGAGGGGATCACCATTCACCTGCGCGAAGACCGCCGCCACATTCAGGATCGTGACCTGGAAATTTTGCGCCGGACAGTAAAGACGAAGCTCAATCTGGAAATGGCCGCTACCCAGGAGATGGTTCGGATCGCCCTGAAGGTCAAGCCGGAGCAGGTCACCCTGGTTCCTGAAAAACGCCAGGAATTGACCACCGAGGGGGGACTGGACGTCATCATACAGCTCAAAGCCATTAGCGATGCCATCAAACGCCTGCATGACGGCGGCATCGTTGTCAGCCTGTTCGTCGATCCAAACCAGGAACAGATCAAGTCCGCCAACAAAACCGGGGCCGACTATATCGAGATCCATACCGGTGCCTATGCTGAAGCAACAACCTGGAAAGGACAGCAGATCGAACTGGAAGCAATCGACACCGCCATCAAGTTGGCCCGCAAGGTCGGTCTGGGTGTCAATGCCGGGCATGGGTTAAATTACGTCAACATCAAGGCCCTGGCTGCCATCGGCGGCATAGAAGAATACAACATCGGGCATGCGATCATCGCACGCGCCATGCTGGTGGGCCTTGATCGCGCGGTCAAAGACATGGTTGAGCTGATCAAGTATTCATGATTTCAGGTATCGGTACGGACATTGTCGCCATAGAGCGATTCCAGCGGTTTGTTGACCAAAACAACACCGCCCTTTTGCAGCGGCTCTTTACCGATCACGAACGTGCGCTCTGTTCATCCAGAAAGCACAGTGCCTCCTGTTTCGCTGCCCGTTTCGCCGCCAAAGAGGCTTTTTTGAAGGCTCTGGGCACCGGATTGCGGGATGGCATCTCCTGGCTGGAGATAGAAGTCACCCTTGATGACCTGGGCAAACCGGGGCTGCTGCTGACAGGTCAAGCACGAAAAATATTCGCGGCACGAGGATTGGGCAACGCCTTTCTGTCGCTGTCGCATGATGGCGGTAATGCCATTGCCATGGTTGTTCTGGAGACATTATGAAGGTTGTGACAGCGCATACCATGCAGGACATTGACAAACGTGCCATTGATGAGTTTGCCATTCCCGGCTTGAAATTGATGGAAAACGCCGGGCGCAGCTGTGCAGATGAGATCATCGCGCACTACGGCGTCAAAGGCCGTGCGGTTGTCATCGCCGGCAAAGGCAACAACGGAGGCGACGGCTTTGTCATTGCGCGCCTGCTCGGCCAGAGAGGCTGGGATATCAAGGTATATGTCATAGCCGGACGTGATCAGATCAGCGGTGATGCCGCCATAAATCTGGAGAGACTGTCGCAGGACGTCATCCACTATTGCCCCCACGAAGGTCAGCTGCCGGCCCTGCACATGGAGCATATCTTCCAGGCCGATGTCATTGTGGACGCCTTGCTGGGAACCGGACTGCGCAGCAATATTGCCGGTGTATACATGGAAGCGATCGAACTGATCAATGCCTCAGGCCGTCCGGTTGTGGCGGTTGACATTCCGTCGGGAATCCATGGGACAACCGGCAGGGTTCTCGGCGATGCTGTCCGCGCCGCCACCACCGTCACCTTCGCGTTTGCAAAACTGGGGCATGTTCTGTATCCCGGTGCCGAGCACACCGGCAAATTAGTAATTGTAGACATCGGAATCCCGCACCAATTAATGGATACCGCCACCGGCTACGATTTTCTTAATGACGACTTCATCCGGCCGATGCTGCGGCGCCGGGACCGGCTCGCCCATAAAGGTCAATTTGGCCATTGTCTGATTATCGCCGGTTCGCTTGGCAAGACCGGTGCCGCAGCTTTGACCGCCAACAGTGCCGTACGCGCAGGCTCCGGTCTGGTGACGCTGGCCGTCGCCGAAAGTCTGCACCGGATACTTGAAATAAAAACTACCGAAGTCATGACCGTGCCACTTCCTGACTCCAATAGCGGCTACCTGACCAGCAGCGCCTTTCAGACTATCGAAAAACAGTTGCCGGGCAAGGATGCGGTGGCCATTGGTCCCGGACTGGACCGGCGCCCCGGAACGACCTCCCTGATCCAAACCATCGTCGAATCGGTGGCGCTCCCGCTGGTCATCGATGCCGATGGCCTCAACGCACTGGCTGAAGATGTAACCGTGCTGCGGAGAAAAAAATCAGCCACCGTTGTTCTTACCCCTCATCCCGGTGAAATGGCGCGCCTTCTGGGGACATCTATCCCGGACGTAGAGGCGATCCGCATTTCCGTAGCCCAGGAATTTGCCAGGAACTTTGGAGTTTATCTGGTTCTTAAAGGAGCAAGGACGATCATAGCTTCGCCCGCCGGCACCGCGGCAATCAACGGCAGCGGTAACCCCGGAATGGCGACCGGCGGCATGGGTGACGTGTTGACCGGCATTATCACATCATTACTCGGTCAGGGATATAGCGGCTGGGATGCCTGTCGAATAGGTGTGTTCATCCACGGTTACGCAGCGGACATGGTATCCGAAGAAAAAGGGGAGATCGGAATCAACGCGACCGATGTTCTGGAGATGCTGCCCTATGCCTACAACAAGTTACTTAAAAACACCCTGATTTCCAATCTTAGCGTATTTGGAGACCTGTAGCCACTCCCGCGGTAACCAGGAACAGTACGTTAACGAAGTAATATTCTGCCGTAATTTCGCAGAAAAGACTTCCAACTCACTAACAAGGAGATCACACACCATGAAAACGGTAGCAGATATCATGACGACGGATGTTGTCACGGTCACAAAAGACACCACCATACGGGAACTGGCACAGATTTTTGAATCGCAACACTTCGGCAGTCTGCCGGTAGTGGATGAAAACGGTTGCCTGACCGGCATCGTCACCGCATCGGATCTGATCGAACAGGGCAGAAGCCTGCATATTCCGACCGTTATATCCCTCTTTGACTGGGTCATTCCCCTGGAAGGAGAGCGCAGCCTGGAACGCGAACTTCAGAAAATGACTGCCCAGACGGTCGGTGAGATCTGTTCAACGGATGTTGTCACGGTCACTTCAAGCGATCCTGTCAGCACAGCGGCTGACACCATGAGCGACCGCAAGCTGCACGCCCTGCCTGTCGTTGATGGCGACAAGCTGGTGGGAATGGTGTCACGTATTGACATTATCCGCAACATTATCAGGTCATAGGTCTGCTGTGATCATTATCACCCGCTCTCCGCTCGAAACCGAGACCCTCGGACGTCAGCTCGGCTCCCTGTTGAAAGGCGGAGCATTTGTTGCACTCTTTGGCGACCTGGGCGGTGGGAAGACCTGCTTCACGCGTGGTATAGTGGCCGCGGCAGCCCCCGAAAGCATTCATCTGGTAGCGAGCCCCACTTTTGCCATCATGAACGAATACCCGGGCCCTGTACCGGTCTATCACTTCGATTTTTATCGTCTGGCCAGTGGACATGAGATTTCGGAACTCGGTTTCGATGACTTTTTTCTGGGAGAAGGCATCTGCATTGCCGAGTGGTCCGAACGGTTGGGTGGCCTGTTGCCGGCGGATCATATCAAGGTCACCTTCGAACACCTTGGCGATGATTGCCGGAAAATTACGATGGTTACCGACCATGCAGATACGCAGACCTTGATCGACGAGTTGAAGTCACTGGTGAACAGGGAAGAATTTCTTTGACCTGCATTGCATTTTTCTGCTATAGAGCTGAATCCGTAAACAATTTTCTCTTCCAAATCATGCGAAGGAGAGCAGTATGGCACTTGTAGTTCAAAAGTACGGCGGCACCTCAGTCGGAACAACCGACAGGATCAAGAATGTCGCCAAACGCATTATCAAGACGTATGACGCCGGTAATGATCTGATTGTAGTCGTTTCAGCCATGTCCGGTGAAACCAACAAGCTGGTTGCCTTGGCCAACGAGATCTGTGATATACCCGATGGCCGCGAGTATGATGTTGTGGTTGCAACCGGCGAGCAGGTCACAATTGGTCTGCTGGCCATGTGCCTCAAGTCACTTGGTTATAAGGCCAGGTCTTATCAGGGGTGGCAGGTCCCGATCATCACCGATAGTTCCTGTACCAAGGCTCGCATCGAAAGCATTGATGACAAGAATATCAGGGCCGACCTGAAAGAGGGAACCATTGTGATCCTGGCAGGCTTTCAGGGGATTGATGCAGCCAATAATGTCACCACACTGGGTCGCGGCGGCTCCGACACCTCGGCTGTTGCCATTGCGGCAGCTCTCAAGGCCGATGTTTGTGAGATCTATACCGATGTTGACGGCGTTTACACAACCGATCCAAACATTTGCAAAGAAGCCCGCAAAATGGAGAAAATATCCTACGATGAGATGCTGGAACTAGCCAGCTTGGGCGCAAAGGTTCTGCAGATACGTTCAGTTGAATTCGCCAAAAAATATAATGTGGACGTGCACGTCCGCTCCAGTTTGAATGAAAACACCGGTACCATGGTTACCAGGGAGGATAAAGATATGGAAGGAATTCTCGTTTCAGGGATTGCATACGATAAGAATGAGGCCAAAATTGCGGTCATGGGAGTACCTGATAAACCGGGCATCGCAGCCAGAATCCTGACGGCACTCTCCGACTCGAATATTTCGGTGGATATGATCGTCCAGAATGTCAGTTCCGCCGGTATGACCGACTTTACCTTTACCGTGACCAAGGCCGATCTCAAACAGTCCCAGCTGATCACGAACGAGGTAGCCAAAGAAATCCATGCTAAAGAGGTCGTGTGCGATGAGAACATCAGCAAGGTTTCCATCGTCGGCCTTGGCATGCGCAGCCATGCCGGCGTCGCTACCAGAATGTTCACGGCACTGGCCCAGAACGGCATCAACATCCAGATGATCTCCACCTCGGAAATCAAGATTTCGGTTGTGATTGACGAGAAATACACCGAACTGGCCGTCCGACTCATGCATGAAACTTTTGGTCTGGCAGGATAAACCCGCATTTCCCTTTCACCATGCACAAGGGGAGGCTTACGGCTTCCCCTTTTTTTATCAGGTGACTCCGCATGAAGCAACCGATTCGAAAATTATTCAGCTACCATGACAGCGTCCTCCACGCCACAGCAGGGCATGTGGTTCAGGAATTCCCTCTGCAGCTGATTGTCAACGGTCGCGAGATTGCCACGTTGATCGGCTCACCCCACGATCTCCGTTTTCTGGTAGCCGGTTTCCTGCGACTGCAGAATTTTGTTCAGAAGCTTTCTGACTTCGAGATGTTCAGCGTCTGCGAAGAGTTCGGCACCGCCAACGTACGCATCAAAGGCGAATTGCCGGAGCGCCTGAAACCTGTTCTTACATCCGGGTGCGGTACCGGCGTAAGTTTTTCCATGCCCGATACGCTCCCTACCAGTGACCATCAGCAAGAGTGTCGACTCATTCCGCCGGCCGATATTTTTTCTCTGATGAGTCACCTTACCAGTCACGCCGAACAGTATAAAAGCCATGGGGGTATTCACTCGGCCGCCGTCGGACGTCAGGGTGAACTGCTATTATACGCCGAGGATCTGGGACGTCATAACACTCTCGACCGCATAGCTGGTGAAGCATTGTTCAAGAGCATCGACCTGAGCGACACCATGCTGGTTACATCCGGCAGAATATCGACCGAAATGGTAGCCAAAGCTGCCCTGCTGGGGGTACGACTGATGGCCTCACGCACCTCACCCACCGACATGGCGATCAAGCTATGCGAACAGAGTGGCATATGCCTGGTGGGATACGTCAGAGGTGGTAAATTCACGGTATACTGCCATCCGGAACGGATAGAGCCGTATCCGGACGGTGCAAAACTAGAAGGCATCTCTGCTGTAATTCTGGCCGGCGGTGCATCCAGCCGCATGGGCCTGAACAAGGCCCTGCTGAAGGTAGGTGACACAGCGCTGATCGAATGCGTCTACCATACCTTGGCTGCGATCTTTCACGAGGTGCTTATTGTAACCAACACACCCGAGGAATACGATTTCATCCCTTGTCGCAAGGTGGCTGATGTCTACACCGGTGCCGGCTCCATTGCCGGTTTGCACGCGGGTCTGTCTGCCAGCTGCAGTGAAAGAGTTTTTGTCACAGCCTGTGACATGCCCCATCTCAACAGTGACCTGGTCAGACTGCTCTGCAACTATGCGCTCAAGGCCGACGCCGTCGTACCGGTAAACAACGAAGGGCTGCGCGAACCGCTCCATGCGGTCTATGCCACATCGATACTGGCGGACATCCAGCAGGCTATCGAGCATAATGACAAGAGTATTTTAAACCTGTTGGATCGAATACGGACCACCCTGGTGACGAATGAAGTGTTTTGCTCCATCCCGGATGCGGACAGATCCTTTTGCAATCTTAATACGCCGGAAGAATACGCCAGTACTACTTAGGTACAACCATGCGTTCTGCTCGCTTGCGACTTCTCAGGGCAGCGAAAAAATTGCTCAGTATTGTGGAGCATTCCAGTTCCAGAACGCGTGGCAGCAACCTGACCGTGTGATTGAGACGTGGATCGTTGGAGAGATCGAACAATGACCCGGCCGCACCCGCTTTAGGGTCGAAACAACCAAATACAACGGCGGGTATGCGTGACAGGATGATGGCCCCCATACACATGGTACATGGTTCCAGGGTAACATACAGTGTTGTATCGAGAAGCCGCCAGGAACCCAGTTTCCGGGCTGCTTTTCTGATGGCGATCAGCTCGGCATGGGCGGCCGGATCCTGGCTGGTTTCGCGCAGGTTGTGTCCACGGGCGATGATGCGGCCACCGCGCACGATCACACAGCCGATCGGCACCTCTTCCTTGGCCTCGGCCTTGCGGGCCTCGGCGATGGCGCGCCGCATCCAGTAATCGTGGCCTCGTTCCAAAACTATCCCTTGCCCATAATTCCGCGTATCGCTGCTGGCAGGTCTGCCGGTAGCATAACTAACTTGGCGTTTGGTGACAGAGCAATTTTCTGCAGGGTATTGATGTAGCGATCCCCCAGCAGAAAAACCGCGGGCAGATCATTATCCTTAATTGCCTCACTGATATCAAAAATAGCCTTGGCCGATGCCTCTGCCAAACGGATCTGAGCCTCGGCTTCCCGTTTGGCGGCTTCCAGCCGACCTTCCGCCTCCCGAATGGTTGCCTCGCGCTTGCCTTCAGCCTCCAGGATAGTGGCCTGTTTGAAGCGATCTGCGCTGGCCTGCTGTTCCATAGCCTTCTGCATGGACTCAGATGGTTTTATATCCTGAATTTCTACTGACTGGACGTAAATTCCCCAGGCAGCGACCTCCTTGGAAATATTTTCCTGCAGGCGAGCCTTAATATGCTCACGTTCGGAAAGGGCACTGTTAAGATCCATTTGACCGATGATGGCGCGGAGCGAAGTCATGACCAGATTCTGGATGGCATATTCATAATTTTGTATTTCGTAAACAGCCCGGGTGGGATCTGTGACCTTGATAAAGGCAATCGCGTTGGTGATGATAACCGCATTATCCTTGGTGATAACCTCCTGAGCGCCAACCGAGAGGACATCTCCTTTAGTAGATACCCGGTAGGCCGCGATGTCTATGTAGGGGATAATAAAATTAAGGCCAGGTTTTAGCGTCATATGATACTTGCCCAGGCGTTCAACGACCCATTCCTGCCCCTGAGGAACGGTTTTAACACCGGCAAAGAGGGTTGCTGCTACAACAATTAATAAAATTATAAAAACAAATAGAACCGGCATACGTACCCCCTAAATTTTTATCACCTTGAGAATCTGTCCTTCAATATCCACCACACGTACCACATCTCCGACCTTCAGCACTTCTTCGGCAAAACAATTCCACTCGTCTGCCCCGAGCACTGATATGCGAAACCTGACGATTCCCCGCCCATAGCTATCCTCGGTTCCTCGTAGGATTATCCCCGTTTCTCCGACAATTCCTCCTTTTGACATCCCGGCATGTGTCCGATTTTGCGGCTTAAAATACTTGAACCACAAAACTGTGAAGCATATCGATGCCAACGACCAGAGGAGCACCTGCCCTGCCTCAGGAAATCCAGGCCAGAGCAGCTTGAAAAGTCCGACGACTAGGGCGCCTAACCCAAACCAGATCATCGTAAATGAGGGAACGATCAGCTCAAAACCAATTAAACAAAAACCGGCAACAACCCAATGCCACCATTCTATCTGCATTGTCAGACCTCTTGTTTGCTGACATTCTAACGTATCTATGGAAACGGCATAGCATACATCCAATATTTCTGCTTGCATCGATACCGCAATATTGTAATACTGATTGCACTGGAGGTGTATCATGGATACAACTGCAATTGCAGGATCTGCTCTACTCATGAAATCCAATCAAACACAACAGGTTATGTCAATTTCAATCATGAAGCAGGCCGCTAACCAGCAGAATCTGATGGCAAATCTGCTGGCACAAAATGCATCTCAGGCGCCGAGGCCTGCGGTTCAGAACAGCGGCTTTACATTTTCAACCTTCGCATAAACCGTTATCCAGCAACCTGTTAAACCGGGGTTATACCTTAGGCCGGTTTTTTTTATGTGTACTGTCCGGCATGGTAGGAACTACGCACATACGGACCGCTCTCCACATGAGAGAATCCGGCTTTAAGTGCCAGATCTCGTAAACGAACAAATACTTCAGGCTGGATATATTCCTGAACCGGATAGTGCCTTTTACTTGGAGCCAGATACTGGCCTATACTGAGATAGGTACAATTCACCCCGCGCAAATCTTCGATCACCTGCACGACCTCATCCTCGTGTTCGCCCATCCCCAGCATGACACCTGATTTGGTGCTGATCAGCGGCGCCTGCTCACGGCACCACTTCAACATTTGCAGAGAGCGCTGGTAATCGGCACCGGATCGGACATGATACAATCTCGGTACCGTCTCAACATTATGAGCGATGATATCAGGCCGCGAGCCGATAATGATCTTCAAGCTTTGCTGATTTCCAAGAAAATCGGGGATCAGCACTTCAATGCGAGTCGCAGCAGATGTTTTTTTGATTGAGGATACCGTCGCGAAGTAATGTGAAGCGCCACCATCCGGCAGATCGTCACGAGTTGGACTTGTTATGACAACGTGCGATAATTTCAAACGCACCACAGCTTCGGCTATCCGGTCCGGCTCATCGATATCCACTTGTTGTGGCACGTTCTTTTCAACATTGCAAAAACTGCACTGACGGGTACAATTTGTTCCCAATATCAGGAACGTCGCCTGACCACATGAAAAACATTCGGATATATTCGGGCAGAGCGCCTGTTGGCATACGGTATTGAGGCGAAGTTCCCCCAGCATGTGCCGCATATGCACCTGTTCGCCCAGATTAACCTTCTTCCTCAACCATTCCGGTTTACGCTGTATCTTCACGCTACCTCTCCTCGCAGGTTCCAGCACTCTGTTGAATACTTACCTGCAAACAGCTGTTGAGATACCTGCTGTTCGTTGTGTGACAGTAGACTTTCATGTAAATCAGCAGCCATACAACGTTTGAAAGCCGCTACAAGCATCGCTTTTAATAGTTGTTTATCCATAGTGACACCACAATCAACGAGGCTTGTTGTACTTAGTGCATACTGCGGAGAGCGATCACTCATATACGCCAACCCTGTGTTCGCATGATTTACAAGCGGAATGGATCCATGCTGAAAAATCACATTTTTGTGTCGTCGTTGGGCATTTCCACCAATTTTTTTACCATTAATCAGAATATCGTACGATTCATTCCCGGCAAAACAGAAAGCGGTTCGAGTACCCAATTGTTTTGAGTCAGAGACATAATCAGTTGCAAACGAAGCATCAAGGCCAATGGAGCGATAAAAATCAATCAAAAAACCGGTCAAAATCCGAAATGAATCCTTCACTGATGTTGCTGCGGGGATCTGAGAAGGCGAACAAACAATGCTGTAAGTCAGTTCATCGGCATGATAGATGACACCGCCGCCACTAATACGTCTTATAACCGCAAGCGAATCGGCGTGACAGACTTCCAGATCAAGAACTTCTTCCGGTATTTGAAAACGGCCCAGCGTTAATGCCGGTGGATTCCAGCCATAGAATCTCAGGACGGGGTCTGATGCGATCGGATTGAATGCATAAAGCAGGGATTCGTCTGTGGCCATATTAAGAGCCCCATGCAACGGCTCAGAATTAATGTACCGCCATGACTGATAATTCAAATAGATTTACTCCGACTAGAGAAATGATTATTAGTGACTATACCAGAAGACGATACAATTCCAAAGGGCTGAAACGCAATCAGCCTCATCATTTTACAATGATGAGGCTGATTAACATTTTATTCCCGGCGGCGACCTACTTTCCCACACAGTTACCCGTGCAGTATCATCGGCCCTGAGGGGCTTAACTTCCGTGTTCGAGATGGGAACGGGTGTGACCCCCTCGGCATAGCCACCGAGAAATC
>JAJXYO010000032.1 GCA_021780495.1 Deltaproteobacteria bacterium
CGCTGGCATCGTACGTTCCCCGGTACAGCATGGTGATGGTCGTGTGTGGATATTTCCGGATCAACTCGAACTGGCAGTATTCATAGAGGATATCCAGCTGGGACTGGATGGCGTTGGTGCGGGCGCTGCCTTTCATGACATCCACGGAGTAATCAAAATAGGCCTGGCTGTGGATGCCGGAGATGCGGGCGCGATGGTAGGTGGGGGTGATCCCCATGCGGCTTTCCACCCAGCGCTTGAGTACCGCCCCTTCGACGGAGTTGGAGTCCATCATCCAGCCGCGCAGAAACCGCAAATAACTGTTCTTGATGCTCTTGCTGGCGGTGGCGGTCTGATTCTGCCAATGGTGCAGCTGGAACTTGACCGACATGAAGTCATTGAAAACCAGCGCCCGCTCCTCCTGGGAGGCAATGGCCGATAGTTTCTGAAAAAGAAAGCGATTGCCCTCTTTGACGCCCTGAATCTCCAGCGGTTGAGGATTTGTGTTGAAATGGTGCGAGGCGATGACCCAGGGTGGCAGGTTACAGTTGTTGAAGGAACCGTTGTGCATGGCGGGTCATCACCTCATTGTGAAGATATGGATCCATTGTGTTAGAGTATCTTGGCCAGCTCCACCAGCGTGGGCTTGATAGGTCCGCTGGTCACAAACGGTTCAACGCCCAGTTTCTCGAGTTCGACCTTCGGGTGCTCACCCATCTGGGCTGTCACGACCGCGCGGCAACCGTCAAGCGCCTCGGCAATCCCCTTCAGCACATGGCCGCGCAGGGGATGCTCCGGATCGAAACTGCAATAGCGCTCCACTATCTTCTCGTCAACCAGCCTGGCATCTCCGTCCTCCACGTCATAGATCAGAAAACGCTCCGCGTGGCCAAAATGCTGGTTAATCTCCCTGCCATCCTTGGATGCGACTGCGATCAGCATGGTGGTCCTCCTTGTCTGCAACCATCCGGGCCTTCCCGGCCGTGGAAGCCCGGCTACAGCGATGCCGGCTCAAATTTGAAACATTTCTTCGGGCAGGTCCGGCCGCAGGCCTGGCAGCCGATGCAGTTTCCGGGCTTGGCAACCGTCATGTAGGCCTTGGCCGAATCATCCTCATCAACCTCTTCATACGCCAGAACGTCCATGACACAGACCTTGTAACAGCGGCCGCAGCCGATGCACAGCTCGTTGTCGATATTTTTGACAAATTGCGGAATCCATTCCTTCTTGTCGCGTGTCAGCCCAGTGATATAAGACATGGTATCTACCTCCATAACGGTTTGTTGTCCGCGGGAACAGGATCGGATTGTCCCGGTGGTGTGCCGATGTGCGTCAGGCTAGAGTTCTACTTCCTCAAAGGTGAAACAGGATTTCGGGCAGGTGCGGCCGCAGGCGCCGCAGCCGATACACCGGCCGGGATTGGCAACTTTCATAAAGCTCTTTTCTGTATCGCCGACCTCGATTTCATCCAGTGTCAGAACGCCTTTGGCGCAGGCCTTGAAACAGCGGCCGCAGCCGATACAGGTATCCATATCGATGCTTGTGGCGAATTTCGGGGTCCAGACCTGTCCGTCTCTGGTTAGACCGGTAATTGATGCCATGATGATGTCTCCTTTGTTATAAGCCCTCTTGGGCCCGGATTAGCTGTCAAAGATGGAGCTGTCAATCTTCCAGAAACGACTGCGCCTGTCCCTTGTTCATTGCTTTTCTCAGCCAGGGCGGCGGATTGCCGCGCAAGACCTCCTGGAAGCGCTCTAGGGTCTCCTTCAGGCTGACCTCGTTGTTGGTCTTCATGGGATGGATCTTTTGCGCGATTAGCTTGGCAGCGGCCGGACCGCCGATCTGCATGGTGTAGACAATGGCACAATCGGCAAGCAGTTGTGCCCGGGCTGCAATGCGGTCCTCTTCGTCACCGCCATGCTCTCCAACGCTGACCGCCTCCAGGAATACCGCATCATCCGGACCGACTTCCCAGATATGGAAGCTCTGGCACTGGCCGAAGTGCTGGTCGATCATCTCACCGCTGCTTGTGGTAAATGCAATCTTCATAATTCACCGTCCTTTCCTGAAACAAAAAAAAGCGCACCATCTCACCGATAGTGGCGCCTTTGCCAAGTCTGATCCCCATTGCCTTGTACCGTTGCTCTTTTACTAGCACATCGTGTGCCAACTGCTAACAACGCGCATGTACACCATCTTACAGACATGGCATGCGACGCCCTCGCGTATGTGCCTATAATATATGCACATACGCTGCGCA
The DNA here is from genome assembly GCA_021780495.1 of Deltaproteobacteria bacterium. Taxonomy (GTDB): domain Bacteria; phylum Desulfobacterota; class Desulfuromonadia; order Geobacterales; family Pseudopelobacteraceae; genus CAIPTY01. Next base: position 2,240 of record JAJXYO010000032.1, read on the forward strand.
TCTGATAACAGACCCGGCAGCGGATCCAAAGGTGCCGGTAAGCCAAGACCAGCGGGTCTTTATGGCCTGCTGGTCGGTCGTCCGTTGTTAATAGATCAAAAACAGCAGGTTAACGCGGATAGATTGACATGCGTTACGGTATCATTCTATATGAAGCAACTCGATCACCCATACCGGATGACCCACGGAACATAACCACGATAACGGAGTGCGACCATGTTTGCCGAAGTAACCATACTGGCGGTTGACGATGACTGCATGAACCTGGAAATGCTCGATCTCATGCTGTCCGAACTGGAATGCAGGATCCTCACGGCGAACAACGGTCAGCAGGCCATAGAGATTCTGAAGTCGGAAGCGGATATCGATGTTGTCCTGCTGGACCTGGAGATGCCGGTTATGGACGGCTACGAGACGATTGCGCGCATCAAGCAGAGTTTTGACTGGCGCGACATACCGGTAATAGTCGTTACGGCCGGGAATCAGGAGGTAACCCGCACGCTGGCCATGGGCGCCAATGATTTTATTACCAAGCCGTATAATCCGGAGGAACTGCGCCTGCGGGTTATGAACCATGTCCGCAGCAAGAAATTATCTGATCTGGCGAAGGAAATGAACGGTGTGCTGGAGGAAGAGGTCGTTAAAAAGACCGCAGCCCTGCAGAAGGCCCTCGATCTCTCCCGGGAAGCGGAATATGAGATCTCGCTGCGCTTGGGCAAGGCGGCAGAATTTCGCGACCAGGAGACCGGCATGCACACCCGCCGCATCAGCGAGCTCTCCAAACATCTGGCCTGTCTGGCCGGCATCGCCGAAGATCAGTGCGAAGTGCTGCGCTTCGCATCCCCGCTGCATGACGTCGGCAAGATCGGTATCCCGGACCGGATCCTGCTCAAGGCCGGCAAGTTGGACGAGGTCGAATTTGACATCATGAAGCAGCATACCGTTATCGGGGGCAAGATCCTATCCGATGCGAAACGCTATCCGGTGATTGATGTGGGCCGTATCATTGCCGTTCAGCATCACGAGAAATGGGATGGCACCGGCTACCCCTGCGGACTCAGGGGTGAAGACATCCACATCTTTGCCCGGATTGTCTCCATTGTCGATGTCTTTGACGCTTTGAGCTCAGAGCGCCCCTACAAGAAGGCCTTCACGCTGGCCACGTCAATCAGCATCATGGAGGAGGGGCGCGCAGTCTTCTTCGATCCGGACCTGCTCGACCTGTTTTTGAACAATATCCAAAGCTTTGTTGCGATCAGGGAAGCGCTGAGTGATGCGCGAGACGAGCAGGTTCATATCTGCGATATAGACAAAATGACCTGACCGATGACCCGTTTTCCCGTTAAATTGCAACGGGTACGGCCCATCTCAACGGGTGCCTGTTCAAGTACCCCAAATCCCATCAATTATGCGCCAGTTTCTGGGCCTCCTTGGCATTGGCCTGGAACAGGTTGGCGGTCTCGAAGACCAGATTGAGCGTCCCGCGATACCCGGTCCACACCTTCTGATGGGCACCCAGGCGGTCGAAGACCGGCAGGCCGGCCCGCAGGTGGGCGCCGATCTTGAGCTTTCCGGCCGCCTGGCGGCCGTTGGAATTGGCCACGAGCAGGTCAGCTCCTCTGCCCGCCGTTTCCAGATCCTCCAGATCCCCCACAAAGACATTCTCGCAGGGCAGGCCATCCAGTCCCCTGGTGCGGGTGGCGGCCAGCGCCGCCTGGATCTCGCAGCCCATGCCGGCCAGGAAAGCGGTCAGGGTCTTGAGGTTGTCCGACTCCAGGGCCAGGGCCACCTTCTTGGTGCCGAACTGGTAATGGCTGTCCACCATGGCGTCCATCAAGCGGCTCCGCCAGCGGCGGTGCTTGTCCGGGATCGGACGGCCGCTGATGGCGGCCAGCACCTCCATGAAGCGGTCGGTTTCGGCCAGGCCGGTCAACGAGGTGAAGCCGTAGGCCGGGATGCCGAACTTCTCCTGCAACCTGAGCGCGGCCTTGGCCAGCGAATCACCGCAATACAACGTGGCACTACTGCGCCCGGCCCGCCGGATGTCGTCCACGCTGATCCCGCCGGTTGACAGCGGTGATACGACCTCGTCGATATGGCCGTCCATGGCATTGGAGATGTCCGGGATGGTCAGCACCGATAGTCCAAAAGACTCGACCAGCTCCTTCAGCTCTTCCACATCGGCCGGGGTCAGATGCGCTCCGGGCAACAGGTTGACCTGGCCGGACACCGTCGCACCACCCTCCGCCAGAGTGGAGACAATCGCCTCCACGGCGGCGGCGTAACCCTCCTGCAGAGATCCGCAATAATCCGGCGTCGAAGCCCAGATGATCGGGACGGCATCATGCTCCGGGTGCTCCTCGCGGAACTGCTTGATGGCGCTGTTGACGTCATCACCCATGGTCTCGGTCAGCCCGGTCGTCATGACTCCCACCACCTGGGGCTGAAACTTCTCGATCACCCGGCCGATGCCCTTTTTCAGATTTTCCCAGCCGCCGAAGATGGCGGTATCCTCACTCATGGCAGTCGCATTCAGGGCAATGGATTCCTTGTAGTGCCGCGACAGTTGCAGGCGGATAAAGGTCGAGCAACCCTGGGCGCCATGCAGCAGGCCGAGCATGTTGTCGATCCCCAGGTAGGCCATGGTGGCCCCCAGCGCGGGCGAGTTCTTCTGCGGATTGACCGTGGCGCATTTTGATGAAACCTTGACCCGTGAGAGCGAGATATCCTCGGCCAGAAAGGCCTCGCCATGCCCGGCGCTGGCAGCCAGGTCCGTTGCCAGTTCTTCCGGGCTCTTCTCCCAGGGGGCCGGGGCGTTCAGGGTCGGCCAGATCGGGTTATTGACGGTCATGTCCAGCTGCTTGGAAAACGTCACCATGCCCTGATACCCGGCATAGGGATGGGTGCGGCCGTGATTGATGTCCATGAATGGGGTCTTGGTCTTGAGAGCCAGGAACTTGGTCTTGCCGCCGGCCACGATCAGGTCGGGCATCTTGTCGCGCATGACCGCCAGCAGACCGGCGGTCGAGGTATCCTCGATGATCTGGGCATCCTTGTGCATCAGCCCCTTCATGCGGTAGAAATCCTCCAGGGTCGAGTTCTGCGTCCCGGCCGCCAGCACCTCTACCCCCAGTTCGGTCAGGGCATTGACCATCGACCAGGTCTTGACCCCGCCGGTGAAGAGCACGGCGGTCTTGCCCGCCAGCCTGGCCCGGTAGGGTGCGATGGCGGCCCGGCATTTCGCCTCTTCCTCCTCGATCAGCCGTTCCACCCGGTCCTGCATGACCCGTTTCTCCAGGCCGTTGACAATGTTGTCCAGCTCGCGGGCGATATCGCGCAGCGCCTTGGCGGTATCGGTCATGCCGTAGAAGGATTCCTCCAGGTAGGGCATGCCGTAGGTTTTCTGCATCTTCTTGGCAAGATTGGTCAACGACTTGGAGCAGATGATGATATTGAGCTTGGCCCGGTGGGCATAGCGCAGTTCCTCGAACTTGGCGTCGCCGCTGAAGCAGGACAGCACCTGAATCCCCAGCCGGTCGAAGAGCGGCAGCATGCCCCACAGATCGCCGGCGATGTTGTACTCGCCGATCAGGTTGATCGGGTATTCGCCCAGGACCGGAGGCTCGGTCGTACCGATCACATACTTGAAGAGGATCTCACCTGCCAGGCGGTTGCCGATATTCTTGTCGCCGATGAAGCCGGGGGTATTGACCGGGATGATCGGGATGGCGACCTTCTTGCCGGCGGCCGCGCAGACCGCCTCCACATCGTCGCCGGTCATGGCGGTCACGCAGGTGGCATAGACGAAGATCGCTTTGGCCTGATCCTGATAGCGCGCGGCCAGATCGAGGATGGCCTTGTAGAGTTTTTTTTCGCCGCCGAAGATGACGTCGTTTTCCAGCATCTCGGTGGTAAAGCCGCGCCGGTAGAGCTGGGAATCGGAGGAGCGGGCGCCGCGGTTATCCCAGGAGTTGCCGGCACAGGCGATCGGTCCGTGCACCAGGTGGATCACGTCGGTGATCGGCATCAACACCACCCGCGCGCCGTCATAGGCGCAGGACCGCTCGGTCCCTTCTCCCGGTTCGGACTTCTTGCAAAACTTGGGCGCACCCTTGTCGTTGGTCTCGCAATCGGTTACATCGTAATAATCTGGTTTTGCCATATCGGTATCCTCGGGGTGATCTTCGTTATGAGTGCCGGCAACGAAAACTGCGCGCCATATCAGGCAGGATAAACCTGGATGGCGCCGTTGCCACAGAAAATTGCTCGTATGCCTGATCTGAAAAGCATGAGCTGTGCCAAATAGTATGAAATAGCTAACAGGCCGTTTTATATCAGTATTAATCGGCAGTGCTGCCCCGCCGTACCTGCCGATGCTTAATTAAAGAGCAGTCTGTCTGCTCATGGCATCATAAAGGCTGCGAACACGAAAAAGCCGGAAGGGTTTCCCCTTCCGGCCGTGTACTGGGTTCTGTAAATTATTCCTGTTAGCGCATCAACTCAAAATCACGATCGGCACAGGTCTCATCCTTGATGTCGATAAACTTGTTGCAGATCTCGGTCAGCATGTTAACGGCGCCCTGATAGCCGATGATCGGGTAGCGGTGCTTGTTGACCCGGTCGAAGACCGGGAAGCCGAAGCGGAACAGCGGTATCTTGGCATCGCGGGTGGCAAACTTGCCATGGCTGTCGCCGATGACGGCATCGACCGGATCGGTCATCAGCAGCGAGCGCAGGTGCCAGAGGTCCTTGTTCATGTAGATCTTGCATCCTTCACCGTACATCGACGTGTCCAGCAGGGCCTGCAGCTCCTTCTCGACCTTCTTGCTGCCGCGGCTGCAGAGGATGTGGTGCGGACGGGCGCCCATTTCCAGCAGGAAGGAAACATAACCCATCAGATAATCAGGGTCGCCGTACACGGCAAACTTCTTGCCGTGCATGTACTGGTGCGAATCGGTGATGGCATCCACGGCGCGGCCGCGCTCGTTCTTCAGCGAGGCCGGCACGTCCTTGCCGAACAACTCGGCTACTTTCATGATAAAGGCATCGGTCTTCTCGATACCCATCGGCATCGGCATGGTGACATGCTTGCCGGAGTAGGTGTCCTTGATCCAGCCGAAGGTCTTGGGTGTGGCATAGGGGCCGATGGCGATGGTAGCCTTGCCGTTGATCGAGTCGGCCGCGTCCTCCAGCTTGGTGCCGCCGGCGTAGATGCTATAGGTGCCGTCGCAGGGCGAATCAAAGGTCTCGGAGATGTCGGCCAGAACCGTGTAAGGGATGCCGAATTCCTTCAAGATGCGTTTGTACTCGCGGTAGTCACCGGTATTGAAGTCGCAGCCGGCGACCAGGTTCAGCTTGCCGGTACAGCGCCCCTCGATCTGCTTGCCCTCGGTCAGGGTCTGCAGGATCGAAACCAGCATGGAGTCGTAGCCATGGATATGGGTGCCGTTGAAACTGGGGGTGTTGGCATACGGGACCGGCAGATCCTTGGGCACACAGTTCTTCTGTTTGGCGTTCTTGATGAAGGCGGTCAGGTCGTCACCGATGACCTCCGGCATGCAGGAGGTGAAGACCGCAATCATCTTGGGTTTGTAGATGGCAAAAGCGTTCTCGAGGCCTTCATGGAGGTTGTTCTGGCCGCCGAACACGGCGCCGTCCTCGGTCATGGAGTCGGAGACCGCCGGGGCCGGCTCACGGAAATGGCGGTTGAGGGTCGAGCGGTAGTACGAGGCACAGCCCTGTGAACCGTGAACGAACGGCAGCGTCCCTTCAAAACCGTGGGCAGCCAGCTGGGCACCCAGCGGCTGACAGGCATGAACCGGGTTGACCACCAGCGCCTGCCGGGCAAAGTTCTTCTCTTTATACTCTTCGCTGTTGATCCAGTTCTGGACCCGTTCGATCTCCTCTGGCGTGGTTTCGACAATCTTTTTGACTTCAAGATCTAGTAGGTTTGACATGGTATATCTCCTTTGGCGGGAAACTAATCCGTTACACCGCCATGATTTAAGTCCCCCTTTTTGAAAGGGGATTTAGGGGGATGAGCTTTTGCGCGACATCCCCCCGGCCCCCCTTCGTAAAGGGGGAGCTGCCAGCCTAGTACGGCGCTTTGACCAGTTTCCAGGTCGGGCTGTTGATCGCCATGTCCACATCGCGGGCAAATACCTCGAAGCCTTTGTAGCCGTGGTAGGGGCCGGAATAGTCCCAGCTGTGCATCTGACGGAAGGGGATGCCCATCTTCTGAAAGACGTACTTCTCCTTGATGCCGGAGCCGATCAGGTCCGGCTTGAGGGCATCGGCAAACTTCTCAAACTCGTATTCGGATGGATCATCGTAGACCACCGTGGCATCCGGCATTTCCGGGGCGGTACGGTCATAGTCATCGGTGTGGGCAAATTCGTAGCCGGAACCGACACAGTCCATGCCCAGATCCTCGTAGGCGCCGATGGTATGGCGCGGGCGGAGGCCACCGACCAGCAGCATGACCTTCTTGCCGTCCAGGCGCGGTTTGTACTCGTCGATCACGGCCTGCATGAGCGGGTCATATTTGGCGATCACCGCCTCCACCTTCTCCTTGATGGTATCATCGAACAATGCGGCCAGCTGCCGGAGGCTGTTACGAATCTTGGTCGGACCGAAGAAATTGAGTTCGACCCAGGGGATGCCGTACTTCTCTTCCATGACCTTGCACATGTAGTTCATGGAACGGTAGCAGTGGATAACGTTGAGCTTGACGGTATGGGTGGCGGCAATCTTCTCCAGCTCACCGTCGCCGGTCCAGACGGCCTTGACATTGAAACCGCACTCTTCGAGCAGTGGCTTGGTTGACCAGGCGTCGCCACCGATGTTGTATTCGCCGATCAGGGCGATGTCATAGGGGCTTTCCGGTTCGGCATACTCGCGGGTGCCGATGATGTAGTCGCGAATCGTATCGTTGGAAATGTGATGCCCCAACGACTGGGAAACGCCACGGAAGCCCTCGCAGTTGCAGGGGATGATCGGGATGTCCAGCTCCTTGGCGGATTTTTTGGCCACCGAGTTGATGTCGTCGCCGATCAGGCCGACCGGGCATTCGGACAGGACCGAGATCCCCTTGGCCAGCGGGAACAGGTCATGAGCCTCCTCCAGCAAGGTCTTGAGCTTCTTGTCGCCGCCGTAAACGATATCCTTTTCCTGGAAATCCGAGGTGAACTGCATCGGAAAGCTGGTAACGCCGGTGATGCCGCTCATCATATTGCGGCGGGTGCCCCAGGAGTACCAGCCGCAGCCGACCGGACCGTGGGAGACGTGGACCATGTCGCGGATCGGACCCCAGACGACGCCCTTGGCCCCGGCATAGGCGCAGCCACGGGCACTCATGACACCCGGAACGGTCTTCTTGTTGGACTTGACGCTGGCACAGCCGGATGCGGCGTCATTCGGCGCCAGATGCGGGGCGCGTTTCTTGCGGGCTTTTTCGGGATACACCGCCAGGGCTTCATCAATCATCGCCTGGGTGGACTCCTTGGTTATGCCTTCAATTTTTCGTATCTTATCTGACATAATATGTCTCCTTGTTACACGTTGAGTTAACACCCCCCCTGTGCGAAAGGGGGGCTGGGGGGGGGATGTGACATTAAATGCCAACGGCACATCCCCCTGAATCCCCTTTATATAAGGGGGTCGAAACCTTACGCTGCTGCCTGCTCGGCTACTCCAACTATGGACTCATCTTCTTCTTCCATGATGCCGAACTTCATCAACAGCTCTTCCAGCTCTTCCATCTCCAGCGGAGTCGGGACTACCAGCATCTTGTTGTCGGCAATCTTCTGAGCCAGTGTCAGATATTCTTTGGCCTGTGGGTGTTCCGGTGAGTACTCGATTACGGTCATTCTGCGTAGCTCGGCTCTCTGAACCTGGTTGTCACGGGGTACAAAGTGGATCATCTGGGTGCCGAGACGACGGGCCAGCTCCGAAATCAGTTCGAACTCCATGTCGGTCTTGCGGGCATTGCAGATCAGGCCGGCCAGACGGACCTTGCCGGACGACGCATATTTGAGGATACCCTTGGAGATGTTGTTGGCGGCGTACATGGCCATCATCTCTCCGGAGGTGACGATATAGATCTCTTCGGCCTTACCCTCGCGGATCGGCATGGCAAACCCGCCGCAGACCACATCGCCCAGAACGTCGTAGAAGACGAAGTCCAGGTCATCGGTGTAGGCGCCGTTCTCTTCCAGGAAGTTGATGGCGGTGATAACGCCCCGGCCGGCGCAGCCGACACCCGGCTCTGGTCCGCCGGACTCGACGCACTTGATGTCGCCATAACCGACCTTCATGACATCATCCAACTCCAGGTCCTCGACCGTTCCCAGTTCGCGCACCAGGTCCATGACCGTATTCTGGGCCTTGGCATGCAGGATCAGGCGGGTGGAGTCAGCCTTGGGGTCGCAGCCGACGATCATGACCTTTTTGCCGATGGACGCCAGGCCCGCTACTGTGTTCTGGGTTGTGGTTGATTTGCCGATGCCGCCTTTGCCGTAAATTGCGATCTGTCTCATTGTGTTGCTCCTTTCGACCACCCATCCGTGGCCCGTGGGGTTTTAGTAAGTCTGAAAATCTTGCTGCTCGTTGCAGAACCTACTTTCGTAAACGAACTATGTTGTTTTGTATGGGGCACACAAAAAGGCGCCCCGTTTTTGTTCGGAGGCGCCTTTGCCCGGATTTCCTATGAGTGCTGCATGGTGCTGGCCGTGACAACTGAATGTCGATACTAAAGCATTTGCCGTGCCAATTTATTAAATGCAGTAATAACAGTATGTTGAGTTAATTGGCATGCATAAAAGGCCGATATGGGAGAGTGTCAGGGGGGTAGGCGTGTTAGATGTGAGGGCATCTGCTGAAAAAATAGTCAACCGGGCAGCATGCGGAAGGCCGAAGCCTTGACGGCCGCATAAATAGTGCTGCCGGGCGTGATTCCAAGTTCATTGACCGCATCCTGGACGACCTCGGCGATCAGCGTGTTGCCGGCGCACTCCAGCTCCACGCCGATCTTTCTGCCCGAACTGAATAGCGAGCGGACGTTGCACCGCATGAGGTTACGGGCGCTGATCGCTTCGGGGTGCTGTTTGAAGAGGATGATATCCTTGGAAGACAGCTCCGCCATGGACTCTTCGCGATCGGAGCCGACCGAAAGCAGCAGTTGCGAGGCGCCCCAGGGGTAGGCAAACAGACCGGCCGCCGGGGCCGGGCGACCCAGCGGCAGCAGATTGATGTAACCGACCGGGCTTTGCCCCATGCGGCTGCGTGCCAGCTGTTCGCTGGAGGTCTGCTCGACCATGGCACCCCGCTCGAATACCAGCGTGGTGTCGGTCATCAGGCGCATCTCGACCAAGGAATGGGATATGAACAGGTAGGGAATCCCAAACTGTTCGCTGACACTCCTCAGATAGGGGATGATCTGAAAACGGAGGGCATCGTCCAGTGCCGAAAGCGGTTCGTCCATCAGCAACAGGCGTGGATTGGCCAGGATGGCGCGCCCCAGGGCAATGCGCTGCTTTTCGCCGCCTGACAGGTTGGTGACGCCGCGGCCGAGCAGCCCTGCCAGCTTCAGGACCGAAACCAGGGTGTCAAAATTGATGGTGCGGTATTGGGCGGGGCAGCGTCTGAAGCCGTACAGCAGGTTGTTCTTCACGTTCAGATGCGGAAAGAGGCAGTGTTGCTGGAAGACCATGGCGATCCGCCGCTGTTCAGGACGAAGGTTGATCCTGCGGGTGCTGCTGAAAAGGTAGTCGCCATCCAGAACAATCTCGCCCTTGTCAGGCTCCAGAAGCCCTGCCAGCAGCTTCACCAGGGTCGATTTGCCACTGCCGGACGTGCCGAAAATGCCGATTCGATCTCCCGTTACCGTAACGTCGGCCGACAGGTTAAATGCGCCGAAGCTTTTCGTAGTGGTCATGGTCAGATTCATCTCAGCCCTTCTGTGCCGATTTTTTTGCCAGCATCTCGTGCAGCAGGAGCACAACCATGGAAATGCCGACCGATACAAGGCAGAGCGAGAGGGCCATATCCTCGCTGCCGGGAGAACTGGCATATTCGTAGATGGCCAGCGGCATGGTCTGTGTCACGCCGGGGATATTGCCGGCCACGATGATCGTTGCGCCGAATTCACCCAGGCTGCGGGCGAACATCAGCGAAGAGCCGGCGAAGAGGCCGGGCAGCGAGAGCGGCAGGATAACGGTTACGAGTGTGTCATACCAACGCGCTCCGAGCGTGCGGGAGGCACTGATCAGCTCCGGGTCTATCCCCTCCATGTTGACCCGCAGCGAGCGCACCAGCAGGGGGAAGCCGACAAACGCCGAGGCGATGACCGCGGCCTTGAGGGTAAAGATCAAACGGATGCCGGCGTGGTTCAGCAGGGCGCCCAGCCAGCCATGCTTGCCGAGCAGAAGCAGCAGGAAATAGCCGACCACTACCGGCGGCAGGGTCAGCGGAAGGTTGACGAGCACCTCGATGAACACCTTGCCGCGAAAACGGCCAAAGGTGATCAGATAGGCAACGACAAAGCCGAACGGGAGCGACAGCAGGGTTGCTGCAACGGCCACCTGAAGCGAAAGTCGTATGGCATCGTAATCCGAGGGGGACAGGGTGGACATGTCTTTTCGCCTAGCGGGTGGTAAACCCGTATTTTGCCAGCACCGCCTTGGCCTCAGTGCCATGCAGATAGGCGAAGAACGCCACCGCATCCTGGTTTTTACTGCCCGCGACCGTCAGTGCCATGGGGTACGTCACCTGGGGATAGAGCTCCTGGGGAACGGTAAAGAGGATCTTCGCCCGCTTCGCCTGCAGGGCGTCGGTTCTGTAGACGAAGGCGCCGTCCACCTCGCCCTGTTCGGCATACATCAGGCATGCGCGTACATCCCTGGCCATGACCAGCTTCTTTTCAAGTTGCCTGTCGAGGCCGGCCTTCCTGAGGGCTTCCATGGCATATTCGCCGGCTGGAACACTCTTGGGGCTGCCGATGGCAATCCGCTGCAACCTTATCAGATCCCGCATGGAGGACGCCTTGCCCGGCGCACCGGCAAAGACCAGCGTATTGTAGGAAAAGGTGCCGATGCTGGCGGCATCCACCAGCTTTCTGTTTTTCAGATAGTCCATCCACTCAATGTTGGCGGATATGAACAGGTCGGACGGGGCGCCGTTTTCGGTCTGCTTGGCCAGCATCCCGGAAGCTCCGTAATTTTTGAGAAACCTCACGCCGGGATGCTGATGGGCAAAGTTGCCGGACAGTTCGTTGACGACCTCTTTCAGGCTGGCGGCGACAAAGAGATTGACATCGGCCGCCAGCGCAGGCGCAGCCGTAAGTAGCAGGCAGAGCAGGGACGTTACGATTTTGATTGCGTTTTTCATGCGATGGACCTCCAGGATTGAAAGTAGTATCTCGACAGCTTGCTTCAAATGGGTTGGATGCTGACGCCGATATCGGCCGGTGTGCCGAAATAGACCGACGACAGCACGATGATGTCGATGCCGCTGGCGGCGTACTCAGCGGCATTGGCTTCATTAATGCCCCCGGCCGCAGAAATCAGGATGTTCGGGTTGATGCCCCGTATCGCGCTGACACACTCTGTCAGCTCAGGGGAGGCTATTTTGTCCAGTTGCACGATGTCGGCCCCGCTGCGGGCAATCAGCAGCGCTTCCTCGCGGCTGTCAGCCTCGACAATGATCTTTGTCTCAGGTGCCTTTGATTTCAGCTCCGCCACCGTAGCGAGGAACTCCTCCAATCCGCCCAGGAAGGCGGTGTGCTGTTTGAACACCAGCACCGTCTCCGACAGCCCCAGACGATGAGGCAAGGCACCTCCGGCAGTGACCGCCTTGATGGCGATTTTTTTTGTGCCGGGGAATGATTTGCGCGTGGTTACGACCGATAGTACAGGATTGACGGCCCGGCACTTCTCGACAATCCGCCCGGTTCGCGAGGCTATTCCGGAAGCGTACTCCAGCAAATTCAATGCCACTTTCCAGCCCGCATGCAGTGTCCGAGCCGGACCATCCGCTGTAAGAAATTCGATGCCGGCCGGGAGTCTCGTGCCACTTGGCATGCAGCTCATGGTGGTGGCTCCGCACTTTTGCAGCACCCGCGCCGCCTCTTCCGTACAGCACAGGGTGGTCTCCTCGCGGGTAGAGAAGGCAATCCGGCCGGGAGCAGCGCCGAGACCGAGCAGATGGGTGGTCAGGTCGCCGTACGGCAGGTCCTCTTCAATGAATCGTTCGATGTCGCGGTCAGGAAGGCAGTAAATCATGCGCACACTTTCTCCCAGTCGTTATAGTTAAGCAGATACAACGGTCAGCCGAAAAAAGGGACAGCGCCCTTGATGTCCCTTTTTTCGTATCAGCTGACGCCGATGATGACGCTGGAGGCCTTGAACAGGGCGCAGGCGTGACCGCCGACCTTCAGCTCAAGCCGTGTTGCGCTGTCATGGGTGATAACGGCGCTGACGGTGTTGCCGCCGCCGATTTCCACGTCCACCTCGGTATTGACCGGCCCTGCGATGATCTTGGCAATGGTGCCGCAGAAGATATTGCGGGCGCTGATCTTGGCGTCATGCAGGTCGGTGCCGATAATGACCGAGCTGGCCTTGATGATGGCGTAGGCTTCAGCACCGGCCTTAAGCCCCAGGTTGTCGATGGCTCCATTGGTAACGACGGCTGTCAGGGGAACGCCACCTTTGAGTGACAGGGTGACCTCGGCGTTGACGGCACCTTTGGTGATTTTGTCCACGGTCCCTGCGAATGTGTTACGTGCGCTGACTTTCATGGAGATCCTCCTCAGGAATTGGTACAGACTGGCGGTATCGCCCAGCCTGTTCTCCAGGTTGTCCAGGAATTTGCGGTGCTCTTCCTGGATGGTCTTAAACTGAACTATGACCTTTTTCCCTTCATCGGTCAGGCGGGTGCCGCCGCCATTTTTACCACCGGCCGAACGATCGACCAGCGGCTTCTCCGCCAGGTTATTGATCATGTTGATCGTGTCCCAGGCGGTTTTGTAGCTGATGCCGACGGCTTTGGCGGCCTTGGTGATGGAACCGAGCTCATCAATCCGCTCCAGCAGGACAATCCTGTTTCCCCCGAGAAATCTGCTCTCGGACCTGGTAAACCAGAGGCTGGCATCCAGCTCTAGCGCTCCATTTTTAGCCATGTTGCATCCCGTCACCGATTTTATCCATGCTCTCGTGCCTTACGTGAATTATACCGCAATGGCCGGGCCGGAACAAGCAGCGGCTTCATGCGGGTGGACTAGAAAATAACCTGCGCCTGCAGCCGGTACATCATGTCGTCGGTACTCGGGTTTGTCCCGTGCTGAGTATGTGTGCCGGTAACATCCGCCTGCAGTTTCAGATTGTGTTTGTTGATGTACCAGGAAACGGCCCCCTGGGTGTCGCTCTGCAGATCGCCGCCCAGCTCACGGTTCGGATCGACAGAGGAGTATCGCATCGCAAGTTCTACCGTTTTTGGCAGAATGAAATACCCGGCCTGGACGTACCATCCCTGGGCGCGCAGTACCTTGCCGGAGCTTCTGCCGTCGGCCTGGCCCTCCAGATATTCGGCCTGAAGCGAGGCACCCTGCCATTTAAAGGCGGTATCCAGCCCGAAGGTCTTGACGTCTATATTCTCCGAGGTTTTAAACGTGCCCAGCCCTTTGCCCAGCCAACCAGTGGAACCGGCAAGTGTGATGTTGTTGGTCTCAAGTGAATCGGCCTTGGTTGTCGCGTTATATGTCGCTGCCAGGGAGTTCATGTAGTAATCGGCGCCAAAGGAGAGCTTCGGTGTTTTGCTCTGGTCCAGGTCACCTTCGCTGTAGGGCATCGCACCGAACGGGTTCAGGGTGAGCCGCGCCGCCATGGCGTTTTCGTCGCTGGAACGGGTGATGGACTGACCGGCGCCACCATATCCGCCGATCTCATAGGTAACCAGGCTGTTGAACAGGTCACCGTGCAGTTTGACACCGATGTCATACCCTGGACGGAACATGTCGGAGGCGGTGGAACGGTCAACAAACTGCTGCCCGCCTGAGGAGTTGAGCCATTGCCTGCCAAAGGGCACCTTTGTCTGGCCTGCCAGCAGTTGCAGCTCTTTGAGAGGACGGTAGTTGAGGTAGGCATGCTCCAGCAGTTTTGAAGAGCCACCCTGGGTGAAGTCGGTTTGCAGCAGATAGGTGAGGTCTTTGGTATAGGCATGGCCGGTCAGCCAGAATTTCATCCGCTTGACCTCCCACTTGCTGCTGTCGGAGGTCTTGCTGTTGTCCTGCAAGTCGGTAAAGCTGTATCTGGCCTGCAGGCGTCCGCCAACGGAAATCTGAAACTTCCCGTCAGGGGAGGTCATGGTATATCCCTTGCCGAGTGCATGGGACAGTGACGTATCCTGGGTCGTTTTCCCGGCTTTAACGATCTCTTTGTACTCCTCCTCCGTGATCACCCCTTTTTGCTTCAGCACATCTTCCAGGGTTGTGGCACAGGCAACTCCACTTTGTGCGACAATCACTCCAAGCGAGAGCAATGCTATCTTCTTTTTCATGATATCTCCTTTATCTGTGATTATTTTGCCGTACGGCAAAAAGTTTTGCTGTTATGGACAATCAGTACCGTCTCCTGGTGGGCGTAACTCTTTTCTGCAAGCGTTATATATCTAATTACATAATTCATGCCAAGGCGTTATTTGTAGATTGTTGCCTAGTTACAGCTTGTTACAATAATACAAAACGTGTCTTTATATAGCAAAATATATAACCGTTGGCCAGCAATTAATCAGCTGCTGAAAAATGAAGCGCCCTGCGCCGTTCAAATCCGGCAACAAAGTTGCATCAACTGAGTATGCAGCACAGGAGCAATGGTATGGGAACCCTCGACGGTATCCGCACCGGCATCGATCTGTCTGATCTGCGGGGCCTGCGGCTGTGTATCGCGATGAAAGAGATAATTAAAGGAGAACCTATGTCCAGGGCGGAAATCGGCAGCACAGTCACCATCAGGTATATCGGCACGCTTGATAACGGCCGGATATTTTACAGCACCGACGAGCATGGCCCGCAGACCTTCACCATCGGCGACGAGCAGGTCTTTCCTGCGCTGGAGCGGGCCATAATCGGCATGCGTGTCGGAGAGGTGAAGAATATCGTACTCACGGCCGAAGAGGCCTATGGTCCGCGGCGCCGGGAAAATATCATCC
The DNA here is from genome assembly GCA_021780495.1 of Deltaproteobacteria bacterium. Taxonomy (GTDB): domain Bacteria; phylum Desulfobacterota; class Desulfuromonadia; order Geobacterales; family Pseudopelobacteraceae; genus CAIPTY01. Next base: position 17,441 of record JAJXYO010000032.1, read on the forward strand.
GGGTGGCCCGAAAGGTCTTTCCTGCCGGGAAAGAGATCGCTGTTGGTCAAAAATTAAGCATCGATTTCAAAGGGGGGACATCCCGGGTGATGGTGGTGACCGCTGCAGATGAAGGCGAGGTGACGCTGGACGGCAACCACCCCCTGGCGGGGCTGGAACTGACGTTCGCGCTCAGTCTGGACCGGGTGGAGCACGCTGTGCCGGCAGAGGAGCAGAAATGACGCAGCTCAGGCCCAGGCCGGACCGCTATGTCTCATTCGCCGGTATCGAGGGGGATAAAAACTCGCGCAGACTGATGGAGATGCTACGGGTGCATATCGATGATCCGCACAAGAGCAACCGCTTTTGGGAGCTGTTCAAGGACAAGCTGGGGCGCTGCGGCCAGCCGGAGCAGAACGGCGGCCGCTGTCTGGACGAACTGTACCTGATCCACGCCTGTATCAACAATATCAGGGAATTGTTGGAACTATACGACGATCAGCCGGCACTGACGCTGCTGGAGCAGATCGAAGCGGAAAGCTGCTGAATAATACTGAAGAATCGGGTATGGGGCTGACCGGTCGGGTTTTAGGCACGGTCGTGCTGATTGTGTACGCCTCTCTTATGGCAGAGCAGTGATAATCTTCCGATACTCTCCGATACCATTTTTGTAAATCTCTTCAAATCGGTCGAACTGCTCCACAATAGTTTTCATTGTCGGATTTACCCATGTGATGACTTCGAGGGTTTCTGTATGTTCTCGAAGTTCTGGGGACACCTTACTTAATTTCGAAGTTCTGGGGACACCTTACTTAATTCAGTTTTCCCTTTGGCCCAGGTTTCTCAGGTTTTAGGGTACGATTCAGGTCTGCCTCCAAATTTTCAACAAACTCTTCAGACCCAAGCGGTCGTCCACTACGCTCATGCTTCCTAATATCGTTCAGCAGTTCATCATTTGCCTCGGCAAGAAATGTTTTCCAGTTACCCACAATCTCGAGAAGCGGCGACACTTTGACAAGCCCATCATCCTTTCCCGCCAAATGTGCCTGTGCACTGCTCCATGGCCAAGAAGCTGCAACCGTTGCAAGATTGGCACGCACTGGATTCATTTCGACATAAAGAGCAGCGGCGAGAAGATAATTTTCATCCATAGGGAACGAAGCAAAGCGCCCTTGCCAGAGATGCCCTCTCCAATTCTCGCGGAAGTTGATCATACGACTGTAGCGCCTGTGAGCTTCACCGATTCCCCGACGCAAACCATCCTCGGATTCCGGAGCAGCTATGAGGTGGACATGATTCGGCATAAGACAGTAAGCCCAAATTTCCACGTTGCACTTCTGGCACCATTCGGACATCAAGGCAATGTAAGACTGATAGTCTTCATCCTTAAAGAACGTCGGCAGCCTTCTATTGCCCCGTTGAGTAACATGGTGGGGAATACCGGCAGCTATAACACGAGCGATTCGAGCCATGCGCGAAAATTAACGCTTTCTACATCAGGAGTCAATGTTGAATTAAGTAAGGTGTCCCCAGATCAACCCCCAAGGGTTTTCAGGGAGCAATTGCTAACTCTGGCTCCAGTATGCAGTTAAAAGCACGTTCAATCAGATGGTTATGTACAAAGCAGCATCTGCGAAAGTTGAGTAAATAAATCTGTCCCGCTTTTTTCCCGTGCACACGCCTGGTTAGGTGTGGCAGTTATTTTCGTCGATTATTGAACGAAGTAGAATCCAAATCCCTCTTGATATAAGAACAATTGCGACAACAACGCCCAAGCTGAGGGATATGAACGAAAAATCACCATTATGAGTTTGCAGGTACATGTACTGACGGCATGGCCACAACAAAAAAATGATCAAAGCAATCGCGATAGTTGCAAGCCCGCTTTCGATTTTATTTTTTTCTGAGCCTCTGAATATTTTATAAGAGGCGAATATCAATATGGCTCCGAGTAGTATTCCGGTTGCAATCGTTATAATTAGATGACCAGCGATAACCACTCCATTAGATTCGGCTTTTAAGAAACCTATAGCAAAATTGATTGAATAGAAAAATATTGCGATTCCGAGAATTCCTGATGTAATTCCCTTAAATAGTTTCAAGGCATTCACCTCATGATTTTATTTCAATCCTTTTTCACCCAACGGGGTCGGCGTTGACCCGCCCGTCTTTTGGGGCGGTGTCTAACGACGTGGTTATACCTTCGGGTGCAGCCTCCGACTCCTCAACCTCCTACGGGAGAGAAAGGAGAAAACACATGAAAGAGTCCAGGTTTACATCAGTTCAGCAGTTCTCTGAAATTCTCGCTTTGATTGATAAGCATTTTCCATATTTCACGGATGAGAAAAAAGCAGAGATTCTAAAATGTTGCTTTAAAATCTCTGCCTCTGATTAAGGTTCTAAAATTGGGGTTCGGTTGGACCTTCTTCGATGTCAACGATGTCTAAGGACTTTATCGGGAAGGCCTGCTCCATTGGTTTAGTTCCGTCGAACCACTGGCACTCTGCTAGTTGAACTCCTGCTAATGGACCATTAGGCGGTGAATATACCCGCTTTACTGTCATGCACGGGCTACCAGATTTAAGCTGTACAAGAGAACCTTCAGTAATTGCCATTTCCTTTTCCTCCTCTTGGGTAATTGTGCCCACTATGGAGCACTCGGTTTTTCGGGTTTATTTGTCTTGGTATAACTCGTTAATCACCGGTTGGAGAGACGCATTTATCCTAAAACCGGCAGTTGACTTCCGTTATCCTGTTGCCGGCAGTAATTTGAGACCATCTGCCGGGTTCAAGACGGGTAACATTTTTCTGTAAGCTCTCTTGGCGATCAGTGCGATTCTCTCTG
>JAJXYO010000009.1 GCA_021780495.1 Deltaproteobacteria bacterium
TGAGGAACATTGCGAAAAAGTGGACGATGCCAATCAGAGACTGGAAGTCAGCACTGAATCAATTCAGCATAATTTTTGAAGACAGAATGCCTGTATTGTAAAAGACCGAAAAAACCATTTACACAAACTGATTGACAGGCCCAGACTCGCGGTTTCCGCGCACCTCAATATCTCGTCGTTATCTGCATGTTTTTGAACAAATAGACGTTTAAACAATTCAGAATCGCGCAGTTGGGCAAGTTCACCCGTGGTCTCAGTTGAAAATGCAAGAGCGTATGCAACCCTCGCGTTGCCATCGGAAAACTCGGCAATCTTGTCGATATCGCGGCCTGAAAGAACTTTGAAGCGGCGTTTAAGTAGCTTTTTGATTACATCATCAGAAGAGCCTTCAAGTCGATAGCATATGGTTCCTTCCGGAAGGTCGTCACGAATGTCGTATTCAACCGTTATGAGACGCACTTTACTGCCATGACGTTTTACTGTATCTGTTAGCCGTTGATGAACATCATGCCCACAATTGTCAATTACGACAACGCAGTCTGAATTGTCAGTAACTAGCGCTTCAACCATAGCATTAGGCTGTGGAGTTGGATTATCTGAAAGATCTGTATAGACCACGTTTTCCGCATCGAGTTCAGGTAATTCTGTGCAAATGCGTTTGTCGAACAATGCTTGGACAAGTCTAGTTTTTCCAACACCGGAAAGTCCAACAATACGCACGGAGACATTTTTGTTCAGATCGTTTCTCAGGCGATTTATTGCAGACAAAACATCACTTCCTTCATCTGCATTTGGAACAAAAACCTTTACTCGATCATCAACAAGGTATTCAGATTCCGTGTCGGATTCTTGATAGGCCCATGGAGAATAAGGCTGCCAACCGACAAGAGGCTTACCAATGACATGCCTAATCCAATTCGCAATAGCTGGATGCTGCTCAACCCAATCTGCAATTCTTCTACAATCATAAAAGTCTACGACTACTTTTCCGGATAGTCCATTATCAGACAGGCACGCAGCCATTGCCTTGATACGGGCAGAAAGAGAAGTGGCAGATACACTATCTCGTGTTGAAACAATCATATAAGCACCATTGTCATTTGCCAGTTCGACAATGGCAGGCCGAAGAACGCCCTTTGGAGCCATTTCATCAGGTATTTTCCCAGGTCCGAACTTTTCCGCCTTTACCTGGAATGCGCATCGATCTTTTTTGATATATCCACTAATTCCAATAGGGGGGTCAACATCAACACGCACATCAACGCCACCATCTTTAGCTCGTTGATCGCCTCCCCACGTAACAGCAGCCTGAGAAAAACCATGTTCTCTAACCTCAGCTCTGCAAAGGCGCGCAACCAGCTCTCTGGATTGTCCGTCGGTTAGACTTTTAATATCTTCAACTGTAATGGAGAAAATTGGATGCATCGCTTTTTACCTCATGCTAAGCGTAAATATCCTAGTGTAGGGTAAAATCCGGATATAGCTAAATTGACTTTCACTCACACCTACCACACCACCATCGGATAACTCATCATTCATGACCAACTACCCACCCCGCCGATTATCCTCAAACATCTCCACCGGCATCGGATGCCTGAGCCGCCACACCACCTTAATCGGCCGGTCGCTCTCGTAACTCACCATATCCACCGGCCCCAAATAGGTAAACGGCACCGTGACATTGTTCCGTTTTTTCTGGTCGCGGGCAAAGACCAGGATCGTGTAACCCCGCTCTTGATGGTGAATCAGGTTCTGCCCGTCAATGTGATGCTGCGCCGTATTCGCCTGTGACTCCCAGTGCATGAACTCCCTGCTGATGGGGTAATCGGCATACATGGTGCTCGGCGAGAACTCCTTCTCAGTCTTCTGAAAGGTGACCAGCAGCACATAGGTCTTTTTGTCAGCGAAATGAAATGAGCCGACGCCGGTCTGCCCGGCTGTCTCCAGATTTGCCCGACCAAAGACCGCCTGAATTTCCTTGCCGCCGTAATGGGCGTGCAGCTCCAGCGGGCAGGCAAAGGGGAGTTGCGGAATCTGGCCGCTGACCTCGGTGGTATCCTGCGACCAGGCAAGGATTTCATCCAGATCGGCCAGGATCGTCGGGTTGCGTGCCAAGCGACGGAAGGCATCTTCCAGCGAGGCAATACCAAGATTGCTCCCTTTGTCTCCCCAGATCCGGTAGTAGATCGACATGACAGAATTTCCGGCGATCGTCAGCGCCTCGTCAATGGCTCCCAGGGCAACCTTGGCAAGGACATCACGCAGCAGGGCAATCTCCCGCGGACCGTTGATGAAGGCGGCACGCACGAGGGTTTTACTCAGCCGCGCCAGATCCGGATCAGTGGGGATTGGGCCTAGCAGCGCCTTGGCTTTCCATTCTGACCATGTTTCCTTGACCAACAGAACTTCCGGATCGTAGTCGTGATAGCGGATAAAATTGCCGAATGTCAGTTTCTGTCCACTCTCGCTGGTGAAAGTCTGCAACCGGTCCGGCACCTGCACATTCAACTTGCCGAGGTTCTCCCTGATGTTCTCCAGCACATACTGCCGAGAGAGGCGGTCGAGCTGAATGGAGCAACCGGCCGGGAGGTGGGGGAAATCCTGCTCCACTTCTTTGTCGATGGAGAAGCGGTGCCGGGGGAGGAGCGCTTTCAGTTTGGTATCGACCCGGTAGCGGCGGTGGGTCTGGCCGACGAAGTCCAGTACGGTGAGGCAGTCCTTGTCGGGTGCATGACGCAGGCCGCGCCCGAGTTGCTGGAGGAAGACAGTTAGGCTTTCGGTGGGGCGGAGGAACAGCACCGTGTTAATCTCTGGAACGTCCACCCCTTCACTCAGCTTGTCCACGGTAAAGAGGAAGGTAATCTGGCTGTTTTTCAGGTCAGCCAGCAACTCACGGCAACGCTCACCATCTACCCCAGAAACAAAGGCAGCAGCAGGGATTCCCAAGTCGGAGAAGGTGTCTGCCATGAACTGGGCATGCCTGATGGTGACACAGAAACCGATCCCCTTGATGGTGGTGAGATTTGGTTCGTAGCGGTTGAGTGCAGTGACAATGGCATTGACCCGCTTCGTGGCGCTGACGTTATCCAACACATAGACGTTTTCCAGCGCTGAGGCATCGTACTTGCCGTTGCGCCAGAACTGCTCCCCGTTGATGGCTATCGGGTCGGCAACACCGAAATAATGAAAGGGACAGAGGAGCTTTTCTTCCAGAGCTTCCGGGAGACGAATCTCGGCGGCAAAGCGGTTACCGAAGTCAGCGGCCACGTTATCACCATCCATCCGCTCCGGGGTGGCGGTCAGACCGAGGAGTATCTGCGGGGTAAAGTGATCGAAGAGCGGCCGATAGCTGCTTGCTACGCCGTGGTGGGCCTCGTCAACCACGATGTAATCGTAGAAGCCGCTCCCCACCTGCTCCCAGAGGCGGCGACTGGTGAGCATGCCGACGGAACAGAAGAGGTGCTCCAGGCGGTTAGCCTGAAACTGGCCGACCAACAGTTCACCGAAGTTTTGGTCGCGAAGGACATTGGCAAAGGTGGCTTGGGCTTGCTGGAGTATCTCTTGCCGGTGGGCAACGAAGAGCAGCTTGGCCTGCTTGTGCTTCTGCTCGAAGAAGCGTTTGAAGTCAAAGGCGGCGACCACCGTTTTGCCGGTGCCGGTAGCGGCAATCACCAAGTTGCGCCAGCGGTCGTGACTGCTCCGCTCCCGTTCCAACGCCTCCAGAATCCGTTCCTGAAAGGGATGGGGACGCAGATCGAAGAAGACTGCCGGGCCTTTGATGCGCTCTTTGCCATGGGCTATGGCCGCCCGGAGGATTTCCGGGTGCTGCGGATCAAAGGGGATGAATTCGCGGCTGTTCCAATAGGTCTCGAATTCGACGGAGAATTTTTCGAGGATGTGCCCCATATCCTGGGAGGTAACCTTGAGGTTCCACTCCAGGCCGCTGGTGATGGCGGCATGGGACATGTTGGCCGAACCGATGTAGGCCGTGGAAAAACCGCTGTTGCGCTTGAAGTGATACGCTTTTGCATGGAGTCTGGTTCGCTCGGTGTCGTAGGAGACGCGCACCTCGACGTTCGGCAGGTGAGCCAACCACTCCACCGCCGGGGCATCGGAGGCCCCCATGTAGGAGGTGGTAATCAGCCGCACCGGTATATCCCGGTCACGCAGGTCCTCAAAGGCCGGCATCAGCAGGCGCAGACCAGACCATTTGATAAAGGATACGAGGATATCCACCCCATCGGCAGAGCGCATCTCTTCCAGCAATTCATGACCAAGCTGTGGCTCCTGCGGTGAGCCGGTGAAGAGACTGCTTTCTGTCAGTGATGTGTGCGGTCGGGGCATGCCTGACCTGCCATAATGTGATGGGGTAATTTCGAGGAGGATCGGCTTTTGATCCTGGATCAGGCGATGTTTGTCGAGGTGGCCTCGCCCCGGTTCACTGGCGACGTAACCGAGAATATGATTACAAAGGACGAGGCGCTGCTCCGGGTCCGATTCTTCACGAAGAGCCTGCTCCAACACCTTTGCCACAAAGGAAGCATATTTGGCTGGCTGTTCTTCCGGGTCTATCTTGCCGAAAACAGTCCGCAGTTCCGGTCGCAGTGCCAGAGCATCGCGGAGATATTCGTCGATAAGTGCTTCGTATATGCCGGGGGCGACAAGTTTTATCACATCATGCCTTAAAACTACTCTTTGAAACTTCAGCTACAAAAAAGCCGCTGAACCGGCATTATTACCCGTTCAGCGGCTTTTATTATCGTTTGATTGTCTCAGTATTCACTTCATCCCATCCCCTTAAACATGATAAGCGCCTCACCTTACCCCGGCAGCGCCTCCCTGTCAACGGATCAGACCAAAACACCCGCCCTCACTACCCATCCGTCCCAACCTACCCTTTAGCATCGTTTCCATCAAGTTCAAGAAACGCGGCGTGCTGCTGATCCGCTTCACGTTATCTCATTTCGAATGATGAAAAGCTTCATCTACCTTTTCTGCCAGAAGAACCTTCAAGAGCGATTGGTAGGGAACGTCCTTTTTATTGGCCAGCATTTTAAGCCGATCAATCAGCGAAACCGGCAGACGCAGAGAAATTGCCCTGGTTGATGGTTTCAGGTTGGGAAATACAGCTTCCTCGGCCTGTGAAAAGTCCAGATAATCCGTCGCATCGCGGGTTGCCCAGAAATCCCGTTCATCATCCTCTGTATTAAATTTTGGCACTTTTTTTAAAGCGGTCACGATATACCTCCAACTCTTTGTCTGTCATATCCCCCATCACTGCCCGTGCGCCTCCACATACTTGCGCAACACGGCATTGATCATGGATTGGTAACCTTTCCCCTGTTTTTTGAAGAAATCAATTACATCGGGATCAATGCGAAGTGTGACCTGCCTCTTTTTTTCCGGCCAACGGACATGAGCCTCTTTAAAGAAGTTGGCGTCCAAGGGCGGAATATCTGAATAATCGATCTCCTCGTCCTTCATTGTGGCAACCCGCTCCCAATCAGTTCGCGAAGGTTTTGCAGTATGCTTCTCTTTCATGTCGATCACCTTTTCTGAACGAAATAATCCGCACGATCCCTTTCTGCGGTTCAGAATAAATCACAACTACACACAGGATGCCGCGCAACAGACCAACAACAATCCAACGTTCCTCACCATAATCAAAACGGTCGTCAAGTTTTTCCAGAAACGGACCGTCAAAAACCTCATGGGCGTCGGCAAAGTCAAGCCCGTGTTTACGGATATTGGTTCCGTTCTTTGTCTCATCCCAGATATATTTCATACTAGCACACCACTGCTGTAGTTACAATTGGAGTTACAGTCTTGATATTCGTCAAGATACCTATAAATAAAGCCGCCCAACCGGCAAAATCTCCGGTCAGGCGGCTTTTTTCATACACGTTGTCTCATACAGGAATCTATTACTTCTTGCGGTTGGCCTGCATCAACGACCTGATCCGCAGCCGCAGGGAGTTGATCTTGATGAAGCCCTCGGCGTCGGCCTGGTTGAAGACCTGGTCCTTCTCGAAGGTGGCGAAGTCCAGGTTGAAGAGCGAGTCGGTCTCGGACTTACGCCCTACCGTACGGCACAGACCTTTGTAGAGCTTGAGACGGGCCACGCCGTTGACGCATTTCTGGGAATCGTCGATCAGGACCTGCAGCATCTGGCGCTCGGGCGAGAACCAGTAACCGGCGTAGATCTGCCGGGCGTACTCGGGGATCAGGCTGTCACGGATGCGTAACACTTCACGGTCCATGGTGATCTGCTCAACCGCCGAATGGGCCTCGCGCAGGATCGTGCCGCCGGGGGTCTCGTACACGCCGCGCGACTTCATGCCGACCGAACGGTTCTCCAGCAGGTCGACCCGGCCGATACCGTGCTGTCCACCAAGAACGTTGAGATGAGCCAGCAACTGGGCGGGAGTCATCTTGACGCCGTCAACAGCCACGGCATTACCGTTCCTGAACTCGATCTCCACATACTGGGCCTTGTTGGGCGCCTTCTCCGGAGACTTGGTCAGGACGTACATCTCTTCCGGTGCTTCGGCCCAGGTATCCTCCAGGATGCCCCCCTCGAAGGAGATGTGCAGCAGGTTGCGGTCGGACGACCAGGGGCGCTTCTTGATGGTCGGGATAGGGATGCCGTTCTTCTTGGCGTACTCGATCAGCGCCTGACGACTGTTCAGATCCCACTCGCGCCACGGGGCCACCACCTTGATTGAGGGGTCGAAGTGGTAGTAGGCCAGCTCGAAACGGACCTGATCGTTACCCTTGCCGGTAGCGCCGTGGGAAACCGCGTCGCATTTCTCCTTGGCGGCGATCTCCATCTGACGCTTGGCGATCAACGGGCGGGCAATGGAGGTGCCCAGCAGGTAGTGGCCTTCGTAGATGGCGTTGGCGCGGAACATGGGGAAGACAAAGTCGCGCACGAATTCTTCTTTGAGGTCGTCGATATAGACCTTGTCGGCGCCGGTGGCCAGGGCCTTCTCGCGGACCGGGTCCAGCTCCTCACCCTGCCCCAGGTCGGCGGAAAAGGCCACGACCTTGCAGCCGTACTCGTTTTTCAGCCATTTGAGGATGATGGACGTATCCAGACCGCCGGAATAAGCCAGAACGATTTTTTTGATTTCCTGTTTTTTGATTGGTGCCATCAGCAGAGTCTCCTTTGGAGTGGAATTTATTTGATCAATGTAGCCATGATAGCTTTTTGTATATGCAGACGGTTCTCGGCCTCATCCCAGACCACCGAGTTTCGCCCTTCGATGACCGAGTCCGAGATCTCTTCGCCACGGTGGGCCGGCAGACAGTGCAGCACGATGCAATCCGGTTTGGCCAGGGCCAGCAGCGCGTCATCCAGACAGTAGCCGGCAAAGGCCTGTTCCCGCTCCTTCTGCTCGCTCTCCTGCCCCATGCTGGCCCAGACATCGGTGTTGATCACATCGGCGTCTTGAACGGCCACTTTCGGGTCGGTCGTCAGCTGGATGCGGCCGGGGGCCTGGGCTTGGGCCCATGCCAGGACCGCGGCATCCGGCTCGTAACCCTGCGGGCAGGCCAGTTTCAGATCAAAGCCGAAAATGGCGGCCGCCTCGATCCAGGTGTTGGCCATGTTGTTGCCGTCCCCCACCCAGGCAAAGGTCAATCCTTCGTAGGTATGCTTGTACTCGATGACCGTCAGCAGGTCGGCCATGATCTGACAGGGGTGAAACAGGTCGGTCAGACCGTTGATGACCGGTATCGACGAATAGCGCGCAAATTCCTCCACGATCTCCTGGCCGAAGGTGCGGATCATGACGCCGTCGCAATAACGGGACATGACGCGGGCGCTGTCCTTGATCGGTTCACCCCGCCCCATCTGGGACGTGCCGGATGACATGAACAGTCCATGACCGCCCAGTTGAAAGACACCTACCTCAAAGGAGACCCTGGTGCGGGTGGAGGCCTTTTCAAAGATCAGCGCCACGGTCTTGCCCTCCAGCAAGCGGTGCGCTGTGCCCTGTTTCTGCTTCGCCTTCAGCTCGCGGGCCAGGGTCAGCATGCCGTACAGTTCGATCTCGTTGTAATCGTGCAGCGCCAAGAAATGTCGTGTCATTTCGTCCTCCTAAACCTCGACTTCGGCGAAAATGCCGTCGAGGATCACAATCATCTGATTTATTTCCTGCTTTGAAACGATCAACGGCGGCACAAAGCGGAGCACCGTATCGTGGGTCACATTCAGCAAGACCCCCCGCTCGTGCCCCTTCTTGACGATGTCGCCCGCCGGAATATCCAGGGCCATACCGATCATCAGGCCGATGCCGCGCACCTCTTTCACGAATGGATACCTGTGCTGGAGCTTTTCAAGTTCACCTTCCAGGTACTCACCCAGCTCTTCGCAGCGATTGAGGATACCATCTTCCAGGATGGTCCGCAGCGTGGCGATGGCGGCGGCGCAGACCAGCGGATTGCCACCGAAGGTGGAGCCGTGGGTGCCGGGTACAAAGGCGGCGGCGTAGCGGTCCGTCGCCAGCATGGTGCCGATGGGAGCGCCACCGGCCAGGGCCTTGGCCAGGGTCATGATATCCGGGGCGATATCGAAATGTTCATAGGCGAACAACTTGCCGGTGCGCCCCATGCCCACCTGCACCTCGTCGAAGATCAGGATCAGGTCATGCTTGTCGCAGATCCGTCGGACCTCCTGGAAATAGCCGGGAGACGGGACATTCACCCCGCCTTCACCCTGGATCGGTTCCAGCATGATGGCACAGGTGGCGGGGGTGACCGCACCCTCCAGGGCGTCCAGGTCATCGAACGGCACATGCTTGAAGCCATGCAGCAGCGGGTCGAAGAAGCGTTGCACCTTCTCCTGGCCGGTGGCCGAAACCGTGGCCATGGTGCGGCCATGGAAGGAATCGGCAGCGGTGATGATCTCAAAACGTTCCGGTCCGTAGGTATCGCGGCTGTACTTGCGGGCCAGCTTGATGGCCGCCTCGTTGGCCTCGGCACCGCTGTTGCAGAAAAAGGCCTTGTCCGCAAACGAGTGTTTGCAGAGCAGTTCCGCCAGTTCGATCTGCTGCGGGATCTGGTAATAGTTGGAGCAGTGGATCAGTTCAGCGGCCTGTTTTTGCAGCGCTGCAACGACCTTGGGATGACAGTGTCCCAGATTGTTGACCGCCACGCCCCCCAGGAAGTCCAGGTATTCCTTGCCGTCCGCATCCCACAGGCGGCAGCCTTCGCCCCTGACCGGCACGATCGAATAGCGGCCGTAGGTCCGCATGATGTATCTGTCCGATTTCTCGATCCACTGTTGACTGTTCATTTGATTATTTCCGTTCCTATGCCGATGTCGGTAAAAATCTCCAGCAGTACCGCATGCTCCATGCGGCCATCGATGATATGGGCCTTCTTGACCCCTTCCTTGAGCGCCTCGGCGCAGCAGACCACCTTGGGGATCATGCCGCCGGTAATGGCTTCCTCCTCGATCAGACGATGCATATCCGCCACGGCGATACTGGGCAGCAGCTTCTTCCGGCTGTCCAGCACACCGGGGGTATCGGTCAGCAGGATCAGCTTTTCGGCATTCAGGGCCGCAGCCACCCGACCGGCGACCAGATCGGCATTGATATTGTAGCTCTCGCCCTGGGCGCCGACCCCCACCGGGGCGATCACCGGAATATAGGCGCCGTTCTCCAGGGTCTTGATCAGATCGGTGTTGACCTTGATGACATCGCCGACAAAACCGATATCGACCGTCTCCGTGCTGCCATCCTCGGCTTTCACTTCCTGCAGCAGTTTCTTGGACAGCAGCAATGTGCCATCCTTGCCCGACAGACCGACGGCCCGGCCACCGTGCAGATTGAGGTAGCCGACGACCTCGGTATTGACCTGTCCGACCAGCACCATCTCCACTACCGACATGGTGTCGGCATCTGTCACCCGCATACCGCGGACAAACTCGGAGACAATACCATAGCGCTTGAGGGTCTCGTTGATCTGCGGTCCGCCGCCATGCACAATGACCGTGTTGATGCCCAACGACTTGAGCATGATGATGTCGAGGGCAAACGACTGCTTGAGCCGCGCGTCCGACATGGCGTGGCCGCCGTATTTGATGACAAAGGTCTTGCCCGAAAAGCGCCGGATATAGGGCAGGGCCTCCATCAGAGTATTTGCTTTTCCGATCAGATGTTCCATGTCAATGCCTGTCCCCGATAGGTAACCTACGTTTCATTAAATACAAAACTGCCAACGGTAAAGCTGGCAGTTTAGCGTACAATCCAAAAAATCTCAAAAGGTTATTGCATTGGCAACGAGACCGTCACGGTCGTTCCCAAGCCCGGCTCGCTGTCCATACTGATGGTGCCGCCATGCTGGTGGATAAACTCGCGCGCGTAAAACAATCCCAGGCCGAAGCCGCGTACCTGGCCGGTATTGTGAGGATCGATCTGGTAAAATTTTTCAAACACCTTGGGAATCTCTTCAGGCGGAATCCCGACCCCACTGTCAGAAACGACGACGCAGACATGGTCACCGCCATTAAACAAGGAGATTGAAACGGTGCCGAGCTCGCTGGAAAACTTGTAGGCGTTGTCGATGATCTGCTGCAATGCAAACGTTATCTTTGCCCGATCGAGATTCATTGCCGGCAATACTATTTCCTGAAAATCCGTTTCGATCCCCGGTTTGCGCTGGGACTCCTGCGACGCATACACGGCCGAGGCTGTGATCAGATTGAGATCGCACGCTTCACGGTTCAGCCTCTCACTCCCCTCCATTACCTGACTGAAGGTAAGCAGATCCGTCACCATGCGGCCCAGATAGATGGCCTCATCATTGATCAGCTTTACATTCTCCAAAAAAGATGCGTCGTTCGTTTCATAGACGCCGCGTTCAATATTCTGCAGAAACAGTGAAATGGTGGTAATCGGCGTCCGCAGCTTGTGGGAGATGAGCGATAAAAAGGTACCCTTGAGATGGTCCAGATTCTTCAGGCTTGCAAGCTCTTCTTTAAGCGATTTCCTGATCAGGGATTTCTCAACAGCGGTCTTCAACTGCAACATGTTGAGCGGCTTGCTGATAAAGTCATCCGCGCCATCTTTCAGGGCGCCGAGAATAACGTCCTTTTCGGAAAAGCCGGTCATAATGATGACGGTCGCGTTGGGATCAAACTCCTTGATCTGCCGCAGAAGGTCAAGCCCGCTTCCTCCGGGCATCATCACATCGGTCAGCACCAGATCAATACGTTCCTGTTTATAGACCCGCAGGGCATCATGACAGGTACCGGCCTGAAAAACCCGGTAGCCTTTGAGGGTTTTCGCGCACAGATCCCTGATGGAGCTTTCATCATCTACAATCAGGATCGTAGACGATGGTTTATGCGGGCTGTCCGCTCCGTTATGTAGCGTTTGGAATGTCATTCGTTCCTTTATCCCGGTTTGGCATCAGACCGCGCAGGTGCCAAGAATGTGCGCTGCCCGTGCAAGGGCTTCGCCAATCTTTTCCGGCTGGCTGCCGCCGGCCTGGGCAAGTTCGGGCTTGCCGCCGCCGCTGCCGCCTACAACCGGTGCCAGTTGTTTGATTATATCACCGGCTTTGATTTTTGCATGCAACCCTTTGCTGACAGCGACCAGCAGATTGGCTTTGCCGGCGATCTCTGCGCCCAGGATGATCACCCCTTCGCCGATACGATCCTTGAGCGTATCGGACAGATCGCGCAACCCCTTGACATCCTCGACCTGAACCTGTACCGCCAGCAGCTTGAGGCCGTCAACCTCGACAACCTGTGCGAGCAGATCGCCGGAAGCCGCCGCGTTGAGTTTGCCCTGAAGCGATTCGATCTCGCGCTGCAGCTCACGTTGCCGCACCAGCAGTTTCTCCAGCCGGTCGAGGGGATTTCCACCCTCGGCCTTGAGCAGAAGCGCCATGGCCCGCTGCTCATCTTCCAGTTGCCGGACGAACCCGAGGGCGCCGGTGCCGGTCAGCGCCTCGATGCGGCGTACGCCGGCGGCAATCCCGGCTTCAGAGACAATCTTGAACAGCCCGATGTCGCCAGCCGCCCGGACGTGGGTGCCGCCACACAGCTCCATACTGACGTCTCCCACGCGCACCACACGCACCGTATCGCCGTACTTTTCATCGAACAGCGCTGTGGCGCCGGCCTCGACGGCCTCTGCGACAGGCATCAGGCTTGTCGTCACGGAGTCATTCTCCATGACGTAGCCGTTGACCAGAGCTTCCACCTGCCGGATCTCGTCGGCGGTCATTGCGGAGAAATGGGTAAAATCGAAACGCAGCCGATCGGCAGACACCAGCGATCCGGCCTGTTTGACATGCTCGCCCAGCACCTTGCGCAGGGCCGTCTGCAGCAGATGGGTGGCGGTGTGATTACGGGCAGTCGCGCTGCGGCTGGCGCCGTTCACGGTCAGATTGACCGCATCTCCAACCCGGACCGAGCCTTCCTTGACATGGCAATGGTGCACGATCATATCGTTGAAGGGGCGGCTGCTTTCCACCACCTCCAGATGGGCGCTGCCGGATGAGATCAGTCCGCAGTCGCCGGCCTGCCCGCCCGATTCACCATAGAACGGGGTAGATTCTACGATCACATCCACCTGATCGCCGGCCGTGGCTGAGGCGGCTTCGACGCCGTCGCGCACCAGCGCCAGGATCGGCGAATAGGTCAGCAGGGCCTCATAACCGATAAATTGGGAATAAACGCCGCGATTGTGGATCGCCTTGTAGATGTCCGCAATACCGGCCGCACCGGAGCCTTTCCAGTGTTCACGGCCCAGTTCGCGTTGTTTTTCCATGCAGATGTCGAAACCGGCTTCGTCAACCGTGAATCCTTCCGATTCGACGATATCGGCAGTCAGATCGACCGGAAAACCGAAGGTATCGTACAATTTGAACAGCACCTCGCCCGGTATGACCGTCTTTCCGCCGGAGCGCAGCGCGGCCACTTCCTCGTTGAGTATCCCGAGACCGCGATCCAGGGTCTCGGTGAAGCGCTCCTCTTCGGCCAGGACCACCTTCTTGATATAGGCCTCGCGCTCGGCCAGCTCCGGGTAGGCATCCCCCATCATCTCGCGCACCGCCTCCACCATCCGGTACAACAGCGGTTCGCCCACCCCCAGCATCTTGGCGTGGCGGGCGGCCCTGCGCATGATCCGGCGCAGGACATAACCGCGCCCCTCGTTGCTGGGCAAGGCCCCGTCACAGATCAGAAAGGTCACGGCACGGCAGTGGTCGGCAATTACCCGCATGGAGACGTTGTCTTTTTCATTATCGCCATACTTTTTAGCACTGTGGCGTTCTATATGACGGATGATACCCTGCAGCAGGTCGGTATCGTAGTTGGAGCGGACCCCCTGCATGACGGTGGTAATGCGCTCCAGCCCCATGCCGGTATCGACGGACGGCTTGGGCAGCGGTGTCAGGACACCGTCGGCAGAGCGGTTGAACTGCATGAAGACGTTATTCCAGATCTCCATGTAGCGGTCGCAGTCGCACCCCACGGCACAATCGGGGGAGCCGCAGCCCACCTCGGGGCCGTTATCCCAGAAGATCTCGGTACAGGGGCCGCAGGGGCCGGTATCGCCCATGGACCAGAAATTGTCCTTCTCGCCGAAGCGGTAGATCCGTTCACGGGGCACACCTTCCTGCTGATGCCAGATGTCGGCGGCCTCGTCGTCATCGGTATAGACCGTCACGTACAGACGGTTTGTGTCCAGCTTCAGATCGACCGTCAGAAATTCCCAGGCAAAGGCAATGGCCTCTTTCTTGAAATAGTCACCAAAGGAGAAGTTGCCCAGCATCTCGAAAAAGGTATGGTGCCGGGCCGTGCGGCCCACATTCTCCAGATCGTTGTGCTTGCCGCCGGCCCGGACACACTTCTGCGAACTGGTTGCCCGCTTGTAGCCGCGATCCTCAAGCCCCAGAAAACAGTCCTTGAACTGGTTCATGCCGGCATTGGTGAACATCAGGGTCGGATCGTTCTTGGGGAGGATCCCCGAACTGGGGACCACCACATGCCCCCGCTCCTCGAAATATTTCAGAAACCGTGCGCGAATCTCTTTACCTGTCATCTGTTCCCTCAACGTAATTGGTAAGTTACTAGAATTGTTCCGTAGCCCGCAGGGCACGAAATATTGCAGAAAGGGAGAAACCACGCCGTTGCAGATACCCGATCGTACGTCGTTTTTCCTTGTCGCTGGCAATAGCGAATGAAAATCCGCAGAATCGGCGGTCTATCACGGCACGTACGTCCTCGGCCTCATCGTGCTCAACCAGGACCCGCCCCAGCACCTCGGACACCAGCTCCGGCGGCAATCCCCGCCGCCGCATCTCCTGGCGCAGACGGGGACCATAGTAACGACCGGAGGCCAGCGCCGATTCGGCAAAACGTTCCGCAAAACGCCGGTCATTCACCCAGCCTTCCGCCACCATGCGCCCGAGAACCGTTGCGGCATCCGCCGCCTCAAAGCCTTTTTCGCAAAGCTTTTCCCGCAGCCGGGCCTCGGTATAATCCCGGGCATTCAACAGCCGCAGAGCGTATTGATAGCCCTTTTCCGGCGCGGAGGGATCAGAATTTTTCAATCGCCAGCTGCTCCGGCTCCGCAGCCGGGTCTTCCTTACTCTCGAAGCCATCCCATGACGCATCGGATGTGCCGGAGATGCCGGAAACCTTGAGGGCGAAATCGTCCGGATTGGAGCTCTGGCGTACCGCTTCCTCGTAGGTGATCAGCTTAGCCGTGTAGAGCTTCATCAGCGACTGGTCAAAGGTCTGCATGCCGTAGCTGACGTAGCCCTGTGCAATGCAGTCGTGTAACTGTTTGGTCTTGTCCTTGTCATCGATGCATTCGCGCACGCGGAGCGTCCCGAGCATGACCTCTACCGCCGGAACGCGGCCCTTGCCATCCGCACGGGGAACCAGGCGCTGGGAAATAACGCCCTTGATCACCCCGGCCAGCTGGATACGCACCTGGCGCTGATGATAGGGGGGGAAGACGCCGATGATACGGTTAACCGTCTCGGCGGCATCCATGGTATGCAGGGTCGACATGACCAGATGACCGGTCTCGGCGGCGGTCATGGCCGTTTCAATGGTTTCGTAATCGCGCATCTCACCCACCAGGATGACATCCGGGTCCTGCCGCAGGGCGCCTTTGAGTGCCCCGGAGAAGGAGGGGGTATCCGAGCCGACCTCACGCTGGCTGATGATGCTCTTGTTGTCGCGATGCAGAAATTCGACCGGATCCTCGATGGTAATGACATTGCAGGTGCGGTTCTGATTGATATAGTCAATCATTGCGGCCAGGGTCGAGGATTTGCCGGAGCCGGTGGTGCCGGTCACCAGCACCAGACCGCGTTCCTCCTGGCAGATCTTCTGCAGGATCGGCGGCAGGTTGAGCCCCGCCATGGATGGTATGGTAAAGGAAATCGAGCGGAACACCATCGCCGTTGTGCCGCGCTGACGGTAGACACTGACCCTGAAACGCCCCAGTCCGGGAACCGCATACGCCAGATCGACCTCCGAGTTCTCCTCGAAGATCCGTTTCTGGCGGTCATTCATCATGTTTTGCGCCATATTGCCGACAAAATCGGGAGAAAGACGCGGGGCGTTCGGGATCGGGTGTAACCTGCCGTCGATTCGCACAATAGGCGGCAAACCGGTCTTGATATGAATATCGGAGCCCTTGGCCTTGACGGCAATCGTCAGGATTTCATTCAGATCCATTGTTTCCTCCGTTAACTCGCGTATCCTGGCAACGCAGGTCTACTTCTTGGCGACTGCCGGTGCCTTGAGCAGCTCCATGAGCTTGGCTTCGAGTTCGGCCAGACTCTCGGGGTGTTCGGTCAACCAGGTGCGTGAGTTCTCGCGTCCCTGGCCGATGCGATCCTTGCCGTAGGAATACCAGGCGCCGCTCTTCTCAACCAGACCCTTGTCAACCGCCAGGTCGAGCACATCACCGGTGCGGGAGATACCTTCGCCGTAGAGGATGTCGAATTCAACCTCGCGGAAAGGAGGCGCCACCTTGTTCTTGACGACCTTGACCTTGGTGCGGGAGCCGATCACCTGATCGCCCTGTTTAAGGGTGGCTATCTTGCGGATATCCATGCGTACCGAGGCGTAGAACTTGAGGGCGTTGCCGCCGGTAGTGGTTTCGGGATTGCCGAACATGACGCCGATCTTCATGCGGATCTGATTGATAAAGATCACGCAGCAGTTCGACTTGGAGATAATGCCGGTCAGCTTGCGCAGGGCCTGGGACATCAGGCGGGCCTGCAGCCCCATGTGGGAATCGCCCATATCGCCTTCGATCTCGGCCTTGGGCACCAGGGCCGCTACCGAGTCAACCACCAGCACATCGATGGCGCCGCTGCGCACCAGGGTCTCGGCGATCTCCAGGGCCTGTTCACCCGTATCCGGTTGCGACACCAGCAGATCGTCGGTTTTGACGCCCAACTTGCGGGCATAGCCGATATCCAGGGCATGCTCGGCATCAATGAAGGCCGCAATGCCGCCCGTCTTCATGGCCTCGGCCACTATGTGCAGGGCCAGAGTCGTTTTACCGGAGGATTCGGGACCATAGATTTCCACGATCCTGCCGCGCGGCACGCCCCCCACCCCCAGGGCCATATCGAGGGAGATCGAACCGGTGGAGATGGCTTCCACACCCGGGAGTGCTTCATCAGTACCCAGGCGCATGATGGCGCCCTTGCCGAACTGCTTC
This sequence comes from Deltaproteobacteria bacterium, assembly GCA_021780495.1. Lineage (GTDB taxonomy): Bacteria > Desulfobacterota > Desulfuromonadia > Geobacterales > Pseudopelobacteraceae > CAIPTY01. The sequence continues at coordinate 16,713 of JAJXYO010000009.1, forward strand.
TCTATCTGGCTGAGTGCCAGCTCTATGGCCTTGTTTTTCTCCGGCGTGCTATCTTTTTCCGCCATGGCTATCTGTCTCCTGAAAGGTGGGATATGTAAATTAAAGGGCCTAAAAATAGCATATCTGGCCGTTGTCCCGCAAGGCTTTATCTATTGTTCTCAGATGAAACGAAAGTGAAATGGGGTTAGGCGCAATCATTGCGCCTAACATAGCCTGGTATTCATTCCAACTATTTCCAACACATATTTACCCCAAAATGAACCACTCTCAGAGCTACACCACTACGATGATTATGAAGCGAGGTAAATGCCCATTGTGCAGGGTGATCGGTAGATTCTCCAGCCTGATCGCACGGCAAGCATGCATTCATTTCGTCTTTAATACCTGTCATCTTTGCTTCAATACCCGGCGATTCCACATAATCAAAAACGTATCCAGTACGTTCTCTGCCAGTAGTGTATCTGTCAATCAATTGCTTTAACCCTTCGATGTGGTATTTCGGGCCATTGTGTTTTTTTGCTTCGCCGAGCCGCTTGCGATGTCTCAACATACAGTTCACTTCAATGGTTATATCTACATGACCATTACTGTTTCCCTCTCGAACAACCGACATGCCAGGCATTTCAATTCTTCCGGCCAGGGTTGTTGAGATCGCATTTTCATTACAACCATCGAGATCTTTGGCGTTTGCTTCAACGTATGCAATCGCTTCCTCAATGCGCCGTTCCAAGGCGGCATCAAACTCCTCTTCGGTTGATGCTTCGAAGAGAGTCGTGACGTAACTTGGGTTCCGCCCCCACCACGCTAGAAGACTGTCTCGCGATCGGTTCATCAATTATCCATCCGCCGACTTTTTTCTCTGTTACGCAACGGACGCCAGCCAACAAGTACGTTACCAGCCAGACTAATCGCATTATCCCCCAACACACCCGGCGCTGATAAGCCGGAGAGTCCGGTTCGGATCTCGCTGGGAGAAACTTCGCGCAATAAACCCTCTGATTCATCAAACTTTGAATAGGTGCTTTCTACTAATTTGACATCATCTGCCGCCAGCACATGAAGCACGGTCACGATATCCTCTATCGGAACCTCGCATAACGCCGCAATACGTTCAATATCGGTGAACATCACGGGATCATCCGTACGTGCTGCAAAATGTTCGGAGAGCGCATCCACAATTCCGGCCCACTTGGCGGCACCGCCGAAACGCTCTTTAATGCGACTGGTCGCGGCATTTTTCCACCAGTTGATGAGTTCACCCGACTTGTCAATGGCGGGGCGATACGTAACATCAAAGATCGAATCAGCCAGCCAGCGTTTGAAGCTTGGATTGTCGCTGAACTGCTTGAACAGTTCGGTGTGATCCGAGAGCAGATCGAGAATGACCCGCCCCAGCGCCTTGTCATGCTCCACGCGGGCGTTCTGGCGGTCGGACTGCTTGATGGCGTTCTGATAAGCCTTGTCGGCCGCGACTCGGGTCGGCAACTCCTTGGCGATGACCTCGCGGATCTTGTCTCCGTCCTTCCAGGCGATATTGCCGAACTGTTCATTAAAGGTCTTGATGATGTTGGACAACCGGTCAATCTCCGGCTCGGGACGGGTACCGCCGCCACCGGTCGGCGCCGGTTCCACTTCCCCCTCCTTATCCTCCATCGACAGACTCAGCGCGGCGCGCACCTCGGGGCGATAGCTGTCCATGTCGATGGCCTCCAGCACCCCTCTCGACAAATCCTCCTCTTTTGGCGCTGGCAGCTTGGGGATCAGGAAGTTCAGGAAGATGGAGAGTTTTTCCCACGCGGCATGGCCATAGGGGAGGATGGCGGCCAGAAAGCCGTATGACCTGACGAACGCCTTGGCATTGCCCTTGAAATTGACTTGCGCGTCCTCGCCAAGCGTCTCGATGTAGGTCGCCACGCAGGCATCCAGGATCGGGTCCAACTGATCGCGCTCAGCACCGCCGATATAGCGGCTGACCAACTCCTCCACGTCATCCCAGGCATACACCTGATGGGCGTCAAGCTCATTCTTCAGGTCGTGCAGGGTGTTGGGATCGGTTTCGCCCACCAGCACCGTTGCCCGGTAATATTCCTGGAAGGCATGCTTCACCGTTTCGGCATTGTCGGCGAAATCCAGCACAAAGGTGTCATGTTTCTGGGGATGCGCACGATTGAGGCGCGACAGCGTCTGCACCGCCTGCACACCTGCCAGCGTCTTGTCCACGTACATCGAATGCAGCAGCGGCTCGTCAAAGCCGGTCACGAACTTGTTTGCCACGATCAGGAAGCGATACGGATCGCTCTTGAGCATCTGGGGAATCTTGCCGCTCGGAAAGCCGTTCAGATCCGCTTCCGTGACCTTGCGGCCGTTGAATTCATGTTCGCCCGAGAAGGCTACGATAGCCTTGAAGGGGCTCTTTAACTCGGCGAGATACTCGGACACCGCCTTGTAATACTCACAAGCCCGGGCAATACCGGCGGATACGATCATGGCCCGTGCCTTGCCGCCGATCTTGCGCTTGGACACAACCGGCTCCAGGAAATGATCGACCATGATTTCGGCCTTGCGCTGAATGGCCGTATCATGCGACTCCACGTAACGCCGGATCTTTTTCAACGCCTTTTTCTTGTCATAGGCCGGATCGTCCTCGACCGTCTTGGCTATACGATAGAAACTGGCTACCGGGGTGTAGTTCAGCACCACATCCAGGATAAAGCGTTCCTGTATGGCCTGCTTGGTGGTGTAGGTCAGCTCCACCGGCGAGCGGAAACGCGGCTCATCGCCTTCCTGATATTCTTCGCCGAACAGTCGCAGCGTCCTGGGCTTTGGCGTCGCGGTAAAGGCGAAGTAACTGGCGTTGGGGAGCATCTTGCGCGATTCGATGATGTGGTTGATGACGTCCTCTACCGACTCGTCCTCCTCCTCGTGCTGCTGTGTCAGCGCCAGATGCATCTTGGCCGTGGTGCGCCCTCCCTGACTGGAATGTGCCTCGTCGATCACGATGGCAAAGGTGTGCGAGCGATGTTCATTCCCCAGTTCATCAAGCACAAAGGGGAACTTCTGCACCGTCGTCACAATGATCTTCTTGCCCGAGCGGAGGAACTGCTTCAACTTGGCCGCATCGGTGGAATGGCCAAGGATCGAGGCCACGTGGTCGTAGCTCTTGATCGTCCCGGCAATCTGCTTGTCGAGCTGGGTGCGGTCGGTTATCACGATGACGGAATCGAAGATCTCCTTCTCATCCGGCAGCCCCTTCTGCTTCAGCCCCACCAGTTGATGCGCCAGCCAGGCGATGGTGTTGCTCTTGCCGCTGCCGGCTGAATGCTGGATCAGGTAGCGCTTCCCCACGCCGGCGGATTTCACCCACGACAACAGCGCCCGTACCGTGCGCAACTGGTGGAAACGGGGAAAGACCTGCTTGCGCTTCTTGCGCCCCTTTTCGTCATCTTCCTCGACGATCTGGGCATAATTTTCAATGATGTTGGCCAGCGATTCCCTGGCAAGAATGTCTTTCCAGAAATAGTCGGTTTTCAAGCCGTTCGGGTTGGGCGGATTGCCGGCGCCGTCGTTCCACCCCTTGTTGAATGGCAGAAACCATGATGACGTGCCGGTGAGGTGAGTACAGAAGCGCACCTCCTGATCATCCACAGCGAAATGGGCCATGCAGCGACCAAAGTGGAACAAAAGTTCCCGTGGTTCGCGATCCTGTTGGTATTGGGTGACGGCATCGGCCACGGTCTGCTTGGTCAGGCGGTTTTTGAGCTCGAAGGTCGCCAGCGGCAGGCCATTGATGAACAGCACAAGGTCAAGGGCGAGCTGGCTTTCGTCCTTGCTGTAGCGGACCTGGCGGGTGATGCTGAAGATGTTTTTGTCGAAGTTTTCGTACGAGGTGGCGTTGCCGGGGGTGGGGAGAAACTTGTAGAGGTCGATATGGGCCGGACCGTGCTGAACACCTTTTCGCAACACGTCCACTACGCCGCGTTTGGCGATCTCGCCTTGCAGGCGGTGCAGGAACTGGGTCTGCTTGATCCCTTCGTAACCCAGTTCCAGTTGTTCGACTATCCTGCGTTGGGTCGATTCCAGAAAGGCCAGCAGTTTGACCGTATCCAGCGCCACATCCCGGTTGTAGTCACGGGGATCGCCCTGCACATAGCCGCCCGCCACGCTGTATAACGATGGCTTGTCCTTTACACTGACGTCCGAGGGATCGGATGAAGGTGCAGTCGCCGTCAGGTGCGCCACGATCAGGGCTTCAAGCCCCGCTTCGCTGGTGTCAGTCGTTCGCATCGCCTTCCTCCTCGACAGGGATTTCCTCGTCATCACCGATTTCTGCCAGCAGTTCGTTGTCCGTCTCCAGATCTTCCGGCGCCGGAGTCCAACCGCGCACATCCACTTTGCCGGTGACCACATCGCTGATCAAGCGTTCGCGGTATTCGCGGATGAGGTCGATTTCATATTTGGTCTTTGCTATGGCGTCTTCCAAAGATATAGTTTCATTTGTTACAAATTTTGATATTTGCTCTTGCTCAAACAAAGTGGGGAATGTGGTTAGTAGGTTCCCTACATCTTTCGTACTAACCGCATCATAGGTTGAACCCGTAGAGGCAATTTTGAACTGAGTCTTCGAGTCCACCAAACTGTAGAATAAAAAATAATGATCTAAAGAGCTTCCACGAGAGATGGCACATAACCCTCGACCAATACCATATATTTTGTTTGCAACATTCATTGAGCCAACCGGCGCACGCACAGAAAGAAGAATTGATCCTTCAGGAGCTTTTTTGGGTGGAGTTGGGCAATACTGAACTGGTTCAGGATTGACAACACCAAACTCTGCGCATCCCTGAAGGAAGGGAAAACCGTTCCCATCATGATTGCAGTCGGTTGATGAAGGCGATTGCCCCATAATTATAGAAGCAATAGTTTTCAGTCTTCGTATTTCCCAATGCTCCGGCACATCCCCCAGCCAGTCGATGCCGGACGGCCGCAGCCGGACGTTGGGATCAAGGCCGCGGGTGACGGCGCGGTGGATGATGGTCTGCTTCTGCTCGTTCAACAACTCAATCAGCCGCCGCTTGTCGCGGATGAAACGGGCAATCTGCCGGTCCTGGGCGCGCAGGAAGGCGACAATTTTGTCCTGCTCGTCGCGGGGTGGGACGAGAGCACGAATGTTGTAGAAATCATCGGAATAAAGACGCCAGAAACCTTCAACAATTCCTTTTGTTGAACGCCGAAACTCTCCAACATAACTTGGGGTTTTGAACAGTGCCTCGTAGTAATGGATCGGTCCATCAGTCACTGGTCTAAAAACCGAATAGTCAGGGCTGATAACGCCTGCTTGTTTCGCATGTGCAAACACGCCAAGATGCGCTTTCAAACGGTTCAAAACAAGATCACCTTGTTTGCACAGTTTTCCGCCAGCGTACGACTCCGATGTAAGCTGTTTTCTTTTCAGGCTTGTGCTTGGTATGAGGCCATGAACCTGACTCATCGAAAGGTGAGTTTCACTGCCAGTTTTTGAGCGTTCATCAACTTCGCGAAAGAGAAAACGACAACGTATTGTTTCCCAGTGCGCCGGAATCGAGCCGACCCACGGCAAGTGCGAATCCCGATAGGCCGGATAGGCGGGCAGGTTATCGATCATTTGCCAACCTCCCAATATCCGCCCTTGTCCGGTCCGACACGACGCAGACGCTCCGCTTTCTTAAGTCCATCAATATTCTTTTTCACCGCTCTATCAGTGATTTTAAGTAGTTCAGCTAATTCCTTGATGGTGATATTCGGATTTTCCGCAATGAGTTCAATAATTTTCTGGGAACTTTTCTGGGAACTTTTCTGGGAACTTTTCTGGGTAGTTTCTCCGAACTTTTCACCGAACTCCGTGGGCAAAACGTCTATGTTCTTCCTCTTGAACGTGGCAACAAACTGGACGGTCCCGATTTCCTCAAACTCGGTCGCCGGTTCCCGCTCCAGGATCATCTTGATGCCGCGGCCCCATTTCTCAATGCGGTGACTACGTTGAAAAAGCTCCGCCAGCAACTCATTCCGCCGTGCAGAAACCATTTTCTTCCTGATGGAAGCAATGGTAAGCCCACCATACAGTAAACCGGGACTCCTGATCTCCACCCGGTCCTTGAAGATGGCGATATTGACAGAATCGTACTCCCGGTAGTCCCGGTGGCAGAATGCGTTGATGATTGCTTCACGAAAGGCTTCAGGATCAATCTCGGGAACATCGACCCTCAACAATCCATCCAGGCGCATACCGATGTTGATGTGCTCCAGAATGAATTCTTCGGCTTTCTTGATCAGATAAAAAACATCACCATAAAAATCCTGCATGCTGATGGTAAAGGTGGTGTCCAGCGTTCCGAATACGGCGCAACGCAGCCGGGCATTGGGGAGAAACTTCTCCGGCTTGCGGGCAAAGCAGAGTACGGCGGCATTAAGCAGCTTGCCGTCTCTGACCAGATTCAGTTTTTCAAGGGAGTTTGGGATGGTGTCGAACTTGAGGCCGCTGAGCTTCAGGAAGGATTTCAGCTTGCCGGCGCCGATATCATCTACGGTCGCCTTGCTGCAAATCTCCGTATCCCAGTGCAACCGGTCACGGTTTTTCTCCAGAATCAGGTTTTCCAGCTCGCGGGCGCTTAATTGCCGGTCTTCATCGCCGACCCGGATATATGCCCGGCCATAGCCGTAGTAGGGGTGTTCCTTGCCTTCGACCTGCACTTTTATGCACTGCTTGGTGTCAACTGCTGTCTGTTCGATGGCAGGGTATATTTTGGGCTCAACATGATCGGCAATCGCCTTGGAGATGTCGCGAATCGTCTTCTCCGAAACCTGCTGGCCGGTGACCGCGCCATCGTTCCTGATACCGAACCAGACTTCGCCCCGCTGATGTTTGTTCAGCATGGCGACAATGGAGATCACCGCCTCCTTCAGCTCGGAGGTGGATTTTTTCAGTTCAAGGGTTTCAGATTCCTGGAAGGTCATTCCACTCCGCCCCCCACAATCTTGTGCAGCAGCCCTTCGGTCTGGCTTTCAAGCGCGAGGATGTCGGCGCGGATTTCATCCAGCGTACGGAGCGGCTTGGGGCGGTAGAAGTAACGGGCAAAGGAAATCTCGTAACCGATTTTGGTGGAGTCGGCGTCGATCCAGGCATCGGTTGCATGGGGCAGCACTTCGCGCTTGAAGAAAGCCTCAATGCCACCCTCCTCCAAAAGCGGCACCTGTTCCGTATCCCGCAGATCCGTGTCCGGTTCGTATTCAACCAGCGCACGCTGTTTCCCCTTACCATGAGGGTACTGGCCGTAGAGGACAGCGCGTTCTTCGTCCTGCTTGGTTTTGGGTTTATGGACTTTGGCTACCACCGGTGGAGCGGTTTCGTCTCGCCAGCTCACCGCACGATAGATGGTCTTTTTCTCGGTCGGGGAAAGCTTGAATTCCGATTCCTTGAGGGCCGCTTCGAACTGTTCACGAAAAACATTGTGATCGTCGAACAGGCCGTCACCCAACGCTTTCCACAGGGTACGGGCCGTATCCACCAGTCGTTTGTCCCGCAGCCAGGTATCCATGTCCAGCAGCTTTTTGCGCCGCTTCTCAGGCACACTCTTCTTGCCCGGCGGGGTATCACTGTTCTCGTCGTCATCGTCGGCGATCTCTTCGTTTTCACCCTTCAAAAACGCCTCGATGTCCGAGCGGATACGGCTGAATCGGGTGTAAATATCTTGTCCCCAGCGACCATAGATCTCACGCCGCAAGGCTTCATCGCCACTGGCGAAACGTAGACCCTCCACGGAGTGGCGGGTGAACTGGCTCTTCCAGCGCAACGGCCGTTCAACGGTGATCTTCCAATAGCCAAAGGCCTCATTGGGGAACATCCGGGATTCCGCTGATTCCGTGAGATTCAGGAACGCGGACATGATCCGCTCGGTATCCGCGTCGGAGAGCTTGCAATTCTTCTTGCCCATGTTCCTGCGCAGCGGCTCGAACCACTGGGTGGCGTCCATGAGCTGCACCTTTCCCTTCCGTTCCGGCGACTTGCGGTTGGTCATCACCCAGATGTAGGTGGCGATGCCGGTGTTGTAGAACATGTTGAGCGGCAGGGCGATAATAGCCTCAAGCCAGTCATTTTCAATCAGCCAGCGCCGTATGTTGCTTTCTCCCTGTCCGGCGTCGCCGGTAAAAAGGGCCGAACCGTTGTGCACCAGAGCGATACGGCTTCCCAGAGGAGTGTTATGTTTCATCTTGGACAGCTTGTTGACCAGGAACATCAACTGCCCGTCGGAAGAGCGGGTAATCAGTTTAAATTCCGGGTCACCGCCATGTTGCACCACGAAACGAGGGTCATTGATTTCCTTCTTGCCCCCCATCCGTTCCAGATCGGTCTTCCAGCTCTTACCGTAAGGGGGATTGGAGAGCATGAAGTCGAATTCGCGGGATGGAAACTGGTCGTTGGACAGCGTCGATTTATCGCCGCCGCCAAGGATGTTATCCGCTTCCAGCCCTTCACCCTTCAACAGCAGGTCGGCCTTGCAGATTGCGTAGGTTTCGGCATTGATCTCCTGGCCGTACAGGTGAATTGAAACCTCCGTGCCGTGGGCTTTGGCCAGATCTTTCAATTCTTCTTCCGCCACGGTCAGCATGCCGCCGGTGCCGCAGGCGCCGTCGTAGAGCAGATAGGTGCCCGAGTCGATCTTGTCGGCTACCGGCAGAAACAGCAGCTTGGCCATCAGCTTGACCACGTCGCGTGGTGTGAAGTGTTCGCCTGCTTCTTCGTTATTTTCCTCGTTGAAGCGGCGGATCAGCTCCTCGAACACCGTGCCCATGCCGTGGTTGTCGAGCGCGGGAAGCTTAACCTTGCCATCTTCGTCAAGAACAGGTGCGTTCGAAAGATTTACGGTAGGATCAAGAAAACGCTCGATCAAAGTGCCGAGGATGTCGGCATCAACCAGCGTCTGAACCTGGTTGCGAAACTTGAACTTATCGAGAATTTCCAAAACATTCGGAGAGAAACCGGCGAGATAATCGCCGAAGTTATCGCGCAATTGCTGTCCCTTGGAACTCGACTTGAGGCGAACCAGCGAAAATTGGGACGTGTTGAAGAATGCCTGATCGGCTGCATTGCGCAAGGCCGGTTCCTGGTTGGAGACGCCCGCGTCGTCAAGCATCTGCTTCATTTTGAGCACGGCATCCTTGGAGGGCTCCAGAACGGCGTCCAAACGACGCAATACGGTGAACGGGAGGATTACATCGCGGTATTTGCCACGGACATATACGTCGCGAAGCACATCATCCGCGATATTCCATATAAAATCTGAAATCCAGTCTATCTGTGATTTATCCATGCACCCCTCGGGTATAATTTCTAAGAGTTCGCTTATCAAGCTTTATTGCAAGCCTATCAAGTCATTACTCAATCCATTACAAAAAAACCGCCAAACCGGCAGCATGTACGGTTCAACGGTCTTTATAATCGTCAGATTTTCCATCCATATCATCCCCATTTCATCGCATAAAAAGTGCTTCACCTTACTCCGGCAGTACCGGCCTGTCAAAAGAAACCCAGTACAAAAACCAGCTTTGGGAGGGGACTTACCTTTTTACTTATTCATCAGATACCTGCGCAGCCAGTCCAACGCCGTCCAGGCCGTGAGGATACGAATCTCATCGCGGCTGCCGTTGAACAGAAAACGTTTGGTCCAGCAGCCGTCCGGGGCCGCCAGGGAGATGAACACCGTGCCGGCCGGTTTTTCAGCCGTACCGCCATCCGGCCCGGCAATGCCGGTCACCGCCAGCCCCAGATCGCTGCCGGCAACCCGGCGGATACCCTTGGCCATGGCCGAAGCCACCTCACAGCTGACCGCGCCCTTTTCCTCAAGCAGCGCAGCAGGTACACCCAGCTGGCAGATCTTGGCGGAATTGCTGTAGGTCACGGCACCCTCCAGAAAATAGCGGGAACTTCCGGGAATAGATGTGATCCGCTGGGCAATCATCCCGCCGGTGCATGATTCGGCCAGCGCCAGCGTACGGTCGGCCCCCTGGAGAAGCTCGGCCACAACATCGTCAATTCCTGCCTCGCCGCTAGCAAAGACATACGCTTGGAGTCGCTCGCGCACCAGCTGTGCGGCCGGCTGGAGCAGTGCCTCGACCGCATCCTCACTATCCGCTTCGGCGCGCAAGGTGATGCGCATCCACGGGAACGTAACGCAGATCCCCAGGTGCAGCCCGAGCTCGGGCCGGGCAATTCCGGTCAGCAGTTCGTCCACCTCGGCCTCGCACGGGCCAAAGACATTTAAGAGCAACGTCCGAATCACCCGCTTGGGCGTGATCCGTTCGGCCAGGAAGGCAATAACGGAGGCATGCAACATCAGGCGCATCTCGGATGGCACCCCCGGCAGAAAAAACATGAAACAGCCGTTGTTCATCAGGTGGAAACCACAGGCCGTTCCGGTCGGATTGGGAATCAGGGTGGTTTTGGTGGGGATCATGGCCTGCTTGTCGTTCAACGGGCAGACGAGCAGCGAAGCAAGCCGGGCCGACATGTCGCGGACATGCGCCCGGGCGTGATCGTTCAGAACCAGCCGCCGGCCGGTCGCCCGCGCTGCGGCGCGGGCGGTCAGGTCATCGGCCGTCGGGCCGAGACCGCCGGTTACGATGATGGCATCGCTGTTTCTGGCGAGTTCCAGCAGGGCTTCGATGATGTCCGGCTCACTGTCACCGACCGTCATATGCCGCTGCACCCGCATACCGTGTTCGACGAGCGACTGGGCGATCGTGCCGGCATTGGTGTCTGTGGTCTCGCCGCAGATCAGTTCGTCTCCCACGCTCAAGGTTGATATTCTCATGGTCCTTCCTTGCGCAACAGTTGCTGCATAATATCCCGGCAGGGGACACCCTGTTCACGGGCAATACGACGGCAATCCTCGTATTCGGGTTTCTCTCCGTAGCGGCTGACCTTGAAGCGCACCGGGCCGAACGGCGTGTCGCGTTCTTCAATCCGCCGGGGCTGCAGTATGCGCCGCTGACGGGTATACCTCACCCCCAGGGTGCCGGTTTCGGCCATCACCAGTTCAGACAGGCGACTCAGCTCCTCAGGTTCACAGAGGAAGGACAGCACAACACCGGGACGCCCTTTTTTCATCTGCACCGGAGCAAGCCACACATCCAGCGCCCCGCTCTCCAGCAGCAGCTCCTGGACATAGCCGATTACCTCCGGCGCGACATCATCGAGATTACACGAGACCTCCCGGACCTCTTCAGCCCCCCCGGCGGTATCCGTGCCGAGAAAGGCCCGCAGGATATTGGGACAGTCGCTGAAATCCTTGCCACCGGCGCCGCTGCCGATCCGTGTCAGGGTCATGGCCGGCCGTGTATCCGCAGGTGCCGCCAGGGCCGCCAGGATCGCCGCGCCGGTCGGCGTCACCCGCTCCCCCGCGCCGCAACCGCCATGCACCGCCATGCCTCGCAACAGTTCCGCCGTTGCCGGGGCCGGCACCGACAGACGACCATGTCCGGTCTCCACAAAACCGCTCCCCAGCGGCAACGCTGCCGCGTAGACCGCCTCCACCGCCAGATACTCCAGGCAAATGGAGGTTGCGACTATGTCAACGATGGAATCGATCGCACCGACCTCGTGGAAGTGCACGTCCCCGACAGCGACCGCATGTACCAGCGCCTCGGCCTCGGCCAGACGTTTAAATATTTTCCGGGCCGTGCCCTTGACGATATCGGACAGAGCGCTGGCTCCGATCAGGGCATCGATCGTGCCGTACTGCCGGTGCGTATGAAGGTCATGGACGGCTACGTCGAATTTCAGGGCCGCAACGCCCTGCCGCTCGGTTCTGTTTGCGGATATTTCATAGGAGCCGGCCGGCAGCCCCAGCCTGGCCAGTTCCGCCCGCAAGTGCTCCAGCGGCACACCCAGATCCAGCAGCGCACCCACGGTCATATCCCCGGAGATGCCGGATTGACAATCAAGATAGAGAATATTCATGGGATTACTTCCTCCCTGTTATATAACCTGCCAGCAGCTGACTCAGACCGGAAAAAAGGGTTGTCATTACCTCCGGTTCCGGCAGCGGAATCTTCAGGCAGCTCTTGCCGGTAGCCTCGTCAACAGCCACCAACCCGCTAAGCGGGTTTGTCCGGGGAGTCTCGCCACTGGTAATTCCGGCTGCCCTTTCGACAACTTCCGACTGTGGTGCAAGCGCCTGTCCCAGTTCCATGAGAAACCGCGCGCCGGTCTGCAACAGCTCACTCAATTGCGGTGTTACCGCCGCTCCACCTGGCTTTATTGCTTTCGAAGATATGCATTCATCCGATCCATCTTCAGCAACTACAGCAACGATCTCGTCTCCCGCCTCCTCCGCGTCCTGCTCGTCGCGCCAGAGTTCCTGTCCACCAGACAAATCAGCCCGTTCAATACTACCGGTCAGATTCTCCACTGAATTCATGAAGGATTCGAGCTGGGATTCGCCAATCATCACCGTATCACGCCCATCCTCATCCAGAGCACCGGCGAAGACCGCCTTTTTGAAGCGCAGCAGGTCAAGGATACGCTCTTCAATGGAATTGCAGGAAATGAAATTGATCACCCGCACCGGCTTCTTCTGCCCCATGCGGTGCACCCTGGCAATGCGTTGTTCCAAGATGGCCGGATTCCAAGGGATATCCAGGTTGATCACCACCGCGCCGCTTTGGAGATTCAGCCCTACCCCGCCGGCATCGGTGGAAAGAAAGACCTTGCAGGCAGGATCTGACTTGAAACGGCTCATGAGATGCTTGCGATTCTTGGACGGTACGGAGCCGTTCAGATGGACATGACCGATCTCAAGGCGCTCCAGCACCTGCTCCACCAGCTCATTCATTCTGAGCCACTGGCTGAAGATGACGACCTTTTCGCCGCCCTCGACAACCAACTCCCGCAGAAGTGTCTCCAACTCCCCGAGTTTCGGCCCATGCACGGTCTTTTTGTCAACCAGCCAGGTGTTGTCGGACACCATACGCATATTCGCCAGGGCAATTCGGAGGCGCAAACTATCGGCCTCGCTTAGAAAGCGGAACCGTCGCCACTTGTTCACCAGCCGCGCCACCATATCGGCGTAGTCCTGATGAATTGCCATCTGTTCCGGTGTCATTGGCACGAAAAAATTCTTGTCGATCCGCTCAGGCAGCTGTTTCAGCACTTGGCTCTTTTTCCGCCGGATCATGACGCCGTTCAAGGAGGCGCGGATCTTGTCCAGTTCCTTGTACCCCACCAACTTGCCTGCATGATCCGTCACCCGGTGCGCATGGACAAAGCGGTAGAGCGGTCCCAGGTGATGACGGTCTACAAATTCCATGATGGAGTGAAGCTCCTCGATCCGGTTTTCCAGCGGCGTGCCGGTCAGAACAAGGGCAAACGGAGATTCCAAACGCTTCACCGCCTGGGCTGTGCGTGTCTGCCAGTTTTTGATCCGCTGCGCTTCGTCCAGAACGATCAGGTCCGGTGCCCACGCTTCGATGAGTTCAGCATCACGGTAGATCAGCTCGTAATTCACCAGCTTGAAAAACGAATCAGATCGGTACAACTCGCGGCGTTGCGGGGTCAAACCTTCAATCACGGTCGCTGTCCGGTCGGTGAAGGAATCGATCTCACCCTTCCACTGGTGTTTTAATGAGGTTGGAGAAACGACCAGAACCTTGGCGACGCCAAACAGCCTCGCCATGACCTCCGCCACCGCTATTGCCTGGACAGTCTTGCCGAGCCCCATATCATCGGCCAGCAGCGACCGCCCGGCCCGTGATGCGAACAGGATTCCTTCCCGCTGGTAGGGATACAGGCTGGCTTTGATGAGCGAATCAAAGAGTGGCGCATCGATTCCCGTCGGGAATGCTTCATCAATCAGGGCTTGGCGATGAACGGCATCCTGACGGGAAGCAATGAATGCCATGACATCGTCATAACAACGCAGTTCATGGCCGGGCAGACTGGTCGCCTTGGTGATAAAATCGGTGATATCGCCGATGTGTTGTCCCTTGAGAACACCATCAGCGGCAAAGTAGCGTTGCGCCAGTCTCCGGAGAGGAGGGGCCGCTGTGCTTCCCAGGCGTAGTCTGACCTCACGTTTCAGTCCGTAGGAAAGATAGATTTCCGACCAGGTCTGGTTGAAGCCCTGATTAAAGTGCCGTACGCCACCCTTCCCGGCCTTCAAGCGGGCAAGGGTAAAAGAAATATGCTTGCAGACGCCCAACCCGTTGATGCGGAAATCCGGGCAGGAGCAGAAGTTATCCCCCGCCTGGTCGCCACGGATGGCGATACGGTAGGTTTTGTTTGACACGGGGTTTGTCAGGGCAAATTCGGAGAACACCGGATGCTCGCCGCGATTTTCCAGGAGAAATTCCTGGCTTTCACCGTACTCCATCCGCAGTTGGCGCTGCCACTCTTCCAGCGTCATATCCTCCGGCTTGTGGGTCCGGCTGAGCTTGGCCTGCTTTGGGGGTTTTATTGTTGTAGCGGATTCAGCGGAGCGGCTGCCGGGGCGTTTTTTCGGGGTTTTACTTGTTTTCATGGGTTCTCCGGGGATTGATTTTCCTGTCGCATAACGTGGGAGAACTAACCGGCGCGGAGCTTTTTCCCGCGACCGGTTGAGCGCGTAGTTAGGCATGTTTCCCATGTTTCGTGGATAGCTTCGCGTACGACATCGGATAGTCTCAATCCTTGGGCAAACTGCTTCAAGGCATCATTCATCAGCGTTTGATAGTTGCCACCGATCATCTCGGCCCGCGCCTTAAATGTTGCCAGTACATCGCTATCAACTCTCATGGTAATTCTGGATTTTCCTCCTGCTTCTGCCTGCAATTTTGCAAGTGGCGGTGTTTCACTGACAGGCTTCGCGTCGATAAAATCAAAGTCTTTGTATCTGTCGTGCATTTTGTCAGAACTGGTTTTCATAGCGCCTCCGCTGCGGTTCATTAGCCTTCCAGGCCGAAATGATCCGAATTGTTTCGTCTCTGTAAGTATAGACAACAATCAGAATTCGATTCTTGCCACCCATGCCCAACGTTATAAAGCGTTGCTCGTTTTCCGAGTCACTGTCTTCGCGGGTCAAAGCATAGGGATCAAGTAGAACGTGCTGGGCTTCCTCGAAGGTTACGCCATCGTGGTTCTTCGGGTTTGCTGCTGCCTTTTTGGTATCCCAAGTGATGTTCACAGTTCAATTATATGCACAAAAGTATGCACTGTCAAGGGTAGGCAAAAATTGCTTGTCCTGTTTGAACGGACAGGAGAGGACAGAAGATTTTGGCAAAGGGGATTAGCAGTTCCGATCCTCAGTTGCCTTCAATTCCGCATCTTCTTCCCGCTCCCAGTCGGAAACAATGGAAATTCTGCCGCGTAAGGCCAGCAAATCCTCCATTTTTTTACTCCGCACAGACTCTTCCATCATGGCAACTCACCAGCCTTCACACCCGATTGATTAATGATGCCGCGCAAGCCGCACCGAAACCGTTGTCGATATTGACCACCGTCACCCCGGCGGCGCAGGAATTAAGCATTCCCAACAGGGCCGCGATGCCGCCGAAAGAGGCACCATAACCGATCGAGGTTGGCACGGCGATGACCGGCTTGTCTACCAAACCACCTACTACCGAGGGCAGCGCACCTTCCATACCTGCGACCACTATAATCACTGACGCGGCATCCAGCTGATCCCGCCTGGCCAGCAGGCGGTGAATACCGGCCACCCCTACATCGTAGACATGACTTGTTTCATTACCCAGAAAACTGGCCGTCAGCAACGCCTCGGCCGCCACCGGAATGTCGGAGGTGCCGGCCGAAACCACCAGGATCGTACCTCGGCCACGAGCCACCGGCGGATGCTGCTGCAAGGTTAGACAACGCGCCTCGTCGTGATAGTTCGCAGCTGGAAAGGCATGTTCGACCTCCTTGGCTTTGTCGGCCAATAGTCGCGTCACAAGGATATTACTGCCCTTGCCGGCCATGGCGGTCATGATCCGTATGATCTGCGGCACGGTTTTCCCTTCGCCGAAGATTACCTCCGGCATACCCTGGCGCAGTTCGCGGTGGTGGTCCACCTGGGCGCAACCAACATCCTGAAATGGAAAATTCCGCAGATCTTCCAGGGCCTCTTCAACTTCCAAGGTGCCATGTTTCACTGAGTCCAGCAGTTCTTTCAATTTTTCCAGCGTCATAAAATTCCCTCAAAACGTTATGCATGATTTTATACACCACCACCACTACGCTTGCCACCGAAAGTTTTAAATGCTCACCCACCAAACCGTACCCAACTCAGGTTCATCCGTTTACTTAATGTACGCTTCCATGCTAATTTTCCATATTATGTAATTTATTTTGCAATTGCATATGCATAGACAATTCCGAGGTTCAATCATGATCATCGACCCACTGTCACTCAAGCTGTTCGTCTCCATCGTGGAGGAAGGTACTATCGCAGCGGCTGCGGAGCGGGAACACATCGCGGCATCCGCCGTCAGCAAACGCATCAGTGAGCTTGAAGACGTCTTTCACACGCAGCTTCTCAGGCGCACCAACAAAGGGGTGATTCCGACCGAAGCGGGTATCACCCTGCTGCAGCTTGCGCGAGGCGTGCTCCATGACCTGAACAACATCACTCTCCAGATTCGCGAGTACGCCAGCGGCGTGCGGGGCCATGTCAGGCTGAGCGCCAATATCTCATCCATCAACCAGTTCCTTCCGACCGAGATCCGATCCTTCATGAACATCCACCCCCAAGTGCATGTCCACCTTGAGGTAAACATCAGCGAGGCAATCGTTAACGCCGTAGCCGAGAACGCTGCCGACGTGGGCATCATCACCATGGGGTCATACCGGCATGACCTGGAGTATTTCCCCTATCATTCCGACCAGCTTATCGTCATAACCCCTAAGGAACATCCACTGTCAAATATGCGCTCCATATCCTTCCGCGACACCCTGGATTATGACTTCGTTGGACTGCCAGTAGGAAGTGCCCTGCACAACCAGATCCTCAGAGCGGCACATGAACTCGACAAAACTCCCAAGCTGCGGATACAGGTAAACAGCTTCGATGCACTCTGCCTGATGGTGGAAGCGGGGTTGGGCATCGGCATCGTGCCCAAAGGGGCCGCCAAGCCCTACTTCAAAGGGTTGCGCATCCGCTCAATCATCCTTGATGAACCTTGGTCCAATCGGGAGCTGAAAATTTGTGTCCGCTCTCTGGCTGCCCTGCCGGCTGCCGCCAAGCTGCTGGTCGAACACCTCAGAAAATGAGCCCGGCAAATGCCCTTGTTGTCATCGCGGTTCGCGATGGCGACATCACAATAAACTACTTTTATAGGTGCGGGTAATGTTGTATACATAGGATCATTACTGCATGAAGCGAGGTATAAGCCTATGGGAAAAACTGTTGCAGAGAAAATTTTTGAAGCCCACCTGGTAAACGAGCCGTTTCCCGGCACCAAGGTGCTGAAACTGGATGTCGTGCTCTGCCACGAGATCACCACCCCCATCGCTATCGACGACCTGATCCGTCGCGATAAAGACCGGGTATTTGACCCTTCTAAAATCAAAGCGGTTATCGATCATGTCACTCCCAGCAAGGACAGCAAAACCGCCACCCAGGCCAAGATCCTGCGCGACTGGGCCCGCCGGCACGATATCAAGGATTTCTTCGACATCGGCGCCAACGGCGTCTGCCATGCCCTGTTCCCGGAAAAGGGTTTCATCCGCCCCGGCTATACGGTTATCATGGGCGATTCCCACACCTGTACCCATGGCGCCTTCGGGGCCTTTGCCGCCGGCATCGGCACCACCGACCTGGAAGTGGGCATCCTGAAAGGGGTGTGTGCCTTCCGCCAGCCGAAAACCATCAGGTTCAACGTCAACGGCCAGCTCCCCAAAGGGGTCTACGCCAAGGACGTCATCCTGCACATTATCGGCCGGATCGGCGTGAACGGCGCTACCGACCGAGTGATGGAATTCCACGGCTCCACCATCGCAGCCATGACCATGGAATCGCGCATGACACTCTGCAACATGGCCATCGAGGCCGGCGGCACATCCGGCATCTGCATGCCTGACGCGACCACCGTCGAATATCTCTGGCCCTTCATCAGCGGTGAATTCGCCAGCAAGGAAGCCGCACTGGCGGACTATTCAAAATGGACCGCCGACGCCGATGCAGCCTACGATCAGGTCATCGAAATCGATGTTTCCACGCTGCAGCCGGTCGTGACCTTCGGCTATAAACCGGATCAGACCAAATTCGTAAGCGATATGCCAGAATCACCGGTGGATCAGGTGTACCTCGGCTCCTGCACCAACGGACGCATCGAGGACCTGCGCATCGCCGCCGGAATATTGAAGGGGAGAAAAATTGCCCCGACGGTGCGCGGCATCCTCTCCCCCGCCACCCCCAAGGTCCAGCAGCAAGCCATGCATGAAGGCTTGATCGATATCTTCATGGAGGCCGGCTTCTGTGTAACCAACCCGACCTGCGGTGCCTGTCTCGGTATGAGCAACGGTGTATTAGCCGAAGGTGAGGTCTGCGCCTCCACCACCAACCGTAACTTCATGGGCAGAATGGGCAAGGGAGGCATGGTGCACCTGATGTCACCGGCCACTGCCGCTGCCAGCGCCATAGAGGGCAAGATCGCAGATCCGCGGAAATACCTGTAAGCAAATCATCCCCTGGCCCCTTTGTCAATGGGGCACGCCCAGCCGCCCGGATTTGGGCCTCCCCCTTTGAAAAGGGGGATGAGGGGGATTTGAATGCTGCCATCAACTTCGATAGACAAAAGGAGCTACCCATATGAAAACCTTCGGAGGCCCGGTCCTCTTTCTCGACCGTTCAGACATCAACACCGACGAGATTATCCCGGCCAAGTACCTGACCGAGATCACCAAGGAAGACCTGAAGCCATATATCCTGGAAGACCTGAAACTGCCCGGCTTCGATCCCAAGGGACCAAAAACAAAAAACGCCCGGGTTGTCTTATCCCGCGCCAACTTCGGCTGCGGCTCGTCCCGCGAGCACGCCCCCTGGGTGTTCGAGGTTAACGGCATCACCGCGGTGATTGCCGAGTCCTTTGCCCGCATCTTCCGCCAGAACATGTTCAACTGCGGCATGGCGGCCATCGAGCTGCCCAAGGCCGACCTGGACCTGCTTTTCACCCATGCCGGAGATGCCGATGCCGCCATGAGCATCGATATCGAATCCGGAACGCTGACCATGAGCGGCGGCGGCAAACAGAAGACCTTCGGTTTCGAGATTTCGCCCTTCGACAAAGCCCTGGTAACCGCCGGTGGCTGGGTCGATTACGCCGACCAGAACTATTAGTGCCAATCCCGCTTGCACGGATTCAGCCCGTCACCCACAAAAAGAGGCAAAAAACTCACGTTTTCTGCCTCTTTTCCGATTTTATTTCCCTTTAAAACCGGATGGCCCAGACAGTTACACGTACCCTCTTTGCAACAGCTGGGACTTCGAGGCTATGATGGCAAGCGCTCAGAAGCGCCTGCTCAAACCCAGATGCAGGGCGACGTCCGGCGCGGTCGCCACAGCAACGTCCTCAGAGACACCAATGTCGAGCAGACAATCACCCGGCAGCTTCAAGGCACCGCCCATTACGAGCATCAGAGAGTTCGTGGAGAGTTCCGTCAACGAGCTGTTGCGGTAGAAAGCCGTATGTCCGTTCAGTTGCAACTTGAATGAAATCCATTCCGCCGGTCCCCAGCCAAGGCCCAGCGTACCGAAACCGACCAGGTTGTTCTGCTGGTCTGGCAACACATCCCCCCGGGTCATAACCATGCCACCGGCAGAACCGAAGACCCCCAAACTGCCCCATTCGGTGAAATTATTCATACTTCCGCAGAGATACAGGGCCAGGTCCGTACTGCCGCTGCCACGCAGGGAACCGCTCGCACCGCTAGGCAGCTTGAGCGATGCCCGCAGCGCCGCGTTATCGTGAAAGCTTGCATCACTCGCCTCGTAGAGCTTCATGCCACTGTTCAGGGCGATATCACCGATCCCTGAATCGGCATGGTTCATATCGAGTTTTTGTATGCCATCCTTGGAATAGCTGTAGTTCAGGCGATTCTTAGGGGCAGAGTCACGCCCCCCCTGGGGCAGGTTGAAGGCGTTGTGCCAGTCAACAATGAACCCGTCCAAAAATCCGCCACTATACATCACGTACGGGATAACGATGCCGGCCTCGAAACGGTCACCGATGCCATAGCGAGCGGACAGGCTCCAGCGATATGATTCGCCGTCGAGCACAATCCACTCGTTTTGCGTTTGACGGGCGGTGTACTCACTGGCGACATCCTGGGTGAGGCTGAACCCGCTGCGGCCGGCCGTCAGCACGGCAGCGGACGACTCGGCCGGGAGTCCGAATATCTGCACGAGCGGCCGCTGATTGATGGTACGGAAAGGTGTGATCTCCATGTCTGCGGCCCGGCACGCGCTGGGATGGTACAAACATGCGACCAGTAACAGGCACACACAAACCGCGGCATTTCGGGTACGAGGGCCAAAGAGCATTCTTTCCTCCAGATACCGCATAAGGTCCTTACGTACTGATCGTATTCAGCACGTCCGTCTCGTCGGACATGACCGTTCCGGTACGATAATGATCTATCAGCTTGGTGAGCGTCTTCACGCTATCCATAATTCTCATGCTGTCAGCCGCGTTCGCGGCGATCAGGTCATCCACTTTCTGGACCGCATCGACAGCCTGAGCAACCACGGCGATATGACTCGCGGCATCATCCTTTAGTTCTCGGGTACGTTCATTATCTTCCATGACACTCATCAGATAGAGCCGGTTACCCTTGGCCTGCTCCTGGGCCGATGAATTGATGCGATGTGCCAGTTCGCGCATGTGTTCAAGGTTTTTGAGGATCTGACTGGTACCCACCTGCTGATGTTCGGTGGCAAGCGTTATCTGACGAACGCGCTCCAGATTATTCTCGGCTTCATCAGCAATACGCTGGATACCAACCGACTGTTCCGTGGTTTCGTCAGCGATGCGCGCTACCACCCGCGAGGCCTCTGCGGCACTCGCATCTATGGTGACCAGCGCATCGTTGGCCCGCGAAGAGATCTTGACCCCCTCCTTGGCCTTGTCTTTGCCCTGAGAAACGGCACGTTGCACCGCAGCGGTTTCCTTCTGGATGTTGCGGACCAGCTCCTCGATCTCTTTCGTGGAAGCGGATGTACGACGCGCCAGTGAACGCACCTCTTCTGCTACAACGGCAAAAGCCTTACCGCGTTCTCCCGCCTGTGCGGCAATGATGGAAGCGTTCAGCGACAGCAGGTTGGTTTGATCAACCACGTCCTGGATTACACTCAAAAATTCGCCGACTCGTGCGGAGTAGCGCGACAGACGGTTGATGGACTCGAAGGACTCGTCGTTACTCTTGACGATTTCCTGCATAGCCCGCATCGTCGCGGTCATACTGTGGAGCCCCTGCTGGGCATGATTACGTACGCTGTCTGACACCGTCGCGCCACGCTCGGAGTTTTCACGCACATTGGATTGGGAAACACTGATCTGGGTAATGGCGGAAACCGTCTGCTCGGTGGAGGCGGAAAGACCGCGGATATTATCGGCCGTATCCTTGATAGCCCGCGTCATCTCCTCGATGGAACTGGAGGTCTCAAGCACAAACGATGAGTACTGGTTTATGTTGTCCGCGATGGCATCGGTAGTGGCGCTCATTTCAGCCGAGATGGAAGCACGCTCTTCGGTCCGGCCCGACAGCTCGTCGATCTCGGCAATGACGGTTGCAAAGGCGCTGTTCATGCTCTCCATGGCAATCACCGCATCCCGCACCTGGGCGACCTCGTTGTTATCGCCGGTTATCAAATTGTGAATAATCACCTTGAGTTCTTCTTCCGCCGCAATAATCTGGTCCAGAAGATGTTGACGCTCCTTCCGGCGGCTTGCCACAACTTCCATGATAACATTATCAAAAGAATAAATAGCCGTGATGTCATCCTGCTCGGCCTGGATGGTCGAAATATCCTCGGCAAGCTGGAGACTTTTCACAACCAGGAATTGGCGCTCCCGGATATCGGCCACGGCCCGTGAAAGAGTTCGCAGACACAACAGCGCGCTGAACAGAGCTGCGCAGGCGACTCCGGTAAGCGCCAGTCCACCACTTCCCGCAGCCATTAACAGGGCTCCAATCACGACAGCAACTACGAGGGATGAAACGATAATCCTGCTTTTGTAGACGGAAAGATCAGCATGCTGCGGATTTGACATTCGACAACCTCTCATTGCAAAGAATCATTCCTGCTTGTATCACGCGGCCTGGTTTGGTGTCAACGAAACTGGGTCGGCAAAAATGCCGATTCATTCAAGCGTTAGCCCGATTCGCCTAACATCGCACATCTGGTTCGGAATCACGGGCAACCAAGACAACTCATTGCTGCAACACTTGATTTTTTTGACCGGCAGTGCGATACTTCACCCTTACAATGCATGATTGTGCCACAGTCAAATCTCAAAGTTTCAGAGGAGGATATAATGTTTGGATTTGGAATGCCCGAACTGATCATAATTCTGGTAATTGTTCTGGTAGTATTCGGAGCAGGGAGACTGCCCGAAATCGGCGGTGCCTTGGGCAAGAGCATCCGCAACTTCAAGAAGGCTTCGGATGGCAAAGACGAAATCGAGATCACGCCCAAGAGCGGGGATAACGATAAAAAATCCTGATCAGTAAACTTTTTAATCCAACAAAAAAGGGGAAAACCGCATGCGGTTTTCCCCTTTTTTGTTGGATGTGTACAGGGTGATTACGAGTTGAGGTATTCCCCGATCTTCTCGGCCAGCGTACGATAGATCCTGCGGCATTCATCCTCATCCTTCTCCAGCAGGGTCACGCGGAAACCCTGCAGCGGTGTGGAAAACGAGGAGAGCGGCACGACACAGATGCCGGTAGCAGCCAGGATGTGGTAGACAAAACGCTTGTCCGGTGACACGCCCGGCTGGTTGACCAGCCCGTTCACCAGCTCCTTCACCTCGCCGTTGGCAATCGGGAGCGACTGGCGGTTGGTAAGCAGTCCATCCCTGAAGGCCACCGCCATGTAAAAAGCGCCGTTGGTGCGATTGACCTGCAGGGCCGGAACCTTGGCTAGAAAATCGAAGGTAATATTACTCATCTTTTCGTAACTGGCGATGCGATCAGCCAGATACGTGTTGTACTCGGGATGTCGCGTGATGGCCGGAATGACGGTCTGCGGTAAAGTCGTGGAACAGACCTCGTTCATCTTGCCGGTCAGGATCAGGTTGATGTACTTGCGGAACTGCTCATCCGTGTGGCCATTGTAGACCTCGATCCAGCCACAGCGCGAACCGGGCCAGGGGAATTCCTTGGAAATGCCCTTCAGGGAGATGGCCGGCACATCACCGATCACATCGCTGATATGGACCGTTTTCTCACCGTTGTAGACGATGTTGATATAGACCTCATCGGCAATGATGAACAGGTCGTTCTCACGGGCAATCTGCACGATCTCACGCAGAATCTGTTCGGTGTAGACCATACCGGTAGGATTGTCGGGATTGATGATCATGATGGCGCAGATGTTGGGATTGTACTTGATATGATTGCGCAGATCGTCCAGGTCCGGATACCACTTGTCCTCGGATTTGAGCCGGAACAAGGCCGGCGCGGCGTGGGCGTGACCGATCTCCCCCAGGGTATGGGTCGTGTACGATGGGGACGGCATCAGGACGCGCGCCTCGGCCCGCAGAGCGCCGTATATCTTGGCAATGGCATCGCCCAGACCGTTGAAGAAGATGATATCGTCGGGGGTGATTTGGGCACCGCCCCGGGCGTTGGTGGAGTCGCAGATGAACTCGCGGGTCTCCAGCACGCCGCGGGTGTGGCAGTAGCCCCAGGTATGATTGTCCATCACCGCCGTGGCCACGATCTCCTTCATCCACTCCGGTATGACCTCACCCTTGACAATCGGGTCGCCGATATTCTCCCAGTTGATCTTGACACCATGTTTTTGAAGTTTTTCAGCAACATTAACGATGTTCCTGATCTCGTACGTCAGTTCCCCGGCACCGGGCCGTACCAGTTCAACTCTCATTGCCACACCTCACTTCCTGGAAATTCCGAAAATAGTACTATTTTTACCACAGAGACCGGTCGTGGGACAGGAAAATAAGCCATCTATCCAGAAATTTTCTACTGCAAAGTAAAACTTATCTATCCTGCTTTAAGAGCATTTCCATAGCCGATAGCAGTTCTTTGGCAGTAATACTCTCACGGCAGGCGAGGTCCTGCCTGCAGCTCGTACGGAAACAGCGGGCACAGGGCATATGGGCCTGAATCACTTTGTGCTGACTGCCACGTGGTCCACTGCGCTGAGCATCGCTGGCACGATAATAAGACACCGTCGCTGTTCCAACCGCCGCCGCGGCATGAACGATGCCGGTATCGCCGCCTACAACGAGGTCTACTTTTTTGAGCACCCCTACCAGCTTACCAAGTGGCAACCGTTCAACGACCCGTACACAGGTTCCGGCGGCAGCGGCGATTCGATCCGCGGTGAGACGTTCAGACTCGTTACCCCAGGTCAGCACAATGGTACAGCCGGGGAAGACTTCCCGTGCAAGGCGGGCAAGCTCGATCCAGCCGGCTTCATGCCAGAACTTTGTCTGCCAGGTAGTGCCGCAATGAAACAGAAATACCAGGCCATCCCCCAGAGTCTCCATGAACCTGCTGGCCCATCTCTCGTCACTGTCCGGAACGGGAATTTCGGTCGCAAGCTCCAATTGGTTAAAATCTCTGCCAAACGGTATGCTGGCCACCCGCAGACACTGGTCGGTAATATGATAGTCGCCCGGCCTTAAGGGGATCTGGCGTGTGGTAAACCAGGTATTAACGGATTCCTGGGTCACTTCCCGGCAAAAACCCAGCCGGTCAGGGCAGCCACTCAGCCAAGCGGTGACGCCACTTTTAATATTGCCCTGGATGTCAAAAACCATGTCATAGTCACGGTCACGCAGGCGACGAACGGCCGCCATCAATTCACGGCGAGTCTCGGCTGCAAACGGATGTTTGCGCCATGAGCGTGCCCGTATGACGATCAGCTCGGCAACCTTTGGATTTCCGGTCAGCAGCGGACTGAAGGCCTCCTCCACTATCCAGTCGATCTCGATGCCCGGCTTTACCTGGTGAAGATAATCCAGGACCGGCAGGGCATGAATAACGTCACCCAGCGCTGATAATTTGACGATTAAGACTCTCACTCTCTTCCCAATCTCTTCGCGATCATGCGCTTCATCTGCCAGTAAGGCGTATACAAACGATAGTACGGCCGTAACAGATAAAACTTCCACATTCCATACTGGCTCTGAATCTTTTCCTGAACAAGGGCCATGTCATGTTGGCCCTGTCGGGCATGTTTCAACAGTTTGTAAAACTGATAATACGTCAGGTAGAACGACTCAGACCTGCTTATACCAACGTAGGGCTTACAAAGATATTCTCTGAACAAGCAGATGATATCTTCGATGAAATTCAGTGCCACGGCATTTTTTTTCGTCTGTTGGCCCTCGTGATGACGAAAAGAACAGAGCGGCGTTCCCAAGTACGAAAACGCACCTTGTTCCAAGAGATGAAAACACATCTCCAGATCCACCAGCTGCTGGTAGCGAAGATCAAAGCCCCTGTCGGCTGCATCTCTGCGGAACAAAACAGCAGAAGGCTCACCGATAAGATTATGGTGACGAGTCATTCTCCGGACACAGCGCCGGATCACATCTCGTCCGTCAGAGGTGAAGTCGCCTGGGAAATGCGAAACGTGTTCAAATGGATAAGACTGAGCGTCGATTAATGTTCGGGCACAGGAGACAAGGACTGTCCCCGGAGTTCGTTGCATTGCTTCAACCATCAGCCAGAGTGTTTCTGGTGATGACAACAGGTCATCACCGAAGAGGAACTTGATGTAGGTACCCCGTGACAACGCCATGCAGCGGTTCCAATTTGGAACCATGCCGATGTTCTGCTCGTTGACACGAACGGCAATTCTCCCGTCCCGAGAAGCAAATTCGTGAGCGATTGACGCCGTTGTATCAGTAGAGCAGTCATCAATTATGATGACTTCGAAATCTACACTTCTCTGTATAAGTACCGATTCAAGGGCCTCTGCTAGGAACCGCGCGTTATTGTATGTCGGGATGCAGATACTGACAAGGGGAGCTGACATTATTCTATCTCCGCACGGACTTTAAACGACTGACACTCAGTGAGACGACATCCGCTTCAAGTCCGTTGTGTAAAGTCGCGGAGGGCACTACAAACCACTTCTACCTGTCGCTCGCCGAGATGTGGCCCCATCGGCAGGCTGAGTATCTCGTTGTGGATGGACTCGCTGATTGGAAACGTTCCCGACGCAAAACCAAGGTCAGCATATGCCCTTTGTAGATGGGGCGGTATAGGATAATGGATCATGGTTCCTATCCCTCTCTCGGTCAGGTGGCGTTGGAGATCGTCTCGCAGAGGTGTACGAACCGTATAGAGATGCCAGGCAGGCTCAGCCCACTCCGGCACAACAGGAAGCGTGAGGCCCAAACCGGCCAGTAGTTCATTGTAACGTCCGGCCAGCTTGGACCGACAGGCATTATCCCCGTCCAGTCCCTTCAACTTCTCTCGAAGAAAGGCCGCCTGCAGTTCGTCCAACCGGGTGTTGTACCCCTTTTCTTCGTTATGATACTTGATTTTGGAGCCATAGTTGCGTAGCACACGCAATCGCTCGGCCAAGCGATCGTCGTTGGTGGTAACAGCCCCGCCGTCACCCAGAGCACCCAGGTTCTTGCCGGGATAGAAACTGAAACCGGCCGCGTCCCCCAGAGAACCACTACGTCGCCCCTTGTAGCGCGCTCCATGTGCCTGAGCCGCATCTTCGATGACTTTAAGTCCATGACGGCGAGCCATCGTGCAAATCGGGTCCATGTCCGCCGGTTGCCCGTAGAGGTGCACCACCATGATGGCTTTTGTTTGCGGAGTAATTGCTGCCTCGATCCGCTCGGGATCAAGATTACAGGTACCTGAGATCGGCTCTACCGGGACCGGATGGGCGCCGGCGTAAGAAACCGCCAGCCAGGTGGCGATGTAGGTGTTGGCCGGCACGAGCACCTCATCTCCCGGGCCGATATCAAAGCCCCGCAGGATGAGATGCAGCGCATCCAGACCGTTTCCAACCCCGATGCAGTGCTTTGAGCCGCAATAGTCGGCAAACTCTAGTTCAAAAGCATCCGACTCCTTGCCCAATATGAACCAGCCGCTCTCCAGCACCCGCCGAAAAGCCGAGTCCAGAGGGTCCTGATAGCGATTGTTAATCGTACGTAGATCCAGAAATGAAATTTTCGGTTGTCCGGTCATGCCCCCTCCCGCATCGGAACTGCTTGAATAAATTGGTCATACTCACGGTAATAATCGGCCTCATCGTAGAGGTTAGAGGCGAGGACCATGCAGACGGAACCGGAGGAGAAGTTATCAAGTTCACGCCAGATCATTGGGCAGACATACAAGCCGTAATAAGAGCGATTGAGATGAATTCGATGTTTTTCCCGGCCATCGTCCAAGACAACATCAAAACTGCCGGACATGGCGATAATCAATTGATGAAGAGCCTTGTGTCCGTGACCACCTCGCTCTGCGCCACCCGGGACATCGTAGAGATAGTAGACGCGTTTGATATCAAAAGGAACATGTCGGACTCCTTCGATAAAGGTCAGGTTGCCGCGGGGATCAGTGATCTTGGGAAGCTCTATGATCCGACAATTACTCAAGGAATACATTCAGAATCCTCCAGGTATCTGATTATGCGCCCGGGGTTTCCAACGACTACCGCTTTGGTTGGTACATCCCTGGTCACGACGGAACCAGCCCCTATCATCGCCCCTGCACCGATCGTGATCCCGCAGAGAATAGTCGCATTGGCGCCGATTGAAGCGCCCCGCTCCACCACCGTTGAGCTAAGTTTAAAAGGCTGCTTGCTGCGCGGGAAAAGATCGTTGGTAAATGTGGCATTAGGCCCGACCATCACATCATCTTCCAGGCGGATACCATCCCAGATCTGGACACCGCACTTGATGGTGACCCGATCACCGATGATCACATCGTTTTCTATGAAGACGTGGTCGCAGATGTTGCAGTCAGCGCCGATATGGGCACCCGGCAGCACATGTGCAAAAGCCCATATTCGTGAATTCAAGCCGATTGTTCCGCTTTCTACCAATGCATTCGGATGACAATAGAAGTCCATCGCGTCCTCCCCTGTTAGGTGTCATACTGCTCTGACTATGACAGTCGTCAGATTTTTATTTAAAAAATATCCTTACAGCTGACAGTGATGACCAAGATCATATATTAAGTTTTATCCTCATATCTCTGCGGAACTGCTTATTGGGAAGCAATGCTATGAGTAGCTTCATTACAGCCCTGTATATCTTAAAACCTATCGTAGTTCTATTCAATACATCCTGTATTTTATTCGCCAACTCTTTTGCTATCTGCTTTTTGTTCTCTGATCTAATTCTCAGGATAACTGCTTTTGCATAATGCATGTTTTTTTCTGTACTTGCCATGACAAGGCCCGCTGTTGCAAATCTGAAGGCATCGTCATACAACTTTTTTTGGACACAGAACTCGCCCATATTGATCAATATATACGCGAGAGTCTCGATTTTTTTGTCCGGCGGCACCAATTCTGACACCACTTGGACCCGTGCGGGCAACCAACGCCAGAAATCTTTATGTACATTATGTTCGTGATGGCGATAAAGATACAAGACCGCTTCATCGAAACCAGTTTTATAATCCTGCCAGACTTTTATCGTAAACGGGAAGTCATCCAGCAAGAACTTTTCTCTCATCCAGGATAATTCAGTAAAGATTTTCCTCTTATAGACGGCACCTTGCGTCAATAAGCAGCCAAAACCGTCACTGGCGCAGATCAGGTCGGCAACATAGTGCTGCCCTTTTGATAACGCCTCGACGACTTCTCTGGTTTCAAACGGTTGAGGTGTTTTCGTGTTGTCATCGGTAATTATGGCTCCATTGCAATAAACTGCATCCAGATCCTGCTTCAAAATGATCTTGATTGAATGCTCTAATTTGTTGTCAGTGTATAAATCATCATGTGAGATTATAGAGACATAGTCACCTACAGAATGCTCAAAAGCCAATTGGAAAGATTTCGCGGCACCGCTATTTTTTCCCGTAGAAATAAGCTTGAAGCCATATTTTTTCTGTAATGATCTTATCAGCTCTTGCGCTTCAACACTTGGAGAACAATCGTCAACGACTATAAATTCCCAGTTTTTGTAGGTCTGGGCATAAACGGATTTTATACTTTCTTCCACATGCTTTAAATTATCGTAATAAGCCATCAGAACAGAGACTAAAGGCTGATTATGTACATTCATATATCACCTCGATAGAAGCCAATATCCGGTTTGACGCTCCGTTATTACACTAATCTTATCCGATCCAGCACCAATTGCACCGCCTCATCAACACTCATCTTCGTCGTATCGATGACCAATGCCGGTGTCTCGGGTGGTTCGTAGGGGGCATTAACCCCGGTAAAATTGGGAATCTGGCCCTGCCTGGCTTTTTTGTACAGCCCCTTGGGATCTCGTCGCTCGCACTCTTCCAGCGGTGTGCTGACGTATATTTCAAAAAACTCCCCGTCGGCGGACAGTTTTCTGACCATTTCCCGCTCAGACCGATAGGGTGAAATGAACGCGGTGATCACGATTAACCCGGCGTCGGTCATCAATCTGGTTACCTCACCGACCCGACGGATGTTCTCGACCCGGTCAGCCTCGGTAAACCCCAGATCCTTATTGAGGCCATGGCGTACGTTGTCACCATCCAGCAGCATCGTATGACGCCCCAGTTCACACAGTTTTTGTTCCAGTGCATTGGCGACGGTCGATTTGCCGGATCCGGAAAGTCCGGTGAGCCAGATCACACAAGGGCGTTGGCCTTTGAGATCACAACGGACTTCTCGTGTAACCTGCAGCGCCTGCCAGTGAACATTGGTGGCCCGCCGCAAGGCAAAATCAATCATCCCCGCCCCTACGGTGGCATTCGTCATACGATCTATGAGGATGAAACTTCCGGTTGCTCTATTTTCGCGATACGGATCAAACGAGATCGCCTTGTCCAATGAGAGATTGCACACGCCGATCTCGTTCAGCGCCAATGTTTTAGCCGGTTCATGCAGCAAGGTGTTGATATTGACCTTGTATTTGAGCGTCGTCACCTGAGCCGGCACGGTGACCGGCCCGCATTTGAGCAGGTAATTTCGACCGGGAAACATCGCTTCCTCATGCAACCAGACCAGCCTGGCCTCAAACTGGTCGGCATGCTCCGGACGATGCTGCGGGTCGGCAAAAAGATCGCCGCGACTGATATCGATGTCGTCAGCCATCGTAAGGGTGACAGCCTGTCCGGCAATGGCTTCCGGCAGATCACCATCCATGGTAACAATGCGCATCACGCGACTGCTCTTGCCTGAGGCAGAGACAATGACCTCGTCACCGGGACAGATTCGCCCCGAGGCGATTATCCCGCAAAAGCCGCGAAAATCCAGATCGGGACGGTTAACCCGCTGAACGGCCATGCGAAATGGTTTTGCAACCGCGTCCTCGGCCACATCGACACGTTCAAGATACTCCATCAAGGTCAGACCGCTATGCCAGCAGGTGTGGGGACTGGCCGTCAGCACATTATCACCTTGCAGGGCGGATATGGGGATAGCGGTAATGTCAACAAACCCCAAGCCGGCGGCAAAGGCTTCGTACTCCTCGCGAATGGCATGGAATCGGGATGCGGAATAATCAACCAGATCCATTTTATTGATTGCCAGGACCACATGACGAATCCCCACCAGTGACACCAGATAGCTGTGGCGCTTCGTCTGGGTCAGTACCCCTTTACGCGCATCCACGAGAATGACCGCAACCTCTGCGGTTGAGGCGCCGGTCACCATATTTCGGGTGTATTGTACGTGCCCTGGTGTGTCAGCAACGATGAACTTACGCGTCTCTGTGGAAAAAAAGCGGTAGGCGACATCAATGGTGATCCCCTGCTCGCGCTCGGCCTGCAATCCATCCATGAGCAGGGCATAGTCGATATCGCCGCCCTGTGTGCCGATCCGTTTGCTGTCAGCCTCCAGAGCAGCCAGCTGATCATCAAAAATCATCTTTGAATCCCACAGCAGCCGGCCAATCAGGGTGCTTTTGCCGTCGTCGACGCTGCCGCAGGTGATAAAGCGCAACATCCCTTTCTCGGCCTGATTTTCGAGATAGGCATGAATATCGGTTGCGATCAGGGCGGATTGATGAGCCATCAGCAATACCCCTCCGGCTGGTTCTTTTCCAACAAGCGGGCCTGGCCGTGGTCGATCAATCGCTCCTGCCTACAATAACAACAGAAGAGAACAAGGGAGATGATTGCGGGCACAAACGTCATCTTCCGTTATGTTGTTGGAGCATGGTAACAATACAATCAAACACCTCACCCACCTCGATCTTCTCCATACATTCCAGATACACAGGGTTTATACACTTCTTGGCCAAACAGGGCACACACGGCACTTCCGGGTGACGAACAACAACATGCCCCGCACCGACCGGACCAGTCCGGTCAGGATCAATCGCCCCGAACAGTGCTACTACTCGTGTCCCCACGGCAGTGGCAAGATGCAACGGACCGGTGTCACCACTCACCAACGTGACGCAGCGCTTCAAAACTGCTCCGAGTGTGAGCAATGACGTTGCAGCAATGAGATTAAGTGGTGGCTGTTCCATTCCATTTGCAATGGAGTCATAGAGATGTTGTTCCCCCGGCCCCCCCACAACTACCACCCCAACATCTAATTCCCGCTGCAACCGCTCGATCAACGCGGTAAATTTATGCGGCGGCCAACACTTAATGAGACTGCTGGCTCCAGGATTCACGGCGATCAGCGTTTTATCCGTTAAACCAGCTTGCATGATCAGGTTATCGGCACACCGTTCATCTTCAACAGGAATACACAGTTCCAGTTCAAGGTTCACGAGATCAGTGTCAATTCCCAATGGACGAATTGTTTCAAGATGGTTTATCACCGCGTGGACATGTCTCGTTCGTGTTTTGTGGTACACGAGAACCTTGCGCGGCAAGGCGGCCAGTGTTATCAGCCAGGTGCCGATATTGGAACGCTGATAATTTATCACCATATCGTAGCGAGTGGTAACGATCTGCCACAAAAGCCGAAAGAAAGCGGCATAACCTTTATGCCGCCCTTTCCGGTCGTATGTCAGCACCTCTGCAACATGCGGATTATGGGAGAAGAGCGGAACCGTTCCCTCAATTCCAACCATGACCGTAATCCGTGCATCAGGCATGATCCGCTTGAGTTCCCTGATGGTGGGGGTGATCTGCAACAGATCCCCAATTGCACCGGGCTTGATCACCAATATGGACGAAATGGATTCCAGTCTCATAGTTTTTGTTTCCTCATCTATATTGGCTGACGAAGGGGACATCTCAAAACGTGCGGAGGAGAATAAATGTTGCAACGCCTCTCAGGTTCAGCTGGTGCCGTACTGTTAAAACGGGTCCGGTTCGCACTCTCCTATTGCCTTGGAAAGAAGGATCAGGGCCTTCATCCGCCATAATGGCGTGAAGCTGCGAAACCTACCATATACACGACTGAATCTGTTATCGCTTAACTCGTAAGCGGATTGACAGAACCAGCTTCCACAACGGATTAAGCGCCTTATACAACGGAATCAAACGCGTAAACCTCTTGACGGGAATATAGCGGGAGATGATCTGTTCCGCTTGTTCACGACTCAAGACGCCCTGGTGCCGATACCCCTTCCAGACCCGGTACCACTGGACATAATAGAGGGCCGCTTCCAACAAACGGGGAAATCGCAACCCGGAGGCATGCAAATAAGCATCGTAGAGACGTAATGCCTCCTCAAGATGGACCAATTCCCCAGCATTGCGCACCGTCTGCTGCTCCGGGTGGCGCCTGAACGCTGCCAGCGACTCACGCTCACACCAGATGTCACCCTGCAGCAGCAGGTGAAACCACATCTCCAGATCGACCGTCTGACGGTAATCGTTATTAAAACCGCGCTGAGCCTGCTGTTTGCGGAACATGACAACGCTTGGTTCACCGATGTAGTTTTGCGCCGCAGTCAAACAGTCCCGAATTGCCCGGAGCCCCGACACGGGACGCCCGGTCGGCGTAAACCCACGTTCCGCCATAATATTACCATTGGGGTCGATGAAATTGCGAAAGGAGCAAGCCAGGGTCACATTCTGATTCCGGTCGAGTATCCCGGCCAGGCGTTCGATGTTGTGAGGCGAAGAAAGCAGGTCATCACCAAACAGGAACTTGATGTATTCGCCGCGGGCAAGTTCCAGGCAGCGGTTCCAGTTGGGGACCATACCGATATTCGTGACGTTGGTGACAAAGCGGACCGAGGAAGAGCGTTCGGCAAACCCGGCGGCGATATCGGCACTGCCATCAGTAGAGCAATCATCTACGATCAGAACCTCGAAGCTGTCATAGCGTTGTGCAAGCGCAGATTCTACAGCAGCGGTGAGGTAGTTGGCAGAATTATACACCGGGATGCAGATGCTGACCTTTGGATTGCTCATCAATGTCCCTATCCGCAAGACACTGCTAAAAAGGCCGCTAGCAGTGTCTTGCGGTTAATCCAACCTTCTCTTTTGTATAGTAAAACAAGCACTCGCAGTGTCAATAAGTCCACTCAGGGTGATCACCCCCACCTCCCCTGACAATCTCATCCCGTGCGGGCCAAGATCTGGCGGTCTCTCAGGACTGCATGCGCCTTTTCTTGTTTTCTCAGTGCACTGACCTTAGCAAGGCGGCGCAATGCACCGAAGAACGAACAATAGTAATTAAAATCTCCCCACAAAAAGCTTACGCAAAGCCTTATCAAAACGTAGGCAGCATGGCTGGCCATCAAACTACGATCCGTCAGGTTGACCCAGTGAAACAGGAACCTGTTGCGAAAATAAATGCGGCGTTTTCGGCGTTTTCCCAATTTGCCGATAGTGGCGCTTGACTGGTGGTACACCGTTGATCGTGGATCATAGATGCTTTTCCAGCCTCGCTTCCAGGCACGGTATGAAAGATCTACGTCTTCAAAAAGATAGGGCGAATACAACTCCGAGTATCCGCCTAACGCTCTGAATTTAGACAGATCATAGAGAGCACAGGCCCCGGTCGCATACAGATTTTCTCTGCCGGACACTTGCTGGTCAATCTTGGCGAATCCTCCCTTGAGAAAACCTTTGCCATATAATCCGAATACAGCCCCCTGGTTTGTACCTTCGCTGGCGGCTAGAATGTTCGGTGTTACGGCAAAGACATCCGACTGTACAAAATGTTCCACAAGCGGCGTTACAAAACCGGGACAGACCAACACATCGCTGTTAATGCAGAGGACTAAGGTAAAACGCGCCACCGCCATACCCCGATTGCAGGTCCCTGAAAATCCTAGATTTATCCCGTTGACAATCAGGTTGACCTGAGGAAAATGATCCTTAACCAGCCGGCAGCTCCCATCAGAGCTGCAATCATCCACGATGATCAGCTCCCATTCCCCACCCCATTCCTCAAGTGCTGCAATCAGGGGCGGTAGATTGGCGGTCAGCAATGATTCGCCGTTATAGTTCGGCATGACAACCGACAGTCCGGCAGGCAGCATCACGCAACCGCCTCTGTATTCTTAAGTGATTTGTCGAGCAGAGAGCGATAATATTCAAAATGCCTGCAACACATCATATCCATCGTAAAGAACTCTTCAACCACGCAGCGCCCCTCCCGCCCTAAGGCACGCAGTCTCTCGCCATCACGCAACAGTCCGGCCAAAGCAGCGGCAAACTCCTGGATGCCTCCGTCCACCAGTATCCCGCCGCCGTGACGTACAATCTCGCGGATACCGCCACTGTTATAGGCAATCAGCGGCGTCATGGCCGCCAGAGACTCGATATGGACAATACCGAACCCCTCATGACGATAGGTGGAAAGGGACACATCAAAATCAAAAAACAGATCCGGAATACGGGCACGGTCAATGCGGCCGGAAATTATAAAATTTTCCTGAAGACCGTTTGTTTCGATCTTTTTTCGCAGTTCGGCAATCATTTCCGCAGAACCTGCGCCCACCACGGCAATCGTGATACCTGGAAATTCATCCCGTACAAGGTTCGCAACATCCACCAGCTCAGCCTGGTTTTTCCAGAGATCCCCTACCATTCCGACCAGTGGAAAAGAACGTTGTTCAAAAAGCCTGCGCGGACGCAGGTCATTTACCTTTTCGCTACACTCAACCTGCGGCAGAAACGTGCCGTAGGGAATGATCTCGGTCCGCTCCCTGAGACCGTCGTTATTGGCAAAAAACGACTCTCCGGTATATTCCGAGGTACAGATGACCCCATCAAATCGTCGCAAGAGCGGATAGCGCCTGCCGGTCGGCGAATGGAATACCGCTACCATGAGCGGCGTTTTTTTCATGCAAGGTTGCACCATTTTCAGGGCAGCATAGACCGGGTAGATATTGTGTTCACGGTTGATCGACACGATATCGGGCTGTTCCTGATACAAAGCACGGGCCAGTGTGAACAGTGAAGTCAGCCTTCCGATGCCTCCGCGAAAAACCCTTCGAACGGGAAACCCTTGCGCTTCGGCCGTATCACCCAGCACACTTTCGTTCCGAACAAAGAAGACCGTCTCGCACCCTCGCTCGCTTCTGAACCAACGAGCCAGATCAAGCTGGTTCTCCTCGCAACCACTCACATTGCGGGCATTATTGACCGTTACTATTTTCATGTTGATGTATGCCGTACAAAGCAGGCGGTCACACAATCCAGTAGATGATAAAAACTATCGACGCGCTTCATGCCCTTGTCTCCTCGACGATAGCCCGGTAAAATTCAAAATGTTTGCGGCCCATGGCTTCAATACTGAACCCGGCTTCAGCAACGCGCCTTCCGTCTGCCGACTTTCTGTTCCTCTCCTCGTGGTTTCTCAACAGCTGCCCAACCGCCTGTGCAAACTCTGCCGGACCGCCGTCAACAAGGATACTCCCGCCTTTTTCGAGAATTTCAACCAGTCCGCCAGCACGATACGCGACTACCGGCGTGCCGGAAGCGAGGGATTCAATATGCACAATGCCAAATCCCTCGTTGCGGTGGGTTGACACCGACAGGTCGAAATCGTAGAACACGTCCGGTATCGATGATCTGGGTATTCTTGGAACAAGTTCAAAATTGCGTTCAAGACCGCAGGATGCAATCCGGTCCCGCAATTGCGAAAAATTCGCCTGACCTTCGCCGCCGACGATCGCAACGCATAATGAAGGAAACTCTTTTATCAGGAGTTGCGTTATTGGTATCAGTTCTTCCTGGTTCTTCCAAAGCTCTCCCACCATTCCGATCAACGGAAAACCGCGGTCTTTGAAAAATTGGCGGGGCCTGTCAGGCTCAGATTTAACCACCTTCGGCGCAGGTGGCAGCTGTATGCCATAATGAATAACGGCACTCATTTTCGGCAGTCTTGGATTCGCCTTCATAAATGAAGATGCGGTAAAGCGCGACGTGGCGATTGTGCCATCAAATGACCGCAAAATTGGGTAGCGTCTTCCGGTTGGTGTGTGAAAGACCATGACCATTTTCGGACGTCGTTTGAGGAAAGGCCTGGCCAGGAGTGACGCCAACCAGGTCGGATAAATGTTGTGTTCGCGATTGACGGAGATAATATCGGGCTGTTCACTGACGAACATGCGAGCAAGACGTACAATCGAAGCTATTTTACCGCCGGTTCTTGAAAAACAGGGTGTAAAGGAAAACGATTCCTCTCCAAGACGGTCGGCAAATACGCTCTTTTCGCGGACTGCAAACGACAGGCGGACTCCAGCCGTCGTAAGCCAGTGTCCCAGATCGATCAGGTGCTCCTCGGCACCGCTGCACAACCTCGCATTATTAATAAAAACAAGCTTCACTACTTCTCCTTCAGATGTTTTCCCCTGGTAAATTCCAGTAAATACGCGTATTTGAGGAACGTCCCCATGGCACCTACAACAGCAATCAAAAACCCCTGTATACCATCATAAAATCCGCAACGGATGAAGAACCGGTACACAAAAGTGTGCACCGGACGCAAGAAATCGTACCATGACCATTGCTTGCCGGCGTGGACATAATCAGCGGCCGACAATTTAGCGTACCGTGCCGTTCGCGCCATGTAATGCTCCAGGTCCAGGTCCTGTTCGTGAATAATGTCAACAGCAATTCGGCGTACCGCGCCCTGCGGTATGAATCGCTCGTGAACTGTGCCATTGCTCCAGACTCCACAACGGCGATTATAGAGGCGTACCTTGAAATCAGGGTAGAGAGAGCCATGCCGAATCCATTTCCCCCAGAAACGGGTCAACCTGCGAAAGGCAAACCCGTTGCACCTCGCGAAGTCCTCCTCGGTCAGGGCCTGTATAGCGCTACGCATTTCAGGGGATACGCGCTCATCAGCATCCAGTTCCAGTACCCAGTCATGATTCGCCTGCTCCATGGCAAAGCGTTTCTGATCCTTGAAACCGGTAAATTGGTTGCTGATAACACGGGCGCCGCACTCAATGGCAATTTCAGCAGTCCTGTCATTACTGAAATCGTCAACAACCACACGATCGTCTAACCAGTCCAGCGATGCCAGACACCCGGAAATTTTGGCAGCCTCATTCTTCGTGATGACAAATGCGGAAATCAGCGGCCGCATCTCACACTCCCGCTTCTGTAAGGATACGTTTATCCTGTTTATCAGGTGTCAGTTCTTCCGGCACTCGTTTGGAAAGCAGCAACGTCAATGCATCGATAACAGCAGATTCTGAAATCTCGTCAATACAACGCGGCCTTCCGCTGAGAGAAGGTTCACACTCGGTAAACGGCCGTTGACGGCAAGGGGAACAAGGGAAGCCGGAGTAAACTATGCGGCTGTTTACCCCCCATGGTCCAAAGCGTACCGGGGAGGTGGGGCCGAAGACCGCAACCAGCGGGATTCCGGCAGCCGCCGCAAGATGCATGACACCACTGTCGTTTCCAACAAACGCAACGGAACGCGCCAGCACTGCCATAGTCACCCGCAGACTGCAGGCACCTGCCAGGTTCAACGTACCTTCAGGGAAAAGCCCGGACACCGCGCGGGCCAATTCAAGATCGCGGGCGCCGCCAAGAACCACCGCAGTAAGTCCGTACAGCTCCTTAGCGGCATGGGCCACAGCAGCAAATCTTTCCAAGGGCCAGCTTTTTACACCTGACGAAGCAAAAGGGTGGATCGCCAGAAAGTCACGCCCGCTTCCCATCAGCAAGCGGGCCTCGCAATCCTCGGCAGGCTCGATCCACGCCTCAAGGTGGTCATCAGCCGGTTTTATGCCATCTGCCCGCAGAACATCGAGAAAATTGATAACTTCGTGGCAATCAAGCTGGTAGGGGACACGTTTCGTTAAAAGAAAGCCCCGGCCTTCCGTATTAAAACCGATCCGTCGCCGGGCGCCGCTGAGTAATGCCATGACAGCACTGGAAAAAGATCGTTTCAGCACGTATACCGTATCGAATTTACGGCGGCGCAATTCCCGAACAAAATCCAGCCGCGACTTCAGTGTTTTGTGAGTACCACGACTATCGGCATGGATGGTAACCGGATCCCAGTACAGCAATTCGTCGACATACGGGATGCCTTTGACAACCTCAGCGGAACCTGGTGCCACAACCCAGGTAATCCAGGCCTCTGGCCTGGCGTGCCGGAGGTTACGCAGGAAGGGAACCGTCAAGATTGTATCCCCTATAAAACGATACCGGAGAACAAGGATTTTCTGCTGTACGGGGCTACTCACCGGACGGCTCTGATTCGTCGCTCACCAGCAGTATCGGAATGCCATCCCGAATCGGGAATTCCATTCCACAGGAGAGACAGCGTAAACTTTGTGTGCTGTGAGCTGTTTCGAGAGTACCGTTGCAAACGGGGCATGCAAGTATGTCCAACAAATCTTTCGAGATCATAACGTCCAATCAGAGATAAAAATTTATTGATAATGCCATATCCTGGATTATTTTTGAAGCAATTTCAGCAGCGCCGCTGCCAGCGGCGCGGGGTCATCCAGCGCCAGTTCCAAACGGGCAATCAGTATTTTTTCGCTGAGGCTGCCTGATAGATGCTTCAGCTTTACACCGTCTTTTTCGGTTGTTATAATACTATCAGCTCCGGAGGTCTGCATGGCAGATGAGATTTCTGCAATTTGAAACTCCGTATACGCCGCATGATCGGGGAAACTGATAATTGCGACAACATTCAGACCGAGAGTTCTGAGTCCGTCAAAAAAGTACTGTGGCTCTGCAATGCCGGCAAAGGCCAAGAATGTCCGGCCCTTCAAGGCAGAAAACGGCAACCAGACATCTTCTGCAAATGGTCGGACGGCACATAATTGATGTCTGGCGTAACAGACCATCTTACCCGGCACAGTTAACGATGATCGCAGGGTATCCGGGCAGCGGGTGTACATAACCAGGTCCGTACGACCGATGCCAGTTTCGGGTTCGCGCAACAGACCGGCCGGCAACGTCCACCCATTCCCGTAGGGGCACCTGTAGTCCAGCAGGAGAATATCAAGGTCCCGGTGCAGACGCAGATGCTGAAACCCGTCGTCCAATATAAAGATATCGGGAGAAAGTTGATCGATGGCCAACATCCCCGCTTCGTAACGATCAGCACCGATGACTACCATCAGGCCCGGATTTGTCCGGGCCAGCAGAAATGGTTCGTCACCGCACTGTTCTGGCTCGAGCAGGACGGTAACACCGTCCGAGACAATGGACACATTCCCTTCGAGAGAGCCACCATAGCCGCGTGACAGGACGGCCACGTTCAGCCCTCGTGCCATGAGAAACCGTGCAATGTAGGCGGTCGCCGGAGTCTTGCCGGTACCTCCAACCGTTATGTTACCGATTGAAATTACGGGGCGGGGAAGCCGCTTTGTTGTGAATAACCCGGAGCGGTAAAATTCAGCCCTCGTATACTGGATGACGGCGTAGATGAGGGAAAAGGGGATCAGAAGCAGCACAAGCAGCCTGTCCGGCATGCGCTTACGGGTACCGTTCGCTACAGCGCGCCAGTAGGCGGCAAAAGATGTGTTCGTATTCTGAATCACTGACATCCGCTCGGTTTGATTGCAGCGTGCATATCCTTCTCGTTTTCCTGAGCTGAACCTACCCTGTCGGTGCTGCCTTTCAAGTAGCTGTCAATGATGTTCATGTGCCGCTCGGTTGAGCCGCCCTGGTCCCGCATCATTTTCAACCCGTTCTGACCAAGCACCTTCCTCAGTTCGGTGCTGGAAATCAGGGCTTGAAAGGTTTCGGATAGCTCGTCCGGATTGTCAATCCGTATCCCTGCTCCATACTGCAAGACAAGGGCTGTAATTTCGCGGAAGTTTGTCGTATATGGGCCAAACACGCTTGCAACCCCCAAAGATGCCGGTTCCAACAGGTTGTGGCCTCCGGTCGGCACCAGGCTCCCACCGACAAAAACCACATCAGAGGAAGCGTATACCCCCATTAATTCACCAACAACATCAACAAGCAGCACGTCTCCTGCGCAAAACAGTTCTGTGTCCCTACCATGGATGGTGCTATAGCGCCGGTATGGCAATCCTTCCCGCTCCAGCAACCCGGCAACATTATCTCCCCGTTCAGGGTGGCGTGGCGCAAGCACGAGCAACAGCTTGCTACTTGTGCATGTCAGCAGCCCCCGATACGCCTTGAGAACATACTCTTCCTCGCCGGGATGAGTACTCCCGGCGCAGATAACCGTCAGGTTGTCAGGGATAGCATATCGTTTTCTCAGCGCATTCTTTTCATCGTCAGTGACCCAGCCGAACGGAATATCATATTTGAGATTACCGGCAACCACCGCACGGTCCAGTGGTGCGCCGATAGCAATAATCCGTTCACGGTCGATATCGGTTTGCATGCACAGTTTTGAAAAACACCGGAGCGCAGGACCGAAAAACCAGCTGAATTGCAGATACCTCTTAAAAGAGCGGTCTGATATGCGGCCATTGGCCAGAATGACCGGAATGTTACGGAGTGACGCTTCTCGGGTAAAATTGGGCCAGATCTCGGTTTCCATAATAATAATCAGACAGGGCTTGATCGTGTCCAACGAAAGACGAACAGCGGGCAGAAAGTCGAACGGAAAGTAGATGCACAGATCCTTTTCAGGAAACGCTGATGCAATTCCGCGACCTGTTTCGGTGGTATTTGACACGGCAATGGCATGATCAGGATAGCGCTTGCGAAGGGCCTTAAGTAACGGGCGAGCGGCGATAGACTCCCCCACCGAAACGGCATGCAACCAGATCACCGGGCGATTGCAAATTGCAGCCCGTTCTTTTCCGGAAACAAGGCCAAAGCGCTGTGCGAAGGCTGGCGCCCGGCCTCGGCTGACGGAGCGGTAGAGGTGGTACACCATAACCGGGAAAAGCAGAACAATTGAAAGCAGGTTATAGATTAGATAGAACATGCCGGTTTCCGGTTTTCGGCGAAAGGTTGTCTGGCTGATCAAGGCCCAGGCAGTAATAAAGTGCTATTGCAGTCAGATAAACCATTCCCCAGGCCCACAGATTGTCACTCAGAAAATGCCCGCCCTGGGTAATCCGGGCTATGCTCATGAGAACGCCAAAGGCCAGCCCGCCTATCAGCCAGAGCCTTGCGAGCCGCTTGTTATTGCGGCGATAGATAAAAAACGGCGACATCATATAGAACGCTGCCGACGCATGACCAGATGGAAAAGAGCGGCCTTTGCCGGCCTCTCCTCTTTGCCACGGCTGGAGAAACTGCTTCTGCCCGCCAAATTGGACAATTTCCCGTGGGCGTGGCCGCCCCCAATGATCTTTGAATACGGCATTGACCAGCAAGCCGGGACCAAGCGCCAGCAGAAGCACCAAAAAAGCCCCTGAGCGCCGCCAATGACGCAGGCCGGGGCGACAAAACGAAACCGCACAGGCCACCAATCCAAAGGCAGCAAGGGCAAATGCAGGAAACCTGACCATGCGGTAAAGCAACTGCCAAGGCTGGAGATAACCAATCGGCCACTTCCCCCCCAGGCAGAAGGGCGCTGAGACCGCCAGGTCTGCTCCGGACCATGCGATAAGAAGGGTGGAAACCACCAGAAAAGCTAACACCACTGCCGGCTCCACCCACCGTTTAGTCTTCATTGAACCTTCTCTCCGGCCCGTTTCCAGCGTCTGTGCACCCAGTACCAATCGGTGGGGTGATCAATAATAAAATGTTCGAAATATTCGGAGTAGTGCTGAACATCGGCCGCCATCCCCTCGTCCGTATCGATCAATTCAAAGCGGCAGGGAGGATAGACCGTGATGATGTGCCTCCCCGCTTCCCTGTGGGGGAATATCGGTAAAATGACGACGCCCGTTTTGCGGGCCATAACCACTGGTGCCTTGGAAGACCAGGCCGTACGTCCCAAAAAAGATACCATTGCGCCTTCTTCCGGAAATACCGCCTGATCGACCAGCAAGCCGATGATGCCATTTTTGCGGATAACCGAGATCATGTTACGCATGGCATTGTCTTTGTAAATGATCCGGTTCTGATAACGGTTTCTCATCTTTTCTACCATGGCATTGAGGTACGGGTTATCCTGCCGCCGGGCAACCACTGACATGGGTGCGTTGAATACATGACTGAAACCTAAGGCCGCCAGTTCCCAGTTGCCACAATGACCTGTTAATAAAATAATGCCCTTGCCCTGTGCTCTGGCAGCCTCGTAATGTTCCCGGCCCCGAATCTCGATGCTGTTGAGCAGATTTTCACCTTTGCCTTGATACAACCGGCAGGTTTCCACCAGAGACGTGCCGATATTGCGAAACACTTCGCGGGCGATCTCTTCGGGTGTCTGCAGGTCACAGGTCCAATCCGGGCTCAGCTGCATATGGCGGAGTGACTGGCGAATGTTGTCTATCGCCACCCTGCGCCGGCCAGGCAGCAAACGGAACATGACCTGTCCGGCAAGTCGTCCGGCCTTGGGTACGAAATTCTCGGGAATTGATGAAACTGCCAGTGTGAAGAGGTAGAACAGGGCTGCATGAACTTTCCAGAGCAGTTGCTTCATTGTTTGTCGATCGAACCCGCAACGTCACGATCGCTGAACTGAAGGGAATGTAATCTGTTGTAGAGACCTTCGTTCTTCAGCAGATCGTTATGGGAACCGCTTTCCACGATGTGACCATTTTCAAGTACGACTATCTGGTCAGCATGCAGCACGGTAGAGAGCCGGTGTGCAATCACGAAGGTTGTCCGGTTGATCATCAGGTTATCAAGCGCCTTCTGCACCATCTTTTCACTTTCGGTATCCAGAGCGCTGGTAGCTTCGTCGAGAATCAAAATCGGAGCATTCTTGATGAGAGCCCTGGCAATGCAGATCCGTTGGCGTTGGCCTCCGGATAGGCGTACGCCACGGTCACCTATGATCGTATTGTAGCCATCCGGCATTTGAGTGATGAACTCATGAGCGTAGGCTGTCATGG
The DNA here is from genome assembly GCA_021780495.1 of Deltaproteobacteria bacterium. GTDB lineage: Bacteria > Desulfobacterota > Desulfuromonadia > Geobacterales > Pseudopelobacteraceae > CAIPTY01. Next base: position 60,369 of record JAJXYO010000009.1, read on the forward strand.
CTGATTGCTGAACCTCTGCATCGCTGGCGTCAGAATTGCCATAACGGATATTATTGGCAATGGTATCATTAAATAGAATCGTTTCCTGATCTACAAGGGCAATCTGATCAACAAGAGTTTTTTTGGTGACACTGCGTATGTCGTGGCCATCAATCAATATGGCGCCTTCGCTGACCTCATAAAATCGGGGGATCAGCGACACCAAGGTGGTCTTACCACCGCCTGACGGGCCCACCAGAGCGATTATCTGATTGCGTCCAGCTCGCAGTGAAACATTCCTCAAAACATATTCATCATTGTACCGGAAAGACACATCCCGCATCTCCACGACACCTTGACAGGCATCCAGCGGAACCGCATTTGGAGCATCAACAATTTCCGGGCGCTTGTCGATGATTTCAAAGACCCGTATGGCTGCACCAAGTGATGTTTGAACCGTGTTATAGGCTCCATTGAGGCTTTTCAGTGGCTTGTAAACCAATATCATGGCGGTAATAAATGAGAAGAATTCAGCTGCGCTCATGGTTCCCTTCATAACCATGCTCCCGCCGGACCATATCACAGCCGCAATACCGATTGAGGTGATCATCTCGGTTATCGGCGCAGAAATGCTGGCGTATTTTATACTCTTGCGCACCAAATCATAATATTCCAAGCTCACTTTCTGGAAACGTTCTTCTGAACGATCTTCAAGGCCGAAAGCCTTTATGACCTTTATTCCGGAAAACGTTTCCTGAAGGTGGGAGGATAAATCAGCCATTTTGAGTTGGCCCTGATTTGCAAGACGTTTGATTCGCCTTCCAATTACCTGAGCAGGATAGGCCGTCAGCGGTATCGCGACAAATGCGATCAGCGCCAGCATCCAGTTGCGGTAAAACAACACCCCCAGCAGTGATAATGCCGAGATGCCGTCGCGGAATATGTTGGTAACCACATTGGCAATCCCGCTTTGCATCCCCCCGACATCGTTTAACACGCGGGACATCATTCCGCCGGTGGCATTTGTATTGTAATATTGAAGATCCAGCCTGATGCTGTTGTTATATATTTCGTTGCGGATATCGACTACAGCCAGTTCTCCGGCAGTACGCAGATAGTAATCATTGAGAAATCGGCAGGTGGACCTGATCGTAAAAAGCACAATTACCCCGATTGGCAAGAGCACAAAGATCGTCAGATCGTGAGTAGCAAATATTTTTTTGAGTAGCGGTTCTACCAGATATGCAAAAGCTCCGTCCATAGCTCCTGTTGTGCCGGATGCCAAGACTGCAATTACAATCCGCCACCAGTAAGGACGGCTGTAATGAATTATACGGCCTAACGTGCTCATATCTCTCTCCGTTGTCTAACCAACTGATCTGCCAACATTGCTACGTTTCGTGACGCCCCGCCGCCACCAAGCTTTCCTTGAATGGCTGCAAGTTTTTGTCTCATGGCGGCTTCGTAGCCGGGGTCTTCGAGAATCGTCCTGATCTCAGCCGCTATTTTTTCGGGATCGGCATTGTCTTGAAGCAACTCCCGAACGATTGCCTCTCCTGCGACTATGTTACATAAACCGACATGCTCGACACGTACCAGCCTTTTGGCCACCTGATAGGTTACAGGGGCGAGCTTGTAGATTATGACCATCGGTGTACCGATGAGGGCGATCTCCAGAGTGACCGTACCGGATACCGATATTATGGCATCGCAGGCCCTGATAAGATCATGAATCCTTTGACGTGTAATTATTGGTGTCAATCCGGTGCGTTTTAGATGTGGAAGGATATCATCTTCTCTCAATGTTGATGCCAATGGCAGGACAAATTGCAGGCCGGGAATTCGTTGTTGCAGCAATTCTGCCGCAGCAAGGATGTCCGGCAGGATACGCTCTATCTCACTTCTGCGGCTTCCGGGAAACAGGCCGATAATTTTTCCGGATGGATCGAGACCGAAGCTTGCAGCTGCGTCTTCTCGCCGCATGTTCACATGCACAAGATCCAGCAAGGGGTGGCCAACAAAACTGACCGGAACACCGGCCTTCTCATACAGCGGGACCTCAAAGGGAAAGATGACTGCCATCCGATTGACCGTTGCGGCAATGGTTTTGAGACGTCCCGCCTTCCAGGCCCAGACCTTGGGACTGATATAATACAGCACCTTCACCCCGGCTTTTTTTGCCACTTTTGCCAGACGAAGGTTAAAACCGGGATAGTCTATGAGGATCAGCAGATCGGGGGGGTCTTTTAACAAAAGTTCTTTCAGCTTGAAAAAGGCAGACGATATAACCGCAAAATGCTTAAGGACCTCGACCAGCCCCATCACAGCCATATCAGCCGAATCCACTAAGGTCAGAACTCCCGCCTTGCGCATCCGGTTACCACCAATACCGAAGAATTTCAGCTCCGGGTTCAACAAAAGTGCTTCACGAACCAGATCTGCACCGTAGATATCACCGGAAGCTTCTCCGGCAACAATCATGACACGTCGAGAAAGTAAAGTGTCACGTGGTGGTGTATATATGCCACCACAACCCAGAATCATCCGCGACAAATGCCTCGTTCCGACCGTTCTATGAAGGCGAGCAGGTACTCGACTTCAGGGCAATCTACAACATCTGATCTGACCCTGGAAATCGCCTCCGGCAGTTTCAGACCAGCCATAAAGAGGGTTTTGTATGCCTTTTTCAGTTTCAAAATAGTTTCGTCGGAAAAACCGCGCCGTTTGAGCCCGACAAGGTTGAGACCACGCAATTTTACATCGCGCTTGGATTGCGTTGTGATCATGTAGGGGGGGATATCAAGAGTGACCAGTGTACCGCCCCCCACCATCGCATAAGCACCAATTGTCGCAAACTGGTGAATTGCCACCAAACCTCCCAGAATGACGTTGTCCTCAATAGTGACATGTCCTGCCAGTGTAGCCACGTTAGCCATGACCACACCGTTGCCGATGCGGCAATCATGAGCAACATGTGAGTAAGCCATAAACAGATTGCCGCTGCCGACCACCGTCTCGCCGTTACCGGTGACCGTGCCGCGATGAATCGTGGCAAATTCTCGTACCATGTTGTTGTTGCCAATACGGGTCCAGCACTTTTCGCCACGATATTTCAGGTCCTGCGGAGCGGCGCCGACTGATGACTGAGCAAAGAGCTGGTTATTTTCCCCGATGCTGGTCCAGTCGCCAATCACGGCATGGGCGCCGATTATGCTGCCCGCACCGATAATGACTTCTTTTCCGATGATCGCATAAGGGCCTACTTCTACTCCGGCAGCCAACTCGGCGCTAGGATCGATTATTGCTGTAGAGTGAATCATAAATGAGCTTCTCCCTGATCTCTGTTACTCTGGCTTATCGGCAAACGTGGCCTTGAGTGATGCCTCGGTGACCAGAGTCTCGCCAACATACGCCTTACCGTCAACTCCCCAGATGCCTCGACGACACATGTTGGTTTCTATCTCGATTCGAAGCTGGTCGCCAGGGAATACCGGCTTGCGAAACTTGGCGTTGTCAATTGACATAAAATAGCTAAGCTTTTCTTTCATCGCTTCATCTGAGGCCATAAAGGCCATAATACCGGCCACCTGTGCCATTGCCTCGATAATCAGCACGCCTGGCATAACCGGGTGCCCGGGAAAATGTCCCTGAAAAAATGGTTCATTGATGCTTACATTCTTGATCCCGACACATCGTTTGCCACTCTCAAGCTCAACGATACGGTCAATCATCAGAAAGGGGAAGCGGTGAGGAAGAATCTTCATGATTGCATTGATATCCATCAACATATGAAACCTCGTAAGGGGTTATTTCTCCTGTAGCAGTACTTCGAGACCGGCAACACGTTTTTCAAGAGCGGAAATTGTCTTTCTGAGATTCGGCAGATTAGCGACTACAGCCATTGATTTGAGCCAATCCTTGTGCGGAATGGCGGGAGTACCACTGTAGCCGGCGTTTGCGGCAAGCGATCCGGGCACACCCGACTGAGCCCCCACAATGACGTTGTCGCCAATCGAGAGATGACCGGCCACGCCGACTTGCCCCGCCAGTGTAACGTGGTTGCCGATCTTGGTACTACCCGAGATCCCTACCTGCGAGACGATCATGCAATCTTCGCCAATCTGGCAGTTGTGGGCAATCTGGACCAGATTATCAAGCTTGGTGCCACGCTTGATCAGGGTAACCTCCAGCGCCGCGCGGTCGATACAGCTGTTCGCGCCAACCTCGACATCATCTTCCAGCACAACAATACCGACTTGGGGAATAGGATAATAGCGGCTGCCATCCGGCGCATACCCGAATCCGTCGCTGCCGATAACGGCACCGGGCTGAATGACGCAGCGATTTCCAATCCGGCAGCCCTCACGCACAACTGCATTGGCATGAATTATCGTATCGGCGCCTATCGTGACACCAGCATAGATAACCGCTCCGGCGTGGATGACGCACCGGTCACCAAGGGTTACATTGTCGCCGACAACTGCACCGGGGTATATGCTGATGTCCTCACCGAACGCAACCGCGTTGCCGATGCAGGCTTCCGGCATGACTCCCCGCGGATGGTGCGATTGAACATAGAAGAGTGTCAACAGCTTGGCAAAAGCGAGATAGGGATCAGCCACCTCAATCACATTTCGACCATAGTTTTCACTCCCCGGGGCCATCAGTACCGCTCCTGCACGGGTACCCTCGACCTTGGAAGCGTACTTCGGATTCGCCAGGAAGGTAACCTTGTCAGGCCCAGCCGACTCTAGCGGAGCAAGTCCGCTGACCCGACAGGTTTCGTCACCCAGAACCGTCCCGGCCAGATATTCAGCCAGTTCTTTGAGAGTTTTTGTCTGTTGCATAACGGGCCCTCGCCTATTTTTTACGACTGGCGTTGAGGAGTTTCAAAACCTCATCCGTTACATCGGCCTTATCATCCGCGTACAGCAAACCTTCGTTCTTGACGAAAATGAAGGTATAGCCATTCTTCTGGCCGAAATCCTTTATAATTTTTTCCATGCTCTCCAGTATCTTGCGTGTATACTCCTCATCCTTGCCCTGAAGTTCATCCTGAGCATCCTTTGTAAAACGCTGAAATTCCTTGAGCCGCTGCTGGTAATCCTTCTCTTTGGAGGCCCTGGCAGACTCGGACAGCAACATGCCCTGTTTCTCCAGATCGTCTTTCAGCTTCTTGATCTCTACCTGCTTGGCATTGATCTCATCCTGATATTTTTTTACGCGCGCCGCCAGATGTTCCTTGGCCTCTTTGCCGGCATCGGATGAATTAAGCGCCCGTTGCATGTCGATGTAACCAAGCCTTACATCGGCTGCAAAAACTGGGGTTGCCGTGACACAACAAGCCAGAATAACTGCCACAATACATCGTTTCATGAATCAATCTCCTTTTGTGTGTTAAATGGATTCCGAAATCACAAACTATTAAAATAAACTACCAATGGAGAACTCGAACCTGCCGGATTTGCTGTCCAGTCCATCACCACGCGGGTTTACCGGGATACCATATTCGAGGCGCAACGGACCAATCGGTGAGGCCCAGCGGATACCACCACCATAACTCATCAGAACTGAGCTGAACATCTTCTGACTCTCTCCGTAGGCATTGCCGTAATCAAAAAACACCACGCCCTTAACCCCCGCCTCCTTCAGAATAGGAAAGGTCATCTCAGTATTACCAAAAAATTCTTTGTTGCCCCCCAGATAAATCGTATCATTAGAGCTATTGCCGATGTTGTCACCGTTTAGTTGTATTTTGACGGGGGATACTGTTCTGGACTTATATCCGCGTAACGAGCCAATGCCGCCAAGATAGAATTTTTCGTCAATTGGAACCGGCTTACCGACGTCCTGAATATACCCCAAGGTAAGCTTGCTGGAAAAGGTTAGGTATTTAGTGATGGGGTAAAACCAGGTCGTATCACCAATATAACGGGCAAACTTGTTATCCCCACCCAAGCCTGCATACTCGGCAGACAGCGAGTTTATCATACCGCTTGACGGGTCAAGCCGATAGTCTGTGGTATTGCGCGCAACGCTACCCAAGATTGAGCTGGTTGTTGAGGTCCCCAATGGGTAGCTATCCGGATACTGAAAATTGAGGTTTTGATATGCCATTTGCGGATTATAGAGATCTTTCATCTCGTACTTGTACATAAAAAATGTGCCAATAAAATCGTTGATCGGGTATCCGGCCTTAACGTCACCGCCCGTCAGCCGTCGGCTGTAATCTGTGTAGTCACGCTCAGTACGGTAGATGTCAGCGCCCAGGGTCAACTTTGTATCCAGAAAGTATGGGTCCGTCAAACCAAGCGAGTAGGTTTGGGACTTCCCTCCAATAGAGCCGGACAAATTGGCTTTCAGGCCTAGGCCAAGAAAATTGGACTGCTGGACCGACCCCTGGCCGATGATCCCGTCCAGAGAACTGTAACCGCCGCCAATACTGAAGGTTCCGGTTGGTTTCTCTTTGACGTTAACATCAACATCGAGTTTATTATCGGCACTTCCCTTGGCTGTGGCAATAGTCGCCTCCTCAAAGTAGCCGGTATTCATAAGGTTCTGCTTGCTACGTTTCATGTCGGTAGCGCTATACAGCTCACCCTCGTCGATCCGCAATTCACGGCGAATTACCTTGTCGCGGGTTTTAGGGTTACCGGCAATGTTAATGCGTTCAAAATATACGAGCTCTCCCTTTTCCATGTCGAACGTCAAATCAACGACCTTCTTTTCAGGATCGGCCTTGGTGAGTGGGTTAACCGTTGCGAAGGCATATCCCTTATCAGCATATACGTCCGTCAGAGTAAATATGTCATTACGCAAAACGGCTCGACTGAAAATCTCGCCAGGCTCGCTTTTAAGTTTTTTCCTCAAGTCTGCAGCCGGCTCAAGCAGTTCACCCTTAAAACTTATGTCGCCTACCCTGTATTGATCACCTTCCGTAATCCCGATAAAAACCTCCAGGAAGTCTTTCGACGGAGACAGCTTCACTACAGGTTCACCCACCTTGACATTAATATAACCATTGTTCATGTAGAAATCTGCGATCAATGCTGCGTCATTTTTTAACACCTCTTCTTTATAGGTACCGGCATTGGTCAACCAGGACAGAAACCACTTTTCCTTCGTTTCCATGACACCACGCAGTTTACGGTTGCTAAAGGCCTTATTCCCATCAAAGTGAATAGTACGTATAAGTATTTTACTGCCCTCTTTAATTTTAAACTTCACCGCCAGTTCTTCGGGTGATCTCTTAACAACAACCGGTTCAACGTCGGCCAGATAGTAGCCTTCGTCTCCATACAGTTTTTTGATTTTGACGACACTTTTTGCCAGATCCTTGTTGCTAAAAATCGAATTTTGTTTGAGCTCGAGGGCCTCTTTCAATTTGGCGGTTGTCAGCTCCTTGTTGCCCTCAAACGATATGGCCCGCACAATTGGCTTTTCTGACACTACATATACCAGTACCGTGCCTTTTTTCGATTCCTTTATCGCTGCCTGTACATCCTGGAAATAACCCAGTTTGTAGATGGCTCGAATATCATCATCAGTTTTATCATTTGTAAGAACGTCGCCGGCTTTCGTCTTGACGACGTTCAGAATGGCAGCCTTTTCGATGCGTTGATTGCCGTTGACTGCGACCTCAACAATCTTTTCACCAGCGGCAGTCGCAAATCCTGCACAAAACAACTGCAACACCATACCTGTAATAAGCAAAACTAGTGAAATGGGCACTCTTCCCCCGAACATACTGGAATTTATTCCAACTTTCCGTCAATTAAGCGAACGATCCGGCCCATGGCTGCTGCCAGATGCTCATTATGGGTTACAACAACAAGCGTCAATCCCTTTTTTTGCTGCAAATCGCTCAATACCGCATGCACACCCTCGCTGGTCTTCATATCGAGATTGCCGGTAGGCTCATCCGCCAGCAGCAATGCAGGCGACAGGACCAAGGCTCTGGCAATGGCAACCCGTTGCTGTTCACCTCCTGACAGTTCACCCGGCCGGTGACTTAGACGGTGTGCCAGACCCACATCAGTCAACAACTCTTCAGCCATGTTCCGGGCCTCAGCCTTCGGAACACGGGCAATCAAGGCCGGCATCATGACATTTTCAAGAGCCGAGAACTCAGATAACAGGTGATGGAACTGAAAGACAAAGCCGATACTCTTGTTGCGAAAGTTTGCCAGCTCGCGATCATTCTGAGCAAAAATATCCTTTCCTTCAAACGATACCGTTCCGGCTGACGGCCGGTCCAAGGCGCCAAGCACATGAAGCAGCGTGCTCTTACCAGCTCCCGACGCTCCTACCAGAGCGGTAGTCGTCGCAACTTCCAGCTTCAAATCAATTCCCGACAATACCTCAATCTTGTTTTTACCGATTGCGTACGTTTTGCAGAGCCCCCGCACCTCAAGAAGACTACTCATATCGCAATGCCTCGGCCGGTAACATGCGTGACGCCTGCCAGGCCGGATAGAGCGTGGCGACAAACGAGATCAGCACCGCTGTTACTGAAATCAGCACGACATCGGAAGGCACGACCAGCGATGGAAAGTGATCCAGATAGTAGATATCCTTGCTGAAGAAGTTCTCACCGGTGATCTTTTGGATCAGAGCAATGATCGGCTCCAGATTAAACGCTATCAGTAGGCCCGAAGCGACCCCCAAGGCCGTTCCGACGACGCCGATAACCATGCCTTCCAGTACAAATATTTTCATAATGCTGTTGCCGGTAGCACCCATTGACTTGAGAATGGCGATGTCCCGATTTTTTTCCATGACAACCATGAACAATGTTGAGGCTATACCGAAGGCAGCCACCAGCACTATCAGGGTCAGGATGATGAACATCACAACCTTCTCTGTTTTAAGTGCGAAGAGAATGTTGCGATTCATCTGCATCCAGTCCCGCGCATAATATTCACCACCCAGTGTCCGATTGATGCTGCGGGCCAGTTCTCCCGTGTGATAGACATCCTTAACCTTGAGTTGGATACCGGTCACCGTATCGCCGAGATCAAAAAAAGACTGCGCCTGGCTGAGACTTACATACGCCAGTGTCGAGTCATATTCAAACATGCCGGTATTAAATATCCCGGCAACACGGAACGGCTTCATCTTTGGCATCATGCCCAGCGGGGTGATATTCCCCATGGGAGAAATGACATTGATCTTATCACCCACAAAGATGTTGAGGTGTTTGGCCAGCTCTTTACCGACCAGCAGCCCGGGAAGTGCGTCACGCCCCTCTCCCATCGTTGGTTCAAGACGATCAATGCTTCCATCAACAATGGACTTGCTTAATCCGGTTACCAACCGGTCTGTCGTGACGTCGATGCCCCGCAGTACCACACCTGACACGTTTTTGCCGGAAGATAGCATAACCTGATTGTAAATAAAAGGTGTGGCAGCGATCACCCCTTTGAATCCCATCAGTTTTTCCATCACCTGATGATAGTCTTCCATTGGAGCACCGTTGCGGACGACAACCACATGAGCATTCGTTCCCAGGATTTTATCCTTGAGATCTTCCTCGAAGCCCGTCATTACCGCCAGCACGACGATCAATGCCATCACGCCCAGCATTACTCCGGCGGTGGAGATAAAGGTGATGATCGAAATGAAGGTCGACTTACGCTTGGCTTTCAGATAGCGCAATCCAATTAAAAGTTCGAAGGGCATCGATTTATTTCGTTTCTTTTCTTAATTGCGGGAAGAGAATTACATCGCGGATTGAAGCCGAGTCGGTCAGAAGCATCACCAGTCTATCAATACCGATACCTTCTCCGGCGGTTGGCGGCATGCCATATTCAAGGGCCCGAACATAGTCTTCGTCCATGTAATGGGCTTCTTCATCGCCCTTATCCTTTTCGGCGACTTGAGAGAGGAAACGTTCTTTCTGATCAACGGGATCATTAAGCTCAGAGAAGGCATTGGCTATTTCCCGGCCGCCGATAATTAACTCAAAACGATCAACCAGCTCCGGGTTGAGATCGTTCTTGCGTGACAGTGGCGATACCTCGGTAGGATACGCTGTGATAAAGGTCGGCTGGATCAGCTTGTGTTCGGCCACCTCCTCGAAGATCTCCATCAGCAGTTTGCCGTAACCGATATCGTCCTTCAGATCCAGGCCAATGCTACGGGCATAGGCCAATGCCAGATCGCGGTCGTCCAGCTGTTTGGCCTCGATATCACCATACTCCAATACAGCCTCCCGAACGGTCAAGCGCTTCCAGGGCCGTTGAAAGCTGATTTCGAGCCCCTGGTTGATAAAATCCAGCGTACCGAGAACCTCCTGGGCCACATGGCAGAAGAGTTCTTCCGTAAAATCCATCAGATCTTCATAGGTTGCGTAGGCCTGATAGAACTCCATCATGGTAAATTCGGGGTTATGCCGCACCGAAATACCCTCGTTGCGGAAATTGCGGTTAATCTCGAATACCCGCTCCATCCCGCCGACAACCAGGCGCTTCAGGTACAGTTCGGGGGCAATCCGCAGATACAGCTGCATATCCAGGGCGTTGTGATGGGTAATAAACGGTCGGGCGGTGGCTCCCCCCGGAATTTGATGCATCATGGGGGTCTCGACTTCGAGAAAGTCGCGACCGGTCATAAAGGCCCGGATCAGATTAACGATGCGAGAACGTTTAACGAAGATCTCGCGAGCCTCGGGATTGACAATCAGATCAACATAGCGCTGACGATAGCGGGTTTCCACATCGGTCAAGCCGTGAAACTTCTCCGGTAAGGGGTGCAGGGACTTGACCAGCAGACGGATGCTCCGTACATGCAGCGATAATTCTGCGGTTTTGGTCCGGAAGGGGTAGCCTTCGGCTCCCACGATATCACCGATGTCGAAGGATTCGAAATTGGCAAAGGCCTCTTCACCGATCTCATCCTTTTTCACGTAGAGCTGTAAACGCCCTTTACGATCCTGTAGCTGGATAAAGGCCGCCTTGCCAAAGGAACGCCGCGCAAGAATACGGCCGGCAACCACCAGATTCTCGCCGCTGGCATCGAGCAGTTCTGTCTTACCATACGCAGCCTCGATATCCGCAGAGGTATGCTGCGGCTTAAAATCGTTGGGATAGGGATTGATGCCCGCTTCCCAGAGGGTATCCACCTTGCGCCGTCTCTGGAGCAACAGTTCGCTTAATTCTTCCATGAATTTATACAGCCTTTCTTGTCCTAAAAAATGAATATGAGTAACGGGTCAGGGTGAAAAACCGTTGTGATTATAATCCGCGTTGTATCTTTCGGATCCTATGATTCTGGTTATCCGAAATATAGAGATATGTCCCGTCAGTAGTGATGCCGATGGGTTTATTAAAAGTTGCCACTGCTCCACGTCCATCTGTTGAGCCACCCGCAGAACCGGTACTACCGCCCGCTATTGTGGTAACAGCTCCGGAATAGCCTGTAGAAGTCAGGACAATCTGGCGGATTGTATGGGTATAGGAATCTGTCACAAACAGGTTGACACCATCGGTAGTAATGCCGTTCGGCTGGTTAAATCGTGCGTTTTGTCCACTTGTTGTCGAATCAACGTCCTGGCCGGTTGCGCCACCCGGCTCAACCACTCCGGCTATCGTCGAAACAACACCCGTGGTAAGAACGATCTTGCGTATCGTGCTGTTGCTGAAATCAGTCACATACAGGTTGGGGCCATCGGTGGTTAGACGATTCGGCACATTGAAACGGGCATCGCCCTGAGCACCGTCAGCGGACCCGGTTGTCCCGGGTGCGCCAGCCAATGTGGTCACGGGGAACGCACCGGAAAGCGCAATCCTGCGGATCGTGTTGTTGGAGTCCGTCACATACAGGTTGAGGCCATCGGTGGTGATACCGTTAATTACATTGAATCGGGCATTGGTGCCGGTATCAGCATCCACCGACCCGGCCTGGCCGGCCGCACCGGCTATCGTTGTAACTACGCCGCTGGCAATCACAATCTGGCGAATCGTGTAATTGCCGGAATCAGCAACGTACAGATTTGTTCCATCGGTCGTAATATCGCGGGGGAGATTGAAACTCGCCGCGTTGCCGGTGCCATCGGCCGAACCGGCCAGACCGCTGGCATTACCAATAGTCGTAACATGCCTTGTAACAATATTGATCTGACGGATCGCATTGTTCAAGTAATCCGCCACATACAGATTTGTGCCTTCGGTAGTGACGGCTATCGGGCGATTGAACATCGCATTCACATTAGCAGTACTCGTGTAATTACTAAACCCGGCGCTGCTGCCGACAAACGTCGACACGGAATAGTTTGTAAAAGAGAGCCCACTTCCCTGAATTGCTCCGCCCAGTTTGGTGCCGGGTACTGACGCCCGAGAGACCGGTGATGACACAACAGCATAATTCGTCACTGTTGTTGCTGAGGAGCTGCCGCCGCAGCCGGTCATAGAGGCCATAATACATACTAAAACAAAAAGTAGCGCTATTGTCTTCCGCATTCCAATCTCCCTGCTGCATTGTCGCACTCGATCCACAAGGCAGATAATACGTAATTACGATTATAGTTTATCCCGTACCGGTCAATAAAGGTTACTGGCTCTCTTCATCCTTCTTCTTGCGGCGGGCCCGGGGGGCCGGTTTGGGTTTCTCCAGCACCACTTCCGGCGGGGGGACTTCGGCTACGGCAACCTTTTTCGGCGCAGCACGGCGGCGCGGTTTCGGAACCGGGTGCGTTTCAATCACCTCCGGCAACACCTCGGGTACCGGGATAATGTCAACCACGTCAGACGCGGTTTTTCTCCCGGCACGGACAGGCCGGGGGCGTTTTGGCTTTTCAGCAACCAGAGGCACTTCAGGGGCTTCTGCGACTGACGGTCCGGGCACCGGCACGACTGCAGACGAAGTATCGACGGCATCAGCCGGTGTTTCTAGTTCCGGAACCATATCACCTGCCGGCTTTGTTCCTTTTCTTCCACGACGGCGATTGCGCTTTTTGGGCTTGGCGATGGATTCATCGGAACCCTCTTCGCCTGCCTCGCCATCGTCCGCAGCTGGTCCGGCCTCCGTATCGGAAACCGCCTGGTCAACAACGGCCACCGGCGTTTCAGGCTGTTCAGCTGGAGCAGCGGCATCTCCAGCGCTCTTCTTCTTCTTGCGGCGCCGTTTGCGTTTTTTGCCGCCTTCAACCGGAACCCCACCCTCGGCCGCATCGTCGCCGGCCACTCCTCTAACCGCCACTGCATCAACGCGAGCAACAGGCTTGTGCGCTTCCTCTGCTTCAGCCTCGGATTTGGCTTGGTCTTCAGGGCGAGGTATGTCGCGTTTAACGGTATCCAACTCCAGCTGATTCAGCAGGAATGAGGTCTTGCCCTTGACCGTCACCTCGATTTCATAATCATTCTCGATCTGGGTAAGCTCACGTTTCTTGCGATTCAACAGGTAGTAGGCCACCTCAAGGGGCAGGCCACCATGCACCTCAGAGATCGTCCCCTTGGCTGCGGCGCCATGCACCTTGCGCAGGAAGGAAAGCGCCATGGCCTCCACCGATTTGACCTTGCCCCGACCTTCGCAATGCGGGCATTCCAGGTGGATAGCGTCATTGAGGGTTTTAGCGATACGCTGGCGGGACATCTCCAACATGCCGAATTCGGAAATACGCCCCAGATTAACACGGGCCTTATCCATCTTGAGCGCCTGCTTGAGGGTCTTTTCCACCTCGTGGTTATGCTTGTTTTCACGCATGTCGATAAAATCTATGACAATCAACCCACCCAGGTCGCGTAGCCTGAGCTGGCGGGCGACCTCTTCAGCCGCTTCCATATTGGTCTTGAACGCCGTGTCTTCTATGCCGCGCTCGCCGCTGGACTTGCCCGAGTTGACATCGATACTGACCAGGGCCTCTGTCGGTTCAATAATCAGGGAACCGCCCGAGGGAAGCGCAACCCGTTTTTCATAGATCTGATCAATCTGTTCTTCCAGTTGAAAACGGGAGAATATCGGCCGTTTCTCCTTATGAAGCTTGACCAGTTTCTCGCACGTGGGCATGGTTTCGCGAAAGAACTCTTTGGCCTCTTGGTAGGCATCCTTGCTGTCCACCAGCACTTCATCGATATCATCGGAAAAATAGTCGCGAATCGTGCGGATGATCAAACCCCGGTCCTGATAGATCTCCCCGGCGCCTTTGATCTCTGCGGCCATCTTTTTGATGCTTTCGTACATCTCCAACAGGCTATCGAAATCCTTTTTCAGCTCTTCGGGGGTCCTGCCGACGGCCTCGGTTCGGATGATATAACCAATGCCTTCCGGAACATTCATGCCGGCTACGATCTCTTTGAGCTTCTTGCGTTCACCCTCCTGTTCAACCTTGCGGGAGATTCCGCTGGAATCACTGCCTGGCATAATCACCATGTAGCGCCCCGGCAAGGAGATGTAGCTGGTCAGGGCCGAGCCTTTATGGTCGCGTTCGTCCTTCTCTACCTGTACGATCAACTCCTGGCCGCGACGCAACACATCCTGGATGCGAGGACGCCGTTTGCGCTGGTCCTCGGGCACGTCATCGCGCCATTGCCAAAAATCCGGGTGCAGTTCACCCATCTGCAGAAAGCCGGGCTTGGCTCGGCCGATATCAACAAAAGCAGCTTGCAGGCCGGGCTCTACCCGCAACACAACCCCTTTATAGATGTTGCCCTTGGTCTGTTCTTTGCCGGTAATCTCAATATTCAGCTCCATCAGACGACCGTCATGCACGATAGCAACGCGGGCCTCCTCAGGATGCATGACATTGATCAGCATCTTTTTGCTTATGGTCTTGCTCATTGCTTAGTAACCTTTCAGATGGGCGTACCCATATCTTTGTTCAAAATTGAAAGATTATATATGTTTTAGCGCTGAAAGCAAAGAAAAAGGCGGCACCGGTTTCCCGGTGCCGCCTCGGATGCATTTCGACAACCTGAACTACATCATCTTTGCCAGCAGCGGCACGATCAAGAGCGATACGATGTTGATGATCTTGATCATCGGGTTAATGGCTGGGCCGGCGGTATCCTTGTAAGGGTCGCCAACGGTATCGCCGGTAACGGCTGCCTTGTGGGCTTCGCCACCCTTGCCGCCGTGGTGTCCGTCTTCAATGTATTTCTTGGCGTTGTCCCAGGCCCCACCACCGGTGGTCATGGAGATGGCCACGAAGATACCGGTCACGATGGTGCCGACGATCACACCACCCAAGGCCTTGGGTCCGAGGGTAAAACCAACGATGACCGGGGCCAGAATCGGGATCAGTCCGGGGATCACCATCTCCTTCAGGGCAGTTTTGGTAACGATGTCAACGCAGGCGGCATAGTCCGGCTTACCGGTGCCTTCCATGATGCCTTTGATCTCGCGAAACTGGCGACGCACCTCAACCACAACCGCGCCACCCGCCTTGCCGACCGCCTCCATACATCGGGCGGCAAAGAAGTAAGGGAGCATGCCGCCAAGGAACAGGCCGACGATGATGTACGGATCGGAGAGGTCAAATTTAATCAGTTCTTTGCCGGCCATTTGCAGCGTGTGGTTCAACTCATCAACATAGGAGGTAAAGAGGATAACGGCAGCCAGGCCGGCCGAACCGATGGCATAGCCTTTGGTAACAGCCTTGGTGGTATTTCCAACAGCATCCAGCGGATCGGTTACTGCGCGGACCGAGTCGTCCAGGTCGGCCATTTCGGCAATGCCGCCGGCGTTATCGGTAATCGGGCCGTAGGCATCCATGGCCACCACGATACCGGTCAAGGACAGCATGGATACGGCCGCGATGGCAATGCCGTAGACTCCGGCACACTGGAAGGCCACAATGATACCGGCTGCAATGACGATAACCGGCGCAGCGGTTGCCTTCATGGAAACCCCCAGTCCGGCGATGACGTTGGTGCCATGGCCGGTGGTGGAGGCCTGGGCAATATGCTGAACCGGGCCGTATTCGGTGGAGGTGTAGTACTCGGTGATCCAGAAGATAGCACCGGTTACTACCAGACCAACAATGGCGGAAATAAAGATGTTCACGGCACTGAAGCTTTGACCGGCGGCATTGGTAAGCCCTTCCGGGAACATCTGGACCGTGACAAAGTAGAACGCGATGCAGGCCAGCACGCCGGACACGATCAGCCCTTTGTAGAGCGCCGTCATGATTTTACCACTGGCGCCCAGCTTGACGAAGAAGGTGCCAATGATGGAGGTGATGATCGAGATGCCACCCAGGATCAACGGATAGCTGACCGAGGCAGGATCGCTGGTGAAGGTAATAGCGCCCAGCAGCATGGCAGCGATCAGGGTCACAGCATAGGTTTCAAACAAGTCGGCAGCCATACCGGCGCAGTCGCCCACGTTATCACCCACGTTGTCGGCGATGACGGCCGGATTGCGGGGATCATCCTCTGGAATGCCGGCTTCGACCTTACCGACCAGGTCAGCGCCGACATCAGCGCCCTTGGTAAAGATACCGCCACCCAGACGGGCAAAAATAGAGATCAGTGAACCACCGAAACCGAGGCCGACCAACTGGCTGACCACATCCTTGACCGGTGCATCCGGCATAAGTTTCTGCAGAACCAGGTAATAGCCCGCCACGCCCAACAGACCCAGACCAACAACCAGCATACCGGTGATGGCGCCGCCCCTGAAGGCAACATCGAGAGCCTTGACAATACCGGACTTGGCGGCCTCGGTGGTACGCACGTTGGCGCGAACCGATACGAACATGCCGATGAAACCGGTAAGACCCGAAAAGATGGCGCCAATGGCAAAACCAACCGCTGTCTTCCATCCAAGGCTCGCAAAGAGCGCAATGAACATGACCACACCAACCATTGCGATGATAGTGTACTGACGCTTCATGTAGGCGCCAGCCCCCTCCTGAATCGCAGCGGCAATCTGCTTCATGCGATCATTACCTTGCGGCAGCCCCAGAATCCACTGTGCCGAGATCAGTCCGTAGGCGACAGCCGCGGCGGCGCAGACCAGAGCAAAAATTACTGCATACTGTTCCATTCTTTTTATTCCTCCTCTATCTTAATTGTAGCCCTGCTAAACATTGATAAGAGCGTTACCGATCTATTTTGTCCCACGCTCAGAAGATGAATCTATACGGTAAGACCAAAGACATCGGCCACATCAGATGCAAAAACGGAAAATTGTTAAAGGAAACGGTGCGGTTTGTCAACACATATTTACCGCAACAACTGGCTTTCGAGTTGGCTTGCCTCCTGTTCTCATGCAGTCATGCTTGTCAAGCCGCAACCGGCATGATATATCTGTTGCGTGGGCATATAATTAAAGGAGTGTACATCGATGAAATCTAAACGAATCATCTTGGCGGCCTGCATGTTAGGCCTCGCCGGATGCGCTTCCCAGGGAGCACTTGATGCCACCCGTGATGATATTGACGCAGTCAGAACCCGCCTTTATTCAGTCGAAAAAAATATGGGCGGCATCCGCAACGAATCCAAAGAAGGAATTGGTACCATTGCGAAAAATCTGAATACCGATGTAGCGGCTGTGCGGAAGCTTTCAGCCGACATGCAGGCCTCTATTGACAGCACGAAAACCGATATGCAGGTCCTGAACGGCAAGCTTGACGACATGACCATCTCTCTTAAAAAACCGGCCGAAGACCTTGCCCGCTATCGCGAAGATGCCGACAAACGTATCATTGCTCTCGAAGACCGTGTCATCAAATTGCAGTCTAGCCTGGATGAGCTCACCAAAAAGGTAGGAGAGCTTTCTCAGCCGAAAGAGGTTGCCCAGACGCCGGACTCTCTGTACATGAAGGGCCTGGACATCTTCAAGGCCGGAGATATGCCGGCGGCACGCGACATCTTCACCAAATTTCTCGATCAGTACCCCCAGCATGATCTGGCGGCCAACGCCCACTACTGGATCGGCGAAACCTATTACAGCGAGAAAAACTATGAACCGGCCATTCTTGCATTTCAGGAGGTCATTAAAAACTACCCCTTGAAAGAAAAGGTTCCAGCTGCCCTGCTCAAGCAGGCTATGGCTTTCAATGCCATTAACGACATCAAAAGTGCCCGGTATGTTCTCAAAAAATTGAGCGAAGACTTTCCCAAAAGCGATGAAGCTATAAAAGCAAAGGAACTGCTTAAGGAGTTCAAGTAAGCTCCCTACACGTATCTTTCCCCGTTACAACAAAAGGGCGGCCCCCTGCGGGGAACCGCCCTTTTTTGTGTCACGTCAGTGGCTTGAAACTAGAGAACGCCTTTCGTCGACAGAACCCCTTCCACCCGCTGATCCAGTTGAGTAGCTGCATCCATGGCACGGGCAACGGCCTTGAAACAAGCTTCGATGATATGGTGCACATTTTCGCCATACATCACGTTGATATGCAGGTTGAGTCCGCAGTGATTGACAAAGGCCTGAAAGAACTCGCGCGCCAGCTCTACATCAAACTCGCCGATCTTCACCTTGGGCAACGATACATGGTAGACCAGATAGGGTCTGCCGGAAATGTCTATGGCCACACTGGCCAGCGTCTCATCCATCGGCACCGTAGCCTGGCCGTAACGACGAATCCCCTTTTTCTCCCCCAGAGCCTGCTTGAAGGCCTCTCCCAGCACAATACCAATATCCTCCACCGTATGATGAAAATCGATATCGATATCACCGCTCGCTTCGATCGTCAGATCAAAAAGACCATGGCGTGCAAAAAGGTTGAGCATATGATCAAGAAAAGGCACCGAGGTACAGATAGCAGCTCTACCGGAACCATCGACGTTCAACTCCAGCCGGATTTTGGTTTCGTTTGTCACCCGCTCGATATTTGAGCTACGGGTCATGTCATACCTCCTGCCGCCGCCACACCGGGCGCGGCTAGCTCTATTTTTTTTCGATCACTGCAAATTTATCCAGAGGGTTGCCCAGCAGCAGAAACGCCTTACCGTCTGTTTCATCCCACAGCGAAATATAGCCTTTCCAACCCTTATCAACAATCAATGTCTTGAGCGAATACAGCACCTCGGACGTGGGAGGCTCATGGAACGCATTGTATCCACAATAACCGCCGGGCGGAATCAGGCGGAATGCACCGTATCCTTTTGATTCACTGCGTTTTACTATGTTGGGCTTGTCGTCCTCCCAATAGATTTCTTCGTAGGCGGTCCAGCCACATACCGGGCACATCAGACGCCGGGCGCTGTTTTTGCCCCAGGCCTCGGTATCGACACGGCCATATTCAAAGCCACACTGGCCGCACATTTCATACATGTCCTTCAACGGCATAGGTCCCCCTTACCCGATTTCCTTGAGTGCAGCAATCGTCGTTTCCATCTCTTCCCGGGTACCGATGGATATCCGCAGACCATGGCACAGCAGTGGATCCGAGAAATGGCGGACCAGTATTTTTCTACTGTAGAGGCCTTCATACACGCGCCGGCCGTCCCGATCCGCAGGAGCAGCAAAGACAAAGTTCCCCTGGGAGGGGATGACATCGTAGCCGAGAGAACGCAGCTCACCCGAAAACCATTCCCTCGTTTCCCGAATCCGGCGGCAACAGTCGAGGAGATACGCCTGGTCCTTGAGCGCCGCCACACAGGCCGCCTGTGCCAACCGATCAAGGTTATAATGATCGCGGATCTTGTCCAAGGCCGCGATCACCTCAGGTCGGGCTATTGCCAAACCGAGACGCATACCCGCCAGGGCATAGCTTTTGGAAAGGGAGCGGGTCACCACAACATTGTCGTATCTTCTCACCAGGTCCAATGCGGTACCGTCGGCAAAGTCGGCATAGGTCTCATCCAGCACCAGCATACCCTCACAACGCTGCGCCAGCTCCTCGATGTATTCAACAGGAAAAACCGGTCCGAGCGGGGCATTAGGGGTTGTGAGAAAAAAGATCTTCCCCTGGAAGATCGCCGGGAAACCGGCGATACGAAAATCATCCGTCAAGCCGTAGGTACGCACCCGAGCGCCCTGTACCTCAGCCAGCGTTGCGTAGTAGGAATAGGAGGGATGGACGTAAGCGATTTCCTCCCCCTCGGATGCAAATGCACGGATCAGGTTGTTCAGCACCTCGTCCGAGCCGTTGGCCATGATGATCCAGGACGGATCAAAACCGTAGAGTTCACCGGCCACTTCCCGCAACTGCTGACTGGATGCTGAAGGATAGGTATGCAGACGCGCTCCGTCTGCCCCTATTTCAGCCAGAATAGCTTCGCGTACCTTCGGTGACGGTGGATAGGAATTTTCATTGGTATTGAGCTTGATCCAGGATGCGATATCCGGCGGCTGATAGCCGGGAATGTACCCTTGCATGGCGGCGATATTGGGACGGAGCGAGATCATGGCTTCCCACCTCCCAGCCTGATGCTGACCGACTTGCCATGTGCCTCCAGCCCTTCCAGACCAGCTATACGCGCAATATCCGCACCCAGTCGCTTGAGACCATCTTCCGAGAAGTACACAATGGATGATTTCTTGACAAAGTCATCCACCGACAACGGCGAAAAGAAGCGCGACGTGCCGCCGGTGGGGAGCGTATGATTGGGTCCGGCCAGATAATCACCGGCCGCTTCGGGCGTCCAGTGTCCCATAAAAATGGCACCGGCATTGGTGATCTTCGACAGGATTGCAAAGGGATCGGTAACCGCCAGTTCGAGATGCTCCGGGGCAATGCGGTTGGAAAATGCTATCACCTCGTCCAGCGTTTCCGCCACGATGATGGCCCCGTATTTTTCCCAGGAGGCGCGGGCAATGGTCTCGCGGGAAAGCAGCGGCAATTGACGCTCCACCTCAGCCGCAACCTGTTCGCCGAAAGACCGATCCGTCGTAATCAGGATCGCAGAGGCCAGCTCATCATGCTCGGCCTGCGAGAGCAGATCCGCCGCAATGTGGGCCGGAGTGCCGCTGCCGTCGCTGATTACCAGAATCTCGCTCGGGCCGGCAATCATATCGATGCCAACCTGGCCAAAGACCAGCTTCTTGGCCGTGGCAACATAGATATTGCCCGGCCCGGTGATCTTGTCAACCTTCGGGATAGTCTCGGTGCCATAGGCCAGGGCCGCCACGGCCTGAGCCCCGCCAATGCGGAAGATGCGATCAACACCAGCCAGCCTGGCAGCTACGATCACGTGGGGATTGATCTCGCCACCCGGTGTCGGTGCCACCATGACAATCTCGCCCACACCGGCCACCTTGGCCGGCACAGCGTTCATGATGACACTGCTGGGATAGCTGGCCTTGCCGCCCGGCACATAGATACCGACACGCTCCAGCGGTGTCACCTTTTGCCCCAGCATGATGTCCGGCTCTTCCGTGGATAACCAGGTTTGCTGTTTCTGTTTCTCGTGGAAGCGGGTCACCCGCTCCACTGCCAACTGCAAAGCGGCGACGTCGGCTTCTGCAACCCGGCCGAACGCGGTCTCAATCTCTGCGCTAGTGACTTCCAGCCCACCTACCGAAGAGACCTCCAGACGGTCAAAACGCCGGGTCAGTTCCAATACGGCGGCATCGCCACGCTGGCGAACATCCGCGATGATCTGAAGGACGACCTGCTCTACCTCTCGACCACTCTCTTCGCCACGGGAGAGAATGGCACTGAATGCTGCGTCGAAATCCTTGTCACGTATATGAAGGAAAAACATCGGTCACCTAGCTCCACACGACTGGAGTACCCGCTCCAATCCCTGTATGATTTCTGTAATGCGTTTATGCTTGGTTTTCAGACTGGCCCGGTTGACGATCAGCCGGGTGGTTATCTCGGCAATGGTTTCCACTTCGACCAGGCCGTTCTGTTTCAAGGTCTCACCGGTGGAGACCAGATCGACAATCCGTTCGGACAGCCCAACCAGCGGCGCAAGCTCGATGGATCCGTACAGTTTTATAATCTCGACCTGAATACCCTTGGCTGCAAAGTAGCTTTCAGCCACATGCGGGTACTTCGTTGCAATGCGAATATGCGACCAGCCGGACGGGTCGTCATTCCTGGCCAGACCGGCCGGTTCGGCCACCATCATGCGGCAATAGCCGAATTTGAGATCCAGCGGTTCGTAGAGGTCCTTGTCCTGTTCCATCAGGGTATCCTTGCCCACAATACCCAGATCGGCGCTGCCGTACTCTACATAGGTAGGAACATCCGTGGCTCGCACAATCATATAGCGCATCTTCTGCCCGGTGTTCTCGAAGATCAGCTTACGGGAATCGCTGAGCAATTCCTTGCAATCGATACCAATCGTGCCGAACAGGGCAACCGATTCCTCCAGGATTCTACCTTTGGGAATGGCTATCGTTATCCAGTCATTCATTCTTTCACCCGTATGATGTCGGCGCCAAGACCGGCCAGTTTCTTTTCGATAGATTCATAACCACGATCCAGATGGTAGATGCGGGTTACCTCTGTCGTCCCGTCGGCCGCCAAACCGGCCAGGATCAACGAGGCAGAGGCACGCAGGTCGGTGGCCATCGACGGGGCACCGGAAAGTTTTTTGATACCTTTGACCGTAGCAGTGTTCCCTTCGATCGTGATGTCGGCTCCAAAGCGGAGCAGTTCCGAGACATGCATGAAGCGGTTCTCGAAGATGTTCTCGCTGATGACGCTGGCACCGTCAGCCACACACATCATAGCCATGAACTGGGCCTGCATGTCGGTCGGGAAACCCGGATAGGGACGGGTCTTGATATTGACGCTCGCAAGCCTTTTGGGGCCCTTAACCCTCACCACACCATCACGACTGGTGATCTCGACCCCGGCATCCTGCATCTTAAAGGCCAGTGCATCGAGGTGTTCCAGCTTCATGCCGTTGATTCTGATATCACCTCCGGTCATGGCAGCCGCAATCATGAAGGTACCGGCCTCGATCCGGTCCGGCATAACCTCGTAACTGGCTGGTGAAAGTTCGGAGACCCCCTGAATCCTGATCGTATCGGTCCCGGCCCCCTCTATCTTGGCCCCCATGCGGTTGAGCATCATACCCAGGTCAACGATTTCAGGCTCTCGGGCGGCATTTTCGAGGACAGTTTCCCCTTTGGCAGTGGCAGCGGCCATCATCAGGTGTTCCGTGCCTCCAACCGTCGAAACGTCAAAATTGATCCGCGCACCCTTGAGTCGCCTGGCCTTGGCTTCCACATAACCGTGCTCCAGGGTGATCTCAGCCCCCAGTGCCTGGAGCCCCTTCAGGTGCAGGTTGATCGGGCGGGCGCCGATGGCGCAGCCACCGGGCAGAGACACACGGGCCTGGCCAAAACGTGCCAACAGCGGGCCGAGTACCAGCACGGAAGCTCGCATGGTTTTAACCAGATCATAGGTGGCCTCATGGCTGTTGATGCCGGAGGTATTGATCCTGACTACATGGCCATTCCCCTCGACCTGCGCGCCCAAGGATTCAAGCACCTTGATGGTGGTATTTATATCACGCAGGAAGGGCACATTCCGGATTTCATTCAATCCCGGCGCCAGTATGGTCGCAACAAAAAGCGGCAACGCCGCATTTTTGGAGCCGCTGACGGTCACCTCACCCTTCAGCTTTTTTCCACCCTTGATAATAAGCTTGTCCAAAAAGCGTACCTCGTTGATCCGTTATTTGCCGCCATACTACTTGATGGGCAGGCTCTTGTCCAAAGAAAAGTTGGCAGAAATCGGACGTGAATCACATGATATACGTCCGTATCTAGCTAGCGGTTTGAATTGCTGGTTGCATAAAAAAACTGATTTAAACTATTATGTAAAACTCTGTAATTGGCCCAAACGCTCATAGTCATTTGACTCAACAAAATGCAGGCAATGTCTATGCCCCGCTTTTCACTAAAAACCAAAGCAACCCTGTTTTTCCCTCTGGGCATATCTATCGGGCTGGCTGGCCTGCTTTTTTTTGTACACTCCTATCTTCAGGACTTTATCAGAACCTCCATATCCACCCAGCAATACCAGATGGTATCCCTGCTGGCGGAAGACATCGACAGCAGCATTAATGAACGTCAGAGAGAACTGATTGTTATCGCCGGAAAGATCACCCGGAAGATGGTTGAGGATCCGCGCCAGGCTTTCTCGTACCTGAAACTAATGAACGAACATCTCGTAAATTATGACAACGGCATGTTCCTCTTTAATCGCAAAGGACAGATAGTGGCCGAACTCCCGCTAGGATTGACACGACTCAACAAGGATTTTTCCTTCCGTGACTATCTCAAGCAGACCACTGCCTCTCAAAAGCCCTTTATCTCCGATCCTTATATCTCATCTCAGCTACATCACCCCGCCGCCCTGATGTTTACAGTGCCCGTATTCGACACGGATGGTTCCATGATTGCGATACTGGGAGGCAGCGTCAGCCTGTCCCGTTCCTCCTTTATCGAAAAGCTCTCACGGATCAAGTTGTCCAAAGGAGGCTATTTCTACCTGATCAATCAGAATCGGGTACTTATTTCTCACCCGGATAATAACCGTATTATGAAACCGGAGGCGACGCCCGGCTCAAACAAACTGCTCGACCGTGCCATTGCAGGATTCGACGGGACCGATGAGTCCATCGATTCACATGGGCTGCACACATTGACGTCATTCAAACACCTGAAGACAAAAAACTGGATTATTGCGGCAAACTACCCGATAGCCGAAGCATATGCACCGATTTACCGGCTCAATATCCTGTTTATCATCTTGCTGCCGCTGACCTCCCTGGGTACATTCTGGCTCATGCGCCGTATACTGGACAGATTTACGGAACCAATCGTCCAACTCACCCGACATGTTGACAACCTGACCCACGCGCACGGTGAGTTACGCATGCTCCCGGCAAGCGGCGCTGATGAAATCGCTGTCCTGGGGCAGACCTTCAATCACTTGGTGCAAAAGCTTGATCAGCAGGCCGGCATTCTTACAAAACGCGAAGAAAAATTCCGAATGTTCTTCGAGGAGTCCTCTGATGCGATTTTTATCGTAAGCACTGACGGCTTGATACTGGAGGCCAACCAGGAGGCCTGTCAACGCTACGGTTACAAGCATTCCGAATTTGTCGGCATGCCGGTGTTCGAACTGGATACCCCGGAAGAGGGCGCCCATATCCAGGAACGCATCTCCCGCCTCATGGAAGATGGCAAGACCACTTTCGAATCAATTCATCGGCGCAAACATGATCAGCCACTGGCAGTCGAGATCAATGCCAGCCTGATAGAATTGGACGGAGAGAGATTCATTCTGGCAGTCGCCCGCGACATAACAAATCGCAATAAAGCTGAAGCGCTGCTGCACCGTCAGAACGAATACCTGACAACCTTACACGAAACGACTCTGGGGTTGATCAGCCGCCTGGACGTATCCAGCCTCCTGCAGACCATCGTCACCCGTGCCGGCAAACTGGTCGGGACCGAACATTGTTTTGTGTATCTCATAAACGCCGATGGCACCATGATGGACATGTTATTTCAGAGCGGGATCTATGACAGCCTGACTCACCATCCCATCGCACCCGGGCAGGGCATTGCCGGGCGCGTCTGGAACACGGGAGAACCTTTCCGTGTTGACGATTACCTCCACTGGGACGGACGACTACCCGATTCGGACCGGGATGTCCTGCACGCCATGGCCGGTGTACCGCTCAAGGCGGACCACAAGGTGATCGGGGTTTTGGGTCTGGCCTTCATTGATCCGGCGGTCACGTTTAATGATGAGCAAATGGAGCTTCTGACCCAGTTTGGTGAATTGGCCTCGCTGGCACTTGACAATGCCCGGCTGTATGATGCCGCCCAGAAGGAATTAATCGAACGCACAAAGGCCGAAGAGGAACTGCGCAAGCTCTCACACGCGGTAGAGCAAAGTCCGGTTTCTATTATAATTACGAATCTTCATGGTGACATTGAATACGCTAACCCGCATTTCACAAACCTGACCGGCTACTCTCTGGAAGAATTACTCGGTCAAAATCCGCGCATCCTCAAATCCGGCTTTACCACGCAAACGGAATACCGTGATCTGTGGGAAACAATTCTGTCCGGTCACGAATGGCGCGGTGAATTTCAGAATATCAAGAAGAATGGCGATCTCTACTGGGAACTGGCATTGATCTCTCCCATCCGCAATAGCAGCTTTACCATTACCCACTTCATGGCAATTAAAGAGGATATCACCGAACAGAAAAAGATGGAAAACCAGCTGCGCCATTCACAGAAGATGGAGGCAGTAGGTCAGCTGGCAGGCGGTATTGCCCACGATTTCAACAACATTCTGACGGCGATTATCGGATATACTACCATTTTGCAGATGAAAAGCCCTGAAAACAGCCCCTTGAAATCAACGACGGACCAGATCCTTGCCTCGGCAGAACGCGGGGCTAGCCTGACGCAAGGTCTGCTGGCCTTCAGCCGCAAAGAAATCAACAACCCCGGACGCATCGATTTGAACGGTATCCTCAATCGGGTTGAAAAGCTTCTCTTGCGCCTGATCGGTGAAGACATCCGCCTGACAACAGTGCCTTCGGAACAACCGTTACTGGTCATGGCCGACAGCATTCAGATGGAACAGGTGTTGATGAATCTGGCCACCAATGCTCGGGATGCCATGCCGGAAGGTGGAGAAATAACCATCTCGACCGAGGCAGTTAAGCTCGATTCTCATTTTATCACCGCTCATGGCTTTGGAAACAGCGGGCAATTTGCCTTGCTGACCGTATCGGATACGGGCCATGGCATGGACGCAGAAACAGTCAAACGCATATTTGAACCATTCTATACTACCAAGGATACCGGCAAAGGTACCGGACTCGGTTTATCCATCGTCTATGGCATTATCAAGAAACATAACGGGTTCATTCTCTGCCACAGCCTGCCGGGGATTGGGACCATCTTCCATGTGTATCTGCCGCTGACTGAAGGAGATGAACTGCCATGTACGGAGCATGCGGCCAAATCACCGTACCAACCCGGAAGCACGACCATCCTGCTGGCCGAGGATGACGAACAAACCAGATCCATGTCCAAGGAGCTTCTGGAGGAATTCGGATATATCGTCATCGAAGCTCGGGATGGTGTCCAGGCTGTCGATTCATTTCGAGAACACTGTCAGGAAATCAGCCTGGTCATACTGGATGCTGTCATGCCGGGTATGAAGGGCATGGATGTTTACCAAGAGATCAGAACAGTGTCGCCTGAGAAACGTGTGATTATATGCAGCGGCTACACTGCCGATATCATGGAAGGGCGGGAAGATCTTGACCAACACCTTCATTTTATTGCCAAACCGTTTATGCCCAAGGAGTTGCTTATGAAGATCAGGGAGGTGCTTGAAAATGCCGACTGAGTCACAAGGGACCATATTTGTCGTCGATGACGACCGGTATGTGCTGGAAAGCGTTACCACGCTGTTGCAGGAATTCGGCTTCACTGTAATTGCCTTTGACAATGGTCAGGAGGCAATCAGACGCTTTGCCTCTGAACCGGTCGATCTGGTATTGACTGACATAAACATGCCCGGCATGACCGGCATTGAGCTCCTGGAGAAGATTCGCTATCTGGACCGGGAGACCCCTGTGCTGCTTATGACCGCATACGCTGATCTGGATACTGCCGTCAAGGCCATCCAAAAAGGCGCCTTTGACTTCATTATCAAGCCCTATCGGCCACCGTATCTGCTGCATGCAGTTGAAAAAGGCATCAACTTCAAGCGGCTGACCAATATTGAGAAAAATTACAAGCGCGAACTTGAACACACCGTTGAACTACGTACTGCCGAATTAAACGAGGCGCTCAACAAACTGACCAGGATGAGTAGCGAAATTATCGAACGCCTCACTGCTGCCGCCGAACTGCGGGATGAAGACACCGGCCTGCACATTTCGCGCATCGGCATGTATGCCAAACGCCTTTCGATACACCTGAATTTACCAGACGATTTTGTCGAAAACATCTCCGTGGCCAGTGCCATGCATGACGTCGGCAAAATCGGCATCCCCGATTCCATCCTGCTCAAACCCGGGGCGTTATCACCCGAAGAATTCACCACTATCCAGCAACATACCGTTATTGGCGAAAAAATACTGCGCGGTTCAGATCATGCCATGCTTCAAATGGGTGCCATCATTGCCGCCACTCATCATGAACGCTGGAACGGGACCGGATATCCGCGGGCGCTGAAAGGCGATCAGATTCCCATGGCTGGACGCATCGTCATGATCGTAGATCAGTACGATGCCCTGCGCAGCAGCAGGACCTACAAACCTGCCTTCGACCATGCTACAACCTGCGGAATTATTCTGAACGGCGACGGGCGGACCATGCCGGAGCACTTCGATCCCAGGATTTTACATGCATTTGACATGATTAAGGATGATTTTGATGGGATCTTTGCAACAAGCCCGGCTTGACTCTGAGGGGATACGTCATAAACCATGAATGAGCTGATGTAACTACCTGTCAAGATCTGCCAGCACGAAATCAACCGATCCCAGGATAGCCAGGAAATCTGCCAGCAACCAGCCACGGCTCATAATGGGAAGGGCCTGAATATGGGGGAAACTGGGGGTTTTGATGCGAACCCGGTAGGGGATGTTCAATCCGTCGGAAACGACAAAATAACCATTTTCACCTTTGGGAGCTTCGATGGCGCTGTAGTTTTCACCCCTCGGCGGCGTCATGCCGCGCGTGCTGTTGACAAAATGATGGATCAAGGACTCGATGTTCTTGAGCGTATCCGGTTTTTGCGGCAACACAAAGCGATAATCATCCGTGATCCAGCGACCGCCGGGCATGCCGGTCATGGCCTGTTTCACGATCCGCAACGACTGGCGGATCTCCTCCATACGTACCTGATAGCGCGCCCAGCAATCCCCGCCCTCTGCCGTCGGCACATCGAAGTCAAATCGATCATAGCCCGCATAGGGGATCTTCTTGCGCAAATCCCATTCGATACCGCACGCCCGTAGATTGGGTCCAGTCAGGCCCCACTCCATGGCATCTTCTCTGGAGATTGCTCCAACACCTTTCAAACGAGCCTGGAAGATAGGGTTACCGTTGACAAGCTGTTCGTATTCTTTTAATCGTGGTGGCAACCAATCCAGAAGCGCCTGCACCGGCCTCTGCCATCCCTCGGGCAGGTCCTCCGCAACCCCGCCAATGCGGAACCAAGCCGGGTGCATCCTGCCGCCGGTAATCATTTCCACGATGTCGAAGATTTTTTCCCGATCGGTAAATGTGTAAAATACCGGCGTCATGGCACCAACATCCGCAGTAAAGGTTCCCAACCAGACCAGGTGGCTGGCGATGCGAAACAGCTCGGCCAGCATGATGCGAATACCGATGGCACGATCGGGAACCGTGATGCTGCACAAGCGTTCCACCGATGTTACATAGGCCAGATTATTCTGCACGCCGGACAGGTAATCGATGCGGTCCGTATAGGGGATGAACTGGTTCCAGTGCTGGCGCTCGGCAATCTTTTCGGCTCCGCGATGATGGTAACCGATGTCGAAATCGATGTCGCGGATCTCTTCGCCGTCCAGCTTGAGG
Source organism: Deltaproteobacteria bacterium (assembly GCA_021780495.1). Classification (GTDB taxonomy): domain Bacteria; phylum Desulfobacterota; class Desulfuromonadia; order Geobacterales; family Pseudopelobacteraceae; genus CAIPTY01. Next base: position 89,787 of record JAJXYO010000009.1, read on the forward strand.
ATGCAGCGGATGATGCCGTGGGTACCGGGATGCTGGGGGCCGAGATTGAGAATCATCTCACCCTCACTCACCCTCTCGAAGAAATCATTGGCCGGAAGCGGGGCATGGCGACGGGCATCCTCTACGGTATACGGCTTCATCTCGGTAGCCCGGAACGGGTGTTCCTTCCGCAGAGGGTGCCCCTCCCAGTCGTGCGGCATCAGGATACGGCGCAGGTTCGGGTGGCCGCTGAAGAGGATCCCGTACATGTCGAACACCTCCCGCTCATACCAGTTTGCTGCCGGGAAGACAGAGGTGATGCTTGGCACCTCGGGATCAGCGCCGGACAATTCCGTCTTTACGCGAACATACCCGGGTTGATCAAATGTGAGCAGGTGGTAGTTGATCGTATAATCTTTGAATGTGTCATGATTGCGGCGGCAGGAATCATCGACCGCAGCGATATCCTCCAGGCGCTTGAAGGAACTGCCTCGGCGGGTTTTGAGATGTAGCAGCAGTTGGGGTACCAGCTCGGGGGAAGTACGCAGTGTCAGCATGTCGGTAGCGGAGACATCAACAGCAACCCGCTCCCCAAAGACCTCCCTCATCTCCTGCGGCAGGCCAAAGTCCGGATACTCATGCTTCACTGCCGGAGGGGTCCAGATTTCATCTGAGCGCGGCAGGAATGGCACCGGATGGCCGACTGACACGCCACGTGCCCGGATGCCTTGCATGCCGGGTCCGCGAGTATCACAGCTCTTCGTCTCGCCATCAACAAGTACCGGCACGGTTGTTCCCTGCCAGCCACCTGACATGTGCAGCACTGGTCGAGCCGGTCGCTCACCGGTACGGATTTTCTCCTGCAACAACAGCAGTCCCTGCATAAAGGCCTCCGGCCGCGGCGGACAGCCGGGCACATACACATCCACCGGAAGAAACTGGTTAACCCCCTGGACGACACTATAGACGTCATACATACCGCCCGAATTTGCGCAGCTCCCCATGGACATCACCCAGCGCGGTTCAGCCATCTGCTCATAGAGATTGAGTATCGAGGGCGCCATCTTTATGAAAGGTGTTCCGGCAATCACCATCAGATCCGCTTCGCGCGGTGTGCCGCGCAATACTTCGGCGCCAAAGCGCGAGATATCATAGCGCGAGGTAAACGAGGTCATCATTTCGACAAAGCAGCAGGAAAGGCCGAAGAACATCGGCCAGAGGGAATTGGAACGTCCCCAGTTGATCAGGTCATCCAGGTGGGTAAGAATGATGTTATCAGGAATCGGGTTTTCAGACATGCGAACGTCGCTTTCTGTCATTTAAAGGTCCCCAGTCGAGTCCTCCCTTGAGCCAGAGCCAGATCAGCCCAACGGCAAGAATGACGATGAAGACAGAAATCTGGATCACGCCCGCCATGCCAAGTGCATCCCAGGCAACCGCCCAGGTAAACACGAAGGCAGCTTCTACATCAAAGATTATAAAGAAAATTGCTACAAGGTAGAAGGGAACCGGCCAGGCCAGTCGGGCTGAAGAAGAAGGAATAACTCCGGACTCATATGCGGAGCCTTTCTTGGGCGACGTTCGTTTTGCTCCCAGCCACCAGGCTGCGAGCAGTAGCACGCCGATCAACAAGGCGGTGATGATAGTGTAGGTCAGTATCTGATAAAAGGAGTCCGGCAGCATTGCGTCACTATATCTGAATAGCTGATTTTTTTACACAAAAAACGCCCCACCATTCTTTCGAATGATGGGGCGTTTTGATATTTATTCCCGGCGGCGACCTACTTTCCCACACAGTTACCCGTGCAGTATCATCGGCCCTGAGGGGCTTAACTTCCGTGTTCGAGATGGGAACGGGTGTGACCCCCTCGGCATAGCCACCGAGAAATC
>JAJXYO010000038.1 GCA_021780495.1 Deltaproteobacteria bacterium
ACTTGCGGTTGTCGTCCGTAGGCACAAAGGCCATCATTTCCTGCTCGGCCTGTTCGCCAAGATTCTTGGTATCCACCAGGAACAGAATGCGTTTGGCGTCGGCATACTTGAGCAGGCGATACATGGCGGTTATGGCGGTATAGGTCTTTCCGGCCCCCGTGGCCATCTGGATCAGAGCCCGTGGCCGGTTTGCCTTGAACGAGGTTTCCAGGTTGGTAATTGCGAGTTCCTGGCAATCGCGGAGTTTCAGTTTGTTGGCAGGCAGTTTCTGAGGATTGAGCAACGGAATATGCTGTAGGCGCCCCCGAAGTGACGTGCTCTGCGAGAGCCATTCACCCAGGGTCTCGGGGCGATGAAAGCTGAAAACCTCGTTGGACCTGGGTTTGGGATCACGTTGATCGGTAAACTGGGTAATTATACCGGTGCTTTCATACAGGAAGGGTAGTGTAACTTTGTTGTTTACCCACTTCAGTTTTGCGGCTGCGTAGTCTTCGGTTTGCGCTTCATGGGTCGTCAAACGGTGCCCTTCCTCTTCCCGTTTCGCCTCGATCACCCCTACCGCTTTCTTATTGACGAACAGCACATAATCCGCCGGACCGGTATCGGTCGGGTATTCGCAAACCGCCTGGCCAATACCGTCATTCAGGTCGATCTTTTTACGAGACTGAACCTTCCAGCCAGCCTGTCTGAGCAGATCATCAATATGGTCGCGGGCTAATTGTTCAGGGTTCTGATTCACAGCCATGGCATCCCTCATTCCTTCAGTACAATGCAACTTTTGAAGCTTGTGGAAGATCGGCAGTGCAGGGAGTTCTTCTTCGGATATGCGTATTACGGGAAGCTGAAAGATGAAGTCGGAAATGGTCGATGAAACGCTGGGCGGTCTTGGAAGTGATCTCGAAATGATCTCCCGGCCTGGTTGCGTTAGGGAAGCGGCCGCGACGGGCCGCGTTGTCGAACCAGACAAAACGCTCCAGGTACAACTGGTCACCCATAATTCCCTCCTGCACTGTTCTCATAACATAAAAATAAAACAAGCCTATTTGTATACGCCTTAAAGCCCGGGTCGTCAAACAGGGAATGATAATAAATGACCGTAGTTGCTGCATTCATACCATATTTCAGACACAGTTCAGGCACAGCCTAAGCGTACTTTTCCCGCAAGGTCACCTTGCTGACCTTGCCCACGCTGGTCTTGTCAATGGCCTCGACGAAACGCACCTTCAAGAGCACCACCTGTTTGTTGACCAGCCCCTTATCGGCGTACTGCTTGATGTGGTGGCTGATATCCTTTTCAGTTACCGTACTATCCGGCCGCGGCACAACCAGGGCCAGCGGCCGTTCACCCCATTTTTCGTCGAAGACGCCGATCACCGCCACCTCGGACACCGCCGGGTGATGGGCGATCATGTCCTCCAGCTCCAGGGATGAAACCCATTCGCCGGCTACCTTGATCACATCCTTGGTCCGGTCGGTGATCCGCACATAACCCCGTTCATCACGCACCCCTACATCCCCGGTATGCAGCCAGCCCCCCTCCCACAGCTTTTCCGAGGCCTTGTGATCCTTCAGATAACCCTGGGTCAACCAGGGCGCCCGCACCATGATTTCGCCGGCACTGACATTGTCGCGGGGCTGTTCCTGCAGCTGGTTATCCACTACCCGCAGGTCAACCAGCGGCAGGGAACGGCCGGTCTTGCAGCGGATAATTGCCTGCTCTTCCGGCGACAGTTCCAGCATCTCCGGGGTCAGATGGGCCACGGTCAGGATCGGGCAGGTCTCTGACATGCCGTAGCCGGTAAAGACGTCGATACCACGTCCCAGGGCCTCCAGGCAGAGTGCTCGCGACATGGGGGCGCCTCCGATAATCAGCTTCAAGCCGGACAGGTCCATGCGCTGGGCGTGGGGATGTTTGAGCAGCATATGCAGGATGGTCGGCACACAGTGGGAAAAGGTGACCCCCTCTTTTTCGATCAGCTCCAGCAGCAGATCAGGCACGTAACGACCGGGATAGACCTGCTTGACCCCCAGCATAGTGGCAATATAGGGTACGCCCCAGGCGTGAACATGGAACATGGGGGTGATCGGCATGTAGACGTCCTGGCAGTGAAAGCGGCCATGGCCAAGAGCCGTACCGAGTACCCCCAGCACGCCTATGGTGTGCAGCACCAGCTGGCGATGGCTGAAGTAGACCCCCTTGGGCATGCCGGTGGTGCCGGTGGTATAGAAGGTGGTGGCACGGGTGTTCTCGTCGAAATCAGGGAAATCAAATACGGGAGACGCTGACGCCAGCAAGGCCTCATACTCCCCACTGAACGGGATCGTGGTCACGGGCGGTTGCAGCTCGTCATTCAGCAGCACAAAGCTCTTCACCGTGTCCATGCGTCCGCGGATCTGTTCCAGGATCGGCAGAAACTCACTGTTGACCAGCAAGAGATCGTCTTCGGCATGGTCGATGGTGTAGAGGATCTGCTCCGGCGAGAGGCGCACGTTGATGGTATGCAACACCGCCCCGATCATCGGAACGGCAAAAAAACACTCCAGGTAGCGGTGGGAGTCCCAATCCATGACCGCCACCGTATCGCCCGGCCGGACACCCTGCGCAACCAGCGCATTGGCCAGCCGCCTGACCCGTTGGTGCAGTTCGCGATAGCTGTAGCGGAAGGTGCCGCGGTACACGATCTCCTGCTCCGGGGCATCTACCACCGGGCAAAAAAGCAGATTCTTGATCAGCAGGGGATAGTCATAGGCCGAAGCGGTTGGTTGAACCGGTGGATTGGGCATGGTAGTGAGCCTCCTGATTGCATAGGTAGATCCAGCATGACATCCTATGTAGCACGATCAGCACGTACATCCAACACGTAAAAAAGCCGTTCCGGCGGTAGCGGAGCGGCTCTGAAAATACCGGGATATTTTATCCGGCAACCCTACCTCAACGCCCCCATGCCGGCAGCAAATGCGCTGGCACCGCCATTGGCGGGATGCCGCACACAGGCCGACGGGGTGATGCCCATGGTCATCATCAGCTGCTCGGCCTTCTTGCCCACGGCAACGACCTTGGCAGCGGGGAAGGCGGCGATCAGGGTGTGCAGGGCGGGCGCGCCGAGAGCCAGTTCAGCAGGTGCCGGGGTGCGGTTGGACCAGAGGTTGTCGCTGCGATGGGGATGGAGCTGCAAGGCGTTCCAGAGGATCGTGCGTTCGGCGATACCCAGGTTGTTGAGTGCCTTCCAGACGATGGTGGCCGATGGTTCGGAAAACGGCAGGTGCCGCGTCGAGAGACGCTTCGATATGGCCGGGATGCGCGGTATGGCCCCTTCCATCAGCAGCCGTTCGCTGGTGAAGGCGATGCCGCTGTAGCGGCACCCCTGGTATCCCGGCGCCTCACCCACCAGGATGAAGGCGGGATCGCAATCCAGATGACACGCCAGGCGTTCCAGGCGCGCGGCCGGTCCATTGCCGGCACATTCATGGGGGCAGTGGTCGCGCCACGGGTTAAACAGGCCCGGCACGCCGGACGGCAGGGATTCTATGAGGCGGGTGGCGAGGGAGAGAGTTGACATTAAAAGCAGTTCCTTGTGGGCACATACGGGCAGAAGCATCCAGCAGGACGCGGTTATTTATTTTCCTAACTTGATCAATAGCTAAATAGAAAACACCGTCCCGGTTGCCTCCTGTATTCCTCGGGCTACTTGCAAGTTAAATGTACGCATGCTATTGTACAACATCTTGTCATTTTGGAGGTCAATTATGCAGGCCGTTTCATACAGCGAAGCACGACATGGTCTTAAGAATTTCATGGACGAAGCTTGTAGTAACCACGAGCCGATCCTGATTACGCGGCGTAAGAGCGAAAGCGTAGTTCTCTTAAGTCTGGAAGACTATGAATCTCTCATGGAAAGTGAATATCTGCTTTCTAGCCCTGCTAATGCAGCACGGCTAATGCAATCTATCAAAGAAGCCACGTCTGGTAAACGAACATCTTTGGATGCTCTTGGACTATGAATGTCACTCTCACTCCAACAGCCTTAGATGATCTGCGCTATTGGCTTAAGACGGACAAGCGCCAGTCCGAAAGGATCTTAGCGCTTTTTGAAGAAATTCGCCGAACCCCTTTTGAGGGGACAGGAAAGCCGGAACCTCTACGTTTTCAGCTTGCAGGTTGCTGGTCCCGCAGGATCGACCGTGAACATCGTCTTGTCTACCAAGTGGAAGAAACAGAGATTGTAATTATCGCCTGTCGTTATCATTACTGATATCTTATTCCAGAAAGTTACCGGCTCCGGCACTTTTCGTCTCTCATCCTGCCAATGCCGCCGCAAACAGAAGCACTCGGGAGTATCCGGCAGGACGCTGTTATTTGTTTTTCTAACTTAACCAATAGACAACGTCCCGGTTGCCTCCAGAGGTAACTCCAGCATCACATCCTATGTAGCACGGACGACCCCCGGTTCCAAGACTGAAAAAGCCGCCCTGGTTATCCTGGGACGGCTTTTTTATATTCAGATCCATGTGGGGCTGTCAGACGGCCGGTTTCTACGCCTCGACATCCCCGAACAGCTCGTCGAAAATGGCCTGGACCGTGGTAATTTTTTCAGACTTCCAGGCGTTGGTGCCGCAGAACACCAGTCCGGTCTCCACGTCCCCGCGCTGGGCGCGGTCCAGGGAGGTGATGATACAGAAGCGCTCGCCCGACTCTTTGTAGGAACATTTTTTCAGACATCCCAGGCTGCAGGTGACAGCGTTATCCAGGTCATACTGCCGGATGTCGTCCTGGTTGCTGAGGATGGCCCGGCCCGGCAGCCCGGCCGGGCTCATGAGCAGGCCGATATCCTCCGGCTTGCAGTCGATATATTTCTGTTTGAAGGCCTCATCGGCATCGCACTCCTCGGTACAGACAAAGCGGGTCGCCATCTGCACGCCATCGGCGCCTTCGGCCAGGGCATGTTCCAGCTCGGCACGGCCCCAGATGCCACCGGCCGCGATCACCGGTACCGTGACGCCGTATTCGCTGACAAAGAATTCCTTGACCTGACGGACGGTGGCGTACTGATCGTATTCACCGGTCCCGATGTTCTCCATCTTCTCACCCAGGTGGCCACCGGCCGTATCCGGGTCTTCCACCACCACCGCATCCGGCAGACGATGGAATGACTTGTGCCACTTCTTGGCGATCAGCTGGGCGGCCCGCAGGGAGGATACGATCGGAATCAGCGCGACATCCGGAGCATGGGCGGTCAACTCCGGCAGGCTCATCGGCAGGCCGGCGCCGCAGACGATCACCTTGGCGCCACCCTCGATGGCCGCCTTTACCAATTGCTCGTAATCGGACAGGGCCACCATGACATTGACGCCGATGATGCCGTCCGGAGCGATCTCATAGGCCTTGCGCAGTTCTGCCTTGAAAGCCTCGGCATCGGCCTTGAAATAGTTTGTACCCGTATAATAGGGACTATTGAGACAGATACCCGGCGCCGCCACCAACCCGATACCACCACACTTCGCCACATGACCGGCCAACCGGCCGGCCGAGATGCGAACACCCATACCGCCCTGGATGACCGGATAGCGTGCCACGTGTTTGCCAATCTGCAATGAATGCTTCATATCCGCCCTCTCCCATATCATGGAATTCATCGCAGTCATCTTATCAGCAGGCGGCGTAATGCTGTGTAATACTTTTGTAAAAGCAGCGGTTCGCTGCATCTGGTGAAATGACCTGATATGTGCCACTCAAATATCAGTCGAATCAGTCAGCAACCTAAATGTGAATAAAAAAGATGGTATTTGTTGGGGTACCAATGTTTATCCGGCGACCCGAAAAGTCAAATAAGCCTACGGCGCAGCAACCATCACAGACTCGAGCCTTGAACTTCTTAATTTGGCAAGAGATTATGTAAGCTGTTTCTTATCAGTTGCTTTCCCGACCCCGGCGACGGGCGACACGTTCTTTTGTTCCGAGCCCGACAGAATCGTGCTGAAGGTCAGTGGCCCGCCACGATGCAGGATGAGCTCACGCTCGACCAGGTTCTCCAGCTCCCGGACGTTGCCGGGCCAGTCGTATGCCATGAGCCGCTGCAGTGCCTCTCTCTTCCGTTTTTGTCTTCATCTGATTTTAGCCCCCCATTCACGTTCCGCGATATTTCGCATCTGTATCCATTTTCCTTGATATTTCGCTACACAAATACAGGAAATACGAATTTGTCAGGGACGGCGGGATAACATGGTCCAAGGCAGCACTCCTCTCAATCAAATATTGACTTTAATTTCTTCAGCGCTGTTAAGCACATCTAAAAAAACGCTTGACTCATTGGACCGACTGGTCTAAGTTAGAATCATGAAACGAACACACAACAAAGACGATATTGTCCAGGTTGGACTCGACCTCGTGTTAAGCAGAGGGTTCAATGCCACCGGTGTTGAAGCGATTCTGAAGCAGGCGAACATTCCGAAGGGGTCGTTTTACAACTTCTTCTCCAGCAAAGAAGAATTTGGTCTTGCGGTAATTGACAAATTTGTCGCGGACAGGTTTGAACTCTTATACCCCATTTTCAGCGATGAATCGTTACCACCGCTGGAGCGCGTCAGAAGAAGCTTCGAAATCCTGATTGAGAGCTTTGAAGGCAACGACTGCTTCAAGGGGTGCCTGCTTGGCAACCTGAGCCTGGAGATGTCCGACCTGTCCGAGAACGTACGGCAACGCCTTGAGCAGGCATTGCAGATCTGGGCCGGGGAGTTGACCAAGCTACTGCTTCAGGCACAGAAGGAAAAGGCAATACCCTCTGACATGAACACTGAGATGCTGGCGGAAAATCTGGTCTCTTCATTCGAGGGAGCACTGCTTCGCTCCAAGGTTAAAAAGTCACCAGAGCCGTTAAGGAATTTCATTCATTTTTATTTCGATATATTCCTTGCTCGGAAAGAAGAATAGCCGCTCACTGATTTTTTTTGATTAGCATTACGTAGACCGGTCTAGGCGTATTGAGCCTACGAACCAGGGGTGAACACAATGACAACATCAGACACTTCATGGGTTCTCATCACAGGTGTTTCAAGCGGTTTCGGCGAAGAGTTCGCCCGCCACTATGCCGAGCAGGGAACCCGAGGCGCTTCAACTAAGAGACGAAAACTCTGATATTTCGTCGCAAACAGGCCACAGCACGGCAACCAAAAGGAGGAACCAAGATGGTAAGAATCGGAATTATCACATGTGCCAACCTGACGAATGACTTGGCCTGCAGCTCTGTAGGTTGTCTTGATGACAGCTATGCAAGCAAGGGAAAATTTGCTCGCTATGCAGAGCGTGGGGGAGCCCAGGTAGCGGGAATCATCAGCTGTTCGGGCTGTCCTACTCTAAGGGCGCCGGAGAAAATCCTGAAGCGGGTCAGAACGCTTGCGGTGAGCGGTGTAGAGGCTATTCACTTTGCCTATTGCCTTGAGCGCCATTGCCCGTTCAAAAACAAGTACCGGAGCATTTTGCAATCCGAATTTCCGAACATCGAGTTTATTAGCGGAACCCACGAGGTCCCCGACGAAAAGCAAGCTGCTGACCTTGATGCCTTTGTAAAGAACGCTCTCTGCCAACAGAGCGCCTCAATGGCTGATCTCATTGAAGGCCTCAATGGCGGATCTCATTGAACTTCGCACGAAGCAGTCGTGAGCTTTGCTGTCCTACAACTTACGTGGGAGATGGCGAGATATAATCCGTCCCTCCCCTCAACCCGACACATAACGAAGAGAAGGAGTAAACAATGAGCACCGAAGAGAAAAACAAGAATTTCGTCCTGGAAGCGTTTGATACGCTGTTCAACAAACGCGACTATGCCGCGGCCGAACGCTTCTGGTCGCCCGACTATATCCAGCACAGTGCCTATATCGCGCCCGGCCGCGAAGGCCTGTTTGATCTCGTCAAGGCAGCGCCCGCCGAGTTTCGCTACGAAAATGGGCTGGCCGTGGCCTCGGGGGATTATGTCGTACTTCATGGCCGCTTTTCAGGATTCGGCGCCCCGGTAGCCTGGGTCGTGGCCGACATAGTTCGCATCGAAAACGGCCAGCTCGCCGAACATTGGGACGTGATCCAGGACGAGGCCACGCGCGACGGGTCGAAGAGCGGGCTCCCGATGTTCGGCGACAGCTTTCCGAACTGATAGTACGGCGCCGCCCTCGGCGGCGCCCACCAATTTTCTAAAGGACAATTGCCATGACCGATGCAAAGACGCTACTGCTAGACCTTCTTGCCGTGACCCCCGACGGCAAGAAATGCGCCGCGCTGTTCGCCGAGGACGGTGTGCTGGAACTCCCATTCCTCCATTCTCTCGGTATACCGACCCGCCATCAGGGGCGGGAAGCCATCGAGAAATTCTACGATTTTGTCGGCGGCACCCTTTATCCCGGCTTCGGCTTCAGCCCCGAGAATGTCACGGTGCTGATCGACACGAAGGATCAGGTGTTTGCCGAATATCTGACGGACGCGCGCGCGGCGGCGACTGGGCGTCTCATCCATCACTTGTTCGCAGGGCGCCTCGTCGCCGAGGGCGGCAAAATCAAGCTGCTTCGCGAGTCCCTTAACACGGTGGCCGCTGCACAGGTACTCAACCCGAACGGCGTTGCCGACCTAGCTCCGCCTGAGGCGGAGATTTTCTCGGTTCCTTCGGGATATGAAAGCTAGGGTTGCCGCGGCCGCCGCGGCCGCGCACAGGGCAATATAATATTGACATTCAGTTGGATGCTCATGTAAGCTGGTTGTATATACAACATTGGAGTTTTGAATATGAACGAACAAGAAGCGTCAAAACTTGCCAAAGTGGTTGCTGCGGAATGTTTAGGTTACCGGGTACGGCTCCTGAACCGGGTGATAACCAACATATACGACAGGGCCTTGCAACCCATCGGCCTCAAAGCCAACCAGGCGAACATTCTCACTATGCTCTCCTACGCCGGCCAGGCATCTGCGGCGGACATCTCCAGGGTGCTGGTGATGGAGAAGTCGACGGTAAGCCGCACCGTGGACCGGATGAAGAAAAACAGCTGGATTACTGTCGAGGGACACGGCGACGGGCCGTCACAGACAATCACCGTCACTGCTCAAGGGAGAGAGCTTATGGCTGCTGCCCACGCACTCTGGAAGAAGGCGCAGCAGCAGACCACGGAACTCCTGGGAGAGGAGGGCGTTAACGCAATCCTGAAACTCCATGAAACAGTAAGCGCGAGTAAATCAAAAAGGTAAATTTTTTTGACAGCATTGTTGTATATACAACATGCTGGCTTTGCATTATGGAACTGAATGGTCACCCGGAACGAAGCTGTACAAATTTTTTTAGCACCAATTACGTAGACCGGTCTAGGCGATTACGCCTACAGACAAGAGGTAAACAAAATGACGACAAGAGATAATTCATGGGTTCTCATCACGGGGGCATCGAGTGGTTTCGGCGAGGAGTTTGCTCGCCAATATGCCGCGCAAGGGCATCCTCTGATCCTGGTGGCGCGTCGATTGGACCGGCTGCAAAGGCTCGATGAGGCACTGCGCAGGCAGTTCCGCATTGAAGTCGTTGTGGAGCAGGTCGATCTTTCATCTGCCGAGGAAGTCATACAGCTGCACCAGCGGCTCCGTGAGCGAGGCATTGCGATTGACATCCTGATCAACAACGCCGGCCACGGACTGCATGGCCCGTTCCTTGACGCCCAATTGGACGCGTCGCTGGCGATGGTGCAGTTGGACGTTGCGAGCCTGACCGCCGTTACTCACGTTTTTGCGCAGGACATGCGCACACGTGGACGAGGGAAGATCCTGCTCGTAGCCAGTTTGCTAGCCAGCCTGGGCGTGCAGAACTACGCCGTCTATGCGGCCGCCAAGGCCTACGTGCTGCGTCTGGGTGAAGCGCTCCACCGCGAACTCAAGCCCGACGGCATAACGGTGACGACGCTCTGCCCGGGCATGTCAGACACCGGATTCGCCACAGCGGCGCACCAGCAGCTCACGCCCGCGCTGAAGCAGTTGCTGATGCAGCCGGCCCCCGTGGTGCGCGCCGGTATCCGTGCCTTGCAGGCCGGACGCATCAGCGTCGTGCCGGGCTGGGCCAACAAGGCCACCGTGATCTTTATCCGGGCCACGCCGCGCTGGCTGCACCAGGCAGTCATCTCACGCATCATAAACGGATGAGCAGAACGATTAACCATACGGGTGAGGATTGTATATGAAAACAACAGCGTTAAAGAAATTAGGCGGATTGTCACGCGGGTATCGCATAGCGCTTCTCATGGGAGCGGTGGTTGTCATTGTCTGCGGTGCTCTTTATGGCAGAGATACAAAACCGCTGGTCGAGTCGGCATCTCCCCGCCTGGTGCGCGCCTTTACGGTCATTTCCGCCCACGGCAGCGGGGCGGAATTCACCGGGGTCATACATGCGCGTACGGAGAGCGATCTCGGTTTTCGCGTGCCCGGCAAAATCATCGAGAAACTGGTCAAGGTCGGCGACCACGTCAAGCGCGGACAGGCGTTGATGCGGCTTGATCCCACCGACCTGCGGCTGGCCGCCACCGCGGCCCGGGATGCGGTCGAGGCGGCCCGGGCCCAGAACAGGCGCGCCCTCGCCGATGAACTGCGCCAACGTGGGCTGGTTGCCCTGAAGGCCGTATCGGTACAGGAATACGACCAGGCCAAATCAACGGCAGACGCAACGACCGCACAACTGAATTCCGCCGTTGCCTATGCCAGTCAACGGGACAACCAGACGGGCTATGCCGTTCTCAGGGCGGAAGCGGACGGGATCATCATGGAGGTTCCGGCGGATGTCGGCCAGGTCGTTGCCGCCGGCAATGTGGTGGTTCGTCTCGCCCATGACGGTCCGCGCGAAGCGGTCGTCAACCTGCCCGAGGGGAATGGGCAGCGTGCACAGTCACCGGCCACAGCCTCCCTTTATGCAGATCCGGAGCGGACATTCCCGGCAACGCTGCGCGAATTGTCCGCACTGGCCGACGCCCTCACCCGCACCTATCAGGCACGCTACCGACTTGGGGGGGCCGGGGAAAACGCCCCTCTCGGTGCAACCGTGACAATTCATCTGGATGGCGATAAGGCCAAGGGCGCGGTGCAGCTGTTCGAAATTCCCGTCGGATCCGTTTACGACGGCGGTGCGGGGACCAGCGTGTGGGTGATCGATCCCGAGGCAATGACCTTATCACGCCGACCGGTCGAGGTTGCGAAACTCGGCAGCGAGACCGCGCTGGTCAGCAAAGGGCTCAGACCGGGGGAACGGATCCTCGCCCTGGGCGCTCACCTCGTCCAGGAAGGGGAAAAAGTCAGGATCCTCCCCGGGCCGGCGAAGGAGCAAAAACCATGACCCGCTTCAATCTATCCGCCTTCGCTGTCCGCGAACGCGCCATCACCCTGTTTATGATCATTGCGATCATGGCAGCCGGGGCATATGCCTTCCTGCATCTGGGACGGGGAGAGGACCCTGCCTTCACCGTAAAGGTCTTGACCGTATCGGCCGTATGGCCGGGTGCGACCGCACAAGAAATGCAGGATCAGGTGGGCGACCGGCTGGAAAAACGCCTTCAGGAACTTGAATATTACGACCGGGTGGAAACCTCCGCACACCCCGGAATGCTCATGATGAAGCTCTATCTAAAAGACACCACGCCTCCCAAGGCCGTGCCGGATGAATTCTACCAAGCGCGAAAAAAACTGGGGGACGAAAGAATCCTTCTGCCGCATGGCGTAATCGGACCCATTGTAAATGATGAATATTCCGACGTGTACTTCGCCATGTATGCATTGCAAGCAAAGGATCTCCCCCAGCGCCAGCTCGTGCTGGAGGCGGAAGCGCTACGTCAGCGCTTTTCCCGGGTAGCCGGCGTAGAGAAGGTAACGATTCTCGGTGAACAGGATCCCAAGATCTATGTGGAGATCTCCTACAAACGCCTGGCGACCCTGGGCGTCACAGCGACCGATCTGTTTCATGCGCTGGAGTCCCAGAACGACATGACCCCAGCGGGATTTGTGGATACGGCCGGACCGCGGGTCTATCTGCGGCTCGACGGAGCCATTACCGGCGTCGAAGCGGTCAAGGCGATTCCCGTGGCCAGCGGCGGGAAACTGCTGAAAATCGGCGACATTGCCGAGGTTACCCGCGGCTATGAAGATCCGGCGACAAAGGAGATACGTCACCAGGGAGAGCCTGCGCTCATCCTGGCCCTCGTGATGAAAAAACGCTTTAACGGCCTGACACTGGGCGCGTCATTGCAGGCCGAAGAGACGGCGATTCGCAAAGCATTACCGGTCGGACTCGTTTTGTCCAAGGTATCGGACCAGTCCCACGTCATTTCCAAGGCGATTAACGAATTCATGCTCAAATTCGTGGTCGCGCTGGCCGTTGTGATCGTGGTGAGCCTGTTAACGCTGGGGTTCCGGGTCGGGATCGTCGTGGCGGCCGCCGTGCCGCTGACCCTGGCCGCGGTATTCGTCATCATGCTGCTGACGGGCAGGGATTTCGACCGCATCACCCTGGGGGCGCTGATTCTTTCCCTGGGGCTCCTGGTGGATGATGCCATCATCGCCATCGAGATGATGGTGGTCAAGATGGAAGAGGGACTGGATCGAATCCAGGCCGCTACCTTTGCCTGGACATCCACGGCCAGCCCCATGCTGTTCGGGACGCTGGTGACCATTGCCGGTTTCCTGCCGGTCGGTTTCGCCAGGTCGACGGCCGGGGAATACGCGGGCAACATCTTCTGGGTGGTGGCATTTTCATTGATCACCTCGTGGTTCGTTGCCGTGCTCTTTACCCCCTACCTGGGCGTCAAGCTCCTGCCCGAGATCAAACCGGTCCCCGGCGGGCACGATGCTATCTATGCGACGCCCAACTACCGGCGCTTTCGCGCCATGGTGCGGCGGATTGTCGATCATAAATGGCTGGCTGCCGGCGTGACCCTGGCGCTGTTCGGGTTGGCCGTGGTCGGGATGGGCTTGGTGGAGAAACAGTTTTTTCCCAACTCGGACCGCACCGAACTGATGGTTGAGGTCAACCTCCCCCCCGGCAGTGCCTTTGCGGCAACCGACAGGTCGGTCAAGAACATCGAAAAGGCGATTCTGTCCGCACCGGAGGCCAAGGTGGTGACCAGTTATATCGGCCAAGGGGTGCCGCGCTTCATACTGCCGCTGGATTCCCCCTTGCCTGATCCGGCCTTTGCCCAGATCGTCGTTCTGACCAAAAGCCCGGCGGCACGCGACGCGCTCAAGATAAAACTTCGCCGTGTCATAGCAGGTGGTGCTTTCCCAGAAGCACGCGTACGGGTGAAACAGTACGTATTCGGCCCACCCGTGCCATTCCCGGTGCTCTTCCGCGTCATGGGACCGGACGTCAATGAGCTGCGCAGGATTGCCGCTGATGTCCGCACCATCATGGAGAAGAATCCGAACCTGCGCGATGTGCATCCGGATTGGGGCGAACGGACGCCGAGCCAGCGCCTGGTCCTCGATCAGGAACGGCTGCGCCTGCTCGGCCTCACCCCGCAGGCCGCCGGACTGCAGTTGCAGGCGATTCTGGACGGTGCTCCCACCACGCAGATGCGCGACGGCATCCGTTCGGTCGATGTGGTGGTGCGCGCTCCCGGTTCCGAGCGCCACAGCCTGGAAAACCTTGGCAATGTGACTTTGACCACCAGGGACGGACGCGCGATCCCGTTATCGCAGGTGGCGCATTTCGAGACCCGCATGGAAGATCCGCTGCTGAAGCGCTACAACCGCGAGCCGTATATTGCGGTGCAGGGGGATGTGGTCGACGGGGTCCAGCCGCCGGATGTCACGGCCCAGATTCTCCCCAACCTGGAACAACTGAAAGCATCTTTGCCCGCCGGCTACCGCATCGAGACGGGTGGCTCGGTGGAAGAGAGCCAAAAGGCCGATACGGCGCTGGGGAAACTTTTCCCGCCGATGGTGCTGCTGATGCTGATCTTCATCATGCTGCAAGTCCGCTCCTTCGCCACCATGTTCATGGTGTTTGCCACGGCCCCGCTCGGCCTGATCGGGGCCGTACCAACCCTGCTCATCTGTCATCAGCCGTTCGGGTTTAACGCCATTCTCGGGCTGATCGGACTGGCGGGGATCATCATGCGCAACACGCTGATTCTCGTCGACCAGATTCGCCACGATCAGGCAGCGGGACTGAGTGATTACAACGCCATCGTGGAATCCACCGTACGCCGTGCCCGCCCGGTCGTTCTGACCGCCGTGGCTGCCATGCTGGCCTTTATCCCCCTGACATTTTCCAGTTTTTGGGGATCGATGGCCTATGTCCTGATCGGCGGAGTTGGAGTCGGAACGGTTCTGACGCTGCTCTTCCTGCCGGCCCTCTACGCCATCTGGTTCAAGGTGAAACATCCCCAAGCTGCACCTGAAGGAGGAGCACAGACATGTTCCGAAAAATAGCAATCCTGAGCATCGCCGGTGCATTTTTCGCCGGTTGCAGCACGAGCATGGCGCCGCGCTACAGCCGGCCCGAAGCGCCGGTCACCGCCGCCTGGCCCACCGGCCCGGCCTACAAGAACTACAGTTCCATGACCGGCGAGCCGGCCGCAGAGCTCACGTGGAAGCGGTTCATTGTGAACCCGCAACTGCAGAAGCTGATCGGTCTGGCCCTGGCCAATAACCGTGATCTCCGCGTGGCTGCGCTGAACGTGGAAAAATCGCGTGCCCAGTTCCGGATACGGAGGGCCGATCTGTTGCCGACGGTTGCTGCCGCGGGCAGCGGAGCTGTCCAGCGCCTCCCGGCAGCCGTATCCCTCAGCGGACAAGACATGATTGCCCGCAACTACAATCTGAGCCTGGGGTTGAGCAGCTATGAAATCGATCTGTTCGGCCGCATCCAGAGCCTGAAGGATCAGGCCCTGGAGCAGTATCTGGCCACCGAACAGGCGCAACGTAGCGTTCAGATCAGCTTGGTAGCCGAGGTGGCCAACAACTACCTTTCCCTGGCCGCCGACAGGGAACGGCTGAAGCTGGCCCTCGAGACCCTTGAAAGCCAGCAGGCTTCCTACCGGCTGATCCAGAGCCGTTTTACCGCCGGCGCCTCGTCGGAGCTGGACCTGCGCCAGGCCCAGACCAGCGTGGATGCGGCCCGGGTGGATGTGGCCCGCTACACCACCCTGGTAGCCCAGGATGGAAACCTGCTGACCCTGGTTGTCGGCAACCAGGTACCGGCGGAGCTTCTGCCCAGCGGATTCGCTGCGGTGGGCACCCTGCGGGAACTGCCGCCCGGCGTGCCGTCCGATGTGCTCCAGCGCCGTCCGGATGTACTACAGGCCGAACTGCTGCTCAAGGCTGCCAATGCCAACATCGGCGCCGCCCGGGCCGCCTTCTTTCCGCGTATCACCCTGAATACCAGCATCGGCACTTCCAGTGACCAACTGACCGGACTGTTCTCGCCCGGCTCCCTTGCCTGGGGCTTTGCTCCGCAGTTCACCCTGCCGATTTTCGATTACGGCAGGAACAAGGCCGGCCTGACAGCCGCCGAGCGTGACCGGGATATCTACCTGGCCCGGTATGAAAAAGTGATCCAGAACGCCTTTCGGGAAGTAGCCGACGCCCTGGCCCAGAACGGCACGGTGGGGGAACAGTTGCAGGCGCAGCAGTCGCTCACCGAGGCTACCTCCGAGAGCTATCGCCTGGCCCAGGCCCGTTACCAGGGCGGTGTCACCAGCTATCTGAACGTACTGGATTCGCAGCGCTCGTTATACCGTGCCCAACAGGGGCTGATCAGCGTCAACCTGACACGGCTCAGCAATCAGGTCACCCTCTTCAAGGTGCTGGGGGGGGAGTGAGTAATAACTGCAGCAAAAAACGTAGGTACGGATTCAGGGGAAAGTACCTGAAATATCAAACTAAAAGGAGTAAATCATGAAAACAAGTGCATTGGTAGTAATGTCGGCGTTCCTGGTGTCTGCAGCGGTTCCGGTATTTGCCATGACGCACCAGGAAAAACTGGCCTGTGCGATGACAGCCGGTAATTGTCTGAATAGGGATAAACTCCTTGGGCAGAAAATAGTGGAGATCAAAAACGAAATAAAGAAGAATGAAAAGGGCTCACCGGAAGTAACGAAAAATCTGGAGATAAAACTGCAGGATACCATGGCCGAACTTAAGCGGGTTGAAGACGACATAAACTAGCCGGGGTATCAGGAGGATCATATGAAAATTGAAGGAAGTATAGAATTCCAGGTAGTGGAACGAACACCTGAGCGGGTAGTTGCCGAAATGCCGATCTTGCCCGGCATATTGAATCCCTATGGCTCGGTCAATGCGGGTGCAATCCTGTGGTTTGCGGATGTCACCGCCACCATATTGGTATTGGGACCATCCCGCCCCACAGAAGGCATGGCGGGTTTCCCTCTTTGTATAACACTGAACGCGAACTTTATCAGCAACCAGAAGGAGGGGACGTTCAAGGCGGTCTCTACCTTTGTAAAGAAAGGAAAAAGTGTCAGTGTCGTCCGGACTATCGTCTACGGCAAGAGCGACCGCTTGATTGCCGATGTGACCACGAACCACGTGGCGGCAAAGCCACACGACCACGCTTGAAACGATTCTGTCGCCGGGGTTGAGGGTGTCACCTGTGTCAGGCGAATCGAAGCGCCTACCGTTGAAGGTATGGTGAGCGTTAATAACGAGCCGGAAATCTCCGGTTTGGCGATAAAGGGCGGGACTGTTGCCAGGGCAGACCATGATGTCGCAAGCTGGCTGAAAAACGTGGCTTGATATAGTACAAAAAAGAGACGGTGGCTTCAGGAAGGAAAGGGGCAGGTGGCTGTTTAATACAGTAGCCTGCCCCCGTTGTCGTCTCCGGAATTAAAATTGTGCTTTATGACCAATATACTGGCCGTTAGAGTCGCTTGTGTGTATTATTTTAGCCAATCATCAATCAGTTCTTGAAAATCAGTAAAATGACCAATATAGTAGCCCTTAGTCATCTTGATGACTATTATTTCGGTCGCTTCGTGTCTGGATTGGTTATGATAAAACAAAGAGCATATTCAAAATACACAAAAGAAGCCGTTTTATTGCTTGGTCAGCATATCAAGCACGGGCGCAAGAAGCGCAAATGGTCTGAGCAAAACCTTGCAGCCAGAGCAGGCATCTCCAGGGCGACACTCCAGAAGATAGAGGCCGGTGAAATGTCTCCGTCCATCGGGCTTGTCTTCGAAGTCGCCGCCTTGGTTGGCGTGCCTCTGTTTGAGGAGGACAGTCGGGCACTTGCAACCAGTATCGAACTGACGCAAAGCAAAATCGCTCTCCTCCCCAAACGGATCAAAAACAGGACAACGGCGGTGGATGATGACTTCTAAACCGCACAATAGAGAAGCCTTTGTCTGGATATGGCTTCCCGGAGAAACGCAACCTGTGGTCGCCGGAAAACTTGAGGCCGATAACGGTACTATCCATTTCAACTATGGCAAAAGCTATCTTGACCGGACAGGCGACAAGAATCCTGCCATTCCGATTTATGTGCCCGAATTACCTCTGAGGGCCGGGGTTTTACCCTTGCTCAGCGATCTGGAGATACCCAATTGCATTCGGGATGCCGCGCCCGATGCCTGGGGGCGCCGCGTTATCATCAACAGGCAATTCGGGCTGAAAGGCCCTGATGCGGATACCGGCAGTCTGGATGAACTCACCTATCTTATGGAATCAGGCTCCGATCGGATCGGTGCGTTAGATTTTCAGCGCTCACCAACGGAATATGTTCCCAGATCTCCAATTAACGCCAGTCTGGAAGAGTTGCTGGCATCGGCCGAACGGGTCGAGCAAGGTGTTCCCTTAACAGCCGAGCTTGATCAGGCGCTTTTCCATGGCAGCTCCATTGGTGGTGCGCGCCCCAAGGCTTTGATAGAAGATCAAGGCACCAAGTATATTGCCAAGTTTTCGTCCAGCAGTGATCTCTACAGCGTCGTCAAAGCCGAATTCGTTGCCATGAGATTGGCGTCCCTTGCCGGACTGAAGGCCGCACCGGTCAAGCTGGTCAAGGCGGCCGGCAAGGATGTCTTATTGATCGAGCGCTTCGACCGGATTGCGCTTCATGCCGGATGGGCGCGAAAAGCCATGGTTTCCGCCCTGACCCTGTTCGGCTTAAGTGAGATGACGGCACGTTATGCCAGTTATGAAGAATTTGCGGAAATCATTCGCCATCGCTTTACTGAGCCGGGAGCAACTCTCAAGGAGCTTTATGGGCGGCTGGTTTTTAATATCCTGTGCGGTAATACCGATGATCACGCCCGCAATCACGCCGCTTTTTGGAATGGGCATGAGCTGACCTTGACGCCAGACTACGATATTTGCCCTCAAGGTCGTACCGGCAATGAAGCGTCCCAGGCCATGCTCATAACCGGAGAAAACAGGTTCAGTCAGCTCAAAACCTGCCTGGCTGCCGCGCATCATTTCCTGCTTTCCCGGCAGGCGGCAGTCGCTGCGATTGATCGGATCGAGGCGGCCATTCGTGACAATTGGGAGAGGGTCTGTGAAGAAGCGGAACTTAGCCAGGTTGATAAAAGTTATCTGTGGCGGCGGCAGTTTCTCAACCCGTTTTCCATCGAGCGATGAGCCGGATAAAATAAGAAATACGCTAATTACCGGTACGCTTCTCTTTAATTCTGGTTTTGACTTCCTCCGTGCCTCGCCTAAAGGCGCCTACTTCTGGTCGTGCCTCTGTGAGAGATAAGTCTGCGCGGTGCGGCGTATAAAACTCGAATAATCGAAAACAGGTTACTCCAACGAAGGTACGGAAAAAATGACGGAAAATGAAATCGGGACAATTGTAGTCAATTGCGCTGTTCGCCTTCATATGGAACTTGGGCCTGGGTTACTTGAATCCGTTTATGAGGTATTACTTGCACATTTGCTTAAAGATGCCGGTTTGAGCGTTGAGCGTCAGGTTTCAATACCGATTGAATTTCACGGTATCCGGTTTGATGAAGGATTCCGGGCAGACATGGTCGTGGAAGACAAGGTGATTCTGGAACTTAAATCAGTAGAATGCATCAACAATGCACACAAAAAACAGGTTTTGACGTATCTGAAATTGACAGGTATGAAGCTGGGTTACCTGCTTAATTTCGGTGATGAACTGATGAAGGACGGTATCACCCGTGTATGAACGGCAAACTCGAATAATCGAAAACCGGTTACTCTCACGGAGGCACAAAGGAAAGCCAGGAAAAACGCTTGGAGTCTTTGGGGTAAACATAAAAAGCTCTTGGTTTTGACTTTCTCCGTGCCTTCGTGCCTCTGTGAGAGATACGTTTTTGACTCTGCGCGGAACTCGAATAATCGAAAACCGGTTACTCTCACGGAGGCACGGGGGCACAAAGGAAAACCGGGAAATACGCTTGAAGTCTTAGGGGGTAAAACATCAAAGGCTCTTGGATTTGACTTCCTCCGTGCCTTCGTGCCTCTGTGAGAGATACGTTTTTGACTCTACGCGGAACTCGAATAATCGAAAACCGGTTACTCTCACGGAGGCACGGGGGCACAAAGGAAAACCGGGGAATACGCTTGAAGTCTTAGGGGTAAAACATCAAAGGCTCTTGGATTTGACTTCCTCCGTGCCTTCGTGCCTCTGTGAGAGATACGTTTTTGACTCTACGCGGCGTGAGGGGAATGGCTGGTTGACTTTTTGGGTGTTTGTTAATACTGTTGCGGCGGGCGCTAACGTGATTTTTTCTTTCTTCGACATATCCATCAATGAATGCAATGTGATCGGCACTGGTTCCGGTTTCGGCCCGAGCGGGGAAGGGTACTTCCGGTTGTCGGCATTTGGCCATCGCGAGAATGTGATTGGGGCGGTGGAGAGGATTAAAGAAGAATTTGAAGTAGTTTGATGAAGGGCGTCTATTGGCGCCCTTCATAGTTTTATGTAAATAAAATAAATGATTGTTCCTCCGTGGAAAGGTGCTATCTGATGATTGACTATTTAGAATCATATGACCGATCTCATACGAGCTCAAGATGACTATACAAATTGTAGAAAAAGATCTTGGAGAGAATGTTACAGAGTGGATAGGTAACTTTCTTTATCACGAAGGATTCTCTCGGTGTGATGTAACACAAAAAGGGCTATTGCACCTTCTGGACAGTATCGGTCGTTGTCAAGGGAGTTGTCGCCTTTGTCCCGAATGCTAAGCCGCTTTTTTCAACTCCAGGATCGCATGATCTTTGCTGTTTCTGGAATGGTTGAGAGTGACTACAGCAGGACGATCCCAGT
>JAJXYO010000034.1 GCA_021780495.1 Deltaproteobacteria bacterium
ACTGGGATCGTCCTGCTGTAGTCACTCTCAACCATTCCAGAAACAGCAAAGATCATGCGATCCTGGAGTTGAAAAAAGCGGCTTAGCATTCGGGACAAAGGCGACAACTCCCTTGACAACGACCGCCACTCCCAATCACACCAAATTCCACGGAATCGCCATGACATCACTCGTTATCCAGAACGGCTTCTCTACAGCGCAAATCACAGCGCCCATACCGACCCGCCGTCCGGGATAGGAGGCTTTGAATGCGGCGATGCCGGATACATCCCGCCTGGATGGTCTGGTGGTCAATTTAAACTCAAATGGATAGAGGATGTCGTCTTTCTCCATCAGCAGATCTACTTCGGCTCCTCCGCCTGAACGCCAATGATACCACGCGGGTGTAATTCCGGAGGCGGCAGCCTGCTTGAAGAGCTCCTGCACCATGGCGCTCTCAAACAGAAAACCGAACAGCGGGTTCGAGGCAAGCATCCTGGGGGATGACACCCGCGCGTGATAACAGGCAAGCCCGGTATCGGTAATATGCCCTTTCGGGCGCATCGAAACCCGTTTGACCGGATTACCGGAAAAGGGGGGGAGCTCAAACCACTGGAAGGTCGCCTCCAGAATCTTCAGCCACCGCTTTGCGGTCTGCGGTGTTATGCCTATTTCGCGCCCCAGTTGGCTGAAGTTTATCTCCTGGGCCGTCAATGCCGTCATGAGGCCGATAAACCGGCCAAATTCCTGCCAGTCCTGTATTTCTCCCATCAAACGGGCATCACGCTCAATATAGGTTCGATGATAACCGGCCCAGAAATCCATGACCAAGTCGTCGGGAAGCGGCTGGACCCCGGGCATAAACCCCTTCCAGAGCCATGTTGTCAACTCTCCGGTGTATCTGGCGGCGGTTCGGCTCCACTCCAAAAACTGTTCCGGCCTCTCCAGCCATCCGGATAGCCAGCTACTCTTGGCATCGGATAGTTCTTGCAACGAAAAACCTTGTAAATCCAGGAACGCGGCCCTTCCTGCAAGACTCTCGGACAAGGTTTTCAATACCTGCCATTGTTGCGAGCCGGTGAGGATAAATTGACCGATTCCGGAAGAAGAACGATCAACGAAGCGTTTAATGGCTGACACCAGCTCGGGGGCATACTGAATTTCATCAAGAATAAGAGGTGGGGGATGATTTAGCAGAAAAAGATCAGGATCGCGTCTGGCTCCCTCAAGGTCGAGGCTGGCATCAAACACAACATAATCATGCTGCGGAAACAGGTGCTTCAGGAGCGTTGTCTTGCCCACCTGCCGGGCACCACTGACAACGGCTACCGGAAAATTTTCCGTCAGTCGGAGTAAACGGCTTGAAAGAAGTCGGTTTCGATACATGCTTGCATATTAGTGATGACATCATTAATTTGCAAGGTCTTTTATGTCTTGCCGTCTCCCTTGATAAGGGGTATTGAGAGGGGATTGATGCAAAACCTACCCCCGCACCCGCCACAACAGTTCATACAGCGGCTGGAGCAGAACAAACCCCTCGCGCAGATCATCACAGATCCCCCGCGTAAAGATCCGCCCGTCTAAAGGACGCTGGCAGACGAAGTAGATATTCTTGCGGCTATGCCACAGTTGCAGATCATCCGGCAGGGCCGGATTGAGCGGGCGTTTGTAGCGGTCGCCCTCCAGGGTAAAGGTGTCCTGCCTGCCGAACGCAGCTGCGATCTTTCTGAATTCAACGGGCTTTGTCTCGATAAACCGCCGCAGGCGGTCCATGGTTTCCCTGGTGGCACTGTAGAAGCCCATGCCGTAGCGATAACCGTCGGCGCTGATCTCGAAGAAGAAACAGGGGGCGCTTTTCCAGTCCGGGCTGCGGCGCTTGAAGGTGAGCCAGAGGCAGGTTTTGTAGGGGGATTTGTTGCGGGAAAAACGGGTGTCGCGGTAGATGCGGGAGATGGTCTTGTCCACCGCCGGGATGGTCACCAGCTCGGGATCGATGGCCAGCATCGCCCCGGAGAGGTCGCTGACCAGGCTTTTGAGCGGTGCCATCAGCTGCTGCTCGAACGCATCCCGATGCGCCTCAAACCAGAGCTTGTTGTTATTGGCGGCCAGGCGCTCGAAAAAGCCCGGACCTTCCGGAGCAAAGCCGGTGAATAAGTTGCCCATGACTGACCTCCCTGCCGTCGCATTGCCTGCCTGTAACCGCTGCCGATCATAGTGGAATTTCCCGTAAGAGAAAAGCGAAACAAAAAGCGCCGCAACATTTCGTCGCAACGCTTGAGAGACAACAGTTATGGGCGATCACAAGGATCGCCCCTACGTGTTCATCCGGTCCATGATCCCGGCTGCCAGCAGCGGGATCATGATCTCGTGGTGACCGGTAAGGGTCAGGCCGCGGCTGTCGCCGGCCGTGGGGCGTTTGACGACGTTCTGCAGCGGTCGGTAGTGCTGGGTCATGTCGAAGTTGGCGGTGGTGAAGCCATCCACATGGAAGCCCATGTTCTGCGCGATGGACAGCGCCTTGAGAAACACCTCCGGCATGATCACGGCACTGCCGATGTTGATGAACACCCCGCCATGGCCCAGGGTGGAAACCACGCTGGTGAAGAGACGGAAATCGGTGAAGGTGGCCTGCCCCAGTACGGCGCCGTCGCAATCCGGGTGCTGGTGGATGATGTCGGTGCCGACAGCCACATGCACCGTGGCCGGGATGCCCTGTTCATAACAGGTCGCCAGCAGACTGGCCTCGCGGTGGGGGTTATTGTGCTGCACGATGAAGCGCCCCAGCGCCTCGCCGTAGCCGATCCCATCGGCCACACCGGCCTTGAGCGCAGCGTTGATGTCGCGCCCGGTCTCCTCGGCCATGCCGAAGGTGCCGCAGTGCAGCACGGCGCCGACATCCTCGCTGGTCTCGCCGATCAGGGAGATCTCGTAGTCATGGATGGTGGCCGAGCCGTTCATGGCTACGGCCGTGATGATGCCGGCCTGGATCAGCTTCTTCAAGACCGGTTGCAGACCGCATTTGATGACGTGGCCGCCGATGGCGAACACCACCGGTTTGTCGTTCTGGCGGGCCCGGACCACCGCGTTGATGACGGCGTTGAGGCTTTCCCCCCCCAGTTGATTGGGCATGGCCGCCAGCAGGTCTGAAACGCTCATGTTGGCGGAAATATCGCCGGCAAAGTCCTGCTGCAGCGAAACCTTGTTGCTGCGCCCGGCGATCGGGTAGGTGGTGACGCGTGAGAGATCGATGGGTTGTGTCTTCATGAGAACAGCGCCTTTTCTACCAGGTCGCAGACGATATGGATGATGGTGATATGACCCTCCTGGATGCGGGGGGTATCGTTGGAGGGCACCACCAGGGCCAGGTCGCAGGCGGATCTGATGCTGCCGCCGTCCTTGCCCAGCAGGGCGATGGTCCGGCAGCCGCGTGCTTTGGCCACATGCAGCGCCTGGAGCACATTGGCTGAATTGCCACTGGTGGAGATACCGACCACGACATCGCCGGAAGCGGCCAGGGCTTCCACCTGGCGGCTGAAGACCGCATCAAAGCCATAGTCGTTGCCGATGGCGGTCAGGATGGATGTGTCGGTGGAAAGGGCGATGGCCGGAAGCGCCCGGCGCTCCATCTTGAAGCGCCCCACGATTTCAGCTACAAAATGCTGCGAGTCGGCCGCCGATCCGCCATTGCCCATGACCAGCAGTTTGTTGCCGCGATTGAGGGCATCGGAAAGCAGGATGCCCATCTCGGCGATGAGCGGGACCATATCCCGTTCGAGCAACTCGATCACGGCCCGATGCTCCTGCAGTTGTACCTGTATTTCGTCAATCATATGACCTCCGGTGGGTGTTCCTGATGGTTTCTGTGGGATGTTGCGATCTCGTTAAACGGAATCGTCACGTCCAGGCCGGGGAAAAGCGCTCCTTCCACCCCTTGCACCGGGATCATGCCGGGATGCGCGGAGCGCAGGGCTGTCACCTGGCGCGCCAGGCTGCGGCGACCTCCGAACGTCGGCAGCGGAGAGAGGGTAATGCCGGTATGCAGGCCGTTCCAGCCCTGTTTGCGGAATTCCTTGAACTGCCTGCGATGCAGCAGCAGGGTGTAGCGATGACCCAGGCGTGCACCGGCTACGATACTCGTAACCGTATCGGACAGGTCGGCGGCCCGGGCCTCCCGGCCGAAATACAGGCAGTAGTGCTGCGCGGCGCCCCAGCGCGACAGGTAGGTGTCGCGGCTGATGCGGGCCTGCTCCTGTCGCCGTTCCTGCGATCCGAAGACGGTTTCCCGGCCGCAGATCAATTCCGGACGAGCCGTTACGCAGGTCTGGTAGCCTTTGGTCTCAGCGCGCCGGATATAATCTTTCAGGCACCACTCGCCGCCATCCAGGCCTTCATCGAATCCGCCCAACTCCCGGTGCATCTCCCCTCTCAGCAGCAGCGCGGCAAACGACAGCGAGAAGGTTTCCATCCATGTGCAGCCGGCTGCCGGACGATTTAGCGCCGGAGCCGCGCTGCCCCGGAAAAGCGGCGAAACGATGCCGACCTGCGGCTGTCCGGCTGTCTCCAGCAAAGCCCGCAGCCAGCCGCCTTCGACCAGTACAAAAGGTCGCACAAGCACGGCAAATTCACGGTCCGAACTGGCCAGTGCCCTGTTGATGGCCGGAACCAGTCCGATGTTGCGCTCGGCGGTCATGAACAGGGCCTGCTCACCGAGTGACTCGGAAAACTCTTCCAGCATCAGTTCGGTTTCCCGGCTGCTGCCGTTATCGACGATGATCAGGCGGGCTTCGGGTGAATGGGTGAGGATGGCAGCCAGGCAGGCGCGGGTTTCGAAGGGGTTGTTCCAGACAGGTACGATTATGTCGACGGTGGGTGCGGGCATAGTTTGTTATGGTGAAAAAGGCATGAAGCTAAGCTTACCACGGAGACACGAAGGCACGGAGAAAATCAAATCTTGATGGACCGTTACTGCCAAACAAAACCTGCAGCGATGAACGCAGGTATTGTCTTGTATTTCCCAGTGTACGGCTTTCCGGTTTATATGGCTATTCTCCGTGTCTCTGTGCCTCCGTGGTGGAATTTATCGTTATGACGAAATGGAGACGCGTCGCAGCAGGTCAAGCTCATCCAGGACCTTGCCGGAGCCGAGCACAACGCAGTCCAGCGGATTCTCGGCGATCAGTACCGGCACCTTGGTGACCTCGCGCAGCAGCATGTCCAGGTTGCGCAGCAGGGCGCCGCCGCCAGCCAGGAAGATGCCCTTGTCGACAATGTCGGCCGCCAGCTCGGGCGGGGTCTTTTCCAGGCAGATGCGGACCGTGTCAACGATGGCGTTGACCGCTTCCTTGAGTGCATCGCGGATCTCGTCCGAGTTGACCTCAATGGTTTTGGGAATGCCGGAAACCAGGTCGCGACCCTTGACCTGCTTTATCAATACCTCGGGACCGGGGTAGGCCTCACCGATGTCGATCTTGATCGATTCGGCCATGCGCTCGCCGATCTGCAGGTTGTATTTCTTGCGAATGAACTGGACGATGGCTTCGTCCATCTTGTCGCCCCCCATGCGGGTGGACTGGGCATAGACGATACCGGCCAGGGAGATGACGGCCACCTCGGTGGTGCCGCCGCCGATGTCGACCACCATGTTGCCGGATGCCTCGGTGATCGGCAGGCCGGCACCGATCGCGGCCGCCATCGGTTCCTCGATCAGGTAGACCTCGCGGGCTCCGGCGGATTCCGCCGATTCCTTGACGGCACGTTTTTCCACCTGGGTAATACCGGAGGGGACGCAGATCACGACCCGCGGGCGGACCAGGGTCTTGCGGTTGTGGACCTTGTGGATGAAGTAGCGCAGCATCTCTTCCGTGATGTCGAAATCGGCGATAACGCCGTCCTTCATGGGGCGGATGGCGGTGATGGAGCCGGGTGTGCGGCCCAGCATCTGCTTGGCCTCCATGCCGACCTTGAGGACCTTCTGCTGCCCGTTGGGCATCTTCTGGACGGCAACGACCGATGGTTCTCGCACCACGATGCCCTTGCCCTTCAGGTAGACCAGGGTGTTGGCGGTCCCCAGGTCAATGGCCAGATCATTGGAAAACATCCCGAACAGGTAATCAAATATCTTCAACATTATTATAAAATCCTTTCGTCAGTACGTTGCGCGATAGTGGTATGGGTATTTATAAAAGGGCAAAAAGATTATCAGAGCGTTGGCGTAATTGCAAGGATGAAAAGAGTTGTCCCGTTATCGGTTTCAGCTCACGCTCTCCACCGGCAGAAGCCTCTGCAGCACACCCTTCGACAGATCCAGAATACCTTCGAAGGAGGTGTCCTTCAAGGCGCAGACCAGCTTGTAATCCGGTGTGAACTGGTATTTTCGCGGCTCCGATTTCATCATGGCGATGATCAGGTCGGGCGGGGCCGGGGTGCGGGGGTGGAACGAGATGACGATGTTCTTGCCGTCGAAATCGATCTGCCGCACCAGCAGCTTTTTCAGCAGGACCCGCAGCTTCATGGTCTCGAACAAATAGGCCGTGGCCAGCGGGTATTTGCCGAAACGGTCGCTGACCTCGTTCTGGACGTCGATGACGTCCTCCTCGCTCTCGGCCTGGGTCAGTTTCTTGTAGATCACCAGGCGGTGATTGGTGTCCTTGACGTAGGCCTCGGGGATGAAGGCCGGCACCTTGAGGTTGATCTCCGGCTCGACCCGCTCAACCATCTCCTCGCCCCGCATGCGGCAGATGGTCTCCTCCAGCATCTGGTTGTACAGTTCGAAGCCGATCTCGGTCACGGTGCCGGACTGGCGGTTGCCCAGCATGTCGCCGGCGCCGCGGATCTCCATGTCGTGGGTGGCGATGCGGAAGCCGGCCCCCAGTTCGGAGATGTCCTGCAGGATCTTCAGCCGCTCGCGGGCGTCGCTGGTGATGGAGGCCTCGCCCGGGATCAGCAGGTAGGCGTAGCCGCGCTGGGTGGAACGGCCGACCCGGCCGCGCAGCTGGTAGAGCTGGGACAGGCCGAACTTGTCGGCATGATCCACGATCAGGGTGTTGGCCTTGGGGATATCCAGGCCGGACTCGATGATGGTGGTGCAGAGCAGCAGGTTGGTCTCGCCGTGCATGAAGCCGAGCATGACCTTTTCCAGTTCGTGCTCGTCCATCTGGCCGTGTCCCACGGCGATCTTGGCCTCCGGCACGATCTGGGCCAGCAGCTCGGCCCGTTTGGCGATGGTCTGCACCCGGTTATGGACGAAGAACACCTGACCGCCGCGGCGCAACTCCCGCATGACCGCCTCGCGGATCAGCTCCTCGGAGAAACGCGAGACAAAGGTCTTGACCGCCAGCCGGTCCACCGGCGGGGTATCGATGATCGACAGGTCGCGGATGCCCATCATGGACATGTACAGGGTGCGCGGGATGGGGGTGGCGGTCAGGGTCATGACGTCCACCACGGCCCGGAAGGCCTTGAGGCGCTCCTTGTCCTTGACGCCGAAGCGCTGCTCCTCGTCGATGATCAGCAGACCCAGGTCCTTGAAAACCACATCCTTCTGCAACAGGCGGTGGGTGCCGATGACGATGTCCACGGCCCCCTTCCTGAGCCGCTCCAGGGTGGCCTTCTGCTCTTTGGGGGTGCGGAAGCGCGACAGGACCTCGACCTGGATGGGGTAGTCCTTCAGCCGTTCGTGGAAGGTCTCGTAATGCTGCTGGGCCAGGATGGTGGTCGGCACGAGGATACCGACCTGCTTGCCGTCCAGGGCGGCCTTGACCGCGCCCCGCAGGGCGACCTCGGTCTTGCCGTAGCCCACGTCGCCGCAGACCAGGCGGTCCATGGGGCGGGAGTGCTGCATGTCGGCCAGCACATCCTGGATGGCCGAAAGCTGGTCGGGGGTCTCCTCCCAGGCGAAGGAGGCCTCGAACTCGCGGTACATCTCATCGGGCGGCGAAAAGGCGAAGCCTTCGCAGACCTGGCGCCGGGCGTAGATCTCCAGCAATTCACCGGCCAGTTCCTCGATATTCTTGCGGGCCTTGCCCTTGGACTTCTCCCAGCCGCTGCCGCCCAGCTTGTCCAGGCCGGGCTGGCTCCCCTCCGGTCCGATAAAACGCTGCACCAGGCCCAGGCGGTCCACCGGCAGGTACAACTTGTCGCTGCCGGCATACTCCAGCAGCAGGAAGTCGCCCCCCACACCCCCTACGCTGATATGCTGCAATCCGTGGTAGCGGCCGATGCCGTGGTCGATATGGACCATGAAATCGCCCGGCTTGAGTTCGGCCAAAGACGCCAGGATCTGTTTCTTGCGCACCTCGGAGACACCCCGCCGGCGCACGCGTTTGCCGAACAACTCCTCCTCGGCGATCAGTACCAGGCGGGCTTCCGGCAGTCGGAAACCGTGGGAGATGTCGCCCAGCAGCAAGGTGACAGCCCCCTCCTGATTCAGGAGGGGGCTGGGGGTGGTTACCACCTCCGGGAAGCTGTTTTCGCTGATGCTGCAAGAAATCCCGTAGGGTGCCAACAGCTCCTTCAGCCGCTCTGCCTGGGGGCGCTGATGGCAGACCACCATCACCCGCTGACCCTGATCGAGCCAGGTACGCAGGGTGTTCGAGAGCGGGGTCAGGGCGTGGGTGGTCTCCTTGGAGACGGTTACCCGCAGGTCGTTGTTGGCCTGGCAGGCAATGGCGATGCCGGCCGGTTCCGTCGCGCTGTCGAGCATCAACCCGGACATCTCCAGGCGCTCGCGCCCGGCGATGAGCTGGGTGAAGGCCTCTGCCTGCATAAACAATTCCGCGGGAGGTGAGTAGGGCAGGCTGGCGGCCTGCCCCTTGAGCAGGCCGGCTGCAATCTCCTCGCCGAACCCGGCCGCTGCCGCCTGGATGGCCTCGGGGTCGAGCATCACCAGAAGGCAGTCCGGGGCGTAGTCGAAGATTGTTTCCAGGCCGGGATGCAGCAGGGGTTGCAGATATTCGACGCCGTGATAATACACGGCATTCTGCAGGTCGCTCAGGACCGCCCGCCGTTTGTCGGCGCCGATGTCCAGGTCGTCGCAGAGCTGTTTCAGGCGTGGGGCGATATCGGCCAGGACCTCGTCCGTCAGCAATATCTCCCGGGAAGGAAGCAGTACCAGCTCCTCCAGCGGATGCAGCGAACGTTGGGTGAGCGGGTCGAAGGCGCGCATGGTATCAATGGTGTCGCCGAAGAATTCGATCCTGACCGGTGCTGTCATGTTGGGCGGGAAGATGTCCAGGATGCCGCCCCGCACCGCAAAGCTGCCGCGATCCTCCACCAGGGGGACATTGGAGTAGCCCATCTTGACCAGCCGGTTCAGCAGGTCGTCACGTTCAAACTCCTCGCCCGACACCAGGTAGCAGGATGCCTCATTGAAGGTCCTGCGTGGCAGGACCCGCTGCAGGGCCGCAGCCACCGGCATGATCACGATCCGCGCCAGACCGTTGTGCAGCCGGAACAGGGTGTCCAGCCGGGCTCCCGAGATGTCGGGATGGGGCGAGGCCGGGGAGCAGGGCTGACAGTCCCAGGCGGGAAATACCAGGGGCGCATGATCGGCAGCGCAGAAAAAGGCCAGCTCGCGCCGGAATTCCTCGGCAGCATCCTGGTCAACGGTCAGGACCAGCAGGTTTCTGGGCTGGCTGCGCAGTACGTCCGCCACGATGCAGGCCGGTGCCGAGCCTTTCAGGCCGGGAATGGCGATGCGCTTTTCGCTACGGCGCAGGGCGGCCTGGATATCGACGGTTTGGGGCAGCAGGGATGTGGTGGCGTGTTGGGTCATGGGAATATCGGCGATAGACAACGGCGGGTCATTTGCGCAGGCTGGCCTTGATCTTGGGTTTGCCATCCTCCACCACGACGCGAAAGACAAGATCATCGGTTCCCAGACGGGCGGCCAGAGAGACCCTGCTCTTTTCTATCGTGGCTGCCACCAGTTCGCGGCTCAGTTTTTCCACCGGCAGATGACACGCCTTGCGGGCCTCGCGCAGTTCATTGAAAACCCGCTCCAGCTCCAGGTTGTGATGCGGGTGGAATTCTTCTTCGTGGCTTTCTTCGTGATGAACCGGTTTTTTATCCTTTTGGCGCAGGTGCAGGTCCCTGATGAATCGGTCACGGGAATATTTGCCCTCTTCGATCAGGCGCAGAATCCGGTTCCAATGCTCGCGGTAGGTGTTGAGGCGGGCCACCAGCATGGTGTATTTGTGTTTATACATGGTGTTGTTGATGGGGGTATTGGCGTAACGCCGCACCATTTTATCGACAGTGGTCAATAACGGCAGCGGCTCGCGCTTCTCGAGCCCGACGAAATACTGCTCGTAACGGGTGATAAGTTCTTTAAGCTGGTGCTCAAGTATTGTCAGGTCTTCGGCTATTGCCATCACGAATCCTTGCTTAGCCATAGCTGCGCTGGGATGCAGAATATATCCAAACCTGGGATTTAAGTAAAGTCTTTATCATTTTCTGCGCGCTATTGACTTGACGCCCTGTAGCGCTTCGAATAAAATCACCTGCAATTTGCAATCGCTGCAGAGACGTTCATTACATGAGAGCAGGGAGCCGTGACGAGATGGAGAATGTCGCCGCAGTCATACTTGCCGCAGGCAAGGGAACCCGTATGAAATCGGGATTGGTCAAGGTGCTGCACCCGGCAGCCGGCCGGCCGATGATCGCCTGGCCGGTGGCAGCCGCCCGCGCCGCGGGTGCCGCCCCGGTCGTCGTCGTGGTCGGTCATCAGGCGGATGCGGTGCGTCAGGTCTTCCACGATTTTCCGGACATTCGCACCGCCCTCCAGGAGGAACAGCTGGGAACCGGCCATGCCGTGGCCTGCGCCCGCGAGCAGCTGGCCGATTTCAGCGGTACGGTCCTGATCCTGTGCGGCGACACGCCGCTGCTGCGGGCCGAAACGCTACGGGAGCTGATTGCGACTCACCGCCACGAGGGCGCCGCGCTGACGGTCTTGACCGCTGTCGTGGATAATCCTTACGGCTATGGCCGGGTGATCAGAGACCGCGCCGGCCGGGTGACGCGCATCGTCGAACAAAAGGACGCTACGCCGGAAGAACAGGCGCTGTGCGAGATCAACAGCGGCATCTACTGCATGGAAGCCGGTTTTCTGAACGCCAACATCGGCGCCATCAGCAGCGACAACGCCCAGAAGGAATTCTACCTGACCGATCTGGTTTCGATCGCGGCGGCCAAGGGACTTACCTGTCTGGGGCACCGCACGGCTGCGGCCGAGGAGATCATGGGGGTCAACGACCGCGCCCAGTTGGCGGAGGCCTCACGGATCCTGCGCCGGCGCATCAACTACGACCTGATGTGTGCGGGGGTCTCCCTGATCGACCCGGAGCATAGCTATATCGATGGCAGCGTCACAATCGGCCCCGATACGAGCGTACATCCCAATTGCCGGATCAGCGGCACAACGGCCATCGGTTCGGGTTGCGTCATCGAAAGCGGCGTGTCGATTGATGACTGCAGCATTGGCGACGGCTGTCACATCAAGGCCGGTTCGGTGCTGGAGGGTTCGCAGCTGCTGGCCGAGGTCAGTGTCGGTCCCATGGCCCATCTGCGACCGGGCACCGTTCTGAACGATCACGTCAAGATCGGCAACTTCGTCGAAACCAAGAAGATCTCCATGGGCGCGGGGTCGAAGGCGTCGCACCTGACCTATCTGGGCGATGCCGGGATCGGCAGCAACGTCAACATCGGCTGCGGCACCATCACCTGTAACTACGACGGCGTCAACAAGCACCGCACCGTCATTGGCGATGATGTCTTTATCGGCAGCGATGTGCAGCTGGTGGCGCCGGTTGAGGTCGGCCGCAATTCGCTGGTGGCGGCCGGCACGACCGTAACGGTTGATGTGCCGCCCGATTCGCTGGCCATATCCCGGGTTCCGCAGGTGAATAAGGTCGGCTGGCGATTGAAGAAAAAGTAACCTGAGACGAACGCCCTATCCGTCCAAGGTGGACGTATTCCCGCAGCATGAGAGAGGCCTGTGACCGACATCCCGCACGGCATACCGCATACCGCACCGATTCTGGTCATAGAAGATGATGCCGGCTTCTCGGAGCTGATGGCGACCACCCTGGCGGAGGATGGATTCTCCTGCCAGGGTGTCACCAGCGGCAGGGCTGCTCTGGACTGGCTGGCCGCCAACTCGCCGCTTATGATCATCCTGGACTATGCCCTGCCCGACATGACCGGCGCCCGCTTCATCGAACAGATGCGTGAGCTCGGCATGGAGATACCCTTCATTATGGTAACCGGCCGGGACGATGCCAGTCTGGCGGTGCAGATGATGAAGATCGGGGCCTGCGATTATCTGTTGAAGGATACCACCTTTCTCGACCGGCTGCCGGCCGTAGTTGCCCGTACCCGTCACGAAGCCGAAACCCGGGAACGCCTGCGGCGTACCGAGCTGTCCTTGCGCCAGAGCGAGGCGCGGCTGATGCGGGCCCAGAAGATCGCCGGCATGGGCAGCTGGGAGTGGAACATTCAGACCGGCGAGATCTACTGGTCGGACGAGCTCTTCCGGATATTCGGATTGAACCCGGCTGATCACCCCAAGATAGAAATGGAGTGGCTGTTCACTCTGGTGAATCCGGTGGATCTGCCGGCCTTCAAGAAGGTTATCTTTGCCGCCGCCAAGAGTGGCCAGTCGTTCAATATCGTCTATCGCATCATCTCAAGCACCGAGGGTGAAATCGTCGTCAACAGCCAGGGCGAGGTGGAGTGCGACGCGGATGGCCGGGCCCGGCTCGTATCCGGCACAACCATGGACATCACGGCCCGTATCCGGGCCGAGAGCGAGATCCAGCAGCTGATCAACTATGATACCCTGACCGGACTCCCCAACCGCAGCCTGCTGCATGACCGTCTCAAGCTGGCCATTGCCCAGGCCGCGCGGGATCACCAGCTGGTGGGTGTGCTGTTCCTCGACCTGGATCGTTTCAAGGGCATTAATGATACCCTGGGGCACCGGGTCGGCGACAAAATGCTCAAGACGGTTGCCAAGCGCCTGGCGGCCTGTGTCCGCGAAAGCGACACGCTGGCCCGTCTGGGAGGTGATGAATTCGTCGCCATACTGGTCGGCGTGCATACCGCCGAAGGTATCACAACGGTAGCCAAGAAGATCCTGGCACTGATCTCGGAGCCGATCTACATCGATGATCAGGAGATTTACACCTCCGGCAGTATCGGTATCGCCGTCTATCCCATGGATGGCGACGATAGTCACACCCTGCTCAAGCACGCCGACCTGGCCATGTATCAGGCCAAGGAGCTGGACCGCAACAACTTCCAGTATTTCTCGCGTGAGATGAATATCAAGGTGCTGGAGCGGATGATGCTGGAAAACTCCATGCGCAAGGCGCTGGAGCGCGAGGAGTTTTTCCTGGTCTACCAGCCCCAGGTGGATGCCCGCACCGGCCGGATAACCGGCATGGAGGCCCTGCTGCGCTGGCAGCACCCGGACCTGGGATTGCTGGCGCCGGATAAATTCATCTACCTGGCCGAGGAAACCGGATTTATCGTGCCGATCGGCGAATGGGTCTTACGGAGTGCCTGCCGCCAGAACAAGGCCTGGCAGCAGCAGGGCCTGCCGGGGGTCCGCGTGGCGGTGAACCTGTCGGCCAAACAGTTCGGGCAATATCACCTGGACGAGATGATCGCGTCCACCCTGCTGGAGACCGGGCTTGATCCGGAATGGCTCGAACTGGAGATCACCGAAAGCGCCATCATGAAGGACGCCGAGCAGAATGCCACCATCCTGAACAAGCTCAAGGAGATGGGCATCAGCCTGGCCATCGACGACTTCGGCACCGGTTACTCATCCCTGTCGTATCTCAAGCATTTTCCCATCAGCCGCCTCAAAATCGATCGCTCCTTTGTGCGGGACATCACCACCAACCTCGACGACGCCGCCATTGCCGAGATTATCATCGCCATGGCCCAAACCCTCAAGCTGAGCGTCATCGCCGAAGGTGTCGAAACGCGCGCCCAGATGGAGCTGCTCTCCTTCAACAACTGCATAGAAATGCAGGGTTACCTGTTCAGCAGGCCGGTACCGGCGGAACAGTTTGCACTCTTGCTCCGAGACGGATTGAAATACTGACACGGTTTTTCGGGTCCCGAGCATTCCCGCTCCGCCGGCCGGCGGCTGGTATCAATTATGCCGCCACTACGCGGGCGAGCCTCTTTTTACCCTCCCTGACCTCTGAAGGCCTGACAACCTGCGAGTTGCTGAAATCGTGGCTGCTGTCTCAAGCGGCGCCGCCGATAGTTTTTGTGTCAATTTTCCCAGGAACGCCGTAGTATCGGGGTATCAAGGGAGGTTCTCATATGCATGTCGTCGTCATCCATGGCTGGAAGGAAGAAACAACCGAGTTGATCCAGGCGCTGGCAGGTACCGTGGGCATAACGCCCTATGAAATGCGGCAACGCATGATCGGCGGCGGTCCGGCTGTGGTGGCCAATTTTGCTGATCCGCACGCCGCCCTGACCATGGCGGCAAAGCTGGACCAGAGCGGGGTAGCGACAGCGGTGATTGACGCCGATGCGGTTCCCAGCCTTGCCAGTTGTTTCGTGGTGCGCCGCTTTGAGATGAACGAGCAGGCCGTGCGCATCGAATCCGGCGACGGCCGGTGTGCCGAAATCGCCTACGAGGATATCGACCTGTTGCTGAGCGGAACGCGCATACGTGGAGAGTCAAAATCAATCACGGTTACCGAGCGCAAGCTGAGCCTGGGGAAGACCCTTCTTTCCGGGGGCATACCGATGACCAAGAAGGTCGAGCATCAGGAACAGGTGAGCACAGAGGAGCGTGATACGATTCTCTGCCTGTACGCCGGCGACCGGCCGACGGCCGTCTTCAGCCAGAGCGGCTTGCTCTATGACGGCCACGGTGCAGGCATGAAATTGACACGGGAGCTGAACTTCGCCCATCTGAAGAGCGAACTGCGCCGGCACTGCCCGGCGGCCCGCTGTGACGACCGCCTGCTCAATCGCCTCGGGCCGGTGCGCATACTCGGTCCCGCGCAGAACCCGGAAACAAACCTCGATCTTGCCTTCGCCATCCTCGCCCGGACTCTGCGGAGCGGGCATCATTGAATGCCCATTCCTGATACCAGGTCATTTTCTGGCGGATATTTGATGTCGGAACTTTTGCCGAGTCTTTAAAACCCCGTCCTATGGGCGGGGATTCAACCGCCGTTTACTTCTCATGCCCCTGGAATACGATTTCCAGCCGGAAGATGAGAGCGTGGTTGAGGGGGAAACTGCCATCGTCCCTCCTCGGCCAGGAGAGCTGCGGTTCCAGTTCATAAAAAAGCCATTTTCTCAAAAAGTTTCGACGATAGCGGGCAAGTACCCGGTAATTATTCACCGCGCCAGCGATACTGGTGTTGCCGTAAACGCCGCTTGCCAGGGTGACGCCGCTGCGGGGTGACAATTCTCGAATCAGGGACAACTCCGTACCCCACTCCAGGCCTTTGATCTCATCGGATATGGTCGCCGAATTTGACCACCTGAGCAGCGTTTTCTGGTTTATGGATAGTTCCAGGCCAGCCTCCGATGTCTCCCCCAGGATGCCTTCATTCTTGACAAAGAGCGTTTCGCCGAAGTGGAACAGAGCCTTGGCGCTGATTTTGTACGTGTACTGGAGACGGCTTCGCACGAAGGCCTCCGGCGGGAGAATCAGGCGAACTCCGGCACCGAGGAAAATATCCAGGGATGGTGTCTGGATCAGTCCATAGCGAAGCTCCGTGTTGACGACACGCAACGACTGGGAGCTCCTGTCAAAGCCGGGGTTGCCCGGATCCGCGGGGAGAGTCGATGAGAACGGTTCGGGCTCGTTCTCACCGTACACCACTAAGCGGAGCCGTTCATTGATCCGGGAAAGTTTTACATTTGCCCGCACTGTCGTACCAACCTTGATACGCCCCCCCTGCTCCAGCCGGAGAGAATTGCGCCAGCGCAGCTGGTACTCAGCCTTTAATAGATCCTCCGACTTCTCGTTGCCGAAAAATCTGTCCAGGCGGATGACCTGATTGAGGATATCCCGCTCAAACAGGGCATGAGTTTCATCCACCGCTGTCGGTTGACCGGGAGCGGCATCGGTCGGTTTTGCAACCGAAGGAACGTCAGGCGTGGCGGTTACAGCCGCTGCAACCGCTGTCCCGTCCGCGGCGCTCGAGATTGCGCCATCGTTCGGCAGCAGCACCAGAAAGGCGGCTGTGACAAACAGCTGGTACCACTTCAATGATCCTGATTGACCGAGCATTCTCCACCCTATTGTCCATCTGCCACGAGGACGGCTCATCTATGAACGCAATCTACTACATCGGACGGGACATACACAAGCAGGTCTTGGCGTAAAGGATTCCCGTTCCAGTTCAAGGGCCGGTCCTGGCGGCGTGACTACTTAGCGGGCAGAGCCCGCTGAACTGCACACGTATCCGGCATGCTCCCGGCCTCCACAAGGCGCGTTGCTGCTAACTGTGCGCAATCAAACCAGAATAATTACTCATCGAATTGGCACACAGCGTGTAGATCTGAACTCGGGATCTCGGAAATTTTGTGCCGGGAGGTTATTCTGCCCGCGGAGGTATGTCATGAAGCAGATCGAAGCCGTCATAGGTCGATTCAAGCTGGAAGAGGTGCGCAGCGCCCTCGATCAAATCGGTGTCGAAGAGTTCTCGGAAAGCGTCGTCATAACCCACAGCCAGCGGAAGGGTCAGGAAATGATCTTTCGCGGTGCCAGGTTCGTCGCCACTTTCGTTGAGAAGGTGAAGCTCGAGATCATTGCGGCGGACGATTCGGTGGCCAAGATCATCGAGGCCATCGGCTCCATTGCCAGGACCGAGTGCAAGGAAGATTGCCGCATCGCCATACGTCCGTATCTGGAAGTGACCTGAACAGCGAGGGACCGTGCGTCCTCACCCAGCGTGGAGCTTCACCCAGGCGGCAAAGCGATCCATCCAGCCCTGCAGGAATAGCCTGGTGTTGTCATTGGCGATGGCGCCCGCGTCATTCAGAAAGCCGTCCCGAATCTGGATGAACGCCTCCGGCTGGCCCAGTGTCGGCACATCAAGGTAGGCGAGGATCGTGCGCAGATGCTGTTGAGCCACGGCCGTGCCGATGGTGCCGAGCGAAGCGCCCACGACCCCGGCCGGCTTGCCGGCCCAGCTGTTCCGGCCATGAGGGCGTGAGCCATGGTCGAGGGCGTTCTTGAGCACGCCGGGTATGGAGCGGTTGTATTCCGGTGTGACGAAGAGCAGGCCGGAGGCGGCCGCGATCTCGTTCTTCAGCCGCGTGACGGACGCCGTCGGATGCTCGTCGCAGTCCTGGTTGAAGAGCGGCAGGTCACCGATCTCCAGCACCTTGAACGAGAATTCCGCCGGGGCAAGCTGTATCAGGCCGTTTGCCAGCTGGCGGTTGATAGAATCACGGCGCAGGCTGCCGATGATAACTGCGATCTGGTAGTGGGGCATGAGGCCTTCCTTTCACAGCGTTACAGGTCCAACATAAACGAGAACAACAAGGATATCTTCCTTCGTTGTTTCTTTGTTGTTGCCTTCAGAGACACAGCCTATAGTCGCTGCGACAGTTGCGGTCTAATATTGTGACTGTTCTTCTACTATCATTTATTTGATTTTCTGTAGACAAAAACAGAATTTACAATGAAAAAGATTCCAAACAAAAGAAATGTTGAACCTGCCACATACTTATGGCTGGAAAAGTTGAGATTAATGCCTCGAAAATAATAACTTCCTGTTTCTAGCAGTCTGGCGCCGACAAATACCAAGCCGAAGCCTCCACCTAAGCACCCATAAAACTCAGCCTTCATTAAATAACTCCTCTATGTTCTCTGTACCTTCTGTGGTTCAATAGTATAGTTCGCCAACGGGGCTGAGGCTGACCCGCCCTCGGCGGGTCTTGCCGATGGTTGGGGCTTCGCTTTTATAATTCTTTACTTTTATAACATGCGTGGTATATTTGGATCAAGGTTTTCCACCTTTCATATTACAATGAAACTGTCGAAGCTGAGCTTGACTCTTGGCCTGTGGGCTTGTGTGCTCGCTTTCGGGCACTGTCTGTGCGCATGGAAGAATACGGTCCCAACTTGGGAATGCCGCACACACGTGCTCTTGGTGATGGCCTTTTTGAAATCCGTGCCAAGGCAGAAGAAGGAATTGGAAGAGTATTTTTCTGCACCATGGTCGGACGAAAGATAATAATTCTCCACAGTTTCATAAAAAAGACGGATAAGACACCAAAACGGGAACTCGATATAGCGCTCACTCGGCAGAAGGAGGTAAATAGTAATGAGCTATAAACCAGTTGCATACGACCCCAAGAAAAAATTAGATAAAGATCTTCAAGACCCCAATTTCAAGAAAGCTTGGGAAGCCTTGGATGATGAATTTTCCGCTCTGGATGCTCTGCTTTTGGCGCGTCGTCAGGCAGGGATGACCCAGGAGCAAGTGGCTGCCAAAATGGGAGTTTCTCAACCCTCATTGGCAAGAGTAGAAGCTTCACTCGGTTCTCACCGTCATTCTCCGTCTCTTGAGATGCTCCGCAAGTACGCTGCTGCTGTCAACTGCAAACTGGAGATTCGGCTGATACCACAGCATTCATGACTTGTGTCTTGTCCGGTTGCCGTCGTGTGGCAATTACCCTTCTCCGCCATTCTTTGTCTTTTTTATTGCACTGTAGAGATAATAGAGCCCTAAACCTATCAGTATCAAGCCACCAACTGAGGCTAAAGGACCTTCGACAGGAGGTGCAGCATTCCACCTTTGAGGAAATCTTTGATTGAGCAAGATAAAACCACCAGCACTTCCAACTACAAGCCCAAGAATACCTAGCGCGACTCTATACTCCATCTATAAACTCCCGAACAACGCTACATAGACTTTCAATGTTTATTGTATTTTCACCCAACGGGCATGGCTTTGACCTGCCGGGTTTTTGGGCAGGTCGTAAGCCTTGTTGGACATTCAGCTTTCCCGGTTTACAAGTTTCAAAATATTTTCTGACTTCACTTTTTTATAACAAAGCTTGTTATTCTCTGTTATTATTTAAGCCAAGGGAGGTGCAAAAAATGAACATTTCACTTACACCGCAACTCGAAGCACTGGTAAAAAACAAGGTGGAGAGCGGGCTTTATGGTTCTGCAAGCGAAGTTATGCGCGATGCACTACGTCTTCTTGAAGTAAGAGATCGGAGACAGGTTCTGCGTGTTGAAGAACTCAGAGCCGAAATCAAGAAAGGCTTGGATAGCGGTGAGCCAACACCTTTAGACGTGAGTGCTATCAAGGCGCGAGGTCGTAAGCGGCTTGCTGCACAACTGAACGAGGCTAACGCCTGATGTTGAGAGTCCTCAAAAGCCCCGAGGCTGAAAACGACCTTGACGAAATCTGGTTGTATATTGCCCAAGATAATCCTGACTGTGCGGACAAACTCCTTGATGAAAGAGGGTGTAAAATAGATTGTGTAAATGGCCAAAATCGGTTGAAATCCCAATTCACTGGAGGGACCGATGGCCACGACCGACGAACTGCTCGACATTTTGATGAAAGACTACAAGAAACCCGAAG